>JBNJFB010000008.1:0-64713 GCA_051746405.1 Campylobacterota bacterium
TTGTCTCTGTGAATTTGGACGGGAATTATAGACAAATTATTCATCTTTGTCAAGAGTATTTTCTAAACTTTAGCTTAAATTTTTTAATTTGTGGTTTTTTCTGGGGTTTACTTGTTTTTTATTGGGGTTTATTGATTTTTTTGAGTTATGTAAGTTTAAATATGAGTATAAGTTTAAACTTATACTCTATTTATTTTTTGAATAATTTTAATTATATAATCCGCTGAGTTTTTTGCAGATGTTTTTAAAAACTCATCAAAATCAAAGTTTGCTTCCATATTTGCAGTATCTGAAATTGCTCTTAAAATAAAAAATGGTATATTTAAGCTTTTACAAACAACTGCAACACTTGCACCCTCCATCTCTAATGCATCTGCATCAAAATTCTCTTTTATTCTATCTTTTTGCTCATCACTATGAACAAATTGGTCACCTGTTGCTATAGTGCCTTCTATAATATTTAATTTATTCTCATATGCAACTTCTTTTGCAATATTTTTTAATTTATCTGATGTATCAATATAAACGTTTCCACCAGGTACATATCCATGTGGATGACCAAAAGCAGTAATATCTAAATCATGCTGACACAGTTTATCTGCGATTATTAAATCACCAATTTCTAATTTTGGATTAATTGCACCTGCAACACCTGAAAACAATAAAGTGTCACAACCAAACTTTTCAATCATAGTAGTAGCTGTTAAACTTGCAAATACTTTTCCTATTTTTGAATAAGCTATTACTATATCAAGCCCATTAAAGTTTACTTCATAAAATTTATTATCTGCATAATCTACTACATTAACGTTATCAAAATATGACAATAGAGGCTCTATTTCTTCTTCCATAGCACCCATTATTGCAATTTTTTTCATTTTTATTTCATTTTCACTACTCATTTAAAGCCTCTATTGTTTTTTCTAATGTTTTTTCATCACTAACATTGTAAGTTGGTATTTTTCTATCAATTTTTCTATTTAATCCTTTTAATACTACACCATTTCCAAACTCTATAAATGCATCAATATTACTATTATTTAAAATTGATTGTTTATACTTTACAGGTTCAGTTAGTTGTGATGCAAGTAGTTCAATTGCATCCTCTTTTGTTTGATACTTCTCAGTAGTTACATTTGATACAACAGGTCTAAACTCATCTTTTAAATACTCTTCAAGATATGGTCTTAAATTTTCCACTGCACTTTCCAATAACTCACAATGACTTGCTACACTCATATCAAGTAGTAAAGCTCTTTTTGCACCAGCTTCTTTAAATCTATCTTGAAGTGACTCTAAATCTTCTTTTATTCCTGCAAGAACAAGTTGTCCATCAATATTATAGTTAGCAGGCCATACTTTTTTCTCTTCTTTTCTCTCTTCATCACATATTTGCTCAACTGTTGAATCATCTAAACCAACAATAGCCATCATTCCAGCATTTTTATCTGTACAAGCCTCTTTCATAAAAAGTCCTCTTTTATGTACTAGTTCAATTGCATCTAAATAATCAAGGGCTTTTGCACTTACTAAAGCAGAAAATTCACCTAGTGAATGACCTAACTGGAACTCTGGTTCAATCTCACATTTACTTTTAAAAATCTCAGTTGCAATACAGCTTACTAACAAAATAGCAGGTTGCGTAAACTCTGTTTTACTTAAGTTATCATTCTCTTCAAATAATAACTCTTCAAAATTTATACCTAATCTTTCGCTAGCTTTTGAAACCATTTCTTTAGCGATTTCGTAGTTTTCAAAGAAATCTTTTCCCATTCCAATAGATTGACTTCCTTGTCCTGGAAAAATAAAAGCAACTTTTTTCATTTTAAATACCTCTTTATGTAAAATAATTAGTTTAAAAAACTATTTGTTAAAGTTTATAAAGTACAAACCTTAAAAAATAGTTTTGCCCAAATGTGTATTACATTTGGGCAAATAACTATTATTGTAACTAATTTGAAATAAATATATATTTTCTATATTTTGCTAACCTAGCAACTATTAATTACAACCACAACCACCTGAGTTTTGTTCTTGGCTTCCGCCACCACAACATCCACCAGACATTGCAGCCATTCCACCAACAACACCTGTTTGAAGCTCTTCTTCTGTTGCAGCTCTTAAAGATGTAACAACTACAGAGAACATTAAGCTTTTTCCAGCCATTGGATGATTGTAATCAATTGTAACATCATCATCTGTAAATGATTTAACTACAACTTGTACAGTTTCTCCATTTTCTCCTGTACCATATAAAGATAAACCTTCTTGCAGTTCAATACCTGCAAACTGCTCTTTTGGTAAAGTTTGGATAGCTTCTTCATTATATTCACCATATCCATCTTTTGGCTCAACTAATACATCTGCTTCATCTTTTTCGTTCATTTCAACTAACTTAGTTTCTAATCCTGGTATAATTTGACCTTTTCCAGAGATAAACTCTAGTGGTGCTTGCCCAACATTAGTGTCAAGTTGTTCACCTGTTTTTGCGTCTTTTAAAGTATATTCAATACCTATTACTTTTGACATATAAATTCCTTATAATTTTTTAATTAAATTTTTTGCTTCTTTAGCTTCATCTGATTTTGGATAAAGATCTATTAATGTACTATAAAAACTTTTAGCATTTTCTTTATCGTTTGTTTTTTCAAATGAAATAGCACTGTGCAATAATAATGATGGCATATAAGCTGCTTTATCGTTTAACATAGCGGACTTTTTAAAATGACTTATTGCTAGATCATATTTGTCTCTTACATACCACATCTCACCTAGATAATAATTACTTTCAGCTGGTTTATAATTATTTGCAATAAGCTTTTCAAACTTTGGTATTGCATATTTAAAATATCTTGTAGAGTAATGTTTTTTTGCTTCTTTCATTAATCTTTTTTTATCTTCTAAAGATAGCTCAGTTGAGTCATCTTCAGTTTCATTTGATTTACTTAAGCTTTTCTTATTACTACTGTTTCCAATTGAATTTTTTAAATTCTCAAACTCATCTCTTGTAATAAATTGTTTCATATTTTTTCTTAATTCTGATTCTGAAACATAGGTTCTATTAACTTTATTTAAAAGATTTGAAATCTGAGAAATTGCCTCTTTTAATTTTGAGATACTTTGTCTTACTTCTTTATCTGTTTCTTCTTTCATACTAATAAGCTGAGAAGAAACACTTTTTATCTCTTGGGCTTCTTGCTTGTTTTTTGTTGCTAAATCTTTAGACTCTTCAACTTTTTTTACAAGCTTGTTGATTTTATGAACTGTAGAGTTTAATTTGGAAGAGTCACCCTCATAAATTGACTCAATCCCTTCTAATCTTCTCTTCACAGAGTCTAAAAGAGAATTAACATCATTAATTTTCGAGTCTAATTTATTTAACTCTTTTTTATTTTGTAAAATATGCTTTTCAGCGGAGTTTAACCCATATGGGTTTTCTGAATTTAAATCACCTGCTCCAAATACTGATACCTCTTGTGCATTAGCCAATGAAGCGATGATGATTAATTGTATTATGTATCTATTCATTATTGACTATTATTTTTTAAGAGTATGCTCAACTCTTCTATTCATTTGCCAACAAGCTTTAGTCTTTTGTGTACAAGTAGGATTACTTTCACCTAATGATACCATAGCAATATTTGCATCTACACCGTTATTTTGCAATACTTTTTTAACTGTTCTAGCTCTTTTTAAACCTAATGCATAGTTATATTCATCAGTACCCCACTCATCAGTATTACCTGATAATTTAACTGTTGTATCAGCTTTTAGAGGTGATAGTTTTGAAGCATTACTTCTTGCTATTTCTTTCATTTCAGAAGTTAGATTATATTTGTCAAACCCAAAGTAAACGTTTTCAATTAAAACTCTTTTTCCATTGATTTCATAATAAACACCTTTTTCAACTTCTTCTATTTGGGAAAAAGAGCCATCCACTACCTTCTCGGTTTTTGTATCTGGAATAGTGTTTAATGCACTTTCAGAAGTCTCTTCTTTTTGCTTTTGACCATTATCTACGTTCATATCCACGTTTTTCTCACTACAACCTGTTAGTAGAACAGAAGCAATAAGCAAAGAGTAAATGCTAATCTTTTTCATAAATTTATCCTTAAAATTAAAATTTATTTCATTTTACAAAATCAAAACTTAATTAATCATTATTTGAGTTACCAATCAATAGACTGAATCCGTCCATTTGCTAATGGGAACATATATGACTTGTCAAAATTAAGTCTTATAATACCAAGGGAGCTAACTCCTTCAAATGTTTTTATGTACAAAAGAGATTCACCATCTTTAGAAAATTTAGGAAACTGATTTACACCACTTGATGTTAATCTTTTTAAATCATCACTTAATGTAGAAATTAAATAAAGGTTAAAAGATCTTTTTGATAGTTCATTTTCACTATCTCTACTAACATATACAATATTATTCTTATATGCAGTTGCAGAAGAGTTATTTCTACTATGGTAAACTAATCTTTCTACTCCTCTTGAATTAAAGCTTTTAGCAAATATATTTGGGTAACCTAACCTATCTGATACAAAAACCATTCTGTTATCATCTTCTAAAAACTCTGCTGAAACATCAATTCCACTGTAGTTAGTGACTTTTTGACTCTCTTTTGAAAAAGTATCATATAAGTAAATATCAGGTTGTCCTTCAGGAGAAGCTGTGATTAAAAGCTTTGAACCATTTGCATTAACATCTGAGGTTACAATCATACCATCTGATTGCATAATTACGTCCTTTTGCCTGGTATACATATTTAACTTCACTATTGTTGGTTTTTCATAGTTATAAGAGGTATAGTATATACTTCTTTGTTTATTATCAGCCCATTTAGGAAAAATATTTAATCCTCCTGTAACTATTGTTTTTCTAAAGTTTAAAGTATAGTCACCTATCATAATATCAGATTCACCACTACTTTTATAAACTGAAAAGACTACAAATTTGTCCATCCACTCAATACTTGGGGCATCAAACTCTTCACTTATACTAATAGCAGTTCTATGTGCTAAAAAAGGATACCTCTCTTCTTTTTGTGTAGTATAACTTTTTTGAAGTACCATTTCTTGGGAGTTTACGTCATAAAGCTTTGTATAAAATGTATATGAGTCATCATCATTTTTTTTAGCACTAATATTTAAAAATACATCAACATCACTATTTGAAAGTCTAATGAAATCTGGAAATTGATTAAATTCAATTTGATTAATATCTTCAGGTTTTTTTATAGTTTCAAAGTAACCACTAACCTCTAAATCTTTTTTTAATAACTTTTTAATCTTTTCTAACACAACATTTTCACTTGTATCACTTGATGTAGATATTAAAATTTTTGGTATTGAATTTGCTTTTTTAAAAATTTCTAAATTTGCATCAACTGCAAATAAACTTGTGACCATAAATATACAAATAAACAATAGTTTTCTCATAGATTATCCTTTTGATTTAAATTTTACGCTTATTTTAACTTCTTTTCCATTTTTAGGTTTTGGATATATTATACTTTTTTGTTCTTCTAAAAAAGCTTTTAAAGACTCATCAAATTTTAGATTTTGTGAATAAGTGGCAAACTTATAATCAAACTCTCCATTACTTGCTATTGTTACAATAACAACCGCTTCTAAATTATCAGATGATAAAGATGGATTCCAATTTGATAGTTTGTCATTAACTAAAGAGAAGTATTCATCACTTTCGCTGTTTTTTGAAAAACTTTTTGAAGTAATATTAGTAGTTGTAATTTCATCTTCTAATAATGAGTCAATTTTTACATTTGATGATTTATTCTGTTTTTCAAATTTTGATTTATATCTCTTTGGATTAGATGATTTAGATACATTATTTACTTCTTTTTTAGGTTTTTTTGTGACATCAGTTTTAACATTTCCAAATAAAGATTTTAAATCAGGTGCTCTTTTTTTACTTATAGAGGTCTCTTTTTCTACAACTTCTTCTTTTTTAGGCTCTTCTTTTTTATTGGTTTTCTTTTCAACTCTTTTTTTATCACTTTTGTTAGTTATCATACTTAACTCAATAACAGTCTGCTTATTTTTGGATGTGAACGTTTTTACATTGTTTGAGGTAATTAAATATATAAAGAAAATACAAATAATAATATAAATAGTAATAGATATAGCCCCAGATAAAAGAAATGTTTTATTAGACCTCATATATTATCCATCGGTAATTAAAGATATTTTATAAAACCCTGCTTCTTTAACTGTTCTAAGAACCATCATTATATCATCATAAATCAACTCTTTATCAGCCTTAATATGTATAGGAGTTTTTTGATCTTTATTATTTGAAAAAAGAGTAAATGTATCAGGAAAATTATTAAGTTCAATGCTTCTTTTATTTAGTTTTACAATTTTATCTTTTGTAATAAGAATCTCAATTTTAGTAAATTCATCAGCTTGCTTTGATTTACTACCTTTAGGTAAACTAATAGGTTCTTCATAATCCATAACAGGTGCAGTAACCATAAGTATTGCTAAAAGAACTAACATAATATCAACTAAAGGTGTAATATTTAAATCTGGCTTTTGGTTAAAATCGTACAAAATTAACCCTTAGCAATTAAAATTTCTGATTGTGCTTTTAAATAAGTATTTAATTCATAAACTTTTCTTGTTAAAATTTGATGAAATGTATATGCAAATATAGCCACAAATATACCAGCTGCAGTTGCTACTAATGCTTCTGATATTGCAGGTGCTATAACTGAAAAACCAACTTTTGCATGGCCTGAAAACTTTGCAAATGATTCTAAGATTCCAACAACTGTACCAAAAAGTCCTATAAATGGTGAAGTTGATGCAATAATAGACATCCAAGATATTCCAGCACTTGCATCTTTTATAATATTTATTTCACATGCGTGAAGCAACTCTTTGGAGTTACTATTGTTTGAACATTTATTTAAAGATGAAAAGGGAGAAAATGTTGTCTCTCTTGATGTTAATGACTCTAATGATTTTTGCTCATTAGTTATTAAACCTTTTAAACTTAGATATCTGTAAATAAAAATCCAGATAGTAACGATTAGATAAATTGACAATAGTGCTAAAACTATATAAGTTATAGCACTACTATTTGCCAAATAATTTAGTATTGTATTGTTCATTGACTATTTTTTATGCAAATGAATTGATTTTTGATTCAACTGCAGCAACTGATACGTTAGAGTCTTTAACAGAACTAACTAAATCTTTTGCTGCTTCAATATTTTTAGCTATTTCTGAATCTTCACCTTGTGTTAAAGGGATAGCTCCATCTGCTAAAACATCAACAGAATTCTCATCCACTTTAACATGTCCCCAGTTAATAGCAACAGCCTCAGTAGAATTTTCTCTTTCAATTACAATTACACCAACAGTTAAAGATGAAACTAAAGATGAATGCCCAGGTAATACACCGAACTCTCCCTCTTTACCAGGAAGTGTTACGGTTTTTACATCTCCGTTAAATATTGCCCCGTTAGGTGTAACGATTGATAACTTAATTGTGTTCATAATATACCTTAAATGGTTTATTTCATATCTTCAGCTTTAGCTAAAGCTTCATCAATTCCACCAACCATATAGAACGCCATTTCAGGAAGGTCATCAAACTTACCGTCTAAGATACCTTTGAATCCTTCAATTGTACTTTTTAATTCAACATATTTACCAGGAGCACCTGTAAATACCTCTGCAACAAAGAATGGTTGAGATAGGAATTTTTCAATTTTTCTTGCTCTAGCAACAGTTAACTTATCCTCTTCAGATAACTCATCCATACCAAGAATAGCAATAATGTCTTGTAAATCTTTATATTTTTGTAATACAGATTGTACACCTCTTGCTACGTTGTAATGCTCTTCACCAATAATATTAGCATTTAATATTCTAGAAGTTGAATCCAATGGATCAACTGCTGGATAAATACCTTTTTCTGCAATTTTTCTGTTAAGAACTGTAGTTGCATCTAAGTGAGCAAAAACTGATGCAGGAGCTGGGTCAGTTAAGTCATCTGCAGGAACATATACAGCTTGAACAGAAGTAATTGAACCTTTATTAGTTGAAGTAATTCTCTCTTGTAATGCACCCATTTCACTTGCAAGTGTAGGTTGGTAACCAACAGCTGATGGAATTCTTCCTAATAAAGCTGACATCTCTGTACCTGATTGAGCAAATCTAAAGATATTATCAATAAACATTAATACATCTAGACCTTTTTCATCTCTGAAGTACTCAGCCATTGTAAGTCCTGTTAATGCAATTCTATTTCTTGCACCTGGAGGCTCACTCATTTGACCATAACATAAAGCAACTTTATCAAGTACATTTGAATCTTTCATCTCAAAGTATAAATCGTTACCTTCTCTTGTTCTCTCACCAACACCTGCGAATACTGAGTATCCTGAATGTTTAAATGCAACGTTGTGAATAAGTTCCATAATAATTACGGTTTTACCAACACCTGCACCACCAAATAGTCCTACTTTACCACCTTTTGAATATGGTGCAAGAAGGTCTACTACTTTAATCCCTGTTTCAAACATTTCTGCTTTTGTTGATTGCTCTTCAAATGTAGGTGCATCTCTATGGATAGACCATTTTGGAGTATCTTCAGCAACAGCTTCACCTTCATCAACAGGCTCACCAATTACATTGAAAATTCTTCCTAATACATTTTCACCAACTGGTACCTTAATAGGTCCACCAGTTGCAGTACACTCTTGACCTCTTACTAGTCCTTCAGTCATATCCATTGCGATAGTTCTAACTCTACTATCACCAATGTGTGCAGCAACTTCTAATACTAATCTATCAGCATTTGAATCTTTTAAAGATACATCAATTGCCTCATTGATTTCTGGTAGGTATCCATCAAATTCCACATCAACAACTGGACCCATTACCTGAATAATTTTACCTTTCATACGGGTAGCTCCTTTAAATTATTTTAATGATTCAACACCACTGATAATCTCTATCAGCTCTGTTGTAATTGCAGCTTGTCTAGCTTTGTTATATTCAACTGTCAAAGAATCAACTCTTTCTTTAGCATTTTTTGTTGCAGCTTCCATAGCTTGCATTCTTGCACTATGTTCTGCAGCTAAAGAGTCTATTAAAGCATAATACATATTAAAATCTATATATTTGCCTGTTAATTCATCTAACACTTCTTCATCATCATCTGGCTCAATATTTAACATAGATTCTGCATCTTTATCTTCTGCTTCTTCTAAGCTAATTGGCAATAATTGATTAACTCTAATCTCTTGAGTTAACATATTTAAAAAACCATTATTTACTAAAATTACTTTATCAGTAACTTCATTTTTAAAATCTTCAACTACGTCTTTTATAAACTCTGAAGCTCTATCATAATCAGGTGCAGACGACAAATCATTTACTTTTTGTTCTAACTTTTGCTTTTGGAAGTTATAGTAATCAATACCTTTTCTTCCAACTGCTCTTAGCCTAACATTTACACCTTTTTGTGCGTAGTCTTCCATTAGTTCATTAACAGTTTTAATTGTTGCCATATTAAAACCACCACAAAGTCCTTTATCAGCAGTAACAAAAACAATATCTACTGTTTTTGGATTATCATTTTGTACAAATGCTCTACCAATATTCTCATCATCTTGAACTTTGCTAACTCTATGCGCAATATCAGAAAGTACTACATTAATCTTTTCTGCATAACTTTTAGCTTGCTGAGACAATTGTCTAGTTCTAGTAAGTTTTGCAGAAGATACAAGCTTCATAGCTTTTGTAGTCTTCTGAGTATTTTTTACACTATTAATCTGAAGTTTAATCTCTTTTAAGTTAGCCATTAACTAATCCTTAGTTTGCATTGAATACAGTATTGAACTCTTCTAATGCAGCTTTTAACTCACCCTCAATCTCATCATCAAGTTTCTTTTTTGATTTGATTGACTCTAAAATACTAGAGTATTTTTGTTCAATAAACGCATGTAGTTCATTTTCATATTTTACTACATCTTCAACTGCTACTTCACTTAAGTACCCTTTAGTACCTGCGTAAAGAATTACAATTTGTTTTTCAATTACTAATGGTTTATTAACACCTTGTTTTAACACTTCAACCATTCTTTGACCTAACTCAAGCTCTTTTCTTGTAGCTTCATCTAAGTCAGATGCAAATTGAGCGAATGCTTCTAATTCTCTATATTGTGCCAATGATAATTTTAAAGTACCTGCAACTTGCTTAGTAGCTTTAATTTGAGCTGAACCACCAACTCTTGATACTGATAAACCAACATTAATTGCAGGTCTAATACCTGAGTTGAAAAGATTAGTTTCTAAGAAAATCTGACCATCAGTAATAGAAATTACGTTTGTTGGAATATAAGCTGCAACGTCACCCGCTTGCGTTTCGATAATTGGTAGTGCTGTCATAGAACCAGCACCATTCTCATCAGACATTTTAGCTGCTCTTTCTAATAATCTTGAGTGTAGATAGAATACATCACCTGGGAAAGCCTCTCTACCTGGTGGTCTTCTTAATAATAGAGACATTTCTCTATATGCAACAGCGTGCTTTGATAAATCATCATAAACAATTAATGCATGTTTTGCGTTATCTCTAAAGTACTCACCAATAGTTACACCTGTATAAGGAGCTAAGAATTGTAATGCTGCAGTTTCAGAAGCACCAGCGTTTACAACAATAGTATAATCCATTGCACCACTCTCTTCTAATGTTCTAACAACATTTGCAACTGAAGAAGCTTTTTGACCTACTGCAACATAGATACAAATTACATCTTCATTTTTTTGGTTAAGAATTGTATCAATAGCAACAGTACTTTTACCTGTTTGTCTATCACCAATAATTAACTCTCTTTGTCCTCTTCCAATTGGAACTAAAGCATCAATAGCTTTGATACCTGTTTGTAAAGGTTCATGTACTGATTTTCTAGCCATGATTCCAGGAGCTTTTTCTTCAACAAATCTACTCTCTGTTGAGTCAATTGCACCTTTACCATCAATTGGTTCACCTAGTGCGTTTACAACTCTTCCAACCATAGCTTCACCAACTGGTGTTTCTAATAATTGTCCAAGTCTTTTACAAGAGCTTCCCTCTCTTAAACCTTCACCTTTACCAAGTACAACAACACCTACAGTAGCTTCTTCTAAGTTTGCAGCAAGACCTTTCTCACCATTTTCAAACTCAACAATTTCACCAGCCATAATATTTCTTAATCCGTAAACTTGTGCAATCCCATCAGCATAAGCGATAATCTTACCTGTTTCGTTTACATCTACATTTAATTCAAAGTTATCAATTCTCTCTTTTATTATAGAACTGATCTCATCAGCTTGAATTTTTGCACCCATTCAATTTCTCCTTTATAAGTTCTAAACTGCTTTTAAAATATGATCAATCATTTGAGATTTTAATCTCTCTTTTGAAAAAGAGATTTCAACCCCAAGTCCATCAATATCTACTTTAATTCCATCATAATCACAAACATTTTGTGATAATGATAAATCAACATCAAATTTTTTACTGAATTGTTTCTCAATAGAAGAAACATAATCATTTGAAAGTTTTTGATTAGTGTAAACAACACCTTCAAATCTATTATCCAATTTTGCTATTTGTGAAGCTAATTCACTTGCAATATTAGGTAATAAAGAAAGTCTTCTTTTTTCACCAAGTAACTTAATTAAGTTTGTCATTGCTTCATTGGATTTTGAAGCCATTGAAATAACCAATTCAACTTTTTTACTATCACTTACTTCAGGAGAAGAAATAATAGACTTGAACTTTTCATCAGCGAATGCTGTTGAAATTGTAGTTAAATTTGAACTTAAAGCACTAATAGCTTTACTATTTTTACCTTCAATTAACGCTTTTACATATCTCTTTGCTATTAAATCATTCATTACGCAACCTTTTTAATTACTATATTAGCTAACTCGTCTTGAGATAGTTTAATATTGTCTGATTTTAATAGCTCTTCAAGAACTTCTTCAACAGTTTCTCTTTTTGCTTTTGATGTTTCAACTTTTATCATTTCATCTAGATTTTTCTCTAAATTTGTAATATCTGTTTCCACATCAGTAACAACTTTTTGTTTAACTGAATTAATATCAGCTTTTGCATTTTCAACAATTTCAGCTGCAAGTTTTTTTGCATCATCTAACTGTTTTTGTGCATCATTTACTTTATCTTCTGAAGCTTTTAAAGTATCTTGTACTTTGTCAAGTTCAGCTTGTATAGATGAAGATCTATTTGCGAAATAAGCTTTAATTTTATCAGCAAGTAAATACCATAAAATTCCAGCAAATATTATAAAGTTAACGGTTCTTTCAACGATATCGTAATCAGTTTCCGCACCTTGGGCAGCTAAAAGTGATAAAGGAGTAATTAAGACTCCAAGAGTTAATAAAACTTTTTTCATACTACACATCCTTAAATCGAGCTAATTTTAGCTTTTAAGCTCTCATTATATTGAGGCATAGCTGAAACTAAAGTTTTCTTCAACTCTTTAGTCTCCTCTTCTAAACTTTTAGCAAACTCAGCAGATTTTGCTTCCAAATTAGACTTAGCGCTAGCAAGTTTTGCATCAGCACTCTCTTTTGCTTCCTTATAAGCTTGTTCTCTAATTGCTGCAGCCTCTTTTTTTGCTTCAGCAATAACATTATTAGCCTCAGCAATCATTCCATCTACATTCGCACCGTTTGACTTTGCATCTTCTAAATCTTTTTGTATAGAAGTTGTTCTATCATCCATGTGCTTCAATAGCGGCTTGAACAGACAGCTGTTTAGCCTAGCAACAACCAAAAGAAAGATGATACCAGAGCTAAGCAATAATACAGGACTTATGTCTAACATTCATTCCTCCATATTTTTTACAGTTTAGTTTGACTAAAACTTATATATTTTAGCAAAGTTAAATATAAAACTATATTAAAAGAATAAACTAGATTGTAAATTTTTAGATTTTATTACTATTATACATTTAGAAGTTTAGATATTTTGTCAATATCCTCTTGTGAGCGTATTTCTATCTTGAAATAGTTCTTTTCAGCTTTTACTTTTAAGTCTTTATTCTCAAGTTTTGAAATCATATTATTTAATGGGTTAAAATCATAGGTTGTTACTTTTTTACTCTTTTTCTTATTGTTTTTGTCTTTATTCTTCATATTTTTTACAAGAAGTTCAGTTTGTCTTACAGATAGCTTCTGCCCAACTATAGAATCACAAACTAATTTCTGTTCGTCTTCTGTGAGTCCAAGCATAATTTTTGCATGTCCTGCACTAATTTTGTCGCTTGCTAAAAATTGTTGTACATATGAGGATAATTGTAACAATCTTAAGGTGTTTGTTATTGAAGCTCTACTTTTAAATACTCTTTTTGATAGTTCATCATGGGTTAGGTTATGTTCATTTATCAATTGTGCATAAGAGTAAGCTAATTCTATAATATTTAAATCATCTCTTTGAATATTCTCAATTAATGCAAGCTCTCTTAACTTTAACTCTTCTGCATCAATTATAAATGCTTTAATTGTTTCAATATTTGCTATTTTATGGGCTCTTAATCTTCTCTCACCAGCCACAAGAGTGTAGTTATTTTCACCATTTCTTATAACTGTAACTGGCTGAATTAATCCATGTTCAATAATTGAGTCACTTAACTCTTTTAATCTTTGTTCATCAAAAATTTTTCTAGGTTGATTGGGATTTGCATGTATAGAGTTTATATCTAACTCTAATACTTGCATGTTGTTATCGTCACCTCTGCTAGTTGAACTTCCATAAGCACTTTCAACTTCACCTAATAATTCACCTAATCCTCTACCTAATGCCATTTTCTTATCCTAATATTTTTTTGACTAACCAGCAATAGCTTTTGCTAAATTTGTATATGCTTTTGTGCCTGTTGCACTTGCATCATAAAGCATAATTGGTTTTCCAAAACTTGGACTTTCTGCAAGTTTAATATTTCTTGGAATAACTACATATGAACTCTCATCAATTTTAAACAGCTTTGTTTCAAAGTGCTGTGCTAAATCTGCAAATACTTGCTTTGATAAATTATTTTGCGAACTATACATTGTAGGTAAAAAACCTCTGATTTGTAAAGATTTATTAATTGTTTGCTTTACAAGTTTAATTGTATTTAATAGTTGTGCTAATCCCTCTAGTGCAAAAAACTCACACTGTATTGGAATAATAACTGAATTTGAAGCACTCAACGTATTGATTGTAATTGGTCCTAAAGCAGGTGGTGAATCTATGATAATATAATCATAATCCTTTTTTATTGGATCAATTTTTCTTTTTAAAACAAGCTCTCTATCTTTTAAATCTTTGTAGAACTCTTTTTCAATTCCTACTAAGCCTATATTTGAAGGAGCAACTTTTAGTGTTTCTAACTCTGAGTCTAATATAATTTCTTGCAAATCTTTTGTACCTATCATTACATGATAAATATTATACTCATAAGTGTCTCTTTGGAAACCTAAGGATGTTGTAGCATTAGCTTGTGGATCAGCATCTATTAGAAGTACTTTTTTTCCCTTTAAAGCTAAAGCTGCACTTAAATTTACTGCTGTTGTGGTCTTGCCAACACCACCTTTTTGATTAGCTATTGAAATAATCTCTGTCATCTTAAACTAAATACCTTTTCATTATTTAAATATACCGAACCATCGTCATTTAGTATTGCATTTTGTAATGTTACTTTTTGATTATTGACTGTTGCATAAAATTTTTTACTAAGTTTAAATTCTACCCTAAATTTACTAAATATTTGCTTCCATGAAATAGTTTTTTTTAGTTCATCTAAATAACTTTCTAATAGTAAGTCTTTTTCTATGCTAATATCTAGCTTTCCAAACTGCTGCTGTACATTGACAATATTAAGACCTATTCCACAATAGATTAAATCACTTGACATTGAAGTAATTGTTCCTCCAATTTTCTTATTGTCAATATAAAAATCATTTGGCCACTTTAGCCATACTTTTGAACCAAAACTTTTCAATACACTTCTTAATATAAAAGAGAAGTATATAGATGTGCTTTGTAGAGGTAAGTCTTTTGGTAATTCACTTTTCTCAATTACAAAAGAGAAAAAAAGATTCCCTTTTTCACCTTGCCAAGAGTTACCTCTACTTCCAATACCATTTGTTTGATTACTAGTAACTACACATAAACTACCATTAAAGCCATTGGTTTTAATATGCTCTTTTAAGTATTTGTGTGTAGATTCTACTTTTTCTAATCTTATAATTTTCATATACTATTATACATAATTTATTTTCAAGATATAGTTAAATATAATTTCAAAAAAGGTTATATTTTGCTAGATCCTGTTTTACCAATTGCTCTATACCTATTTTTAGGCTACTTATTTAAAACTGTTTTTCATGATAACTCTAAACAACTAATTGAGTTTATTATATACTTTTCTTTGCCTGCAATAGTGTTTTCAAAAATTTATCCACTAACTTTAGATGCTAGAATACTATCACTAATTTTAATGTTTATAGGTTTTATTTTATTAAATTTAGCATTAGCTTATTTTATTGGTAAATTAATGAAACTAGATAGATTGCTTTTAGCCACATTTATGATTATGGCTACTTTTGGTAATACATCATTTATTGGATTTTCTTATATTGATGCATTTTACGGTCAAGAGTATATTGTCTATGGACTTATATATGATCTGTTTGGTTCATTTTTGCTTTTAGTTTCAATAGGTATGTTTATAATTACATGGGGTAGTGGAAGAAAAAATGATAGTAAAACTATCTTTAAAAGTATTTTTTTATTTCCCCCTAGTATTATGTTTTTTGTTACAGTAATTGCAAAAAACTATGAGGTTCCAAACTTTTTACTTCTTACTTCTGAATCTTTAGGAGCAACTTTAGTTCCAATTGCAATGATTGCTATTGGTATGAAACTTGAATTAAAACATATATTTGTAAAATTTCATATTGTTTCAATGGCTATGATATTAAAAATGATTATAGTACCAATTATAGTTCTTATTGGATTTCAGTTATTTTATGGAATTAATGAAACATGGGTTAAAGTTACAATTATTGAAGTTGCAATGCCACCTATGACTATGGCTACTGTTTTAGCAATAAAAGGTGGACTAGATGAGAAAGTAGCAATTAACTCACTTGTTCTTGGAGTTTTATTAAGCTTAGTTACAATTACAGCTTACACTAAGTATTTAGCATAAAAAGCTAAATACTACTGTAAGATATCACCCACTTCTAATCTCTTACCTCTAATATAATCAACTGAACTAATGGCTTTTTTAGATGGAGCTTGTATTATTTTTACTTTTATGCTTCCATTTTTACAACCAAGTATAATATAATCTTTTTGTATTTCTAATATCTTACCCTTAGTATTTTTTGAAGATATTTCATATAAATCTATATCTTTTAGCTTTAATTTTGATTCTAAAAAAATACCAGGCCAAAAACAGTAGGCTTTATATTTTAAAAAAGTCTCTTTTGCATCATCTAAAGATATTAAACCATCTTCTTTTTTTATTTTCTTGCAATAACTAACATCACTAACTATCTGTTTTTTTGGTTCGATATTTTCAAATTTATCTAATGTAGTTATTGTTAAATCAGCTGCAATAGTTGAAAGCTTATTAAATACATCAACAACTGTCATATCATTTTTTAATTTTAAATATTTATACCCTAAAATATCTCCACTATCTAATCCAACATCCATAAGCATAGATGTAACACCCGTAAATGTATCATCATTTAAAATAGATTCTTGTATAGGACTTGCACCTCTGTATTTAGGAAGTAATGATGCATGTAAGTTAATACAAGGTGCAATATCTAAAATATCTTTTGGTAGTATTTGACCATATGCAGCTACTACTATAAAATCAGGATTTAATTTTAATATATCTCTCATAACCTCTTTATTGTCTTTTAATTTATTTGGCTGAAAGATAGGTATTGATAAGTTATTATCAATACAATACTGTTTAATATGTGGGGCTGTAAGTATCTGTTTTCTACCAACTTTTTTATCAGGTTGAGTAAATAAACCAACTAATTCATATGAACTATTAATTAATGTTTTAAAGATTGTTGTTGCATAGTCAGGAGTTCCCATAAATATAATTTTTTTACTCATCTATATCCTTACATTTAGTTTTAAAAACTGTTCCACTTTTATGATTTCCATTTAGTAAAAAATCATAAGCATTTGTTAAATCAAATCCCGATGATAAATACATTGGAATATTATGCTCCATTAAAAAGTTTGCAGCTTTTAGTTTTGTAACTATTCCACCTGTTGCAAATTGTGAATTAGCTGTATGACTCATTTGTAAATCATCTTCACATATAAAAGATACATTTTTAAGAAGTTTTGCATCATCAAAATGATGTGGGTTTTTATCATAATATCCATCAATATCAGACAATATAGCTAACATATCTGCTTTAAAATAGTAAGTAACATGTGCAGCTAATTGGTCATTGTCACCAAATAATAGCTCATCATTTGCAATAACATCGTTTTCGTTTATTATGGGTAAGATACTATTTTTTAATAAAATCTCCATAACATTTTGTGCATTTTTTGTACGTTTTCGCGAATCAAAATCATCTGCAATTAAAAGCATTTGGGCACAACTTATGCTGTGTTTACTGAAATTCTTTTTATAGTTTTTTAGTAATAAAGGCTGCCCAATTGCAGCTAATGCTTGCTTATTTGCTATATCTGTTTTATCAAGTTTCAAGGTTGTAAAACCAGCACCAACAGCACCTGAAGATACTAGTATAACCTCATAGCCTTTTTCATTTTTCAGCTTTGCAATTAAATCAACTAAAGCTTCTAATCTAGTTAGTGATAATTTACCATTTTCAGTAAGTACTGCTGTTCCAACTTTTATTACTAACCTTTTATTTGTAAGCAAATTTTCACTTTTTTTCATCATTTATTTAATTCCAATAGTTTATATAGTGAATATTTTAAAGATTCAAGATTATTTTTTGTCATAGATGAAATTGGAAGTATAAAAAATGGCTTACTATTATCAAATCTATTATATGTTAAATCTTGAACATAGTATGGTAACTCATTATCAAATCCAAACTCACTGCTTGTTGATGGCTCTAAGTTAACATCAGATATAAACTTTAAGATATCAGCTTCTAAATTTTCACCATAATAAGCATCTGTTCTACTTACTGCAATAGCAAAGTTTCTTTTTGATAGCTCTTTTGAGAATTTTGTTACCTCTTCTTTTAATACACTGTATTGATTTGTCATTGTCCTATAGTTTGCAGCATCAATTAAGAAAAGAAGTGTTTTTGTTCTTTCAATGTGTTTTAAAAACTCTAACCCTAAACCTTTTCCCTCAGCTGCACCATCAATAATTCCAGGAATATCAGCCATTACAAAAGAGTTAAACTCCCCTACTTCTACTACACCTAATTTTGGTGTTAAGGTTGTAAACTCATAATTAGCAACTTGTGGAGTTGCATTTGATGTTGCTGAAATCAAAGTTGATTTACCAACATTAGGATAACCAACAAGTCCAATATCTGCAATTAGTTTTAACTCTAATCTTATAGTTTTTGTTTTTCCAGGAAGTCCTGGCTGTGCATAAGTAGGTCTTTGATTTCTAGAGTTTTTAAAGTGTACATTCCCTAGACCTCCTTTTCCACCTTCTAAAAATTTTATTTTATCACCTTCATTTAAAAGGTCATATAAAACTTCATCTGTATCATCATCAATAACTTGTGTTCCAGGTGGTACTATTAATACAAGTGGATCTGCAGATTTACCCGTCATTTTAGAACCCATTCCTTGCTTACCATTTTCGGCTTTAAATACCTTTCTTCCCTTGTAGTATGATAATGTATCGGTATTGTTATCTACTAAAAAGTAAACATTTCCACCTTTTCCACCATCACCACCATCAGGACCACCTTTTACTACAAACTTCTCTCTTCTAAATGATGTACAACCTTGTCCACCCTTTCCTGATGATACACTAAATTTAGCACTATCTATGAACATAATATAACCTCCAATGGTTTATAAAAAATCAAAAATCAACCAATATTAACTTTTGAGTTTTTATATTATAAATAAAAAAAGGGTGTAGGCAGACGCCATACACCCTTTTTGACTAAAATTTGAAAATAAACTTCCTATGAAGAGTAAACTGAAACTTTTTTTCTTCTTTTGTCTTTAGTTTCAAATGCTACTACTCCATCAACTAAAGAGTAGATTGTATGGTCTTTACCAATACCTACATTTTCACCACAGTGAACTTTAGTACCTCTTTGTCTTAAAATGATGTTTCCAGCTCTTACAACTTCACCACCAAATTTCTTAACACCAAGTCTTTTTCCGGCTGAATCTCTGTTATTCTGTGTACTTCCTTGACCTTTTTTATGAGCCATTTTCTATCTCCTTAAGATTGCTTATGCAGCTATTTTAGTAATTCTAACTTTTGTAAAGCTTTTTCTGAAACCTTTTTTAAGCTTAGAATCTTTTCTTCTTCTTTTTTTGTAAATAATAACTTTTCTACCTCTATTTACACCTGTACCATCTAATACTACCTCAGCTTCAACTTTTGCAGAAGATACTGCATCACCTGTTTTTAGCTCACCATCGTTTACAGCTAAAACATCTGTAATTTCTAAAGTCTCTTTTGCAGCTTTTCCAGTATAGTCTATATCAAGAATATCACCTTCTTGAACTTTGTACTGTTTTCCACGACACTTGATAATTGCGTACATTTTTCTTCCTCTAATATTTCAGTTCTTTGTGTTAATTTTTTATTGCCAAAATTATACTAACCTTATTTTTCGAACGGGAATATTACCTTAATTTAGTTTAAACTTTCTTTAAGTCAAACTTTTAAAATTTTTAATGGTAACTACTAGCACTAGCAACTGCATCTACCATAATCAAAGAGTTCATAGGTAACTTCTTTGCTGCTATGGTACTTCTAGCTGGTTTATGATCCCCAAAAGCTTCTGCAAACAGTACATTTACTACACCAAAATCTTCTATATTTTCTAAATATACAGATACTTTAACTACATTGCTCATATTACTCTCTGCATCTTCTAGTAATGTTCTTAAATTTGATAGAACCTGTCTTGTTTGAACTTTTATATCCCTTTCAACCATTGTACCATCTAATGTAACAGGTACTTGAGCAGAAGTATAAACCATACCATTTATTTTAATTGCAGGAGAGTAAGGTCCTATAGCTTCAGGTAAATTATCACTTTGAATTAATTTCATTTCTTTTCCTCATTTAAATTCTTTTTAAAATAGTACAAAAATAATGCTAGTAAAAAAATTAAATTTTAAAATTAACTATAAATTATAACTTACAAGCTTACCTTGCTTAAGCTGATAGAGATTATCTTTAATTTTTCTAAGTGTTTTTGACTTCTCATTGAAACTAATTGTTTTATCGTATGATACTTGTGTTAATTTTTTTGAGTAATACCTATGTAGTAGTATTACAAGCTCATTTTTCAAACGCTCATCATCATAGTTTTCTAACTTTTCATTTAAAACAATAGAGTTTAATGAGATATTGTTTATGTCATTTAATAGTATCTCAAACTCATTATGGTGAACTTCAAACATACTTGGTTCTATTAAGTTTAATACAAAATCTAATCTTTGGGGTTTTTCTAAAATAGCTTTTATAATACATAGTTCTTGAATATTTATTTTTGTTAAATCAACTCTTTTATTAGTTTGATTATCTATTGTTGTTTTAATTAAACTTTCACGAATATTTAATTTCTGAGCTATATACCTTTTATACTCATCTTGATATAAAACACCTAAAGATCTTAAATAATCATTTGCTTCACCTAAAGCTTTTTGCTTTTGAGCTGGATTATTTATATCATATTTATTTAAAATATAATCAATACAATAAACAATAAAATCAACTGTATTTGAAAACATTTGATTTAACTCTTGAATGTTACCATTATTTACCATATCAGCAGGGTCCAATCCCTCTTCAAATATTACAACACCACCTTCAAACTCCCCTTGACTTAACATAACAGAAGCTTTAAAGGCAGCTTCAAGTCCCGCCCTATCTCCATCATAAGCTAATATTATTTTAGGTTCTCCCCTTCTTAATAGAGGTAAGTGCTCTTTTGTAAGTGCCGTTCCAAGTGTTGCAACTGCTGTATTAAATCCACCTTGATGTAGCATAATAACATCTAAATAACCCTCACAAACTATCAACTCATTTTTTTTATAGATACTCTTCTTAGCAACATTGTAGCCATACAAAAGCCTTGATTTATTGAAAAGTTTTGTTTGTGGTGAGTTTATATACTTTGCATTATGTCCTGTAATTGTCCTACCGCCAAAGCCTACTATTTTATCATTATTTGTATATATAGGAAAAGTGATTCTTTCAATAAATCTAGCATACAGTCCATTATCACCTGTATTTATAACACCTAAATCAATAGCTTCATTTAAATTATAATGATTTGATTTTAGATAAGTTAAAGTATCACTTGATTTTGGAGCATAACCTATTTCAAACTTCTCAATTGAAAACTCAGAAATTCCCCTACTTTTAATATACTCTCTTGCTATACTGTTATTTACAAAAAGCTTTTGATAGTATGAGTTTATATCCTCTAAAACTTTAGTATCAAGCCTTTTTTGTCTGTTGTTATCATCTCGTTCTAAATAGATATTATACATCGATGCTAATTTTTCTATTGCTTCTGGATATGATAGTTTTTCATACTCCATTAGAAACTTAATGGAATCACCACCAATACCACATCCAAAACAGTGAAATATTTGCTTAGCAGGACTTACAACAAATGAGGGAGTACTTTCTCCATGGAAAGGACAGCAAGCTTTAAAGTTTGCACCTGATTTTTTTAACTCTAAAAATTGTGAGACTACATCCACCACATCTAAGTGGTTTTTTAAATTTTCTATTGATTCATTTTTTATCATAGTTGATATTATACACTTTTATTATTTTATATGAACTTTTATGATAAAATTTACAATATTTATTAAAAAGGTGCATATTGGATAATATAGTATTAGAGTATCGAGATCCACTATTTGGTCTTATAATTTTAGTAGCTCTTATATTTTTAATCTCTTTTTTTACTTACTCTTATGGATTATACAAAGAAAAAATAGCAAGAAGAGATTATAGAAAACTATCAAAAAGGTTTGAGCTTGGAAAATTAAAAGAAGAAGACTATGTACATCTATATAAAACATATAACTTACCTTTTGACTCTATTTTATTACTAGCTTCAAGTTTTTTACACAATGGAAACTACACTAAAGCTATATCTGTATATTTAACACTACTAGAACATGTAAAAGATAGGGTTAAAAAAGAAGAGATTTTAGAACTACTTGGTACTACTTATTTCAAAAGTGGTTTTTTACAAAGATCAAAAGATATCTTTTTAAGAATTTTAAAATTCTCTCCAAGAAATAAAAAAGCCTTAAATTTTCTATTAATTATTCATGAAAAACTAAGTGAATTTGAACAAGCTAAGGATGTTAGCTACTGTTTAGAAGAGTTAAATGAAAATATGTCAAGAAATTTATACTATCTAGATTGTCTGATAATAATAAATGACCCTGTAATATCATATGAGCAAAGAAGTGAAAAGCTTTATAAAATATTTCAAAAAGAGAGATATACTCAAAGACTTTTTGCAGAGTTTTTACTTCAATTTAATAAACCATTTTTTTGGAAACATATAAATGAGTTTGACACTAAATATTTTATGGATTTAATGTGGTTTTTAAATTTTGAAGATATAGATTTTGAAAGTATAAAAGATAATAGATTTTTAAATGAGCTTTACAGTGCAAAGGGATATTTAGATACCATACAACATAGTGATGACTTTGTATTTGATATTTTAATTGCTTTAAACAAACATGAGCACAAAATCAATGCAACTTTAAATTTTGAGTTCATTTGTAACTCATGTAAAAATATACATCCAATCTATGACAAAAGATGTCCCCATTGTCATAATATACTTACTTTTAATGTAAAACACAATTTAGCTAAGGATTTTAATGAAGAAAATCAATCTTTACAGTGATGGCTCTGCTCTTGGAAATCCAGGTCCAGGTGGATGGGGAACAATTTTAGAGTTTAATGGAAATGAGAAAGAGTTAGGCGGAGGTGATGAGTATACAACAAACAATAAAATGGAGTTAAAAGGTGTTATTGAAGGATTAAAAGCACTTAAACAACCTTGTGAAGTTCATATAATATCTGATTCAACATATGTTGTAAAAGGAATAAACCAATGGTTAGAAAACTGGGTTAAAAACAGTTGGAGAAACTCAAGTAAAAAACCTGTAAAAAATATAGAGTTATGGCAAGAGTATTTAAAAGTTTCAAAAATACACAAAATAGCTGCAACATGGGTAAAAGGCCATGATGGACATGAACATAATGAAAGGTGTGATATAATTGCAAAATCATATGCACAAGAATTGAAAAATAAAATATAATAGAAGGAAAGTATAATGAATGACTACACAAAACTTGAGAAGTGTTTGGGTTATCAGTTTAAAGAAAAAAATCTGATAATCGAAGCACTTACTCATAAAAGTTATAAAAAGCCATATAATAATGAGAGATTAGAGTTTCTAGGTGATGCTGTATTAAACTTGATTGTTGGAGAGTACCTGTTTTTAAAATTTCCAAAATCAAATGAAGGTGAACTTTCAAAAATTAGAGCATCTCTTGTAAATGAAACTGGCTTTACAAAGTTAGCAAATGATATTAATTTGGGTGATTATATATTTATCTCAACTGCTGAAGAGAGAAACAAAGGAAGAACAAAAGCATCAATACTATCAGATGCATTTGAAGCTATTATGGGTGCCATTTATTTAGAATCGGGTCTTAATGTTTTAAAACCAATAATACTAGAACTACTAGAAAACTCTTATGATAAGATAAACTTGGATGTTTTATTTAGTGATTATAAAACAGCTCTACAAGAGATTACACAAGCAAAATTTGGTTCAATTCCTGAATATAAAATCGAAGGTTCATATGGTCCTGACCATAAAAAAGAGTTTGAAATATCAATATGGATAGATGATATAAACTATGGTAGTGCAAAAGGCAAAAGTAAAAAACTAGCTCAACAAGCTGTTGCAAAGATAGCTATTAATAAGCTTAAGGAAAATAAAGAATGAATACATTTGGACAAAAATTTAGATTTACTACCTTTGGTGAGTCCCATGGCAAAGCACTAGGATGTGTTGTTGATGGAGTTCCTGCTGGTATTAAGATTGATGAGGAGTTTATTCAAACTCAAATGGATAGAAGAAAGCCTGGAAAAAACAAGTATGCTACAGCTAGAAAAGAGAGTGACGCAGTTGAAATTTTATCAGGAGTATTTGAAGGAGTTAGTACAGGTACTCCTATATCTATGGTAATTTTTAATGAAAACCAAAAAAGTAAAGACTACTCAAATGTAAAAGATCTATTTAGACCAGGTCATGCTGATTTTACTTACTACAATAAGTATGGAATTAGAGACTACAGAGGTGGCGGTAGAAGTAGTGCTAGAGAAACGGCTGCAAGAGTAGCAGCAGCAGCCATAGCAAAACTTATGCTAAATGAGCTTAATATTGAAATAAACAGTGGTATATACCAAATTGAAAAGATAAAAGCTAATGAGATTGATTTTAATTTTGCAAGTAATTCAGAAATATTTGCACTAGATAAAGAGGTTGAGCAAATACAAAAAGATGCAATTTTAAAAGCTAAAAATAGTCATAACTCAGTTGGTGGAGTTGCTTTAATAAATGTAAAAAATGCTCCTATAGGGCTAGGTGAACCAATATATTATAAGCTAGATTCTCAAATAGCAAATGCAATGATGAGCATAAATGCTGTAAAGGGTGTAGAGATTGGAGATGGAGTATTAGCAGCACAAGTTAGTGGATATGATAATAATGATGAAATTAGAAAAGATGGATTTAAAACAAACCATAGTGGTGGAATGCTAGGTGGTATTTCAAATGGTGAAGATATTAATGTAAAAGTCTATTTTAAAGCAACACCTTCAATTTTTATAAAACAAGAGACCGTTGATATAAATAATAATGAAGTTGATTGTGAATTAAAAGGTAGGCATGACCCATGTGTTGCTATAAGAGGTAGTGTAGTAGCTGAGTCTATGATGAGTCTAGTTCTTGCTGATATGGTACTTTTAAATATCTCTTCAAACATACAAAATATAAAAAAAGTATATGAAAATAAGTAAAATTTTATCTTTTTTTACTATAATTTTAATTCAAGCATCCCTTTGGTTAAGGGGTGCTTTTTTTATTTTCAAGTATTATAACTCTTTGTTCTGCACTTACACAAGAACTTAAAAAACTATTCATAAACATCTCTTCTTTATCAAAATATGGATTAATAGTAAATAGATGACTTGTTTGTAATGAACTATTTAATAATAGTGCCCTATTTGATAGTTTACTAAGTGCACTTATTGATGCTTGTATAAAACTTACATCTTTTAATATACTACTTGCATAATCATCTGCTAAAATATCACTTCTTTTTATATTAAATAGTTTTATATAAATAGAGGATATGGGAGTAAATATAGAGTTTAAAAAGAAAAATAGCGAACTATCTTCCAACATGTCTTTACTATATCTAGCTTTCATTTTATTTGGAAAATATGCAATCAAACTCGAAAAGTATGCTACCAATGAGTTAATTAAAATATCATTATTATTTATATGCCCTAGTTCATGTGCTATTACACCTTCAATCTCTTTTTTATTTAATAAATCATATAACCCTGTAGTTATAACTAAACTAGCATCATTTGAGTTTCTACCTGTACTAAATGCATTGGGAGTATTATCAGAAATAAGATATACCCTTGGCATTGTAGTATTTGTTTTAGATACCAAATCATCTATAATTTCATATACAGGATGTTTAAAATTATCTAAAGGAATTGCATTAAAATACTCTAATAGGAATTTATCACAATAGTAGTATGCATAAATATTTAAAGAGTTTATCAGTAAAAAAGAGATTAATAAGCCATCAACTCCAGCAAAATAAAACCCTAAAAATGAAAAAATCAACATTTGTAAAATAAACAGTAGGATTACTTTTAGCTGTCCCATAATATTTCTCCTTGATATTTGATAATTTTAACAGATATAGATTAAGATGTATTTAATTTTATAATAAAAAAAGCTTATTTTCTCTAAAATATAAAAAAAGAATAAAGAGTAGAAAAATGAAAACACTGTATATTGTAAGACATGCAGAAAAAAACATACAAGAAATAAGTAAAGATGACTATGATATTCCTTTAACAAAAAGAGGTCTTGAGGATGCAAAAACAATGGCAAAAAGACTTCATGAAAAGAAAGTTAAACCTGACTTAATAGTTTCAAGTCCTGCTTTAAGAACAAGCCAAACCTCTCAAGAGTATGCAAAAACGCTAGACTATCATAAAGGCATTATGTACAATGATGTTTTATATATGGCTTATGTAAATGAATTAATTGAGACAATATCATATACCTATGATGATGTGAATTGTATGATTCTAGTAGGACACAACCCATCTGTAACTGCATTAGCAACAGTTATAAGTGAATTTAACAAAGAAATACCAATGGGTGGCCTTGTAAAATTAGAGTTTAATTGTGACTCTTGGCTTGATATATTAAATATATCAAAAGATAATGTTAAAGTTTTAGATTTTGATTATCCTAGGTAAGTAGTCTCCTACTTTCCTAAACAAAACTCTCCAAACATCACATCTAACATTTGGTCATTTTCATAAGGTCGTGTTATATTTGAAATAGCCTCTAAAGCTGTTGTTATATGGTGTGCAAAGAACTCTAACTGACCACTTAAAAGAGGCTCTTTTGATGCTATTATATTCTCTAATGTCTCTTGGACAGAACTAACTTGTCTTTGTGATATAAGAGACATCTCATCACCATGTGTACAACTGTTTAAAATTGTTTCTATTTTATTTACTAAAGGTTTTATATCATTTTTAGCTGATAGTTCAATATAACTTAAATCAAGTCTATTTTTATCAAGTTTAGCTTCAAGATCAACTTTATTAAGTACTGAAACTATCTCTTTTTTATCTTGATTTTTTAAAAGTTCAACTATCTTTTCATCTTCTTGTTCAAAGGGTTTACTACTATCAAATATCGCAATAACAATATCTGCTTCATTTACTGCTTCTAATGAACGCTTAATACCTATTTTCTCTATTTCATCATTTGCACTTCTAATTCCTGCTGTATCAACTATTTTTATTATATGAGTTCCAATTTTAACAGACTCTTCTATAGTATCCCTGGTTGTTCCTGCAATATTAGAGATAATTGCCCTATCAAAGTTTAGTAGTTTATTAAGCAGCGATGATTTACCAACATTTGGTTTTCCTACAATTGCTACTTTAAACCCTTCAATCATCCCCTCTCTTCTTCTACTAGCATCTAATGTTGTGGTTAACTTCTTTTCTATATTACTCAATTTTGTATTTATTTGTTCAAAAATATCACTTGGTAAATCCTCTTCTGCATAATCAATACTAACCTCTGTATAAGCTAACATAAACAAAAGGTCACTTCTAATATCTTCTACAAAATCTTTAAGCTCACCCTTTAATTGTTTTGCAAGAAGTTTCACAGCATCTTCACTTCTAGCCTCTATTATTTTTGATATGGCTTGTGCTTTTGATAAATCAATCTTATTATTTAAAAAAGCTCTTTTTGAGAACTCACCTGGATTTGCAAGTCTTGCACTACAGTTTAAAACTTCATTTACTATCATATTTGCAATAGCAACACCACCATGACACTGAAACTCAACTACATCTTCTCCTGTAAAAGAGAATGGTGCTTTAAAGTATAAAACTAAAGCTTCATCTATTAATTCATCTTTTGTTGTATATATTTGACTAAGTGTGGCTAATCTTGGTTTAAAGCTATCTTTTTTAGTTAATTTTGAAGCAATAGTTAAAGCATCTTTTCCTGAAACCCTAACTATTGAAATTGAACCTATTCCATTTGCAGTTGCAAGTGCAACTATAGTATTATCATCAAGTAACAAATTAATACTCTTTGCTTCTATACTCATTTACAAGTACATATTTGTCACCTCTTACATTCGTTTTAACAGCTACGTACTTATTAGGGAATTCATCCCTTAATCTTTTTAAAGCAATGTGAACTAAAATGCCATCTAATGGTTTAGTTTTAAACATTCCTTTCTCTTTTATAGTCTCAATTACAGGCTCTAAATATGCATGAGTTGCTTCCTCTTGATTTTTAAGAAATTTTGCAACCTCTAATCTTAGCATAAGACCATACTTTTCATTTATCCAATTAAAAAGAATATATGATAATGCTTTGTATCTATACCCCTCTTTTCCAATTAATAAAGCTGAGTCATCTCCATTGAACTCTATATAGATTGTCTCATCATCATACATCTCAACTTTAATTTCATCAATATCATAGCAACTATTTGCAAAAAGTAGATCTATGCCTTGCTTAATCTCATCTATAATTTGTTCATAATCTTTTTTTATAATTACATTTGATACTTGTGTGTTACAATCTTTTTCATTATAGAAGTTATCAAAAATTCTCTCTTTTGGCTCAAGTTTTGGTTTATTTAATTTTTCTGTTTCATCTTCTTTTTTATTAGCTTCATCTTGCTGCTTGTCTTTAGCATCTGAATCTTTTATTCTAGATGATACATCTTCTATTTTTATATCTTTTGCTTTATATTTATTTGAAGAAATATCTTTCTCATAGGTTTTACAATCTTCTTTATAACAAACTTCAATAATTGCAGTTTTTTTACCAAAGCCAAGAAATCCTTTACTTGGCTGCTGTATTATCTCTATTTGTAAATCAGTTATAGAGCACTTAAACTCTAAAGTAGCTAACTCATAAACCTCTTCTAAACAGTTTGCTTCAAATTTTTTCATAGTTAATCCCTATTTCTTTGCAGCTCTTTTTTTATCAAACAATCTATTAATGTAATATTGCTGAGCAATTGTAAATAAGTTATTTACGAACCAATATAACGTTAGTCCAGCTGGGAACCATAAGAAGAAGAATGTAAATATTACAGGTAAAAATTGGAATATTTTCTTTTGCATTTCATCTTGCATAGTATTTGGTGTAATCTTTTGTTGTAAATACATAGTAGCACCCATTAAAATAGGTAATACAAAATATGGATCCATCTCTGCTAAGTCTTGTACCCATAAAATCCATGGAGCACCTTTTAACTCAATTGCATTTAATAGAACCCTATATATTGCGAAGAATACTGGTATTTGTAAAATTAATGGTAAACAACCGCCCATAGGATTGGCACCATGTTTCTTATAAAGTTCCATCATGTGAGTAGACTGTTTTTGCTTATCATCTTTATATTTATTTTGAATCTCTTTCATTTTAGGAGCTAACTCTTTTAGCTTGTTCATAGAAACCATACCTTTATAAGATAAAGGATATAAAACAAGTTTAACTAAGATTGTCAATGCAACAATAGTCCAACCCCAGTTACCAATAATACCATGAAGATATTGTAATAATATAAACACTGGTTTAGCTAAAAATGTAAACCACCCATACTCAATTACATCAGTTAGTTCTTTGTTTAATGAAGCTAGATTTTTGTAATTCTTTGGTCCCATATATCCTGAGAAAGATATATTATCTCCTGCATGAATAAAAGCTTGTGGATTTTCATTATCATCTGGCATAAGTGAAAGTGACATGGATTTATTGAAGTTATAAATAACAGTTGCATAATATCTATCAAAGTTAGATACAAACTTTGCACCTGTAATATTTCTATTCTTATCTAAATCACCATCTTCAATAATTGTCAAAGTATTGTCATTTAACTTAACCATCACCCCATGGTCTGCATACATATCTGCTAATACATTTGGTCTAAAACCATTTGTAATAAAAAACTTTTTATCATTAGTTGCACTTGTAGTTAAATCATAATGCCCATCTGCATAAAAAGTGAACTTTTTAGTTAATACAGTTTCCCCTAAATCTTGAGTAATAGTAAGCTCTTTTTTTCCATCTTGTACTACTAAATTACTACTACTAGCTTGTGCATTTGTTTTAAATGCTTTACTGTTTATATTTTTATTAGCAAATCTAACTTCTAAAGGTCTTAATTGATCTGCCTCAAATAGTTTTATTTGGTCAGTATTCTCATCTTTATATTTTGTCTCTAATAAAGTAACTTGAGCGATTCGACCTTTATTATCAATCTCAATTAGATTTCTATTTGTTTTAATTACTGCAATAATATCATTTGAAGCAATTTGCTTTGATGATAAAGAAGATACAGATTTTGACATATCAACAGGATTACCTGAAACATCAGTCTCTTTCATATCATCAACTGGAGCAGTTTTTTGTTGTGTTTGCTCTTGTTTTGATTCTTGTTTAGCTTCTTTCTGAGGTTTTAGTACTAAAAACTCATACGCAATAAAAAATACAAAAACTACCAATGTCATAATTAACATTCGTTTTTGCATACCGTTACCTTGATTCATATTATTCATTATAATTCTTCCACTCCCGATTTTTAACTACGATGTATCTACCATTACTAGTTGGAATTAACCAGTAAATGATTTTGATTTTTTTATAATCAACCCTTTGAATTTTGTTTAATTTAACTATTGGATAGTCAAATCCCCCATCAAAAAGTTGGTTACATTTTAATATGCGTGTAATTGTAAAATAAATAGCCTTAAAAAATGTATTATTATCAAATTGCCATAGGGCATATTGTGAACAAGTTGGGTAATATCGACATGATCCAAATGAGATTATGGATAAATAGCGTTGATAAAATTTTATAAGATATTTAAAAAAAAATTTCATTATTTTAGTAGTTCGAGTCGCTTTAAGGCAAAATCAAAATCTCTTTTTAAATCTTTATAATCTTTTTGGTGAATCTCTTTTTTAATTACAAATATGTATTTGCCTGTTTTAACTCTGTTTTCGTAAGTTTTAAATAAAGCCCTAGCTCTTCTTCTAGCTTTATTTCTTAATACTGCATTTCCAACTTTTTTTGAAGTAACAAATGCAATTTTAAATTTTTCATCTAAACTAAAAAAAGCGACAAAAGAGCCTGTATGCCACTTTTTGCCGCTTTTGTATAGTTTGTTGAAATCCCTTTGACTATTAAGTCGGTATTTCTTGCTTAAACAGCTAATCTTTTTCTACCTTTAGCTCTTCTTGCTTTAATAATTTTTCTACCATTCTTAGTAGACATTCTTAGTCTAAAACCATGAGTTCTCTTCTTTGGAGTATTATGTGGTTGAAACGTTCTTTTCATTATAGTCTTCCTTCATTTCACTAATTAAGTTGTGGATTTTACTAAAACCCAACTTAAAACTTCATTAGTTTGTTGCTAAAATTTATAAACTACTTAATATTTCTTTAACTAATTATCTCAACTATTTTATCATCTTCATAATCAAACTTTACAGTTGAACCCTCTTTTAGTTTATCTTCTAAGATTAAGTCTGCTAGTTTATCTTCTATTATTTCATATATTGCTCTTTTAAGTGGTCTAGCACCATAAACTGGGTCAAATCCTGCTTTTGCTATATACTCTTTTGCTCTTGTTGTTAACTCTATATTTATATCTTTTTGTTTAACTCTTTGTTTGATATTTTCAAATAAGATATCAACTATATTTGTTATTGCTTCTAAATCAAGTTGTTGGAAAATAACAATATCATCTAATCTATTTAAAAATTCAGGTTTAAAGTTTACTTTTAACTCATTTAAAACCTCTTTTCTTCTATTCTCTTTATCTTCAATTTCAATAATTTTAGAACTTCCAATATTTGATGTTAAGATTATAATTGTATTTTTAAAATCAACAGTTACGCCTTTATTATCTGTCAATCTTCCATCATCTAGCACTTGTAATAGTATATTAAATACATCAGTATGTGCTTTTTCTATCTCATCAAATAGTATTACACTATAAGGTTTTCTTCTAACAGCTTCAGTTAGCTGTCCACCCTCATCATATCCAACATACCCAGGTGCTGCACCTATTAGTCTTGATACTGCGTGTTTTTCCATATATTCACTCATATCAAACCTAATAAGTGACCTCTCATCATCAAATAAAAACTTAGCTAATGTTTTCGCACTTTGTGTTTTCCCAACACCTGTTGGACCTAAAAACATAAATGAACCAATAGGTCTGCTCTCATCACTTAAGCCTGCTTTATTTCTTTTTATTGCTCTACTAATAGCTTTAATAGCCTCATTTTGACCTATTACATCATCTTTTAATACTGACTCAACCTTTAAAACTCTTTGTTTTTCACTATCCATCATCTTATTTACAGGAATTCCTGTCCATCTACTAATAATACTAGCAATAGCATCTTCATCTACAGAGTTTCTAAGTAAAGTACCTTCTTCTTGCATTTGTTGCCATTTTTTTTCATTTTGAGTTATTTTCTCTTCTAGGCTTGGTATCTCACCATACTCTATTGAAGCAGCCTCTTCAAACTTTGATTCTCTTTTAGCTCTTGTGGCTTTTGTTTTTAGCTCATCGATTTTTGTTTTTAGCTCACTTGTTGTATTAAAAGTATCTTTTTCATTTTGAAATCTAACTTCTAGTGACTGTTTTTTCTCATTTAGATTTGCTAACTCTTTTTCAATCTCTTTTAATCTTTGTTCGTTTTTCTTTGATTTTTCCATTTTTAATGCTTCTTTTTCCACATTAACTGTCTGAATCTCTCTTTTTACAGTAGATAATGCAATTGGTTCACTCTCAATTTGCATTTTTAATTCAGCTGCTGCTTCATCAATAAGATCAATTGCTTTATCAGGTAGAAATCTATCAGTTATATATCTATCACTTAACTTTGCAGATGCTACTAAAGCACTATCATTAATAGTTACATTATGGTGTGCTTCTAGTTTCTCTTTTATACCTCTTAATATTTGAAGTGCTTCATTTACACTTGGTTCATTTACATTAATAGGTTGAAATCTTCTTTGCATAGCTGCATCTTTTTCAAAATACTTTCTATACTCTTTTAGTGTAGTTGCACCTATTGTATGAAGTTCACCCCTTGCTAAGCTTGGTTTTAAAATATTTGCTGCATCCATACTACCCTCACTAGCACCTGCACCAATTATTGTGTGAATTTCATCAATAAAAAGTATTATATTTCCAGCTTTTTTAACCTCATCAATAACTTTTTTTAATCTATCCTCAAACTCACCTCTATACTTAGCACCTGCAATTAATGAACTCATATCTAAAGTTACTACTTTTTTAGATGACAAACTTGTTGGTACATCTTTTTCTACAATTCTTTGAGCTAATCCTTCTGCAATTGCAGTTTTACCAGTTCCTGGCTCTCCTAATAAAATAGGATTATTTTTTGTTTTTCTAATAAGAATTTGCATCATTCTATTTATCTGCTCATCCCTGCCAATAACTGGGTCTAACTCTCCATCAATCGCTTTTTGATTTAAGTCAATTCCATATTTTTTAAGTGAATCAAGATTTTCATCACTTGTGGCACTGTCGATTTTAGAACCACCTCTCATACTCTCTAGCTCTTTTTTTAACTCTTGTAAATCAATATATTTACCCAATGCTTCTTTTATATACTTAGAGTCTAGATTTGCTAATAGCCATGTATCCACAGCAATGAAACTATCTCCCATTTTTATCATTAACCCATGGGCTTTTTCTAAGCTTTGAGCGAAATCTTTTGATAATTTTATATTCTCTTTAGAAATATTTGATACAGCTGGAAGTTTTGAAGCTAATGACTTAGACTCAAGTTCACATGCTGTTTTATCTATTGATTTTTTGTTTAATAACTGATTTAATACAGAGTTTGTATTTGTTAATAATGCCCACACTAAGTGTATAATCTCCACTTCTTGGTTTTTATTATGTAAGCTTAGTGATACAGCTGATTCTATTGTCTCATGTAATTGATTTGTTAATTTTTCTAATATATTATTCATTTAGCACTCCTTTAGTTTAACTGCTAAAATAATTATAGCAACTTGAGTAGACAATTGTCAAGTTATTTTAATAAGAAACTCTTCTTTTCTAGTTTTTCCATAACACACATCACAATAAATTTAATAAAATGTATGTTCAGTAAATATTTATCATAAAAAAATATTTAATACTAAATTAAATCCAAATATAGTACTATATTAAAACAATATCTTAAAAAGGTTGCACCTATGCATTTAAGTCAAAACATAAAACCAATTAGCTATTTAAAATCAAAGACAGCTGATGTAATAAACAATGTAAATGAAAATCAACAATCAATTATTATCACACAAAATGGTGAGGCTAAAGCAGTTGTTCAAGATATTAAGAGCTATGAAAATATGCAAAATTCATTAAATTTATTAAAGTTAATTGTTCAAAGTGAGAATGATATTGAAAACAATCATATTATTAGTCAAGAAAATATGTTTAATAATTTAGAAAAAAAACTCTTTGGATAATTTTCAATGAAAAACTTTGAAGTTATCTGGACAAAAAGTGCTGAATTTGATTTGGAATCAATTATTGAATATATTAAAACAGATAGTATAGAAACAGCAAAAAAAATATTTTTTGCTATAAAGAAAGAGTGTAATAATTTGTATTACTTTTCCCAGAGAAAAAGAGTTGTGCCAGAACTTCAACAAATTGGAATTTTAAAGTATAGAGAAGTTATTTTCCAAAGATGGAGAATAATATATAAAATTGAAAATGAAAAAGTATATATTTTATTAATGGCAGATTCAAGTAGAAATTTAGAAGATATTTTATTTCAACGATTGATCCATCGAATTTAAATTAAATTGATAAAAGTTTTTAGGAGTTTAAGAAATATGAAAAAACTGTGTGGTATTGATGAGGCAGGAAGGGGTCCTATTGCAGGTCCATTAGTAGTAGCAGGAGCTATTATAATAAATAGTATAGAGCAGTTAAATGACTCCAAAAAACTAACTGCTAAAAAAAGAGAAAAACTATTTGAAGAGATTAAAAGTAATACAAAATATCATATTGTATTTAAAAGTGCAAAACAGATAGATGAGTTAGGATTAAGCAAGTGCTTAAAAGATTCTATTGAAGAGATTATGTCAACTTTAAAAAATGACTGTGAAGATTTTTTGATGGATGGTAATACTTCTTTTGGAATACAAAATCTTAAATCTAAGATTAAAGCAGATGCAACTATAAAAGAAGTAAGTGCAGCTTCAATTCTAGCAAAAGTAAGTAGGGATAACTTTATGTGTGAAATTTCAAAAGAGTATAAAAACTATGATTTTGAAAAACATAAAGGATATGGTACTAAAGCTCACATAGAAAAAATAAAAGAGTTTGGTAGAAGTAATCAACATAGATACAGTTTTAAGCTAAAGGCTTTGGGTGAATATAAACAGGATATCCAAAAAACTCTATTTTAGATTTTTAAAATCTATCTTAATAAATAAGTTTTAAAAGATAGTTTGATAAGATATCATATATAATTAAAGGAGAGAATAAAATGCAAATAGATGTATCTGCAGAAGTAATACTATCACAATTAGGATATGCAAAGAGTGAAAGCTCACTAAAACAAGCTGAGAAAATGATTGATGTAACAAAAAACTTTGATAAGTTTGCCAAACATCTTTTTTCTTTAAATGACCACTTAAAGAAAATGAATGCATATGTTGGATTATCAAATAAAACGGACTATTTAAAGATAAAATGTGATGAAAATGATGCGAAAGAGATTTTAGAAGAGTTTCACGAAGAGGTTAAGCACTGGGCTGACAAATATCATGTGGAGCTTAAAAAATTAGATAATAAACCTATTTATTATATACTAGGAACAAACTAAAATCTACATCTAAATATAAAAGCACTTTTTTGTGCTTTGTATAGCACTAATAAAAAAGGCTGACTTTTGAAAAACAGTTTTAAAACTCTTTTAAAAACTATAAATAATCAGCAGATGCACGTAATTGACAAAATCACTTCTATAATAAGTTTTATAAGACCTGAAAATAGTGATGATAAAGAGTGTGTATTAAATGATATGGATACAATCATAAAATTTTTCAAAAAAAATAAAAAAATAGCATCATGGGTTTCAGATGAGATAAATCAACTATTTATTGAATCAAAAATATCAAATAATATTTCTAATTTAAGTATCTTATCTAGTTATGGATTCAAGCATGAAATACATGAAAGATTTTATGATAAGTTTCTGCCAAAACCACCTCAAAAAGGTGACTTAGAGTATATATTCTCTACTATTTTTTATAAAAAAAATGATTATGTTTGGGTTAGTAATATTGATGATGAAAAATGGATAGAGTTTTTTTCATCACTATTTTCAGATACAAAACATACCCAAAAAACAAAAAACCATCTTTTTAGTGAGCTACTATATGCAGCTGAGATTTTATCAATATGGATTGCATCTTTTGAGTTTAATAATAATTTTATTCGTTTGGATAAAACTCTTTTAAGTAGTGACTCTGCATTTATCAGCTTACAAAGAGATATTAGTGATTTAATTCATAAAATTCAAGAAGACAATATTGACTTATACTCAACAAAACTTGACTTTGAGCATATTGAAGTTTTGATTCATCAATGTAATAAACAAGTTAGTAAACTCAAAGATAAATCTGTCAAATATGGTATATCAATAAATCTAACCTATGAACTTGAACGTTTAACTCAAATAATAGAAAGACTTGAAGATGTATTAGAACTTATTAAAAACTTTGATACTAATAAGTCTTATTTAGCATTTGTTGAACTATTTAAAGAGTCAGTAAAGAAAATAGCCACAAAAAACTCATTATATGAAGTCTATCAACAAAGTAGTCGTATAGTCGCTAAAAGTATCACTAATAATACAGGTGAACATGGTGAAAAATATATTACAAACAATACAAAAGAGTACATCTTAATGTTTTTAAGTGCAGCTGGTGCTGGAGTTTTAATAGCAATAATGGCACTTATAAAAATAAATATTATACAAGCTGAATTTTCACAGGGAATTGAAACTCTATTAAGCAGCTTAAATTATGGATTTGGTTTTGTGATAATTCATCTTTTAGGACTTACAGTTGCTACAAAGCAGCCTGCTATGACAGCTTCTACCTTTGCACAAGCCATTGAAAAAGAGGATAAAAATAGAAGAAAAGTCAATCAAAAAAAGCTTATTGGCTTAATTTTTCAAGTAAGTCGTTCACAGTTTGCTGCTGTTCTTGGAAATGTAACCCTTGCACTGCTTGTAGCATTTGTTATTGCATATTTTATAATAAACAACGGCAGTGCAGTTTTAAACTCCCAAGAAACTGCTTATTATTTAAAAGGACTTGAGCCTTATAGTGCCCTATTTTTTGCATCTATTGCAGGTATTTGGTTATTTTGTTCGGGACTTATTGCAGGATATTATGATAATCGTGCTGATTTATTAGAACTAAATAGAAGATATTACCATCATCCACTATTAAAAAAAGCATTAGGTAATACAAAAAGAGAAAAGTTAGCAAACTACTTACATGAACATCATGGTGCAATAGCTGGAAACTTTTTCTTTGGGATACTTCTAGGTATAACACCATTTATAGGGTATTTACTTGATTTACCACTTGATATACGTCATGTGGCATTTTCTACAGCATACCTTGGTTATGCTTCAATGCATACAGAGTTTTTATTTAATGATTTTTTATTCTATTTAATGTGTGTACTTTTAATAGGTTTAGTTAATCTAACTATTAGTTTTATACTTGCGTTAAAAGTCTCTTTGGTATCTCAAGAGACAAACTTTGGAAATCTTTTTTCATTTTTAAAACTTCTACTTATAGAGATTTTAAAAAGACCTCACCACTTTATCTTTCCTTTTAATTATAAAAATCATAAGAGAAAGTAAATAAACTTTCTCTTTTTAGAATATTTCTTTTTTAAATAAGAAATATTTTATAAAACTATGTTATTATTATCAAAAGTAGTTTTTAATTACTTTAAAATAGAGTTTAAAATTAATATAAATTAAAAGGAAATAATTATGGCACATGAAGGATTTCACGAAGACCCAAAAGAGCTTTCAAGCTTTGCAAAAGATTACCATAGAATGATAGAAAGTACAATGGAAGAGCTTGAAGCAGTTGATTGGTATAACCAAAGAGCTGAGTGTGCAACAGACCCAGAAGCAAAAGCTATTATGGAACACAATAGAGATGAAGAGATTGAGCATGCTTGTATGGGAATAGAGTGGCTTAGAAAAAACTCACCTGTATGGGACGAAATGCTAAGAGAGTTTCTATTTAAAGATGGTGACATAGTAGGAAATGAAGAAGCGATGACGGGAAATGAGTCAAAAGAACAAAGCGTAGATGCTACAGACTCAACACTAAATATTGGAAATAATAAAAAATAAGGAGTTTATTAATGGAATTTTTAAATAGAGTAAATGCACCATTTGGTAGTGCAGTATGGAATGAAATAGATTCAACACTAAATGAATTTTTAACAAAAAGATTAAATATTAGAAGTGTAATAGATTTTAATGAAAACTATGATTATAATGATGATGCAATCTCAACAAAAGCTATAACAGAAGTATCAAATAAAAAAGGACTTAGCATCTCAACAAGAGAGCCTATAAAAATGTTAGAGATTAAAAAAAGCTTTACAGTACCTAAAACTGTTATTGAAGATATAAAAAGAGGTATTGAAGATTATGATGACTCAACACTTGCAGATGCTGCAAATGAGTTTGCTACAGTTGAAAATGATATGGTATTAAATGGACTTTCAGAAGCAAACATCAAAGGTATTATTTCAAATAAAGAAGTACCAAATATTAATATTTCTTCATCAAAAGAGATTTTAAGTGGTGTTGCTAAATCACTTGGAGTATTTAATAAAAACTTTGTTGATGGTAAATTTAAATTAATTATATCAAATAACACACTAGCTTCTTTATATACTCAATTTTTTGATGGAATAAGTGTAAAAACTAAAATTGATGATATCTTAGGTGCTGGAAACATTGTAGTAAATAAAGATATAGGCGATAAAAAAGCACTATTAGTTTCACAAAGAGGTGGCGATTTTGAACTATTTAGTGGTCTTGATGTATCATTAGGATTTGAAAAAGAGAACAAAGACAATATTGAGCTATTTTTAATGCAAACTTGTGCATTTAGAGTTGTAGGACCTGAGGGTGCTGTTATTTTAAATATAAAATAATCAGATTTAAAATAGCTACATTTTGGATGAGTTTATCATCCAAAATGGCAAAGCATATATCTTAACTATCTAATAAATACTAATCAAAAATCTTTTTATAATTATGACAGTAAGGTAACTTATTGTGTTTTTCATAATAGTCTTGATGATACTGCTCAGCTTCATAAAAAGGTACTTTTTCATAGAGTCTAGTTGCAACTTTATATCCCAATGAGTTTAGCTTATTTATAAGCTGTTCACATATATTTTTCTCTTTTGTATTACTATAATATATTGCAGATAGATATTGACTTCCTATATCAGGACCTTGACCATTCGTTTGAGTAAAATCATGTATTTCAAAAAATAACTTAACTAATGCTTCATAAGATATAATATCTTCATCATATTCAACTTTTACAGCTTCTAGATGACCTGTTGAGCCCGTACAAACAGCTTCATAATAAGCACTTTTTTCATCACCACCCATATATCCAGAAACAGCCTTTATAACACCTTTTTGTTTTTGAAAAAAGTACTCAACACCCCAAAAACAACCACCTGCAAAATATGCACTCTTTATACTCTTATCTTTTTTTTCAAAACTAAGTGAGATAGAGTTTACACAATGTCTTGTATTCTTAGGAGTGAAACCCTCACCTTCAAATACATGTCCTAAGTGACCACCACAATTTGCACACACAATCTCTACTCTTCTTCCATCTGCATCAGGTTCTTTTTTTATAGCACCTTGTATTTCATCATCAAAACTTGGCCAGCCACAACCTGAGCTAAACTTATCATCAGATTTATATAAAGCAGTATTACACTTTTTACATCTATAAATACCCTCTTCATAGAAGTCATTATATTTACCAATAAAAGGTGCTTGTGTACCTTTATTTTCAATTACTCTTTTCTCTTCATCAGTTAATTTATTGTACATAGTATTTCCTATTTTAAATCATTTTTCCTATTTATGGCTTTTATTCTCATTTGAGAATATTTTGTATTTGCCTTTTTATACCATTTTATTGCTTCTTTATAGTCTTGGTTTACATAATAACCTTTTTCAAAAAAGTATCCAATCCATGACATTGAGTATCTACTACTGTTTAAACTTGCTTTTTTAAACCAAAAGTATGCTTGCTTATAATCTTTTTTTATTCCATAGCCATTTGCATATAAATAACCCAACTCAGACATACTAAATATATCATCTTTTAGTGCAGCAACTTTATATATTTCATAAGCTTTTTTGTAGTATCTTTTATTTTCGTGACCTTTTTTAAACTTATATGCTATCTCTCTTAAAAGTTTAGGTTCTATATGCTTTAGCTTATTTTCAAGTAGTTTAAAAAGCTCTTCATACTTTTTTTGCTTTATATATTTATCACTTATATAAATCACGGCATCTTTACTTTTGGTTTTTTGAAGCTTTTTTAAGTAGCAAGCCTCTTTTTTCGCTGCATCAAAGTAGTCTTTACAAGCTATCTCTTTTTTGATATCTTGCTTTTTTATTTCTTCTTTCTTTATATCTTGCTTTTCTTGTTTTTCTTGTTTTTCTTGCTTTTGAGATATATTCTCTGACTTATCACTCTGTTTTTCAATACTATTTTTACTACCACATGAAATCAAGAAAAAAGATATGAAAAAAACTATTAAATACTTCATTAATACTTCTCTATTAGTTCATTTATTATAACTGAAGTTATTCCCCAAATCACATCACTATTATACTGATAAACCCAAACCTTATGTTTCTTGTTTCCCCATGGTTTATGATAGGTTTTTGGTAGTCCTAAATCCTCCACAGGAAAAAAAATCTCTTTGTTTCCATTTTCATCAATTTTATAAGGGTGAACTTCATGGGCTAGTGTATACTCTAAGGGTTCATGCTCTTTAAAAAAACTCAATGGCACAAGAAAAGCATCCTCAACCTCATTTTTATCAAGAACCATATTTTTATAAGCTTTTTTCTTTACAAGCCCCACATATGGCTCAACAATAGCACCAATAGGAGCCACATAACTTCCAAGTTTCCCTATTATTTTTATATCTTTTTTTTCAATTCCTAACTCTTCTTGGGTCTCTCTAAGTGCTGTATGCTTAAAACTTCTATCAACGCCTTTTTCAAACCTTCCGCCTGGAAAGCATATATCACCACCTTGTCTTATATGAGCAGCTCTTTTTTGAAAAAGCAAATAGTACTCTTTTTTTATTTTTACAAGTGGTATTAAAACAGCTGAGTTAAGTAGATTTCTTCTACCTAATATATCTGCTTTTTTTGATAGATTTTTTTTTAGAAGTTTTAGCTTTTTCTTTTTCATTTTATTGCTCTTGTATATTTTCTATAGCTTCAATCATTGTATTTATAATCTTTTTTAAGTCATCTTCATCAATATTATATGCAACAATAGAGTATATTAACTTACCAAAAGGTCTTATCCAAACTCCATTTTTCACACAATAGTCTTGAATTTGCTGTGCATAACTTGCATCATTTAGCTCTATAACTCCTATTGCACCTATATTTCTTACACTATTTACCATCGGCAAGTCATTTGCTCTTTTTAATTTCTTTGTAAACATCTTTTCTATATCTGAAACTCTTTTTTCCCATGGAGTTTCAAGTAATAACTTAATACTCTCAATTGCAACACTACAAGCTAAAGGGTTAGCCATAAAAGTAGGTCCATGCATTAATAAGCCTATTTTTGATTGGCTTATTGTTTTTGAAACTTTCTCTTTGGTAATCATTGCAGCCATGGTCATATATCCACCTGTTAATGCTTTTCCAACTGTCATAATATCAGGTTTTATATCTGCCCATTCACAAGCAAACATCTTACCTGTATGACCAAAACCTGTTGCTATTTCATCTGCTATTAGTAGTACATCATATTTATCACATAACTCTCTTGCTTTTTGTAAAAACTTTGGATTATATATTCTCATTCCACCTGCACCTTGTACAATTGGTTCTAATATAAATCCTGCTAACTGTTCATGATATTTTTCAAAATTCTCTTCAAGTTTTTCTATCTCTTCATCACAAGCAGCATCTAAACCAATTTGTGGTGTTGGCGTAAATATATGTTTTGGTAAGTAAGAGCCATAAATACTATGCATAGAGTTATTTGGGTCACATACACTCATTGCAGCTAATGTATCCCCATGGTAAGCATTTTGAAGTGCTAAAAACTTATACTTTTTTAGCCCCTTTGCTTCTTGATATTGAATAGCTGTTTTTAGTGCAACTTCTACTGAAACAGAACCACTATCACATAAAAAAACACTGTGTAAACCTGTCAAATCAATAAGTAGTTTTGTTAATTCTGAAGCTTGTTCATGGGCTAATCCACCAAACATAATGTGAGGCATAATATCCACTTGTCTTTTAATAGCAGAGTTTAATCTTGTATTATTATATCCATGTATTGCACTCCACCATGAACTCATTCCATCTATTAACCTAGTTGAGTCTTCTAAGTATATTGAAGTTTTATTTGTACTACTAACTGGCAAAATCTTAGTACTTGATGGCAATGAGTTATATGGGTGCCAAACATGTTTTTTATCTATTTCTAACCAATTCAAAATATATCCTGCTTTATAAATTTTTGTTAACTGATTGTATCTAAATATTAATTATCTTCATATAATGTGATAGTTAGCTTAGCACCTTTATGTTTTTCATTTTCATATTCATATTTTTCATTATGTACTTCAATTAACCCATTCATATATTTTGTTATGATTTGATGACACATATAAAGACCTATTCCTGTACCTCTACTACTATGTTTTGTAGTAAAGTATGGTTCAAAAATCTTATCTAGATTTTTCTTTTTTATTCCTCCACCATTATCTAAAATCTCTATTTTAATTGCATCTTCAACTTTCTTAACTGTAATAAAAATATATCTTTTATCTTTGTTATTTTGTATTAAAATATCCCTTGCATTATTTAAGATATTTATAAGTGCTTGTATAAGCTCAGTTTCATGACCATATATTTCAATATATTCTAAATCTTTTATAATTTTAATATTTTCTTGCGAAAATTTTACATTTAAAAGGTTTAGAGTTTTCTCTAATGTATTAGATATTTCAAATACCTCTTTTTCTTGCTTTGGTTTAAAAAAGTATCTAAAATCATCAATAGTTGATGATAAATAGTTTGCAGAGTTTACTATAGAATCAACAGACTCATAGAAGAATTTATCTTCTAAAGTACCAAACTCTTTTTTGATTTTCATACCACTTGCAACAGTGCTTATAAGAGAAAGAGGCTGTCTCCATTGATGTGCAATATTCTCTATCATCTCACTTAATGAAATCATTTTAGACTGTCTTGCTATGAGCCTATCTTTTTTTAGATTTTTTTCTACCTCTTCTTTTACTCTTTTTTCTAAACTATCATTTATTTTTTGTAACTCTTGAGTTTTTTGCTTAACTTTTTCATTTAAACTATTATTTAATCTATTTAAAAATCTTTGTCTATAAAGCAAAATTGCAATCACAATAGAGATAACAACTATAATATTAATTAGTAAGCTATAATCAAACTCTTTTTTATGCTCCACATGAACCCATCTATTTGATAGATTCTCTATCTCGTCTGAATTTATTGATTTAACTACTTTTTCTAATATATTATGAAGTATTTCATCACTGCTTCGTACAGCCATACTCACATCAATTTTCTCATCAAATTTTCCTGATATTTTTAGTATTGATAAATAGTTGTTTTGAAGTGCATACCATGCTGTACCCATTGTAGTTATATAACCATACAACTCTTTATTTTCTACTTTTTGTAAGCCTTTATTTAAATCATCAAACTCAATAATCTCTATATTTGGATACTTTTTAGATAGGGTTTTCTTTAGTGAAACACCTTTTGTAATACCAATTTTAACTTTCTTTAGGTTTTTAAAATCCTCAACAAATGGCTTATCATATCTAGTAACTAAAACTGATGATAAAGAGATATATTTACTAGTAAAGTTTAAAAACTTCTTTCTATCTTTTGTCATTTGTACCATTGGCAAGATATCACACTGCAACTTCTTGATTTTTTGCAAAGACTCATCCCATGTATTTGTAGGTTCAAGAACAAACTTTAAATCTATTTTATCCTCAATGAGTTTTAAAAAATCAGTAACTAAACCTTTCATTTGGCCATTTTTTATAGAGCTATATGGCATTGAGTTAGGAAATATACAAGTTTTTACAAACTCTTTTTTGCTTAAATACTCTTTTTGTACTTGTGTTAATTTAAACTCATTTTGTTTTTTTTGAGAATACACAAAGTCATCATATTCTACTTTGTTTTTAGTTACTCCCATTACATTATAAAGATCATATATTCTTTGAATTTTCTCTTTTCTTATTTTACCAAGCTCATTAGTATCATAAAAAGATAGTTTTTTTAACTCTTTTGCTTCATATAAAAGCTCTTCTTTTGATAGATTTTGAGTATTATAATTATTATAGATATAATCAACTGTTTCATGTATATTATTATATGCATATCTCCAACCTTTCAAAGATGCTTCTTTAAAAGCAAGTACAGTATCTATATTATTATTTATCATCGTTTTATTAGTATAAAGCATATCACTATACATATCAAAACCATAGGTTTTTGGATCAAATATATTATACTCTATTCCCATTTGCTGTAATTCAAAAGGAGATTTTGATATATATGCTGATATAACATCTGTTTTATTATCTACTAAATCTTTGATGTTATGAGTGTGTTTTAAGAAATCCATCTGCTCATAGTTTATATTTCTTGATTTTATCATAGCCTTTATTGATACTTCACTTGCATCATCAGCTGTGGTCATTATTTTTCTATTTTTAAAATCTTCAACTTTTGTAATACCTGAATCTTTAGTGCTTAGTAATATTAAAGGCGAGGATTGAAAAATAGCATAAAGTGCAACGATATCTTCACCATTTGATTTATCAAGTATAAGTGTTTCCCTACCAACAGCAAAGTTATATTTTCCATTGCTTACATCATTTGGTATATTTAAGCCAAACTTGAAAGGGTTTATCTTAACATCTAAACCCTTTTTTTTATAAAAACCCTTTTTCTTAGCCATATAATAACCAGCAAACTGAAACTGGTCAAACCAAGATAGTTGAAGTGTTACTTTTTTTAACTCATTTGCCCATAGCACATTAAAAAATATAAAAGGAATGATTAATAATATTCTAAGATTAGACATCTATCTCTCCAAAAGAGTTAATTGAACTCATCTACTCATCACTATATACACATACATTAAAATCTTCTACCAAACCATTTTCATCTATACAATGTTTTTGAAAAAAATCTTTAATATACGGCTTTTCACAATGTAACTCAAAAGCCTCTTTTGATTCCCATATTTCATTAAATACAAGGGGAAAGCTGCTTCCCATTGCATTTTTATGTTCAAAATGTTTTGTAACAATATACTGAATACAACCATCTTCTGTGTTTGTTTGAGGCTCCAAAGCTTTCAAAACTTCAAATAACTCTTTTAATTTATCTTGCTTTGGCTTAAAAGACGCGATACAGTAAACTTTTTTTGACATTTCTTTTCCTTAAAATAAAAAACATTTATTGATATATTTTATCTAAGGGATACTTAAATATCGACAACTTTTATTAACTTTTTGGTGTAAAAAGCTTACCTAATTCACTTCCAAAAGGAAAAACTATTGTATTAGTTTTATCACTTGAAATATCAGTTAGTGTTTGCAGATATCTTAGTTGTAAACCTTGAGGATTTTTTGCTAAAACATTTGCAGCTTCTAGTAAATTTTGACTAGCTTCAAGTTCACCTTTTGAGTTAATAACCTTAGCTCTTCTTTGACGCTCAGCTTCTGCTTGTTTTGCGATAGCTCTTATCATACTTTCGTCTAAATCAATATGTTTTATCTCCACATTTGAGATTTTTATCCCCCATGCATCAGTTTGTTTATCAAGTATCTCTTGAATATCCTCATTTAACTTCTCACGCTCTGCTAGCATTTCATCAAGCTCATGTCCACCTAAAACTGATCTTAGAGTAGTTTGTGCAAGCTGTGAAGTTGCATCATTAAAACTCTCAACTTGAATAATCGCTTTTTCAGGGTCAATTATTCTGTAATAAACTACTGCATTTACATTTACAGATACATTATCATGGGAAATCACATCTTGTGATGGTACATCAAGTACAACAGTTCTTAAATCAGCTTTTTCCATCTTTTGAATAAAAGGAATAACTATAATCAGTCCAGGTCCTTTAATACCTGTAAATCTTCCTAAGGTGAAAATAACACCCCTTTCATACTCTTTTAGAATTCTTATAGATGCTGCAAGTATTGCAATAATTATAAAAACAATATATATTCCTGTCATAAACATTTTTTACTCCTTTTTTGGTTTAATATGAAGTGTTAAGCCATCAATTGAATCTACAATGACTTCTTTTCCTTCTTGAATATCTTCTTTACTTTTGGCATTCCAAACCTCTGAATGCAAGGCAACTTTATAAGTGTCATCTTGTTTTTTTACAACCCTTGCAACAGCTCCTATCATCTCATCAACTCCTGTTTTAGCTTTTTGTTTTCTATTTGTAATAATTACTTTTAGCAAATAAATAAAAATAGCTGCACTTACCAACGCAAACGCTGCAATTAGTGCCAAAGATATATCAACACCCAACGTTTTTTCATCAAAAAGTATCAATGAGCCAAATACAAATGCAACAACTCCACCAATACCAAGTATTCCAAAACCGACTATAAATACTTCTGAAATCATTAAAATCACACCAATTAAAATCAAAAGTAATCCAGCAGTTTCAAAAGGCAAGATATTAAGTGCGTATAGTGCTAATGCACCACTTATTAGACCTGTAACACCTGGGAAAATAGAACCTGGATTCATCAACTCAAAGAAGATACCATATATAGCTAAAAGCATTAAAGCATAAGCAATATTTGGATTGGAAAGATAAGATAGTAGCTCTATTTTAAAGCCCTCTTCAACAGTTTGTATATCCATATCTTTTGTATTAAGCTTAACTATTTGTCCATCAACTTTTACTTCAAATCCATCTAATTTTTTCAAAAGTGAGTCTAAATCATCTGCTACAAAATCAATAACACCAAGATTAAGTGCTTTTTGTGAATCAATACTTGCACCTTTACTAACACTTTTTTTTGCCCATTTCACATCTCTTTTGCGAAGTTTTGCCAAACTCTCTATGTATGCACTTGCATCATTTATAGCCTTTGTTTGCATAGGTGATGAAGTACTGTTTTCACTCTTCATAGGAGCTATTTTTACAGGAGTAGCAGCACCCACATTAGTACCTTGACTCATCGCTGCAATATGTGAAGCGTATAAAATATACGTACCCGCACTAGCAGCCCTTGAGCCTTTTGGGGATACATATACAACAATAGGTATTTTAGAGTTTAAAATTTGTGAAACAGTATCTCGTGTAGAAGAGAGTAAACCTCCTGGAGTGTTTAATTCAAAAATTATAAGTTTTGAATTTTGTTTATTAGCTTGGGAAATAGACTTCTTGACAAAAGCATTACTTGCAGGATTAATAGCCCCATCATAAGAAAAATAAGTAATATTTGAAGCAAAAATAGTAAGATTTAAAATAAAAAATAAAAAAAGCAATCGCATGATAAACCCCTTTGTTCTATTATCATACCCACTATATATTTTAAGTCAAGTATTTTAGCAAAACTACTTGATTCTAACTTATTATCTATTATTTGGTAGAATATCTCAAAAATTAAGGATATTTTATCGAACTAATACTACTTTTTCTTTTAATGATTGTACAAGTTGTTATTCCTCCCATTCCAGCAGAGGTTATAGTAATAGGAAGTGGAAAACTATATGGTATTTGGACTACAACACTAGTAGCAGGAAGTGGACTTTTTGCAGGGGGTGTACTTGTATACTTTTTTGGTAGAGCAATAGAAAAAAAGTTTCATACTACCTTTGAAAAAGAGAAAGTCGCAAAAGTTATTAAAAGACTTCGTGAAGTAGAGACATTTATACTACTTATTCGTATCTTGCCATATAATCCATCTGACATAATCTCTTATGCAGCGGGAATTATAAAAATTGATATTAAAAAATATATCACAATAACTTTTTTTGTATCTTTTGGAAGGTCATTTCTATTAGCATATTTTGGAAGTTATATTGAAGATGCAAAAACACTTTTTATAATCTTTGGTATTTTACTTCTATCAGCTGCAATAGGTTGGTTTTTTGTTTTTAAAAAATCCAAAAAAAACCCGAAATATTAAGCTTATACTTAAAACAGTTTCGGGCTTTGGTTTTAGTGTAAGAAGTGTCTTTTCCCTGAGAAGTATAAAGCCATATCATACTCATTTGCAGCTTCTATAATCTCATCATCTCTGATGCTTCCACCTGGTTCAATTACACATTTAACACCTGCTTCTTGTGCAGCGTCAATACTATCTCTAAATGGGAAGAATGCTTCACTAGCAAGAACTGAACCACTTACATCAAGTCCTAAATCCTGGGCTTTTCTTAATGCTGCTTTTGCTGCATCAACTCTACTTGTCATACCCATACCAACAGCTACCATTGCAGAGTTTTTCACATAAACCACACAGTTTGATTTAGTAAAAGATGCAACTTTGTAAGCTATCTCCATATCTTTTTTCTCTTGATTCGTAGCTTCTCTTTTTGATTTTAATTCACTGTTTTTAACCTCATCATCTTCTACTTTATCAGCATCTTGATATACAAATCCACCATCAACAATTTTGAAGTTGATATCATCATTTGCAAGTTCTAGCTTTTTTGTACCTTGCTTAAATAGTTTAATTCTTTTTTTCTTATTTAACTCTTGTTCAGCCTCTACTGTAAAGTCAGCTGCAAAAACAACTTCTAAGAAAATCTCATTCATCTTTACAGCTAAATCTAAATCAACCACACCATTAACTGCAACAACTCCACCAAATGCTGATATTGGGTCACACTTTAGTGCTTGCGTATAAGACTCTAATAGTGTATCTTTAATAGCAAAACCACATGGGTTTCCATGCTTTACAATACAAACAGCATTATCATCACCAAAGGCACTTGCTATTTTTGCTGCACCACTTATATCACCCATATTATTAAAAGAGGCTTCACCTTTTAATGGAATAAACTTATTTGACAAGTGATTATCAAACTCATACAGTGCACCCTTTTGGTGAGGGTTTTCTCCATATCTAGTATCAAATACTTTTTGTCCAACAATAAACTGTTTTTCACCCATTCCACCATTGAATCTTTTATTCATATAGTTTGCAATCATTGAATCATACGCAGCTGTATGCTCATATGCTTTTATCATCATATCTCTTCTAAACTCAACTGTATTTGTATCGTTTTTAAGATTATTTAATACCTCATCATAATCTGCAACATCAGTTACGATTATTACAGAGTCATGATTTTTAGCAGCACTTCTAACCATAGCAGGACCACCAATATCAATATTTTCAATAATCTCTTCAAATTCATCAGTTTTTTCAATTGTAGCTTTAAATGGATATAGATTTACACATACTAAATCAATTCCTTCAACACCTAACTCTTTTGCTTGGTCAAGATGTGATTGTTTATCTCTTCTATGTAAAATACCACCGTGAATATATGGATTTAAAGTTTTTACTCTTCCTTCAAAGCACTCAGGGAACTTAGTAACTTCATTTGCTTCTATTACTTCAATTCCAGCTTCTTGTAGCTTTTTATAGGTACCACCTGTTGAGATAATTTCATATCCTAAAGATACTAACTCTTTAGCAAAATTTTCAACACCACTTTTATCACTTACAGAAATTAACGCTCTCATTTATTATACTTCCTTGTTTCTATGCTTATATGTTTGTATGTTTATATTTATAAATCTTGTTCAATAACTTGTTTAAATTTATTGAAATAAATATCAGACATTGCATCTAAATCTTTATAAATATCATTTATAGAGATTTTATAACCTTTTACTGCACCAATACTTAAGCACTCTATGTTACTTTTAGAAGCTATTTTTTCAAACTCTTGTGCATTTTGAGGTTTTACTTCAACAATTGCTCTACTTAAAGACTCAGCAAAAATATCTTTTGAATCATCTAACGAGATATTTGCTTCAACACCTTTTTTACCAACTACTGCCATTTTTGCTAATGATATTGCTAAACCACCAACATTTACATCTTTTGCAGACTCTAATAAGTCATTTTTATTTGCTTCAATAACAGTATTCCAAAGTGCTAACTCTTTATCAAAATCAACTTCAGGGTGAACTCCTGCAACTTTGTTATACATTTTTTTCATATATAGTGAACCACCAAACTCTGATTTTGTTTCACCTAATAGATATAAAATATTTCCCTCTTCTTGTAGACAAGATGGTAATACTTTATTTGCATCATCATTTACACCAACCATAGCAACTGCAGGAGTTGGGAAAACTCCAACACCATTAGTCTCATTGTATAATGAAACATTTCCACCAATTACAGGAGTATCAAGTTTTGAACAAGCCTCTTTTATACCTTCACAAGCCTCTTTAAATTGCCACATTACCTCTGGATTTTCTGGGTTACCAAAGTTAAGACAATCTGTAATTGCCTTAGGAGTTGCACCACTCATTGCAACATTTCTTCCCGTTTCCATAACAGCAGCAGCAGCTCCTAGTTTTGGGTCAATATAACATAATCTTGTATTACAATCAGCAGACATAGAAAGAGCCTTACCTGTTTGCTTTACTCTAATAGTAGAACCATCAAGTTTTCCAGGTCCTTTTACAGTATTTGTTTGTACCATTGAGTCATACTGGTCATAAATCCAAGCTTTGTCTACAACCTCCATATCACTAAATAACTCTTCAAATACTGCTTGATTTGAGAACTCTTTTTCAAGTTTTATATCTTTGATTTCATCTAAGTATTTAGGTTTTTCAACTGGTCTATCTAAAATAGGTGATTGCTCAGAAACTGGTTGAACAGGTACTTGGGCACACTTTTCACCATGCCAGAATAACTCCATATTTCCAGTATCCGTAACCTCACCAATTACAGCTACATCTAATTCCCACTTCTCAAAAATATCAATAATCTTTTGCTCACTACCTTTTTTGGCACAAATAAGCATTCTCTCTTGAGATTCTGAAAGCATAAAATCATAAGGAGTCATTCCCTCTTCTCGGCACGGAACTTTATCAAGATTCATAAGCATACCGCTTCCAGATCTTCCAGCCATTTCAAATGAAGATGAAGTAAGTCCAGCAGCACCCATATCTTGAATACCAATAATTAAGTCTTCTTTAAATAGTTCTAAACAAGCTTCTAACAATAACTTTTCTGTAAATGGATCACCAACTTGCACTGTTGGTCTTTTTGATTCACTATCTTCATCAAATGATGCAGAACTCATTACTGCACCTCCAAGTCCATCTCTACCTGTTTTAGAACCCACATACATAACTGGGTTTCCAACACCTTCAGCCTTTCCATAGAAGATTTCATCAGCTTTTGCAATACCTAAGTTAAATGCATTTACAAGATTATTTCCTGCATAGCACTCTTCAAAGTTTGTCTGACCTCCAATAGTTGGAACACCCATACAGTTACCATATCCACCAATACCTGCAACTACACCTCTTAAAAGATACCTATGTTTTTTAGCAGTTTTACTGTCACCTTCAATTCCAGCAAATTGAATTAGGTTCATAGAAGCAACAGGACGTGCTCCCATTGTAAATACATCTCTCATAATTCCACCAACACCAGTAGCAGCACCTTGATATGGTTCAATAAATGAAGGGTGATTATGTGACTCCATTTTAAATACAGCTGCATATCCATCACCAATATCAATAACCCCTGCGTTTTCACCTGGACCTTGAATAACCCAAGGAGCTTTTGTTGGGAAACCTTTTAAATACTTCATACTAGATTTATAAGAACAGTGCTCAGACCACATAGCTGAAAAAATTCCAATCTCTACGTGATTTGGTTCTCTTCCTAAAATCTCTTTGATATTATCCAATTCTTCAAGTGTTAAAGAGTGAGCAAGTGCCATCTCTTCTAAATTCATCTCATTATTCTGCATTTCTCGCCTTAATTATGGTTGTTTAAGTAGTAGTGATTATATCCAAATAAGAGTTAAATTATGATTTAGTCTTCAAATAAAATCTTAAAAGTACCATTATTATACTCTACTATTAACTCTTTTGTTCCCACAAATTTTACATTATCACTTTTATAATATTCATCCATAAACACTCTAAATAATCTTTTGTTTAATGAGTTTGGATATACAGTTGCTTGTATATTTGAAAACTTTATCAATTTCTCCTCATTTTTTGAAAAAACTCTTTTTTTATAGAGTGAAAACTCATCTTTATTCATACCATTATACCACTTAAAATCATTAGAATAAAAATTTAAATACTCATCAAGTTTAGAGTACTTCCAATTATATCTCCACTTATAAACCAAAGATAAAAGAGATGATATTTCATTTATTGTTGGCTTTATTATCTCACTTTGTGAAGTGATAAGCAAGCTTGTTTTCAAATCAATTTTAGAGTCTAACTGCTTTAATGGTTCATTATCTAAAGCAATACATCCTTGTGTAAACTTCTCTCTTTCATCTTTCAAAGGCATTCCATGTATCCAAATACCATGTCCTGTTTTATTGAGACTTTTATCAAAACTATTTGGATATGAAGTTGTAAGAGCCATTGGCCCATAAAACTGATCTAGATTCTGTTTTTTATATAGTAGATTATATACTCCAATAGGTGTTTTTTTATCACCCTCTATTAGTTTATCCCCATCTACTTCGCCAACTATAACATCTTTTTTTAACACAACTTTATAATTATTATCTTCATATTTATAAAGCTTTAATATTTTTTTATTTTTATTTACATGTATAATTGATTGTTTATTCTGCATATAACCAAATTTTAAAGATTGTTCTTCTAGCTTTTTCTTCCAAAACTCTTTTTTAAAAAGTTGCCTATCTAGATATTTTTCAACCTCTTTTAAACCTTTTTTCTCATATAAAGAGACTATATCTTGTGCAAAAGCTGAAGATAATAAAAACAGCGTTAGTAAGAGAAATATTTTTTTCAATAAACTATCCTATATAATTTTTTAAGTTCGCAAATTGTATAATCTTAGCCCTAATTTTTAAATAAAGTGAAGTAATTAAATGAAAAAAATATTTATATCAATAATATTATTAGTAAATTTTATATTTGCAGCTGAAGTAAAAGAGCTATCTTGGCCAACAGGTGAGTCATTTCTAACCTTTTTAGATAAATACTCTATTTCTCAAAAGTTATATTTTGATTTAGAAAAAGAGGAAAAAGAGCTTTGTTCTGAAATAAGAGCTGATAATAGGTATTATTTGTATGAAAATGATGATGGAACACTAAACCAAGTTTTAATACCTGTATCACAAGAGATACAGCTTCATGTTTATGAAAATACAAAAGGGGAGTATAAATTTCAAACTCTTCCTATAAACTATCAAGAGTACACAGAAACTATTGTAGTTCCAATAACTAGCTCAGTAGCGTATGATTTACAACAAGCTACAAGCAATCCAGCAATTTCAGCTATGATAAAAGCTCTATTTAGTGATGTAAACTTCAGAGGTATGCAAAAAGGTGATAATGTAGCAATAAAATATACACAAAAAGTACTTATGGGAAAACCCCATGGACTACCTGAAATCCAAACAGCTATGATAGAAGTAAATAAAAAAAGATATTATAGATTTAAAAATAACGATGATGACAACTACTACAATGAAAAAGGTGTAGGCTTTACAAAAACCTACTTTTTTAGAGTACCTTTAACATATAGCAGGATTTCAAGCTCATTTACTAGAAAAAGATATCATCCTGTTCTAAAAAGATATAGAGCACACTTAGGTACAGATTTCGCAGCACCAAGGGGTAGAAAGATTTATGCAGCAGCAAATGGAAGAGTAAGCTTTGTAGGAAGAAGAGGCGGATATGGAAAAACCATTATTATAAGACATGCAAATGGTTATAAAACTCTATATGCACACCAATATAAATTCAATAGAAGCATCAAAAGAGGACAAAGAGTAAGAAAAGGTCAACATATAGGGTATGTGGGTAGTACAGGACTTAGTACAGGACCACATTTACACTTTGGACTTTATAAAAATGGAAGGGCAACAAACCCTATGAAGGTTATTAAAAAACCTAATGTAAAAGGCTTAAAGGGTAAGAAAAAAAGAACATTTATAGCTAATGCAAAACTTAAAATAGATGAGTTAAACTATGCTATAAATAATGAAAATAGACCAAAACCAACGAAACTTGCTAGGGTAGCTTATAAAAGTGATTTAGTAGATTAAAAAATTTAAAGTAAGGAGTTATGATGCCTCAAGATGAAACTATAGATAATCCAAACGAACTATTAGAGGCTATTAACTCTTTACATCCAAGTGATATAGCTAACTCACTTAAGAGAATTGAAAAAGATAGTATTGATGACTTCTTTTTTATCTTAAGAAATCTACCCGATGAGACTTTAGGTGAAGTTTTACTTGAACTACCTGACTCACTTAGAGAAAATGCTTACGAAGAGCTATCAACAAGTCAATTAACAGATGCAGTTGAAGAGCTAGAATCAGATGACCAAACAGATATTATTCAAGAAATAGAAGATTATGATATACAAAAAGCTCGTAAGATTTATGAAGGACTTCATGAAGAAGACCAAAAAGAGATAGATTGGCTTAAAAAGTATGAAGAGGAAGAAGCTGGTGCATATATGCAAACTGAGCTTTTTTCAGCAGCTATTACTGAAACTATAGGTTCATCAATAGAAAGACTAAAAGTAGCTAAGGATGAAGATGAACTTGATAATATCCATCAAGTTTTTATAGTTGATGAAAAAGGTATCCTATTAGCATCTATTTTACTTGAAGATTTGATTATTTATGATTTTGATAAGACTTATGAACAACTTCTAAAAGAACATCCTGATAACTTTGAACCATTTAAAGTAGATGATGATGAGCATATTGATAAAGTTTCAAAGATGTTTGAAAGATATGATTTATCTGTTGTTGCAGTTGTTGGCTATCAAGGTATGCTAATGGGTAGAATTACATCTGATGATATATTAGATGTGATTGAAGAGAATGCCACAGAGCAAATCTACCAATTAGCAGGTGTAAATGATGATTTTGAGCATGAAGACAATCTTTTTACAACTGCAAAAAAAAGAGCAATTTGGCTTTTTCTAAATCTAGGAACAGCAATATTAGCATCACTTGTAATTGGTGTATTTGATGAAACTATTCAATCTTATGTTGCCTTGGCAATTTTAATGCCAATAGTAGCATCAATGGGTGGAAATGCAGGTACACAAACACTAGCTGTAATGGTTAGACAGCTTGCTTTAGGTGATATTGAACTTGCAGGAGCTAAACATGCCATAAAAAAAGAGGTTGTAATCTCCTTGCTAAATGGTTTTTTATTCGCTTTTTTAATAGGTATTATTGCATGGATGTGGTTCGAAGTTGCACTACTTGGATTAGTCATAGCCCTATCAATGGTTATAAACCTATTTAGTGCAGGTTTTTTTGGAGCTTCGATACCATTAGTTTTAAAAAAGTTGGATGTTGACCCAGCTATTGGAAGTACAGTTTTACTAACAACTGTTACAGATATAGTAGGATTCTTTAGTTTTTTAATGCTAGCAAAAGTAATTCTTTTGTAAATAGTAGTAAAAACTACTATTTATACTAGCTAACTCCTACAATTTCATCTAGCATCTCTTTAAGTAAATTCATCTCATTAGGAGCTAAAGAGGATAATTTTTTGATAAATCTATCATTATCTATAGCTCTTATTTGTGTAACAACTATATCCGAATCTTTCTCTAAATCTTCTCTTGCTTTTATTCTCACTCTTATTGGTTGTGCGTCATCTACTAAAGATGTGCTAAGTGGTATGATGATAGTAGTGGGATACTCACTATGGTTAAACTCGTTGTTTTGAAATACTACAACTGGTCTTACTTTTCCCATCTCATTTGATTTTTTAACTGGGTTAAGATTCACTAGCCATATTTCACCTCTACATACCATCATCAGTAGTTCCCTCAAAATCGCTAAACTCTTTTTTATCTATATCTTTTGTTTTTTCTATAGCCATTTGAAGTTTAGACTTTTTAGCTTTTTCTACATTATTTGCATATTGTTCTATAGCTTCTCTTATTACTTCACTCTTTTTTTTATGGAGCATATTTGCTATATTATTTAGTCTATTTTCTAGCTTTTCATCTAGTCTTACTGTTGCAGTCATAATACACCTCTTCTGTAGTTTGTAATACAATATTCAAGTATAACATAATTTAATTAATATTAAAAGGCAACAATAGTTTATAGTAACTACTTATGCAAAGACTTAGAAACTATTGACAAAAACTCATCTTTTGTTGTTTTATTTGATTTAAAAAGTCCTCTAAGAGCTGAAGTAACTGTTGTTGAACTTATTTTTTCAACTCCTCTCATTTCCATACACATATGTCTTGCATCGATTATAACTGCAACTCCCTTTGGTTTTAGGTGCTCATTTAACGCATCACAAATCTGTTCAGTAAGCTGCTCTTGTATTTGCAGTCTTCTTGCAAATACATCCACAACCCTTGGTATTTTTGAAAGTCCTACTACCTTTCCATCTGGAATATATGCTACATGTGCTTTTCCAATAATAGGTAGCATATGATGCTCACATTGACTATAAAACTCTATATCTTTTACTACTACCATCTCATCATTTGTTGAAGTAAAAAGTGCTTTTTGGATTATCTCTTTTGGATTTTGATTATAACCACTACACATAAACTCATAAGCTTTTCTAACTCTTGATGGAGTATCAACTAAGCCTTCTCTATTTGGGTCTTCTTGCAAATATAATAAAACTTTTTTGATTGACTTTTCAAACTCTTCTTTAGTAACCATTAATTAAATTTCCTTTAGGATTTTATGATATTTCCCATATCCCATATTGGTATAAAAATTGCCAAAACTATCCAAAGAATTATACCAACAATTATAAATAGAAAAATAGGTTCAATATAAGTTAAAATTTTATTTATCTTTTCATTAACTCTATTTTTATAAATCATTTTTATTTCAGGCAAAACTACTTTCATTGAGTTTGAGACTTCAGCTGTTCTTAGAAGACTTAAAATCAATGTATCAAAGAGATTTGCTTTTTTAAATGAAAAAGATATGGTCTTACCATTTTTTATATAGTTTTCAATTAGAGATATTTTATCTAAAATGTATTTGTTTTTTACTAAAGCCTTTGATTCACCCAATGCTTTTGGGAACTCATAACTTGAATTTACAAAGATATCTAGTACTAAAAAAACTTTATAAAGTTGAGTATATAGATAAAGTTCTCTAAATAAAAGTACTTTTTTCACTAATACTTTTTGAATAAAATATCTAAACTTATAAACACTTATATATAAAAAAGTAAAAATAAAAGATGTAAAAATAAAAAATAAAAAAATATAGAAAATATTCTCAAAATAGAACTCTTGAATAAAAAATAACAACTTTGTAGCTTGTGGCAAAGAGTTATAACTGTCACTAAATACAGCTTTAAATTTTGGTATTACAAAATAAAAAATCATATTCAAAGATAAACACATAGTAACTACAAGCATCATAGGGTATCTAAGAGCTTTTTTAAAATCTTTTTTAACTTGATAGGATTCATTAAGCATCATATATAGTGATTTAATATTTCTTTTAAGATTTGAACTATTTTGAGATAGTTTTAAAAATGAAGTTATATTTTCATCTATTTTGTATGTGTCTAATAACTTATCAACTGATGATAGATTTACAAATGAGTTTTTTAAATCTTTTATAAAAGCTTTTGTTTTACTATTTGTTTGATTTTCTATCAAAATATCCATTGCATCACTTATTATTAGATTAGCTTCTAACATTAAACTTAACTCATAAAATATCTCTATTAACTCACTTTGTTCTATTTTAATTTTACTTTTAAAATTAAAGTTTAAAAGCTTTTTCCCATTTTGTTTTATCTCAATAACATTTTGGGGTAACTTACATTTTTTTATATTATCACTTCTTAGAGTTTTTGTTTTTACAATTCCATTTTCATAATATTTTATCTTATACTCTTGCATTTTACAGACTTACAACTTTTAAAACTTCTTGCATTGAAGTAATATTTTTATTTACTTTATTAACCCCATCCTCATACATACTTATGAAGCCTTTACTCTTTTGATACTTACTTATATTTGACAAATCACTTTTCTTAAAGATTATTGAGCTTAGCTCTTCATCTACTTTTAAAGACTCTGAGATATTTGTACGACCATAAAAGCCTGTATAGTTACACTTTTTACATCCGCTATTTTCACACTCTTTACAATAAGCTAATACTAATCTTTGGGATAATACAAGCTTTAAAGTAGTTGCTACTAAAAAGGGATCTGCATCTAAATCCAATAGCCTAGTAATAGTTTGAGCACTACTATTTGAGTGAATACTGGCAAGTACTAAGTGACCTGTTAAAGAAGCTTGAAGTGCTATTTGTAGTGAGAATTTATCTCTAATCTCACCAATAAAAATTATATCAGGGTCTTGTCTTAATATATTTTTCAATACAATTTCAAAACTAAGTCCAATTTTATTATCAATCTGAACTTGTGCTATTTCGTCAATTTTATACTCAACAGGGTCTTCTACTGTTATTATTTTTTTCTCTCTTTTTTTTAGTTCATTTAGCATCGAATATAGAGTTGTTGTTTTTCCACTACCTGTGGGACCTGTAACTAAAATCAAGCCTTGTGATAGCTCTAATGCACTCTTTATATCAAGTAAAATATGAGAAGAGAAGTTTAAACTCTCAACTGTACTATTTACATTTATATTATCTAAGATTCTTATTACAATTGATTCAAAATTTAGTGTTGGCATGGTTGAAAGTCTAAAGTTATACTTTTTATTATTTATAAACTGTGTAAACCTACTATCTAAAGGAAGTCTTGTTTGTGTCACATCAAGATTAGAAATAAGCTTAAAATATGATGCAATAAGTTGCAAAAACTCAATCTCACATGCAAAAAAAGTTTTTAAATTTCCATCAACTCTAAACTTAAAAAGTGCTTTTTTATCTAGTCTTTCTATATGAATATCACTAGCCCTATTCTCAATAGCAAATGCTAGCAAACAATCAACAAAATCTTTTAATATACTATTTTGCTGTACATTAACTCTCATTGTTTTTTGACAAGCTTTATAAAGATAGATTTTAGTTTTTATATTAGAGTATAAAAACAGAAGGTTTCGTTTTTTAATCTCTTTGTACTTAACTAACTTAGAAAATATATTATCAATATTTAAAAGATTAGATTCACTACAAACAAATACATAAATAGATAAGTCATCTTCATAATAAGGCATTATTAAAAGCTCTTTTAATAAAGACATATCAAAATTTTCCAATACCTTATAATCAATTATTTCATTTAAAATACTCATTTTTCACCTTTAATTCAAGTTTTTGTCCTTTTTTTATTAATACAACACTATTTTTTCTAATCTTTTGTATTATATATCCTTGTACACTCTCTTTTGGTTTGTACCAAAGACCTGAAATATTTACCCTATTTCCAATAATGCCATTAAGCTTTATTTGTATATCCTCTTTTGAATTATTTTTTAAGTATCTTTTAGAAAAATCAATAGTTATAATTAAATCAAATACTTCATCTGAGCCTTTTTGAATAGTAAAACTTAATATATTTGAATACTTATTTATATTTTCTATAAAATCAATAGTTTTAAGAAACTCCTTTAAATGCACTTGTAAATTAATAAAAAACATTTTTTTCTTAAAAGTTATACTTTTTATTTCAATATCATTTTTAGAAAAAAACTTTTCAAACTTTTGAAGTATAATATTTGAATCATAATCTAGATTTTTCCTATTTAAATCTATGCTTTTTGTTGAAAAATTGCTTTTTTCAAAATCTATATTTTGAAAAATCAAAACCATTATTAACAATGGTAGAAAAAACAGCTGTAGCCTTACACTTAGTGTTGTTTTTTCATAATATCTATTTAAAAAATCTAATAAACCCATCAACTTTATATCCATTTTCTAAATCATTCTCTATTCTATTTACTTTAATTGAGTCTTTATTATTTAATATAAAACTATTAATGTTTTTACTACTTTTACTATATAAAACAAATCTAAGTAACCTATTTTCATAACTTAACCGTTGGATTTTTATACTATTTTTTTCAAGTTTTTTAAAAAAATCATCTAACTGTTTTGTAACAGGGAAAAAACTAATATCCTCTTTTGCTTTTTTAATATTTGACAGATAAATCTCTTGATTTTTTTGATTTTGGGCTTGGAGTCTACTTTTTTCATAAAAGAAGTATCCCCCAAAGAGACTAAAAAGTAAAACTATGTAAATAAAATAGAGATATATAGCCCTATTTGTTCTATAAATAGCTTTTAACTTTGATTTAGGCTTTGTTTTTTTATTTAAAAAACTATTTGTAAGTTCGTTTATTTTCTCTTCACTAATATACTCTATATCAAACTCTTCTACTTTTAATTTTTTTTGCACAAAACCTTTAATATCATCTATATTAATTTCATGGTTTAATCTTTTATAGTAATAAAGAGTGCTATTTTCAAATAGAGCAAAAAACTCATCACAAATAAAAAGTTTTGTACTTTTAGAGTCATTTTTTAAGGTTTTATTTAAAAGCTCAAAAACAAAGATATCAAACTTCATATCAGTAATAAAAACTTGATAAGTATTAGTTTTATATAAATGAGTGTAAAATATTTTTTTATTCTCTATATTAATATTTTTTAGTTGTAGTGATGTGAAAATATAGCTTTTTAATGCTTTATTTTCTATATTTTCAGTAGGTGTTAAAAGTATAGATTCAAAATCGTAGGTATTTGCTATAAAATTCATAGTAACTCACTGTAATAAAGTAAGTTACTATAGTATAATAAAGTTTAATCTTTGATAAATTAATAATTATTTATTTACTGTTTATCCATATCATAGCCAAGAAGTTTCAAGCTATTTTTATTTTTTGTCCAACCTTTTTTAACTGAAACAAAAAGTTCCAAAAAGCACTTTTTACCTGTTAGTTTCTCTATTTTTACTCTTGCATCTTTTCCTATTCTTTTAATAGCAGCTGCACCTTTTCCTATAATCATACCTTTTTGAGTACCTTTTTGAACTATAATAGTTGCTTTTATTACATCTACATTTTTTTTCTCTTCAATTTTTTCTATTAAAACATCAGCTTCATAAGGTATCTCATCAGATATATTCTCAAAGATTGATTCTCTTATAAACTCTTTATAAATATCTCTTAAATTTTCAGTAGTCATAATCTCAGGGTCAAAAAGATATGGATGCTCTGGTAAGTATTTTACAACTTCATGTAATAAGTTAGACTGTTTTGTTTGCTTTTTTATTGAAATAGGAATTACACACTCATACTTATTTGAATACTTCTCATACTCTTTCATTTTAGCTAATACTTCATCATTTGAAACAAAATCAATTTTTGTCAATAAAAGTATATGTTTTGTACCTTTTTTATTCTTTTGTAAAAACTCTTCATAATACTTAAGCTGGTCAGTTACAGGTGCTAAAAATAGAATCAAATCACAATCACCAATTGCTTTTAAAGCCTCTTCAAGCATAAATTTATTTAAAAGTTTCTCTGTTTCATGAATTCCTGGGGTATCTACAAATACAATTTGGTCATCTTCATGCATAACTATTATATTTGATCTTTTTCTTGTTGCATTGGCTTTATGGGATACCATTGCAATTTTTTCACCTACTAGCCAATTTAGTAAAGAGCTTTTTCCCGCATTTGGTCTTCCAACTACAGATACAAAACCACTTTTTGTCATTTATTCTCCTTGGACATATTGCCCTTTTTATTTAATTGTATTATTTTAACATTTTGAATTAAAAAACTAACATAAAATCAATTTATCTTTTTCTAAAACTTAAACTTTTTAATAAATCTGCTTTTGTTATCTTTTCATTATCATTAATATCTGCTATAGTTCTTGCTACTTTTAGTACCTTATTTATACTTCTAAAAGTCAACTGAAAATTTATAACAGCCTTTTGTAGTATTTCATCAGACTCACTATCTAATAGACAAAACTTTTTAATTTCATTATCATTTAGCTTTCCATTTAGCTCTTCTTGCCCCCTTTGTTTTTGCTTTTTAAAAGCCTCTAGTACAGTATTGTGTAACTCTTTAGAAGTCACTTTGTTTTTATTATCTTTAAAAGTATCATTCATAACTACAACCAAATCAATTCTATCAATAAACGGATCTGATAATCTATTTTTATACCTTTGAATTTCAGCTTCATTACACCTACACTCTTTTAATGAAGATAGTAAATTACCGCAAGGACAGGGGTTCATAGCTGAAATAAATGTGAATTTTGTTTTATACATAACCTTTGTATTTACCCTTGAGATTAGTATCTTATTATCCTGAAGTGGTTCCCTTAAGGCTTCTAAAATTGATTTTGAAAAGTGCGGTAATTCATCAAAAAATAGAATCCCATTATTACTCAAAGCAACTTCTCCAATTTTTGCATTTGTACTACCTCCACCAAAAATCGATGATTTTGTAGAACTATTGTGGGGTGCTCGAAAACTTCTTTTAGGGATAAAATCAATATTAGTTTGCTCCAATGATTGAAGCTTTGCTTTTTCTAAAATCTCCTCAAGAGACATGGGTGGCATAATATATTGTAACCTTTTTGCTATCATGGATTTACCACAACCAGGACTTCCTTCCATTAGTAGATTATGATTTCCACAAGCACTTACAAGTGCAGCGAACTTTGCCATATCTTGACCTAATACATCTTCAAAATCCTCTTCATAATCTTTGATATAGTAATACTTTTTATCATTAACCTCCACATAGTTATATTTAAAGTTTTCATTTTCGTATAAAAACTCATCTTGTCTTTGTTCTTGGAAAAACTCTACTGCATCACTTAAATTATTTACAACATAAATCTTAATATCAGGAATTTTTGATATCTTTTTTGCTGTTTGTTTACATACTAAAACTTTATTTATCAAGCCTTGTTTTTTCAAAGATAATACTATAGGAAATATTGATGATGTATCTTTAATCTTTCCATCTAAACCCAACTCACCAAATATATGAAACTCTTCAAAATTAGCTTTTTTACTATCTTGAAGGCTAACTAACAATGCAATTGCTAAATCAAAATGGGAACCTCTTTTTTTTATTTCACTTGGAGCTAGATTTATTGTTATTTTTAGTGGTGGAAATTTAAAATCATTACATAAAAGTGCTGCTTTCACTCTATCTTTTGACTCTTGGATACTTGCTGAAATAAGCCCTACAATTGTAAATGATGGTAATCCTTTATTAAAACTAGCTTCTAAATTTATCTGTGATGCATCAACAGCTTCTAGGGATGCAGATTTTATAACTTTCATAAGCTACTCCAATACTATAATTAAATAAATTATACTAAAATTTATTTTAATTTAGCTTATATTACAACTTTTGTTATATTTTGTTACAATTAAATCTATATTTAATATTGTTAGTAGTATTATATAGTGTTTATAGAAAAATAAAGGATGATTAATGTTTGGATCAATTTCTAATGCACAACTTGAAATAATAGATAACTATTTTAAGCAGTTTGTACAACTAGTGCAGTATAAAAAAAATAAATTTGATTACATAGAATCAACAGGTAATGCAAAAGTTGATAAAATGTTTGAACAGTGGAATAATCTGATTTTTGATACTGAAGAGAATATAAAAAATGATATGAAAGTTTTAGGTGAAACAGTACTAACCCTTGATAAAGTAGAAAAAGGTACTTTTAGATGCCGTATAAATAGTAAAACTACTAATCCTATGATTCACACTTTAAGCAGTGGTATTAATGGTATGCTTGATACCTTAGAAAAAGATATGAAAAGATTAGGTAGTGCTATGGATAGTTATACTAATAATGACTACTCTAAAAGTGTACATATAAGCCCAAGAGTAAAAGATAGAATGTTAGAGCTTATGAATAGTGCAAATAAATTAGGACAAAGCCTAGCAACAAATGCAAAAACAAACTTAAAAAATGGACAAACATTAGAAC
>JBNJFB010000009.1:0-58332 GCA_051746405.1 Campylobacterota bacterium
TTAATATCAGTGGAAAATGACCAAATTATTAGCATACCTATATAGAATAAAATAACATATATATACTTGTTTATATTGCTATAAGTAATGCTTCTATTTATACTAGGAACTATAAAAATATATAAAAATAGACTAAGTAGGGTAAGCGATAATGGCTTTAACCCTGAGTTTATTTCTATAAATGTAAAAGTTAAAACTATAAAAAAAAGTGAATATAGTCTTCTACTTTGCAAGCACTCATAAAATGCAATAAACAAAACTCCACACATTAAAATCAATAAAAAATAGATTGATGAAATAATATTAAGAGTTATTGCTAAAAGTAGCAATGTAAATAGAAAAATTGGATTTTCTAGGTTATTGTATTGTCTCATAGATTGTAAAACTTTTTGTTTGTTTTTAAATCTGATTATATAAAAATAGTACTTATACTTATATCAAAGTATTATCTTTCTTATTTGTCATTTCATATATAAATGAGAATATTTCAGCAACAGCTTTATACATACTAGCAGGTATCTCTTTGTCAATTTCAAGTTGCGAAAGTAACTCTACTAAATCTTCATCTTTTTTTATTGGAATATTATTTTCTTTAGCAATTTTAATAATATTATTGGCTGTTTCATTTTTACCCTTGGCTGTTACTTTAGGAGCACTGTTTACTTCCATATCATATTTTAAAGCAGCAGCTTTTTGAGTAAATTTTCCTTTTTTTATCTCTTCTGACATTTTAAATCCTAATATTTAAACCTGTATTGATATCACTGTTTTCATAACTATTTGTATATATATTTCTTTTTTCTTCTTTTATATCATCTTTTGGTTTTAAATCCATTAGTTTAATATTTACAGGTATTAACTCTACACTATTTAATGCTTGCTTTAACTTACTAATATTCTCTTTGACTTTCAGTTTAAAGTGTTCTCTTTGTGCTTGAATTGTAATATCTATTTTATTATTGTCGTATAATCCTAGCATTAAATCAACTTTGCCATAATCTTTTAAGGTTAAATTTATTTGACAATAAAACTTATCTTCACTTGCTTTTTTCATACTTATGCTTCCATCTTCTAACATATCCCATAAAAAAGGTATATAAACATAGTTTGAGTTTGAAGTTACTGATAATAGCTGATGATAATCAATTTGAGTTAGCATCTTATCCACTTGTTTTAAAAGCTCCTGTGATGATTTTGCCTCATTTTGTTTTGATGAAAGTTCATCTTGCATTTGTAAAAGTACAGTTTTGATATCATTTGATAAACTGTTGTTTAAGGGTTGTTCTTTAATACTTATTGGATTTGGAAGTGTTTGAACTTTATCTATTAATGTTTGTATTTGGTTTTGAAGTTTTAAGTTATTAGCTGTATCATTTGGGTTATTTGAGTCTAAATTAAGCATTGCATCTTTTAAATTTAATAAAAGATTAGAGATATTATTAGAAAAATTACTATTAAAATTAAGATTATTTGTTTGTAGGTTTTTTAAATCAATTGGATTTTCTATTTTTGTAAATAGATTTTGAATATTTTCTAACTTTGATACTACTTTATCAATATTTGTTAAATCAATGCTTTTTATATTTTGAAGCTCTGTTTTTAAGCTTCCTAAGCTATCTTTTATATTTTGAAGTAAACTATTTTTTTCTTGATTATCAATTTTTGTAAAATTTAAAATTTTACTTTCCATTGTTGAGATATTTTCACTTAAGTTTTTTAGATTTAGTATCAAATTAGAGATTTTTTCATTTGATTTGCTTAATTGCTCTATTTTAGGTTCAGTTATTAGACTATTTAATAAACTCTTTGGTTCTATTTTTGTATCTTTTGCAAAAAGGTCACCTTTGCTTAATAATGAATCAATCTGTGAAAGTAGCTGTTTTATACTGTTTTGATTACTATTTTCTAAAAAGCTAGCCTTTACTTGTGATAACAGATCTTTTGTTTGAGTATTTATACTCTCTTTTTGTATTAAAGTTTGGTCTGATTGGCGGGTACTATTTTGAATTTTTGATTCTAAAAACGAGGCATCATTAATCATTTGATTTAACTTATTTGTTAAGTTCAACAGATTAGTTATACTTGATTTATTAAGTGATTTAGTCAAGTTTTCAAGAAGTGGAACTATTGACTTTAAGTTTTCTAGTAGTTTTGAAGGTTCACTATTTGTTTGACTTAGACTTTTTTCTATAAGTGTATTTAATTGTTTTGAAACTGGAGTATTTAGGTTTTTTGTTACTTCTAGAATTTGATTTAATAGTTTTTCAATATTAGTACTTAATGGATTTTTTGTATTTGATGGATTTAGTTTTGATTCTAAAAAAACTCCTGAGTTTAATAATTGTGACTTTAAAGTTTGTTCATCCATTTGTTTAATATTTTTTAAAAAGTTTTCAAGTACTGGTATATGTTTTGCTAGGGGACTGTTTTTGTCAATTTGATTTAGTATAGTTGAAAGTGATTTTGAAACTGAACCTAAATCTTTAAAGATATTTGTATTTTTTAGTATATTTTCAATATTAGAGTCTGTTTTTGCACCAGTTTTTAAGTCATTAAATAAGTTTTTTAATATATCATTTATTGAGGTTGAGTTTTTTTTGACCATATCTTGTAGGGTCTTTGCATCAGCATCTTTCAAAGCCTCTTTTAGTGTTTTATTATCATTTGGTAAAAGTATATTTAAAAGTGAATTATTTGAGACAATCATATAAAAGTATAGCATATTTTATTTCAAAATGACATATTTTAACAATTGTAAAAAAAAATTGGATACAATTATATCTAATTATAGTCTTGGGGTTAATTTAATATGCACGATAAACAAAAAAGAATTAGATATATTAGAGTTTTAGAGAAGTTTTTTACAAGAACTGTTTCTTTGCTAAAGCTTGAGGATTTTGATGTTGAGCTTTTTAAAAAAAGAACAATGAAGAATTATGAAGATTTAAAAAAAGTTGATTCAATGGATTTACACTCATCATATTTGATGAGTTTAACACAGTTTATAAACAAAACTTTGATGTATGTACAAACACATAGTGAGGATTTTGAATCTGAAAGATCAAATCTTTTAAAAGATGCAAATCTAATCCAAAAAGAGAAGAAAAAAAAGACATATAGAAAAGACAAACATAAAAAACAAACATTTAATGATGGTTATTAATGGAAAATATGGAAGAGTATAAAAGTTTTAAGTTATCTGGCGTTTTAAAAAAAGTACTTTATAAAAATGAGCAAAACAACTATGTTATTGCTGTTTTAGAAAACAATCAAAAAATTTGCGGTGCATACTTTGATACAGACATAGAAAAAATAGTAGGTGAAGAGATAGTCCTTCAAGGAAATTGGACTACGCATAAAAAGTATGGTGTACAGTTTGAATTTGATACTTTAGAGCTAAAAGAAGCGGAGATATTTTTCTTTTTAACTAAAATTGTAAAAGGAATTGGAAATAAGTTTGCCCATGAACTTTTAGAGAAATATAGTGAAGATGAATTAATTGATATTTTAAATGATAAGCCCGAAGAGCTACTTAAGTTTAAAGGTATTAAAGAGAAAAAACTAGAAAAGATAAAAACATCTTGGCAAAAATTTAAGCATTTAAGGCAGTTGGGAACTTTTCTTGCAAAGTATGGAGTTACTTCAAACTTAATAACAAAAATCTATTCTGCTTTAGGTGAGGTTGATAATTTAATTGAAAAAATTAAAGAGAATCCTTATTTATTAGTAAATATAAGAGGTATTGGTTTTAAAAAAGCTGATGAAATTGGAAAGGCTTTAGGGATAGATCCTAAAAGTGAGTTTAGAATAATGGCTTGTTTGAATTATACCTTAAAAGAGTATTGTGATAATAATGGAAACTCATCTATAGATAAATTCCATTTATATAAGCTTTTGGATGATTCCCTAAACTTTACAAATGAAGATATGCTTTATGAAGAAGCTTTATCTAAGATGCTTGTGGATGAAGATATCTTTGTGACTAAAGAGAATAGATATGCTCTATCAATGCTTTACAATGCAGAGAAAAATATTCTTGATTTTTTTCAAAGAAGAGAAGGTGAAAAAAATAAAAAGATAATTCATATGTTTGAGGATTATTTAGAAAAAAAAGAGAAAACCTTAGGGTTTGAATTAAGTAAAGAGCAAAAAAGAGCAGTTGAACTTATAAATGAGGGTGAAAAGACACTTTTTTTGATTGGTTATGCAGGTACAGGTAAATCAACATCAAGTAGAGCTATTTTAGAACTTTTAGAAGAGGTTGTAACTTATGATGATATTATTACAGTTGCACTAAGTGGAATTGCTAGTCAAAGAATAGCAGATACAACAGGATATAATAGTTCAACAATTCAATCAATGCTTGTAAAGCATAAAGATAAAGATTTCTTTCCATATAAAGTTATGCTTTTAGATGAAGCATCTATGGTAAACTCTGTAACTTTCTATCAAATTATTTCTAAAATTTCTGATGATACTATTTTTATAATAGTTGGTGATGATGGGCAGTTACCTGCAATTGGTGCTGGTAATATTTTAGCTGATGCTATTAAATATCATTTAGCTCCTGTTTGTAAGCTAACAAAAATTTATAGACAGAATGAAAATCATGCTATTGCTGTAATTGCAAATGATATAAGAAAAGGTGAAGTTCCTAAATACAATGAAGAGTTTGAGGATTTTAAGTTTTACAATATATCCATTTCAAACTATTATGCTCAAAAAAACTCCATACCCCCAAATGAGTTTGCAAGCTTAAGAGTTGAAAATAGTGCAAATATTTTAAATAATATTTTAAATATTTCATCTTCTTATATTGAAACATATTATGATTTAATAAAGAAAAAGCAAATAGGTAAAGCTCTTACACTATTTCAGCTTATAACTCCAATGAAAAGTGGTATTTTAGGGGTTGAAAATATTAATATGCAACTTCAAAAACTCTTTAATCATACAAAAGGAAAAGTTTTTAAGACAAAACTTTATGAGTATAAGATAACAGATAAAGTGATTCATGTAAAAAATGAAAACATGAAAGCTCAAACTATGGCTATGTATAAAAGTGGTTCAACTGACTTTTTAGAAAAAAGAGTTTTCAACGGTCAGTTGGGTTTAATTATAAAAATGGATTTCGATGAAGAGAAGTGTATAGTACTCTATCCAAATGATGATATGGTAGTATTTTATGACTTTGATACCATATCTTCTTTATTATCACTTGCTTATTGTTTAACTATTCATAAGACTCAAGGAATGGAGTATGATAGTGCCTTAATACCAATAAGTTTTTCTCACTATATTATGCATAATACTAAACTTTTATATACAGCAATAACAAGAGCTAAGAAGATGTGTTTTATTGTGGGTGAGGAAGAGGCTTTTAAAAGTGCTTGTAAAAAACTTGAGATTACTATTAGAGAGTCTGTAATAAATGACCTGATGAGTAAAAAAGATATAGTAAAAAATGAAATTTTACCCCAATTGTAACTTTTTTTATTGAAAAATATATTTTAACTGACTTAAAAGAAAATTTACAGTATTATATCTTAAATTTTTTTGAGGATTAAGTTTTATGATAGGTTGGATGCAAAAACATAAAAAGTGGCTTGTTATTACTATTTGGATTAGTACAATTGCGTTTGTTGGTGCTGGTTTTGTTGGCTGGGGTTCATATGAGTATGGTAAGCAAGGTGGAGTAGTAGCTGTAGTAGGAGATAGAGAAGTATCAGTTGAAGAGTATCAACAAGAGTATTCTAGCCTATATAGTCAATATCAAAGGCTATTTGGTAGCAATTTTAATAAACAAATGGCTGAACAGTTAAATTTAAAAGATGTAGCATATAAGCAGGTTTTAGAAAAAAATCTAATTTTATCTTATGGAGATTCATTGGGTTTAAGTGTTACAAATGAAGATGTTGCAAAAGAGTTGGTAAAATATGATGCATTTTTAAAAAATGGAAAGTTTGATAAAGATACTTATATAAAAGTTTTAAATCAAAATCAAACAACTCCATCAAAGTTTGAATCATCAATAAAAAGAGATATACTACTAAAAAAAGTTCAAAAACTTTTTGAAGTTTCTGCAAATGAAACAGAAGTTAAAAATCTAAATCAACTTCTTTTCTTAAAAGATGATATATCTATGAAGGTTTTAAGTTTATCAGATGTTACTGTTTCTCCTAAGCAAGAAGATATAAAGAAGTATTGGGAAGAGAATAAAAACTCATATATGTCAGATGTAAAATATATTGTAAAAACAAAAAAGCTTGAACTAAAACCTTCAAACCCATCACAACAAGAGATTGAAGAGCACTATAATATGTTTAAACTTGATTATAGAAAAGATGATGGTAAAGTAAAAACTCTACAAGAAGCTAGAGAAGATATAATAAAAGAGCTAGATAAAAAAGTTACTAAAAAAGATGCCCTAAAGGCTTATATCAAAGTTAAAAAAGGTGACATAAAGCTTGAAAATGAAAATATATACACTGCTGAAAATCTACCATTTTCAGCAGAAAATAAAGAAATTATAACATCAGCAGAAATTGGTTCAGTTAATAAACCATTTTTTGAAAATGACTCATTTGTAATAACAAATGTAGTTCAAAAGGTAGATTCAAGACCATTAGCTTTTGAAGATGCAAAGCAAATGGCAAGAGAAGACTATCTGTTTCAAGAAAGAAAAAATAGATTAGAAGAAAAAGCAATAGAAGATTTATCTACTTTTAATGGTGTAAATGTTAAAGGTATAACAAGAGAATCAATTGACAAAATTACACTTCTAAAACCACAAGAAGCAGCAAAATTTTTAGATGAGCTTTTCTCTTCAACAAGTAAAGAGGGATATATCAATTTAGGCGATAAATTAGTATTGTATAGAATAAATGATTCAAAACTTGCTTCATATGATGAATCAAGAAATGAATCAGTTAAAAGTACTTTAAAGCAATTAAAACAACAAGAGCTTATGACTAATTTGATTGAAAACCTTGAAAATACTTATGACATTCAATCTTCAATAGAAGCAAAGGAAAAGTAAATTGAGTAATACAACCTTAGCAATAGATATAGGTTCTTCTAATATAACAGCTATAATTGCAAAGCATGACTTAGAGTTTAATGTAAATATTTTAGGTGCAGGTACTCAAAGTAGCGAAGGTGTTAATAAAGGTTTAATAGTAAATATTGAAGAAGCATCTAAGGCAATTAAAAGTGCTGTTACATTAGCTAAGAAAAGTACAACTGAAACTATTGAAAACTCAGTAGTTTCTATCTCAGGAAGTTACACAAAAAGTATAAGAAGTTCGGGGTCTGTAAATGTACCAAATGGACTTATAACTGAAACTGAAATAAATCAAGTAATGCAAATGGCACTATATAATGCCACAATAGTGCCAGAGTATGAAGTAGTTCATGTAATACCTATTTTTTTTAAAGTTGATGATTCTGTTGATGTTGATAATCCTCTTAATATGAATGGCTCAAGACTTGAAGTATCTGTATTCATTATAACTGCAAAAAGAACTGCACTTACAAATATAAAATCAGCATTAAAAGCCTCAGGTATAGATATATCAACTTTTGTATTAAATGGTTATGCATCTGCTTTATCAGTACTTGATAATCAACAAAAAAGATTTGGTACAACAGTTATTAATATGGGTGCAACTACTACTGAATTTGTTTGTTACAAAGGTAACTCATTGGTATATAATGGTTTTATACCAGTTGGTTCTAATCATATTACAAATGATTTATCAGTTATGTTACATACTCCTCCAGTTGCAGCTGAAAAGATAAAGATTGAGTATGGTTCACTTACAAAAGACTATACTCCAAATAATGAGCTAGGAGTTACTAAGGTTAGAATACCAAGAATAGGTGATGAAGAAACTAACTCTGAAGTTGCACTTGATTATATACAAACAATAATGCATGCTAGAGTTGAAGAAGTTCTAGTATTAGTAAAAAACCAGCTTAAAAAAAGTGGTATTTTAGATAATGTTGGTTCAGGAGTTGTTATAACAGGTGGAATGTCAGACTTAGAAGGGATTAAACCATTAGCTGAGAAAGTATTTGAGGGTATTCCTATCTCTATTTCAAATCCAAGAATAATAAAAAATGGACTTATAAGTTTTGATGACCCAGGGATGTCAACAGTTGTTGGCTTACTTGAGTATGTTTTAGGTAAAACAAGAAGTTATGAGTTAGATTCAAGTAAGCAACTCATAAAGCCATTAAACAAAGAAAACAGAATTGAAAATAAAACAGTAAATAACACAGCAGGTAGACAAAGGGAAAATGACTCTTCTTTAAATGAACCAAAACGGGAATCATTAGAGGAGATAAGGGATTCTGCAGATGTATTAACACCACTTAAAAAAGATAAGAAAAAGGGTGTTTCAAGATTCTGGAGTAAAATTTCGGAGTGGTTTTAATGGATAATTTATTTAAGGTGGACGATATTAAAGAAGAAATGCCAAATAAAGTATTGTCAGATAATGTGGCAAAAATTTCAGTTATTGGAATAGGTGGTGGTGGTTGTAATATGATCGACCACATGATAAAAGAGGGTTCAAGAAAAGTAGATTTAATAGCTGCAAATACTGACCTTCAAGTATTACAAATATCACAAGCACCTAAAAAGATTCAATTAGGTGTTAAGCTTACAAAAGGTCTTGGAGCAGGAATGAAGCCAGAGATTGGTCGAGATTCTGCTGTGGAGAGCTATGAAGAGGTAAAATCAGCCCTTAAGGGTGCAGATATTGTATTTATAGCTGCAGGTCTTGGTGGTGGTACAGGAACAGGTGCTGCTGCTATTGTAGCAAAAGCTGCTAAAGAGGTTGGAGCTTTAACTGTTTCTGTGATAACAAAACCTTTTACCTGGGAAGGTAAAAAAAGAGCTGGACTTGCTAGCTTGGGACTTGAAGAGTTAAAAAAAGTAAGTGACTCTATCATAGTTGTACCAAATGATAGGCTTCTTGAGATTATTGATGAAAATGTAGGTATGAAAGATGCCTTTAAAATTATCGATAATATTCTTTATCAAGCTGTAAATGGTATGTCTGAGGTTATTTTAAATCCAGGTAGTTCTGATATTAATACTGACTTTGCAGATGTGAAAACTATTATGCAACACAGAGGTATGGCATTAATGGGTATTGGAAAAGCAAAAGGTGATGAAGCTGCCCAAAAGGCACTAGAAGATGCTATTGAGTCGCCACTGCTTGATAAAATGTCTTTAAATGGAGCAAAAGGTATTTTGATTCATTTTAATATTCATCCACAAGTATCACTATTAGCAATAAATAGTGTAATGGGTGGAATTCATGAAAGAGTTGATGCAAATGTTGAAATAATATTTGGTACAACTTCTGATAGAACTTTAGAAAAAGATGAAGTGAAAATCACAATTGTGGCAACAGGTTTTGAATCTAAAGATGATGAAGATGAAAAAAACTCTGATGAAAATGGAGTTGATGATGAGGGTAAAAAGAGATTATCCGCAAATGATGATAACTATTTAGATATCCCTCCACTTATGAGAGATTATGTAGTAAAATATCAATTTTAAAAGAGGAGATTAATCCTCTTTTTTCTCTACAATAACAATATCAAAAGTTGTGTTTTTTACAACTAGAGCTTTTGTATCTGGAACTACTGAAATATTATTAATATTTTTTATTTTAGTCTTATAGGTTTTAACCTCTTGTTCTAATTTCTCTATTTTCTTATTAAGTTGCAAAATAATATCAACACCTGCTAAATTTACTCCTAATTGTCTTGTTAGTGTTAGTATGTATCTAATATGATCAATATCTTTTTGAGAATAGAGTCTTATTTTTCCATTTGTTCTTGATGGGGTAATTATTCCCTCTCTTTCATACTGTCTTAATGTTTGAGGGTGTATATTTAAAATCTCAGCTACTGCTGAGATTAAATAAACAGGTTCAATATAGCTTTTTGTTTCCATAACTTTTCTCCTAATCTATTCAGGAAGTTTGTCTTTCAACATCTCCACTAAATCATCATCTAAATCATCAACTTTTGGTAAAATAATATTTGCTTTTAGATGTAAATCGCCTCTTACTTTAGTTTTGTTATTTAAAGCTCCTAGTTCTTTAACTCTAAATTTTTGATACTGTTTTGTATTTTGAGGAACTTTTAATGTAATATCCTTATGAATTGTACTAATTTGTATTTTGCCACCAAATAAAGCACTTTTAAGAGGTAAATCAAATATTTTAATTAAAGTATCATCATCTCTTTCATACTCATTAGATGGAGCTACATTTATTTTAAGAATCAAATCGCCTCTTTGGTTATTGTATGATTTTCCTTTGCCCTTTGCTCTTATTTTTTGACCATCTTTAATCCCCTCAGGTATTTTAATATCAAATGATTCGCTATTTAAAGAGATATGTTGCTTACCACCTAATATAGCAACATTAAAAGGTATAGTTATTTGTGCATTTGTATCTAAATCAGGCTCTTCAAACCCTCCAAAACCTCCAAATCCACCTTGTGAAAAACCACCTGAACCAAATCCAGCACCAGCCCCAAACATCTGTCTTAAAATCTCATCTAAGTCAACATTTGAGCCTTGATTTTGTGCAAAGTCGTGAAAGTTTTGACCTCCAAACATAGAATCACCATATTGATCGTACTGTTGTTTCTTCTCAGGGTCACTTAAAACCTCATAAGCTGCATTAATCTCTTTAAATTTTTCTTCAGCTTGTGGGTCTTTATTCACATCTGGGTGATACTTTCTTGCTAATTTTCTGTAAGCTTTTTTTATCTCTGCAACAGATGCATTTTCATTTACTTCTAGTGTCTCATATAAACTTTTTGCCATATTCACTTCCTATATAATTGTTAAGATTTATAAAGCATAATTATAACATAAACTTGAGTCTAAGTCAATCAACCTTTTGTTGTTAGTTGGCACTATTAACCTAAATTATGATAATATATTGAGTCTATTTAACTTAGAGTATAAATTTAAAAGTAGAGGTAATTTTATTAAAAATAGGTTTAAAAATAAAGATATGAAAAAATATGATTATGTAATTGTTGGTGCTGGAATTGCAGGTTGTAGTACTGCATACTTTTTATCAAAATATTCTAATTCTATTTTGTTAATTGATAAAAACAGTGATGTGGCATATGGTGCAAGTGGTGCAGCTGGTGCTTTTTTATCTCCACTTTTAGGTAAGCCAAATGGTTTAAAAGATATAGTAAATGAAGCTTTAAAGTTCTCAACAATATTTTATAAAGAAAATTTTCCAGATGAAATTATAAATTGTGGAACATGTAGAATACCTAAAACAAAAGAGGATAAAGAAAAATTTGAATCATATGAAGATTTTATGGAGTTTACTTATGAAAAGTTTCAGCAAGGGTACTTCTTCCCAATTGGTTCGGTTGTAAACTCATATAATATTTGTAAAACTCTTAGTTTAGAAGTAAAAAAGTTACTTAACTATGAAGTTAAGAAACTATTTCAACAAAATAGTAATTGGATACTAAATGATGAAATAGAAACCCAAAACTTGATTTTAACAACAGGTGCAAATATAGATTTGATTTGTGAAGATTACTTTAATATAAGAGCAGTTTGGGGAGAAAAAATAGATATATCATCTTCAACTAATATAGATATAAACTATCATAAGGCATGCTCTATCTCTAAATCAAAGAGTATTAAAAATCAAGAAAAAAATTTCATCTCACTTGGTGCAACTCATCATAGATTTAAAGAGAATATGAGTAATACAAGTTTTGATTTAAATAAAAAAGATATTAATAAAATAGAACATAATCAAAAAAGTTTAGATATCATAAATAGTGATATTGATGAGTTACTAACACTTGCTTGTGAAATTAAAACTTTAAAAGATGTAGAGGTTTTAGATATTAAAATAGGAGCAAGGGCTTCTAGTGTAGATTATTATCCAATAATAGGAAAACTTGTAAACTCTAAAAAAAGTATAGAAAAACATCCACATATAGTAAATGGAAGCTTTATTAAAGAAGATTCTTTAGTTTACTATGAAAACTTGTTTGTTTTAAATGCAGTTGGGGGTAGGGGATATGTTTTATCACCTTTTTTAGCCAATAGCTTAGTTGAGTTTATAATAAACAATAAGCCTTTAAATAAAGATATAATGACATATAGACTATTTAAAAGATGGGCAAGAAGATTAAAGAGTAGAGGATATAAAAAATGAATATAAAAAATACATTAAAACTTGTTTTTTTAGCAGTAGTAGGGTTTGCAATATTAGTTTACTTTACAGCTCCTAATAAGCCAAAACCACAAGATACAAAAACAAATAGTGATTTAACTTATACTACAATTCCAAACTATGTTCAGATTACTGGGGTTGATAATTATGTTAAAAAGAGTGATTATATAAATAAAGATAAACCTAGTTATATAATAGTATTAAATCATGATGCATTAGCGGTATTTAATAAGCTAGAGGAGTATACAAGTAAAAACATACTATTTGTAGCAAATATCTCTAGTACCCCTTGGCTTATAAAAAAACTAGCAGTTGATGGTGAGTTAGAAAAACTGTACTTAGATTCTAAATATAAGATTATAAATGATTCAAGTGGAGATTTTGTAAAGTCATTGAAACTAAATGATACTAGACAAAACTCTTATAATATTTATAAATTAACAAAAGAGGGTAAAATAGTTAAACTCATTTCAGGGACTGTAAAGAAAAATGCTTTACAAGAGGGAATTGAAAAAGAAGAGAAAGAAGCAGTTTTATTAGATGTAGTTGGAAAGTTAAATAGACTTTAACACGTCTATTAACTCTTCAACACTCTTTATGGATTTTTTAAAATCCTCTTTTTGTGATTTATTTAAATCCAGTTGGATAACCTTCTCTACTCCATCTTTACCAAGCATTACAGGAACACCTGAGACAATATCTTTGTAGCCATACTCACCCTCAAGTTTTACAGCACATGGGTAAACCTCTTTTTTGTCTTCTAGTATAGCTTCTACCATTTTTGATGTTGCATAAGCAGGTGCATAGTATGCTGAACCTGTTTCAAGTAGTTTTACTATTTGAGCACCACCATTTTTTGTTTTATTTACAATATCTTCAATATCTTCTTTTTTAAGTACTTCACTTAATGGTACTCCTGCAACTGTTGAAAAGTTTGGAAGTGGAACCATATCATCACCATGTCCACCCATTACAGAAGACTCAATTTGTCCTGCTCCATAGCCAAGTTTTTCTAAAATAAAGTGAGACATTCTAGCACTATCTAAAATCCCAGCCATACCAATTATTCTATTTCTTGGATATTTTGAAGCTTCTAATGCTGTATATACCATCGCATCTAAGGGATTAGATACTACAATTATTATAGCATTTGGATTAAATTTTATAGTGTCTTGAACAACATTACTCATTATTTTTGCATTTGTAATTAGTAAATCATCTCTACTCATTCCAGGCTTCCTTGCTACACCTGCTGTTATTACTACAACATCACAATCACAAAAATCTTCTTTATTTAAGCATGCATTTATAAAAGTTTTTGAGTTTGCTGCATTTGCACTTTGTGATATATCAAGTGCCATAGCTTGAACTATATTTTCTCTAATATCTTTAAGTAAGATTGATGAACATATATTTTTAGAAGCAAGGGTATAAGCTAATGTTGAACCAACGTTTCCTACACCAATAATTCCTACTGTTTTATTATTCAAAATGTGCAACCTTATATTCAAGTAGTGTGATTATATGAAGAAAAACTTCATATAATCTAAATAAATTAGTTTCCTAAGATATTGTTTAAAGTTTCAGATGGTCTCATTGCTTTTAATGCTTTTTCATCATCAGGCAAGTAGTATCCACCAATGTCAGAAGGGTTACCGTGTGGAGCTACTAACTCAGCCATTATTTTATCTTCATTTTCTAACATAGTTTTTGCAATTGGTTCAAACTCAGCTTTTAATTCAGCATTATCATCTTGTTTTGCTAACTCTTGAGCCCAATATAGACTTAAATAGAAGTGGCTTCCTCTATTATCAATAGAACCTAACTTTCTAGCAGGTGATTTATTTTCTAAAAGGAATGTTTCAGTTGCTTTATCTAGTGTATTAGCTAAAACTCTCGCTTTTTCATTATCTTGAGAGTTCGCTAGGTGTTCAAATGAAGCAGATAGTGCCATAAACTCACCTAATGAATCCCATCTTAAGTAAGACTCTTCTAGTAACTGTTGAACGTGCTTAGGAGCAGAACCACCAGCACCTGTTTCAAAAAGTCCTCCACCTTTCATTAATGGAACGATTGATAACATTTTAGCACTTGTTCCAAGCTCTAAAATTGGGAATAAGTCAGTATTATAATCTCTTAGTACATTTCCTGTTACAGAAATAGTATCTAAACCTTCTCTCATCCTCTCTAATGATCTCTTAGTTGCATCAACAGGAGTAGCAATAGAGATATCTAAACCATCTGTATCATGCTGTGGCAAGTATTTATTAACTTTTTCAATGATTTGTGCATCGTGAGCTCTATTTTCATCTAACCAGAAAATTGCAGGAGTATTTGATTGTCTAGATCTTGTAACTGCTAATTTAATCCAGTCTTGAATTGGAGCGTCTTTTGTTTGACACATTCTAAAGATATCACCTTTTTCAACATCAAATGAGAAAATCTCTTTATTGTCTTTATCAATTACTTTGATTGTACCTTTTCCTTGAGCCTGGAACGTTTTATCATGGCTTCCATACTCTTCAGCTTTTTTAGCCATAAGCCCTACATTTGGTACGCTTCCCATTGTAGTTGGATCTAAAGCTCCATTATCTTTACAATCTTCTATAACAGCTTGGAATGATTGTGCATAACATCTATCAGGAATCATTGCTAATGTATCTTCTTCTTTATCATTTGCATTCCACATTTTCCCACCACCTCTAATCATAGCAGGCATAGATGCATCAATAATTACATCAGATGGTACGTGTAGGTTTGTTATACCTTTATGTGAATTAACCATAGCTAACTTTGGTTGTTTTTCATAAACAGCATCAATATCAGCTAAAACTTCATTTTTTAAAGCTTCATCATCTAACTCTTCTAATTTAGAGTATAAATCACCAATTCCATTGTTGAAATTTACATCTAATTTTTCAAAAAGTTCACCATGTTTTTCAATTAAGTCTTTATAATATACTTTTACAGCATATCCAAACATAATAGGATCTGAAACTTTCATCATTGTAGCTTTTAAGTGTAGTGAAAGTAATACATCTCTTTTTTTAGCTTCATCAATTGCAGTTTGATAAAACTCTTTTAGTGCAGATGCTCTCATTCTTGTTGCATCAATAATTTCACCTGCTTCAAGAGGAGTTGATGCTTTTAGTACACTCTCTTTACCGTTTTCATCAAAGAAAGAGATTTTTACATCATTTTCACTTTGCATTGTAGTAGAAACTTCTGCACCATAGAAATCATCTTTATCCATGTGTGCTACGTCAGTTTTTGAATCTTTTGACCACTCTCCCATTCTATGTGGGTTACTTTTTGCATAGTTTTTAACAGCTTTTGGAGCTCTTCTGTCTGAGTTACCTTCTCTTAATACAGGGTTAACTGCACTTCCTAGAATTTTTGCATATCTTGCTTTTGTCTCATCAGACTCATCATAGTTTGGTACATTGTAACCTTTTTCTTGCAACTCTTTTATAGCTGCTCTTAATTGAGGAATTGAAGCAGAGATATTTGGTAACTTAACAATATTTGCGTTTGGGTCTTGTGTTAGTTCACCAAGTTGAGCTAAGTGATCACCTATTCTTTGATCTTCAGTTAAATTCTCAGGGAAAGCAGCGATTATTCTCCCTGCTAATGAGATATCTTTTATAACCATCTCTATACCTGAACTTTTTGTAAAAGCTCTTACTATTGGTAAGAAAGAGTATGTTGCTAATGCTGGTGCTTCATCAACTTTTGTGTAAATGATCTTTGACATGTTATTTCCTAAGTTTTAGATTTTTTTGATGCCATATATTATCACTTTTGTAATTTATGTAAATTGAAACTTCTAACTTATTACACTGTATAAAACTTATTGTTTCAATTTTTCACATTTGTTTAATCAATATTCTTCCATAAATCCTTTATTGAAGATGGTTTTTGTTTGCTTACATCAGTGTTCATAATCGCTTTTGCTTCCTTATCAATTGTAGTTTCATTATCTTTTTTCTTAGTGTAACTTTTCTTAACACCTCTATTTGCTCTTATGTTTGATTTATGTTCAGTATAGCTACTTGAAAACTTATGAAGACCTGTTTTATTATCTCTTACAAAGTATAAGTAATCACTTTTTACTGGAAAAATTGCAGCTTTTATTGCATTTAGACCCACAGCACAAACAGGGTGTTTTGGAAGACCTCTGTTTTTATAAGTATTATAAGAGGAGTCATCTTCTCTTATTTTCCTAGCTGTAATTCTAGTATTTGAGTATTTTCCATAGTTCAAAGTTCCATCCATTTGTAATCTCATACCTTTTTTTAATCTATTGTGAATTACACTTGATACAATAGGCATTTCATCAACAGTTGCTGATTCTTTTTGAATAACTGATGCTAAGCTTAGATAATGAAACCAATTTTTTTTATTGTAGATACCAAATATTTTTTTTGAAAAAGCTTCATACTTTTGATTTGTTTGATTTAGTAAGTATAAAATCATATGAACTTCTTTCATTCCATAGGGTAAGGAGTAAGTATCAGCTAGGATATTGCCATCTTTTTTAAATGCGTATTTTTCATAGGTTTGTTCTAACTTTTCTTGAGACAAGTTGAATTTTTTAGCTAATTTTTTTAAAAAGAAGTATGATGTTTCACCTGGAATTAATGTTACATTTTTTAAAGCAGCTTTTGAAGTTGTAAGCCTATATAAAAAATCCATTTTTGTTAGGTTATTTGCATCTATATCAATCCAACCACTTTGGATATATCCCATGCTTCTTAGTGCTATTTTATCTATAATATTAAGCTCAAATCCACTATTATTTAGATAAGATATTATGTAGTTAGTACTGCCTTTAGGTATATATAAAACTTTTGTTGTACTAATAGGTTTAGTTAAATAAAATAATACAATAATTGAAATAATAAGGAACATCTCAATAATGTTAAAAGCCACTAAAATTTTTCTTGCATTTTTTGTTTTAGTTTTAGTTTTGATATTTTCATTGTTGTTTACTGGCATTAAAATAGACTCTTTTTCTTTGGGTAATATAAATATCTCGCAATTCTATATAAAATTAAATAAAAAGCTTATTGTAGAGATTGAAAAAGTTGATTATAAATCACAAAAAGATATAGCAGCAAAGAACTCTTTTGATAGTTTAAAAAGAAGTTTAGAGCTCTTTCCTAATGTTATTAAATACTTTAAGACAATAGATATTGAAACTTTAAATTTAAATGATAATAAGTTTAGTTTATTTTATGATAATAACTCTTTATACTTAGACAATAAATATATAAATATATCCTCAAAGCTTCGGTTTTTAGGAAGTAATGTAAATCTTGATATCTACTCTTTGTATTTAAAAGATATGAAACTATTATTTAATGGAAAAGTTAAAGTTGATTATAATAAAGAGTATTTAAACTATCATGGTAAATATTTTTATGAGGATTTACAAGGTGATGTTATTGTTGATATGAATAAAAAATTAGCAAAATTTTATCTTGATTCTAATAAATTTAAAAGTTTGAAATTTATAAAAAAATTTATAAACTTGCCATTTCATGCAGAGTCATGGATGTATGATAATGTAAAAGGTGATATTAAACTTGATTTTTTATATGCAGAGTATGATATTCAAAAGAAAGAATTAATTGAAAAGTCACTAAATGGAAAAGCTCAAGTGACAGATGCAAGGGTTAAATTTCATAAAAGTTTAAAGCCAATTGTTACAAAAAGAGTTGATATTGATTTTGATAAGGGTGATTTATCGTTTGATTTAAAGCAGCCAAAGTATGAACAGATTGATATTCAAGGAAGTAAAGTAGTTATTGAAAACTTAATAAGTAGGGAAGAAGGGGTTGTAAAAGTAAATATTAAATCTAAAAAAATCAGATTAAATGATGATGTGTTAGATATTTTAAAAGCTTATAAAATAGATATACCTGTAAATCAAATTTCAGGTTATACAAAAGCAAACTTAGAGCTTGAAATACCCTATATGCTTTCAAAAAAAGAGATTAAAACAAACGGTTATTTTGAAGTTTTTGACTCAAATATCAAAGTAGGGGAGTTTGAGTTTTATACAAAAGATGCGAAGGTTATTTTAGATGCTGCAATGATAAAGCTAAGAGGTGCAGATTTTAAATATAACAATATGCTTCAATCAAATGTTAATATGGATTTAAATACAAAAACACTAAAAGCAACAGGTATAATTGATATAAAAAAACTTCTATTAGTTTCAAATAAAGAAGAGATTTTAAATATAAAAAATAGTTTTACTGATTTTGATATTAATTTTAGTAATCCCATTAAAATTGATTTAATAAACTTTGATACAACTATTTCTATTGATGAAAATATAAATATAGATATTAATAATATAAAAAAACTATATGCAAGTTCACAACTTCTAAAAGATAATAGTATTAAAGATGGTAATTTATCTATAAAGTATCAAAATGAAAACAGTATAAGTTTTCAAGGCTTAGTAGGAGGTTTAGATTATCCTTTATACAAAAATGAAAAACTAGTAACTAAGTTTGATATTACAGGTGATATAAAAGAGAATGAAGTTATTATAAGAAACCAAGATAATGATTTAAAAGTAGTTTCAAAAAGAGATAGTACAACTATTTATTTAGAAGATTATTTTGTGGATTTAACAAAACTTAAAACTAATGAGTCTTTAAATATTGATTCTGTTTTAAATGTTCAAGCAAAAGATTTGAAACTAAAAGTAGATGAAAACTCTTCTTATGATTTAAGCCATTTAACAGCAAAGATATTAAATAAAGATAATATAACATTTAATACAAATGTAAAAAATTTAGAGTTACCTTTACTAAAAGATGATAAAAAAGTAGATACCTTAAGTTTAAGTGGAAGTATAAAAGGTGATTTAGTAACACTAAAAACAGATGATAATGCTCTTTTTGTAGAGATTTTAGATAATAAAGCTTTAAAGCTAATAGTAAATGGATATGATTTAAAGTATAACTTAAGCCAAAAAGAGAATAGTAAAATAGACTTTGAAGAAGTTGATTTAAAAGCTAGTAACTCTACTTTAATATTAAATGATAAGTTTAGATTTTTAGGTGATAACTATGAGGTTCAAAGCTCAAAAGATAGTATATTTTTTCATTTAGAACATAATAAAACTGATATAACATATAAAGAAGAAGATAAAGAAATAGATATTTATGCAAATAATATCGACGATGAGTTTATAAATGAGCTATTTGGAAAAAAGGTATTTAGCGGTGGTAAGTTAATGCTTGTGGCAAATCAAGATACACAAAATAATCTTAAAGGTAAGATTATTTTAAGTAATACTAAAATTGAAGATTTAGCAATTATAAATAATTTGCTTATTTTTATACATACCTCTCCTGGTTTACTAAATCCACTATTAGCTGTACCCTCAGTAGTTGGTATGGCATCAAAGGATGGATTTAATTTAAATGGATATAGAATTATTGATGGGGTTATAGAGTTTAATTATGATAGAAAAAAAGATATTATTAACGCTCATAAAATTGTAACAGTTGGTAATGGTATAGATTTTGATGGAAGTGCTGTTATTGACTTAGATAATAATACAATAAACTCTGATATGAGACTAATATTTTTTAAGGATTATTCAAATATTGTATCTTCAGTTCCTGTATTAAATTATGTATTATTAGGTGAGAGTAAAAGAGTATCAACAAAAGTTAATATTTTTGGAGATATTAATAATCCAAAAATAAAAACGAATCTTACTAAAGATGCTTTTAGTGTACCTTTAAATATAGGTAAACGAATACTTGAATCACCTGGAAAGTTTTTGGATTTATTTAGAAAAGACAACAAAGAGAAATAAGTGGATTTAAACTAAATCCTACTCATTTCTTAAAACATCAATAACATCTATTTTTGTAGCTCTTGATGCTGGATAATAAGATGAAATAACTACAATAACAGCAGCACCAACTAAAATAGATACAAAATCCATAGTTGCTAAATCTATTGGAAGTTTAGCAGTACCATATACATCAGCAGGTAGTGATACTATATCAAAAGTATCTAAAGCCCAAAGACCAATAAAACCTAAGGCAACTCCTAATACTATTCCTGAAAATCCTATAATTGTACCAAGTCTTAAGAAAATAGATTTTATCTCTTTTGCAGAAGTACCCATGGATAAAAGCAAAGCAATCTCTTTTCTTCTACTCATAACTGTCATAAGCAGTGATGAAATTATATTTAGTGAGGCAACTAAAATAATAAGCATTAATACAATAAAAAGTGCTGTTTTTTCCATTTGCATAGCTGCAAAAAAGTTTCCATTTTGTTGCCACCAACCAATAGCACCTGCACCTGTTCCTTGAAGAGTCTTTTTGATTTTTTCTATATCTTTAAAAGCATTGTCAGAGTAAACATGAATCCCATCAAAGCTTCTACTATCTTTTTTCAAAATAGTTCTTAATGCATCAATTGATGTATACATATAAGCTTTGTCATAAGCATTAAGTCCTGATTTAAAAGAGTTTTTATAAGTGAATCTTTTCATCTTAGGAATCATTGAAAAGCCTGTAGGGTTCATATCTGTAAAGTAGAGTGTAGCTTTAGACCCTTCATTTAAATAAAGCTCTTTTGTAATACCATCACCTGTGATAATATCATATTTATTTAGCTTTAAATTACCTAGTGCTTTTTCATATATTGAGTTTATTTTTGCTTCTTTTTGTGGTATCACTCCAAAAATCACTCCTCCACTCATTGCATCACCACTTTGTATAATTGCTTGAGAAGTTATATATGGTGAAAATAGAAGATTTGGATACTCTTTTTGTAGTTTTTTTAAAAGAGGTTTATCAACACTATTTGAGAAGTTAGAGTAGATGGTAATAGGGTAGTTCATAGTAAAAAGTTTTCTTTCAAACTCTTTTGCTGTTCCATTCATAATAGCCATAGATAAAATAAGAACCATAACCCCAATAGCAACTCCAATAAATGCTAAAATAGCACTTATTGAGATAAAAGGATTTTTCTTATCAAACCTAAGATATTTTTTTACAATAAAATTTATAAGTTCAATATTCAAATTAATTACTCGCTGCTAGGCCTCTTTTTGGTCCACTCTTCCCATGACAATGTTTATACTTTTTACCAGAACCACAAGGACAAGTGTCATTTCTAGCTATCTTCTTTTCAGATGCTAAAATCTTACTCTCTTCATGACTTGTAATTGCACCTGCATTAGCCTCTTCCATTTGCTCTTTCATCTTATCTAAGGCCTCTTGTTCTTTTTGTGCATCATCTTTACTTTGAAGTTGCACTGTAAATAGAACTTTTATAATCTCATTTTTAATACTAGAGATTAACTCCATAAACATATTATAAGACTCTTTTTTATACTCAACTAATGGATCTTTTTGGTTGTAACCCCTAAGACCTATACCTGTTTTTAAAGTATCCATTGAGTATAAATGTTCTCTCCATGCATTATCTAATATTTGTAAATAAAGAATTCTCTCTATTTCACTTTTTTGTTCAGGTGCTGCTACTGACATCTTTTGTTCATAAACATCTTTTAATATTTTTACTATTTTGTTTAGAAGGTCATCATAAGATTCAGCTTGTATATCTTCTTGTTCTACAACTAAGTGTAGCTCCTCTTTTAATCTTGAAACTATAAACCCATAGTTATAATCCTCAGGAGGCATACCATCTATAATTTCAGCTTGAGTAAGTAAATCTTCCACATATTCAACTCTATTTTCATCTAGTTTTGAAGTTATATCAAAATCAGGTTTTAATAGATTATTTCTAAAGCTATATATAACTTTTCTTTGTTGATTTGCCACATCATCATATTCAAGTAGATGCTTTCTACTTTCAAAGTGCATTGTTTCAACTTTTTTCTGGGCATTTTCAACAGCTCTTGTTACCATTTTTGATTCAATATGCTCACCTTCTTCTATACCAACTCTTTGCATAATATTAGAGATTCTTTCTGAACCAAAGATTCTAAGAAGACTATCTTCTAAAGATAAGAAAAACTGTGATTCACCCACGTCACCTTGACGTCCAGCTCTACCTCTTAATTGATTATCAATTCTTCTTGATTCGTGTCGTTCTGTACCTAATATAACTAAACCACCAAGCTCTAAAACATCTTTTGTAAGTTTAATATCAACACCACGTCCTGCCATATTTGTAGCAATAGTTACAGCACCTTTTTGTCCAGCATCTGCAATAATTTTACCCTCTTTTTCATGTTGTTTTGCATTTAATATGGTATGCGGAATTTTCTTGTCTTTTAAAATTTTATGTAACAGTTCTGATTTCTCAATTGAAGCTGTACCTATTAATACAGGCTGTCCTTTTTTGTTTAACTCATCAATTTTATTACAAACAGCTTCAAACTTCTCTTTTTCAGTTCTATAAATCAAATCATTTTTATCTATTCTTTGAATTGGAACATTTGTTGGTATTGATACAACATGAAGTTTATAAATCTCTGCAAACTCTGTTGCTTCAGTTTGGGCAGTTCCTGTCATACCTGCAAGTTTATCATACATTCTAAAGTAGTTTTGGAAAGTAATATCAGCTAATGTTTGAGACTCTTCATGAATAGCCACATCTTCTTTTGCTTCTAAAGCTTGATGTAATCCTTCACTAAATCTTCTACCTTCACTTAATCTACCTGTAAACTCATCTACGATTATAACTTCATTGTCTTTTACTACATAATCAACATCTTTTTCAAAAATATAGTTTGCTTTTAAAGCTTGGTCAAGGGTGTGAGATAAAGTAGCATTTTCTAGTGAATATAGATTTTCAACCTCAAACATCTGTTCTGCTTTTTCAATACCATCTTCTGTTAACAGTACAGTTCTATTTTTTTCATCAACTGTAAAGTCACCTGTTGAATAAGGTTTCTCATCAGCTTTCTTAGGTTCTATTAATTCACCTTTTTCTAAGCTCATTGCTATTTGGTTTGCTTTTTTATAGTTAATGTTTTTGCTATTTGTTGGACCACTTATGATTAAAGGAGTTCTAGCTTCATCAATTAAAATAGAGTCAACTTCATCAACAATAACAAAATTATGCTCCCTTTGAACCTTTTCATTGATATCTAAAGTCATATTGTCTCTTAAATAATCAAAACCAAACTCATTATTTGTACCATAAGTAATATCAGCTAAGTACTGCTCTTTTCTAAGTCCATCATCTTTTATATCACCTGTAATAGAACCAACACTATATCCTAAATAGTTATATAAAGGTTCTAAATCCTGTGCATCCCTTGAAGCTAAGTAATCATTTACAGTTACAACATGAACTCCCTTTGCTTTCATTGCATTTAATGCAACTGCTAAGGACCCAACAAGTGTTTTACCTTCACCTGTTTTCATTTCAGCTATATTACCCTCATGTAAAACCATTGCACCAATAAGCTGTACATCAAAAGGTCTCATCTTTAAAACTCTTTTACTAGCTTCTCTAATAATTGCAAATGCATCGTTTAATACATCATCAAGAGTTTTACTCTCTTCTTGAACCTCTTTTTTTAGTTGGTTAAACTTCTCTTGTAACTCATCATCACTTAAATTTTCATATTGACTCTCTAGTGCATTTATTGCTAAAGCCCTTTTTTTATATTGCTTTACTTCTCTATCATTTCTAGTACCAAAAATTTTTGAAAAAACATTAAACATAAAATTAATTCCTTTTTGTTATAATCCTATAGATTATATAGAAAAAAAGGTTAAAAAATGTTTTATAAAATAGTATTGTTTGTAATTAGTCTTACATTAGTCTCATTTGCATCACTTGATATTGAAAATTTAGATAATTTTAAATCAGATTTTACTCAAAAAATAGAATCTTCAAACAAAAAAGAGATTTTGTATGAGGGTAAACTTTTTATTAGAAAAGATGGAAAAGTATTATGGCAGTATAAAACACCAATTATAAAAAATGTATATATTTCAAATAACTATGTTATTGTAGATGAACCTGATTTAGAGCAAGCTATTTATACAACATTAAAAGATGAAATAAATATAGCAAAGCTTCTAAAAAAAGCAAAAAAAGTAAAGCAAAATCTATATGTTGCAAACTATCAAGATACAAAATATAAAATAACTACAAATGATAATCAAATCATTAGTAAAATAGAGTATAAAGATAAGTTAGATAATAGTGTTACAATTAATTTTAAAAATATAAAAACAAACATAGAAATCCAAGATTCAGTATTTAAGTTTGTAGCGCCAGATTACTATGATATCATTAGAAAATAGAGTTTAAGAATTACTTTGGTAAAATTGCAACAATTAAGGTAAACCTGACAATAGCTTGAATTAAACAATTCAAGAGGAAAGTCCGAGCTGCCGTGAAGTAGGGTTCCATTTAAAGAATGGCTAGGGTAACCTAAGGGACAGTGCAACAGAAAGTAAACAGCCAATTTTTTTGGTGATGGTGAAACGGTGAGGTAAGAGCTCACCAGACTTTTGAGTAATCTTAAGTGCTATGTAAACCCAACCCGCAGCAAGAAGACCTGGTAATAAACTTCACATTTATGGTCTTTGCATGACTACTTAAGTAATTTGGTAGCTAGATAAATTATTGTCTATTTAATAAACAAAACTCGGCTTATGGGTTTACCTTAATATGATATAATAGTTATACATCAGAAATAAAACCTACAAAGTAAATCTTTGATATAGGTATTGGAGTAGAGATGATTAGTATAACGCAAAGACACTCAAAACAGTTTATGACAATATTTCTTTTTATTATACTAGTACTAATCTTAGCTGCAATCATTACAAAAAATCAACTAAAAGATACATTGATTTCTAATCATCTAAATAAATTAACTGCTTTAAGTTACTCATTAAAAGTTAATCTTAACAGATATATTAGTGATAAATCCAATATTATTAAGACCATATCAAACGACAAGAGAGTAAAAAATGCTTTTTTAAAATTTTCAAAAGAGTTTAAAAATATCAAGTACACCTCTATAGAAAATGAAAAGAAAGCATTAGATTTTATTTCAAAACATTTAGAAGATAGTTTTGATGATATACCAGGTAGTTCTAAAAAGAAAAATCTTAAAGACTATTTTGCACTTAATAAAAGTGGGAAGATGTTACAAGAAATGTATATCTTTGAAAATAGTTATAATCAAAATGAAAAGTATAAGCTATTCAAATCTAAACAAAATAATAGTTATGATGAAATTCACCAAAAGTATCATATGGAGTTTATTGATATTTTAAAAAGACATAAGTTTTATGATATTTTTTTAATTGATAAAAGTGGTAATATAGTTTACTCTGTTTTTAAAGAGTTAGATTTAGGAACAAACTTAATAAATGGAGTATATAGTAAAAGCTCTTTAGCTAATGCTTATAATAAATCTATAAAAAACAATAAATTAAGTTTTAGTGACTTTAAACCATATGAACCAAGTTTTAATCAGCCAGCTGCCTTTTTCTCTATACCTGTAAAAAAAGATGATAAAATTATTGGTGCAATTGCTTTTCAAATATCAATTGATGAAATAAATAATATTATGACTTTTAATAAAAATTGGAAAAATATTGGATTAGGTAAAACAGGAGAATCATATCTTGTAGGGCAGGATAATTTAATGAGAAGTGATAGTCGTTTTTTACAAACTATAGATAATAGTATAATTGATAAACTAAATAGTACAGTTGGTATTTTAAAAGTAAAATCAAAACCAATTAAAAATGCATTAAATAAAAAGAGTTCTAGTGGGATATTTAAAGATTATAGGAATAATGAAGTTTTAAGCTCATACTCTTACATAAAAGTTTTTGATTATACCTGGGGATTAATTGTAGAGATTGATATTGATAAAATACATAATGAAATAAAAGAGTACATAGACACTATCTTGCTAACAGGCTTACTTATAATATCAGCAGCTGTTTTTTCAGTAATGTATTTATTAAAAAGGTTTATAATCGAGCCTGTGGATAATTACGAGATGATTCTTGAACAAAAGGTTATGAAAAGAACTGAAAAGCTAGACAACTTAAATGCAACACTACAAAAAAAGGTAAATACTCAAATAAATAGAATAAGACAAAAAGATAAAGCTCTCTTACAGCAAGCAAGAATGGCTGCACTTGGTGAAATGTTAGGAAATATTGCACACCAATGGAGACAACCATTGAGTCTTATATCTACTAGTAGCTCTTATTTATCAAATTTAAGCCAGTTAGGAGTAGAGATTACTCAAGAGCAAGTTAAAAGTTCCGCTGATACAATTACAAAGCAGACAAAATATCTATCTAAAACAATTGATGATTTAAGAGACTTTATTAATGAAGATATTTCAAAAAAACAAAGAGTTAATTTAAAAGATACTATTAGCAGTTGTGTTGATTTATTAAAAGATTTAGACAAAGAAGTAGAGTATGAATTAGATTTAAAAGATGAGTTTGTTGAGATTAATAGAAATCATATTACCCAGGTTTTACTAAATATTATTAAAAACTCACTTGATGCACTAAAAAATAGTGAAGATAAATATATATTTATCTCTTTAAAAAGTGATAAAAAGTATGTTTCAATTGAGATTAAAGATAGTGGGTTGGGTATAGATAATGATATGTTGCAAAAAATTTTTGACCCATATACTACAACAAAACATCAAGCAATAGGTAAAGGTTTAGGACTTTATATGAGTTACCAAATTATAAAAACAATTTATAAAGGTGATATTAAATCTAACAACATAGAGTTTATATATAATAATAAATCTATTAAAGGTGCAAAATTTACAATAGAACTCCCTAAGTAGTAGTATTTAAAATTCTTTTTTAGCTTTATTTTAATCTAAATAAAAATTGTTATAATAAAATAAAAATTAAGAGTGATATATATGAGAATAAATAGTAATACAGTATCCCCAAATCAGCCAAGCTTTCAAAAAAGAGTTAAGCAAATTACAAATAATCAAGAACAAGCCTCAGCTGGTAGTGCTTATAGACTGGATTTTAGTAATTGGGCTATGGATTTAGTTGATAGTTTAGATGATAATATACAGATTTTTAATGAAGAAGTTTTAAACTATAATAAAAATCTTGAACTAACTTTTAAGCAAAAGATATAAAGGCTTTTAGTTAGTAGCCTCTATCTTTATTTTTCTTTCTTCCTTTTGACAAATCAGACATCAAAATAGCAATCCAATAAGTACTTCTATTTGTATTAAATGCAATTTTTAAAGTCATCGTAATAGGAACAGCTAAAAACATTCCAACAACACCTAAAACCCAACCCCATAATATTAAAGAGAAGAATATAATCAAAGGTGATAATCCTAACTCTTTTCCCATAAGTTTAGGCTCTATTATATTGCTAATTGATATATTAATTGTCAGATAAAGAACTATTAAAATTATAGTAGTATTAATATCTGCATTTAATAAAGATAATATAACAGCTGGAATGGCTGCAATTATTGAACCAACTACTGGAACAAAGTTAAAAATCATAGCTAATACACCCCATAGTATAGGATAATCAACTTTGAAGTATATAAGTATTAGCGTTATTATAAGCCCAGTTAGGAAACTTGTTGTTGATTTTACAACAAAGTATTTTTGAATATTATGGGAAAAAAGATTAAAGTGTTTTAGTTTTTGAATATCTGATTTAAATATTATTTTTAGTTTATTTTCAAAGGATTTTGATTCTGCTAGTATAAAAGCTATACCAATAATAATAAGTAAAAATTTAGATAAAAAGCTTCCAATATTTTCTATTACTCCAGTAGTAAATCCAAAAAATGAGTTTAAATTTAAAGCTTCGGTAATTTGTGTTCTATCAACTGAATATCCATACTGTTCAAGAAAAGATATAGAGTTTACTACTAGGTTATTTAAACCATCTTGGTATGAATTTAGATTATTTAAAAAGTCCTTTAATGATATATTTACAATATAGTACATAAGTAAAAAAAAGATTAAAATAATGGAAAAGACTATAATATAGGAGATAAACTTTGGAACCTTACCTTTTTGTAAAAAAATCAGTAGTGATGAAATAATTGAAGCTATAAAAATAGCCAAAAATAGTATTATTACAATCTCACCTGCTGCTTTTAATCCTGCAATAATGATTACAGAAGTTGCTAGGTAGAAAAAATAGCTTTTTAAGTTTACTGAATCCAAATTTACTCCCTTTTTATAATTATATCAATTGATTTTTAATAAATTCTAAATAATGCCCTTCTTCTTCCTCTAACTGCTCATGTGTACCACTTTGTACTATTTTTCCCTCATCAAGTACATAAATAGTATTGGCATTTTTAACTGTACTTAATCTATGGGCTATAGTGATTACTGTTTTATTTTCTAAAGTAGGTTTTAATGCATTAAATAGTTTTGCTTCAGTATGAACATCTAAAGCAGAAGTTGATTCATCAAAGATAACAACAGCAGGATTAGCAATAATCATTCTAGCTATTGATAATCTTTGTCTTTGTCCTCCACTTAATCTAATACCATGTTTACCTACTACTGTATCTAAACTTTGGGGCATATTTTTAACTGTTTCATCTAATTGAGATATTTTTAATGCTACAAAAATCTCATCATCTGTTATATTTTCATTACCCATAGTTATATTAAACCTTAATGTATTATTAAACAAAATTGGCATTTGTAATACTAAAAACAGGCTCTTTCTTATACTTTGTCTACTTAGGTTATTTATACTCTGGTTATTGTATTTTATATCACCTGAATTTTTGGAATAAAAACCTGAGATTATTTGAGCTAAAGTAGTTTTACCACTACCACTTGCACCAATTAAGGCTACTTTTTCTCTTGGTTTTATTTTAAAATTAATGTTTTTTAAAATCTCTTTTTCTTTGTTGTAAGAAAAGTTTAAGTTCTCTACGCTTATTGATAGTTTATTATTCTCTATTTTCAAACTCTCTTCACCACTATCTTCTGTTTTTAATTTTAGTATCTTATTTATTCTATTTAAAGCTGCACTTGCACTTGCATAAGAGTACTGAATAGTTAGTATATCTTGTACAGGGGTCATTATAAACCAAATATATCCAAACATTGCAAACATCATACCTATTGACAATGAGTCATACTCAACTAAAATAAGTCCTGTTGCCCTAAAAACTTCAAATGCAACTAAAAATATTGTAAAAGATAATCGCTCAAAAGCCACTTTTTTATAATTAAACTCATTTGATGTATTTTGAATATCATTTGCTCTATCAATAGCTTTTTTAAAAAAGTATGACTCTTTGTTACTTGCTTTTATCTGTCCAAAAAGTTCTAATGTCTCACCAACACTACCTTGAAAATTCTCAATTGAACTATTCTCTTCTTTTTTTAAAATACCTGTTTTTTTAGCTATTTTTTTTGATAGAAGCATCACAATAGGTTGTATGCAAATAATCATAAGACCAAGTATAGGGTCAATTGTAATTATCACAATCCCTACAGCTAATAAAGTAAGTAGTGAGGCTACAAACTTACTAGCAATAGATATAATAAACTCATCAAGTGTATTTATATCTGTAATTAAGTTTGCAGTTATAGCACCTGACCCAAGGCTTTCGTACTCATTCATATTTACATTTTTAAGATGATTTAAAAGTCTTTCTCTTATTTTAAAAGTTATAAATTTTGATAGTTTTGTAAATATTTTTGTAATAACTACAATAAAAATCAGATGAACCATTCTTAAAAAGATAACTGCAAAACCCACAATTACTATGTAGTATGTTGCACTTCCAACACCTAAAGTAGAATCAATTAGATTTACAAAAAAATCAGGTTTATCTAAAAGTACTTCATCTACTAAAACAGGAAGCATTAAAGGTATTGGAATACTTATTAAAATAGCAATTATAGTTACTAGCTGTCCAATTAGTAGTGATTTTTTATCTCTTAAAAGTAAGTTAAATATATATCTTATTGTTACTTGATTTTGCATTTTTATCTTTTATCTTTCATTTTTTTCTATTTTTTATAGTAGATATCTTAAAGTAACAATTAAGATAAAATAAAACTATTTTAGGTTTGCCTTATACCCCGTACCAGAAATATTTTTTACTAAATCCTTATAAGTTTTTCTTCTTACTTCTTTTACTACTGATCTTAAAGCGTTTTGAGTCATATCCCCATCCCATAAAGCTTTATTAATCTCATCATATGTTATAGCTTTATCTTTATTATTTATAATATATCCTAAAAACATACTCTCTTTATTAGACAAGGGTATTATACTTTCATTTTTAAAAAGTGTATTATTATATGTGTCAAAAATAAAACTATTCTCTAGTTTTTGTATATTTGTTTTATTTGAATCAATAGTTTTAAATACTACTTTTATTATATCTTTTAATCTATTTTCATTAATTTCAAACTCTATAAAAAGTATATTTGTTAATTTAATTGCTGCATAATAATTATTTTTGTTCACACTATCTTTTAAAACTATTATATGCATATTTACATTTAGTTTTCTTAGCTTTGTTAGTGTGTTATCATCAATATTTTTTTCAATAATCAATATATCAATATTACTTTTTTTTAAAAATGATATTAACTCTTCAAGACTATTTATTAAACTTAAATTTGCTGATTGTTTTTGAAAAAAGTTGAGCGTTTTTGAAGATTGTTTTTCTAATAAATATGCTATTTTCATATGTTTTAAAACTTTCATTAAGTCACCTTCTGTTTATTTAATATATAACTATAACATATTTTATAACATAAAAAATATGATAAGTAGCTTTATATACTACTACTTATCATCATAAGCATACATTTTTTCACAAACTTCTGTTTTCATTCCCTCATGAAAGGTACAGTTAAGTCCACACTTAAAAGTTCCAACTTTTGTTATTTCCATTCTTTTAAGTTGTTTGATTGATTCTTCTTTACACTCTTCTAAAGATGAAAATACCATAGGACTTTTCAAGTTTCTTTTTGTGTTACTTTTATCTGGATAGATGAATGAATGCCACTGCTCATCTTCCACTCCTTCTTCTTCAAAAAAACAACCACTTAAAAAAAGTGTTGCCATAAGTGCTAATAATAAAGTTTTTGCCATTGATACTCTTTTTTATCGCATTATATTGAAATGATTATTATATCTAGTTAAATTATGGCTATTTTAGGTTTTTCTCAAGAATGTTTTTTAACATATTACACTCTTTTAACTCATATTTTAATCTAATATTTTCTAAATATAATTTTATTACTGTAGTTAATTGTTCACTAACTCTTCCTGTTGAAGCTGATTTGTTTATGGTATCTGGTTTATATCCTAAATCATTTGCTAGTTTTTTATAAGTAAGATTTAAATCTTTACAAACTTGTTTAATTAAGTTTGGATTTAATGCCTCAAAAAAGTTTGTGCAATCCACATTAAATGATTTACAGATATCTTTAATAAGCTTTTGTTTACTTAGTATAATATTTCTATATTTATAATCTTTACTTTCAGGGTGAAATAGTTTTAGTTTATCTTTTGGAATACTTAAAAAAAGTTCATTATTATTACAGCCAACCATATAGTCAAAAGCTTTTTTTAGCTCTGTTTCATCTAAATATTCAAAGATTTCTAAAAAGTTATAAGAGTTTATATCTTTTATATCACATCTTGGGTCTTTAAATGTCTCAAAACTAAATTCAACTTCTTTATTATCATGATTGATAAGAACACTTTTTAGTGGTGCATCTTTTTTTATTCCCACATGAAAATGATGTATGTTATCTCTATTGTTTGAATACATATTTATAATACTATTTTCATCAATATCTTTATTGTGTTCCATTAAAACTTTTATTAAACTCTCTGCAGCGGTAACATCTTTGTATTTATTATCTATATCCCTTACAAAGTAAGGTATTTTTTTAAATAAATTTCCCACGTGTGTCATTTTTGTATCCTGCCTTTTATTTTTCAATTTTATTATACAAATAAATAAAAAATATATGCTAGTAGTTTATGTGAAAAACTGTATGATTTATCAAAAAAAGAGCTAAAAAATGTAAATAATCATCTTTTTGCTATGAGTTTGCTATATTAGCTATATTTCCATGCTATATTTGCTACGTATTAATATTTACAATTGTTATACATTTGTATGTTATAATAAATAAAAAATTTGAAAGTAGTAGTATGTATAGAGTTTTATTAGTATTTTTTATTATCTTTTCCTTTGCTTTTGGTAAAGTTGACTATTCAGAGATGAGTACACAAGAGTTAATTGCCATAATGGGATATGTCAAAAGTAAAAATAAAAAAGAGTTTAGACAGGAGTTAAAATCAAGAGTTCCTACTATGTCACAAAGTGAAAAAGAAAAATATCTTAAAAACTTAAAAAAACAAGGTAAGTAAGCATGAAAATAAAGTTGCTCTTACTTGAAGATGATATTACTTTAAGTGAGACTATTGTTGAGTATTTTGAAGATAAACAGTATGAAATCTATCCTGTTTATGACTCAGAAGATGCATTAAGTGTTATTTATGAGAATAGTTTTGATTTATTGCTATTAGATGTAAATGTACCTAATATGAATGGTTTTGAACTTTTAAAAAATATAAGAGATGAAAAAAATAGCACTCCTGCTATATTTATAACATCACTAAATAGCGTAGATTCACTAGAAGAGGGCTATAATAGTGGATGTGATGATTATATAAGAAAACCATTTGAGTTAAAAGAGCTACTTTTAAGAGTACAAACTATTATTAAAAAAGAGTATTCAAATAAAACACAGTATGTAAATATTTGTGATAATATAAAGTTTGATACAAATAAAAATGAGCTTTATAAAGATGATGAAGTAGTTAAACTAAACTACAAAGAGCTAAAGCTTTTGAAGTTTTTTTTGCAACACCCAAATGAACTTATTGTTCACGAAAGAATATATGATAATGTATGGGAGTATGATGAACAGTATAGTGATAACTCTTTAAGGACATATATTAAAAATCTTAGAAAAATATTAGGAAGAGAGAGAATTGTTAGCCTTAAGAAGCTTGGATATAGATTTAACAAAGAGTGAGACTAGAACTTTAGTTGGTTTTGGTATTTTATACTCATTTTTAATTTTAGTTATTATATTTGTTATCTCATTTATCTATTATAACTTTCAAAAAGATTTAATGCTTCAAGAAAAGAGACAAGTATTGCAAGAGTATAGCAATAATTTGATTTTTAGATTAAAAGATTTACATATTAATTTTGATAAGTATAAATACTACCCAAGGGATGAGAAATTTAACTCTGCTATTTATGATAGTGATAAAAATCTTATATTCTCAACCTTAAAGTCAGATGATATAAAGTTTGATGATGTAAGCTACATAAGTAATAATAAAATACATTTTATAAAAAAGCCCGAATCTTATTATCTTGGAGCTAAATATATTGTTGTAGAGATACCTGATGATGGGCTTTGGTTAAAAAAAGTAAAGGGTGAAATATCTCTTTTTGCTTTCTTAGGGTTTTTATTTTTGATGTTTCTTGGTTACTTTATAGCAAAGCAAGTATTAAAACCCATGAGAGACTCTTTTAATTTATTAGATAGGTTTATAAAAGATACAACCCATGAGTTAAATACTCCAATATCTGCTATTTTAACAAATATTGAGATGATTGATAATAGTAAATTAGATGAAAAAACATCTAAAAAAATTCAAAGAATTAATATCGCAGCAAAAACTGTTTCAAATATCTATGATGATTTGACATTTTTAACACTAAACAACAAAATTATCTCAGAAAATAGAGTTTTAAATATATCAGATATTTTATATCAAAGAGTTGAGTATTTTAAAAGTTTAGCAAAAAGTAAAAAAATCCAGTTTGATTTAGATATAAAAGAGAATATAACATTTATTTGTGATGAGAAAAAATACTCAAAATTAGTAGATAATCTCTTATCAAATGCTATTAAATACAATAGGCTAAATGGAAAAATTTTTATAAAACTAAATGAAGATTGCTTAAGTATAGAAGATACTGGAAAAGGTATGAAAAAAGAGAGTATAGAGCTACTTTTTGAAAGGTATAGTAGATTTGATAAAAGTGTTGGTGGCTTTGGAATAGGGTTAAATATAGTTTGGTTAATAGCAAAAGAGTATAATTTAAAACTAAATGTAAAATCTAATATAAATAAAGGAACGAAAATAGAGGTTATATTAAAATGAAAAAAATAGTTTTACTTTTTATATTAATCACAAATATTTATGCAAATTCAAATAGTATTTATACTAACAACTGTGTAAAATGTCACAGCAACATTCCTGTAAGTATTGATAAGTTTTTCTTTAGATACTTACTTAAATATAGCAGTGAAAAAAATCTAAAAAATGCAATGTTTGAATACCTAAAAAAACCAAACAAAGAAAGTACAGTGATGCCAGAGGCATTTATTAAAAGATTTGGTTTAAAAAAGCAAACAAGTTTAGATGATAAAGCTTTAAAAGAGGCTTTAGATACTTACTGGAATAAGTATAAGGTATTTGGAAAATTAAAATAAAACTTCACAATAGTTATACGATTATTTAATAAACTTCTAAAAATAAAAGGAGTTTATATCATGAAAACAGTTTTGGTATTAGCTATTTTTCTAGCTTCATTTTTAAATGCATCCCAAAGTAGTACTTACACTTATGTACAAGTTTATAAAACACAACCTATTTATGAATATAGAATAAAAAAACAGTATGAACAGTGTGAAGAGCCTAAAAAACAAAGTAGTAGCTTTGAGAATAGTGTGGGTATTGATACTATTATAGGTGCAACATTGGGTGTTGCAATAGGTAATCAAATTGGAAAAGGTAATGGAAAAGATGTGGCTAAGGTTGTAGGTGGAATTGTTGGTGCAACTATGGCAAACAATACAAGAGACTATAGAAATGGCAATAACTCATATAACAATTGCGATGAAGCATATTACACTACAAGTCAAGAAGAGGTTTTAGTGGGATATAAAAACTACTTTGTTTATGATAATCAAACCTATACAAAAGTTACTAAAAGCCCAAGAAGACAAATCAAAGTTACAAAGACTATTAACTTTTAAGATAATAGTCTTGTAACTGTTTGTTGATTTATATTATTTGACTGTGCAGCACCAAGTGCACCAATTTGTGCTAAAATATTCTGTTTTGAGAAGTTTGAAACCTCTTGTGCATAATCAGTACCTGAAGTATCAGCTCCTAAAGTAGCTGTGGTTTGATTAAGCATATTTCTAGTATTACTCTCTACTTGATTTTGAATAGCTCCAAACTCTTCTCTAATATCATTTAGATTATTTACTGCATTGTCAATATCTTCTAAGTAGCCTCTAGCTGTTTGGCTATCAAAAGTTGCAGGGTCTTGATTTAAAAGATCTGTTAAATCCATTCCTTGAGTATTAGATTGAATATTTTCCATCTCAAGTGGCTCACCACTTTCATCAGAGACTTGCAGTTGTAATAGTTCACTTCCCGATTGGTCATCACTTGAGTTTTGCAACAAGGTATTATTGTTGTAGTTTGTTTGACTAGCTATTTGGTCAAACTGACTCAAGAGATTTTGTGTATCTTGAAGAAGTGCTTCTCTGCCTTCTTGACTTGTGGTATCAGTTGCAGCTTGCATTAGGTTTTGTCTAACATCATCTAAGATATTTGACTGTCCTGTTAAAGCTCCATCTGCAATTTGAGTTAATGCCACAGCAGAAGTGCTATTTTCAACAGCTTGTGAATAGCCACTAGCTTGTACTTGTAAATCTGTTTGAAGTGCTAAACCAGATGGGTCATCACTTGCACTGTTTATTTGTGAACCTGTTGAAATTCTATTTAATGCTTGATTAGCATTTAAAAAAATATTCGGGTCTAAGTTATTATTTATTTCCATAATAGACTCCTTTCTTTTATATACTTATATTCTATAGCTTTTAATATTAAGTGAAGATTAAGTGGAATAATTAGTTTTAGTTGAAAAAAACTTTTTTTTGATACAATAAATCAAAAAGATTATGAATATTACAAAACAACTAAATAAAACAATTAAAGAACTAAATAGCAATAATTTTATAAAAGCCCATGATATATTTGAGGATTTATGGCGTGAGTATAAAAATGACTCAAACACAAGAGGGGAGTCATTTATATTAAAAGCTTTTGTAAATGCAGCTGTTTGCATAGAGCTTTATAATATGAAAAGATTTAAACACAGCAATAATATATGGAATACCTACAAAAAATATGAGTATTTAATTCAAGAACTCGATAGTGAAAATAAACCAAAGTATCAAGAAATAAAAGCTTTAATCTATAAAAAAAGAGAAGAGTTTATGAAATGATTGTATTAGATTTTGAGACTAATAGTCACAATTATGGTGATGTACTTGAAGTAGCAGCTGTAAAACTAGATAAAAACCTAAAAATTTTAGATAAGTTTCATAGGTACTATTTATCAAGGTATCCTTTAAACTTCCATTCATATAAGGTTCATAGATTAACCCCTGAATTAATCTTAGAGTATAGAAAAGATAAGTCATACCCCTCATATTTTAGTGAAGATTTAGATTTTGAGAAGTTTTGTAAGGGTGCAAATACACTAATTGCCCATAATATATCATTTGAACTAAGACATATAAATAAGCGAGTTTTTTTTCAAAATCATATATGTACAATGAAAGAGAATAAACACAAAGTAAAAGCTTTAAATATAAAAGGTAATATCAAAAACCCAAGTTTAGACGAAGTCTGTAGGTTTTATGATATTAAGTTTGAGCAAGATAAATATCATAGTGCCACATATGATGTGAGCAAAACCTATGAAATTTTAAAAAAGATGAACTTTTAAATAAAATTATCTATCTCTTTTAGTAGTTTTTCTTTTTTTAGTAGTTTTAGTTTTTTTATTTACACTATCTTTTCTATTTTTTCTATCATCTTTTTTATTTGAAGATTTTTTTCTATTTTTCTTTACTGCTTTTTGAAGTACTCTTTTAGAGGTATCTGTTTCATTTGGTTCAAAGCCCTCAACAGTTTGCTTTGGCAAATCAAAGATTAGTTCAACCTCTATTTCTCTAAATGTTTTATACTCATTTTGACTAAGTAAAGTTATAGCTTCTCCTTGCTTTCCTGCTCTACCTGTTCTTCCTATTCTGTGAGTGAAATCAACTGCACTAAATGGTAGTTCATAGTTTATAACTACAGGTAAATCTTGTATATCAATACCCCTTGCAGCTATATCAGTTGCCACTAATACCCTTATTTCATTATCTTTAAATTTTCTTAGTGCTTTTGCTCTTGCTGTTTGTCTAACATCTCCATGAATACATGCAGCTTTTAATCCATCTAATTCTAGGTTTTCAACTAGCTCATCTGCTTTTGCTTTTGTATTTACAAAAACTAATGCAAAAGGGAAGTTTCTTGAGCCTATTAGATATGATAGTAGCTCTTTTTTTGAATTTTCATCAACTTTTATTATTGTTTGGTTTATCTCATTTACTGTGGATCTTTGGTTTGCTACTTCAACTACACTTGGATGGTTTAAGAACTCTTTTGCTAGTTTTTTTACATTTTGATTTAAAGTTGCAGAAAACATTAAAATCTGTCTTTTAGTATTAGCTTTTGAAAATATTTTTTCAATATCTTCTAAAAAGCCCATCTCTAGCATAGTATCAACCTCATCAACTACAAGTCTATTTACTGAGTTTAGTTTAACTGTGAAGTTTTCAATATGCTCTATTAATCTTCCAGGAGTTGCTACAATTATATCTATACCCTTTGCTATTTTTTTTGCTTGGTCTTTGGATGAGATACCACCATAAACAGCAACTTTTTTTATGTTTGTATATTTTGTATAATCTTCAATTGATTTTTCTATTTGTTTTGCAAGCTCTCTAGTTGGTGCTAAAACTATTGCTCTTAGGGGATGCCCTTCATTTTTATTTTTTATTAGTTCATCTATTATTGGTAGCAAAAAAGCGGCAGTTTTACCAGAACCACTTTGGGCTGTTGCTAAAATATCTCTGTTTTTTAAAGCAAGGGGAATGGTCTTTGTTTGTATTAAAGTAGGTTTTTCATATTCTAAATCTTTTAGTGCTTTGATGATATTTTCTTCAAGGTTTAACGAATTAAAAGCTTTGATGGCTATTTCCTTATATTTATTTTTTTCATATTATATCTAAATTTTTTTAAGTTTAATACTCTATATTTTTTAAAGGAGCACTAAAATAGTAACCTTGAGAATAGTCTATTCCTAGATTTTTAATCTCATCTAAAATCTCTTTATTCTCTACAAACTCAGCTACTGTTTTCATATCCATTTGCTTTGCAAAGTTTACAATGGTAGTTACTACAATCTTTGAGTTTTTATCTTTATGAATATTTTTAATCATAGAACCATCTATTTTAATATAGTCTGCATTTAATTTTAAAAGATACTCAAAGTTTGAATATCCTGTACCAAAATCATCAATTGCTATTTTACAGCCATGTTTTTTCACATCTGAAATAAAGTTTGAAACCTCTTGAAAGTTCTCTATTGATTCTGATTCAACTATCTCAAATACAACTTGTGAACCTATTTGATACTTCTGTAGCATAGTATAGATGTATGTTTTTATTTCATTGTTTAATATATCATCAATAGTAAGATTAATAGAGAAATCAAAATCAAGGTTTTGAAACTTTTTGAAACTTTTTTTAATCATTATTTTTGTGATTTGATTGTAGTGCTTTGTCTGTTTTGCCACATTTAAAAAGAAAAAAGGAGATACTACTTTATCTTGTGTATCTATTAATCTAACAAGAGATTCATATTTTTCTATTTTATTAGTTTTGTTATTTATAATAGGTTGAAAGTAGGGTACTATTTTATTCTTTTTTATTGCATTCTTAAGTTCAATTGTCCATTTTAGGTTACTTTTATAAACATCATCAAGACTAAACTCATCTTTATAGGTTGCTAAATGCATACCATTTTTTTTAGCATATTTTAGTGCCATATTTGCAGTTGTAAAAAGGTTTTCTCTATTTTCGTAAGATAGTGATGCTGTAAGTGTTATTGAAATCTCTTCTTTATTTATTATAAAATTTGAACTATTTATTTTTCTTACTATTTGATAAACTTTACTATAAAATATCTCTTTTTCATAATTAGCCCCAAGGGATGCTAAAATAGCAAACTCATCTGCTTGTGTTCTATATATACTTAAATACTCCAAATCTTTTTTACAGTTTGAAACTAAAAATTCACCTATTTTTTTTAGAAGTTTATCACCAAAAATATCTCCATAAAAATCATTAACTTGTCTAAAATTATCAATATTTAAAAAAGCGACTGCTGGAAACTCTATTTTTTTAATATCTTCAAAAAGCTTACTTCTATTTTTTAAATTAGTAAGTTTATCTGTATTTGCTAAAAGTTTTAACTCTTCTCTTTGATTTACAAGCTCTGTAATCTCATTTCTTAGGGCTATATATTTTTTGATATTGTTATTTTCATCGAAAAGTGGTCTAATAACTATACTAACCCAGTATGCATCTCCATTTTTTTTCTTATTTTTTATAATTCCTTTCCATACTTTTTTATTTGTTATTGTCTCCCAAAGTTCACTGAAAACTTCCCTTGGAGTATCTGGATGTTTTAATATACTATGATTTGAGCCAATAAGTTCATCTTTTGAATAACCTGAAACTTTGATTAAGTTATCGTTTACATAGGTTATATTTCCATCTAAATCAGCTTTACTAACTATTGAAGCATCATCTAAAACACTTCTGTAGCTATTTAAAAAAGCAATATTCATATTAAGTTGTTCTGTTAAAAATTTAAAATTATCAGTTATATTTTTTATTTCATTTGTTTTTATATCTTGCTTCGTATTCTCATGAGTTATAATTAGATTATTTTTATTTTTAACTTCTTTGATTATAGTAGATAGTTTAGAAATAGGGTTTATAAGCTCTCTTTTTATAAAAAAATGAAGTATAATTAAGCTAATAGCAAGTATAGTTATCCATAAAGATATTGGTAAAAAAAAGCTTTTATTAAACTCTATGTTTGAAAAAGAGAAGTATGTAATTGTTGAGATAATAATTATTGTTAAATTTATTAAAAATATAAAAATAAGTAGTTTCTTACTTGACAAAATTAATCCTTTTAAATTTTATAAATTTACTATATCTTAAAAAATCTTAGATAATTATTTTATTTTAGTATTATCTTTTTTACTGTATAACTAATTAATTTGGTCACAAAAGGATTTTGTATGATAAAACGTATCACGCTTCCTATATTATTAGCTTTATTGGCATATCTATTATTTAATAATGAAGATGCCAAAGTGATTATAGCAGGTATTGCTATTTTCTTAATTGGAATGATATTTATGGAAGATGGCTTTAAACTTTTTAGTGGGGGTATCTTAGAAAAGATAATACAAAAAAGTACAAATAGTGTTTTAAAATCAATAACTACAGGTTTTTTGTCCACATCTGTTGTTCAAAGTTCATCTTTAATATCTATTATAGTTATTTCATTTTTAAGTGCTGGACTTATTAGTTTAAGTGGAGCTATTGGGATAGTTTTTGGTTCAAATATTGGTACTACAACTACAGCTTGGATAGTTTCAACCTTTGGTGTAAAAATCAAAATCTCAGCTTATGCAATGCCTATGATTATCTTTGGGGTTCTATTTAGGTTTTCAAAAAATGAACCAACAAAAGGGTTTGGTAATGTATTAATTGGTCTAGGTTTTGTATTTTTAGGTATTTCATATATGAAAGATGGGTTTGAAACTCTAAAAGCTGGACTTGATTTATCTCAATTTGCACTTGATGGTGTTTTAGGTATGGTTGTATATGTTGGTTTAGGGGCAATTGCTACTATAATTATTCAATCAAGTAGTGCAACAATGGCTTTAATTATTACAGCACTTGCAACAAATCAAATTGTTTACATGAATGCTTTAGAGCTTGCAATTGGTTCAAATATTGGTACAACAGTAACAGCTGTCATAGCATCGCTTGCAGCTAGTTCTAATGGTAAAAGACTTGCAGTTGCACACTTTATTTTTAATATAGTCACAGGAGTCATTGCTATACTATTTATATTGCCACTTGCTGATTTAGTTGATTATTTAGCTATGAAGCTTTCAATCGCACAAAATGATTATGCAATGAAATTAGCACTATTTCATACTATATTCAATGTTATTGGGGTACTTGCAGTTTCACCTTTTACACATAAGATGGAGAAGTTTTTAAAAGGACTATTTATATCTAAAAAGAAAAAAGACTCTAAGCCAAAATTCTTAGATGAAGTACTTATAAAAGTTCCAGATGCAGCCTTACTTAGTATAAAAAAAGAGATACTTCATCTTTATGATAATGCTCAAAAACTTCTATCTCATGGGATTTATATACATAGAGAAGATTTTAGAAAGTATGAATATGAGAAATTAGATGAACTGATTTTAAACTCAGGTGTTGAAAATATAAAAATTAATGTTGAAAGCTATTATAATAAAAATATAAAATCACTATATGGTGAGATTGTAAGGTTTTCAGCACTATCTCAAAAAAGTATGGGCGAAGAGGACTCTAGTAGAACAAATGACTTAAAAGTTGCTGCAAGAAGTATTGTTGAAGCTACTAAAGATATAAGAGATTTAAATAGAAATCTAAATATTTATTTACGTAGTGATAATAAATATGTAAAACGTGAGTATAATAACCTAAGATATAACTTAGTAAATATTTTAAAAACAATTGATGAAGTAAAAAATGAAAGAGATGATATAGAGATTTTATCATCTATTGAAGTTTTAAAAGATAATCTAAAAGATTTAGAAAGAGTTAGGAATGAAAAAATTGATGAGTTAATTAGAGATGATAAAATCAATACAAAAATGGCAACTTCATTGATAAATGATGCTACTTTTGCACAAGATATATCAAAAAATTTAATTAATGCAGCTACAATTTTATTAATAGAGAGTAAAGAGATACAAGAGTTAGGAGATTAAAAAAATGAAAATAGAGAAAATATTTGAGAAAATAGAGAAGTTGTACGATTCATCTAAGAGTAAAAGTAAGAAAAAAAGTAAGAAAAAAGAGCTTAAGCATAAGATAAAAAATAAAATAAAAAAAACAAAAAAAGAGCTTGATAAAAAAGATAACTCTAAAGCAGAACAGGACAAACTAAAAAAGAAAATGGAAATTTTAAAAAAGTTAGAAAAAAAAGTCGATTAGTTATAAATATATCAATTTATTCATAAAATATGTGAGTTGATAATAAATAGCTATTAAATGATTCCTTTTTGTTATATAATATAATACATGTGAAAAGAAAGGATTTTTATGAAGCTAGGTGTATCAGCTTGTTTGTTAGGGAGTTTATGTAGGTATGATGGAACAAGCTCAAAAAATGGTTTTATTCTAAATACATTAGGTGAGTATTTCGAGTTTGAGTCATACTGCCCAGAAGCAGAGGTTTTTGGAACACCAAGACCTACTATTAGGTTAGTAAACAAAGATGGTCAAACAAGAGTTTTAACAACAAAAGATAAAGAGGACTTAACAGATATATTAGACAAGTCATGTCAAAAAAATTCAAATAGAATTAAAAATGATGATTTATGTGGGTTTATCTTAAAGTCAAGCTCTCCTACTTGTGGAATGGAAAGAGTAAAAGTATATCAAGAAACAAATGCACCAAGTGAAAAAAAAGGTGTTGGAAGATTTGCTGCATTGATAAAAAAGAGTTATCCACATTTGCCTATTGAAGAAGAGGGTAGATTAAAAGATGCATGGCTTAGGGAGAACTTCTTAATGCAAATTTTTGCATATAGAAACCTGCATGAGTTCATAAATCAAAAACCCTCTTTTAAAGATTTAGTAAACTTTCATACAGAGTATAAATATCTAATATACTCAAAATCAACAGATGCATACAAGCAACTTGGAAATATAGTAGCAAATCATGAAAAAAAAGATATAAATGAAGTTTTACAAGAGTATAAAGTAGCTTTTTTAGAAGCTATAAATGAAAAAGGAAGTATTAAAAAAACCTATAATGTCTTACTTCATATTATTGGATATTTTAAAAAACTAATAACAAAAGAAGAAAAAAAAGAGATACTTGATTCCATAGAGGAGTATAAACAAAAAGTTATACCTTTAATTGCAGTTATCAAAGTTATAAAACTATATGCAAAAAGATTTCAAATTGATTACTTATTATCTCAAAAGTTTTTAAATCCTTATCCAAAAGAGCTAGCATTGCGTTCTGATGTGAAGGCTTATAAATAATGAAACAGATATTATGGTTTAGAAGAGATTTACGAATAACAGATAGTGCGATACTATCCTTTTCAAAAAAGGATGTATTGCCGATTTTTATATTTGATACAGATATTTTAAAACAGTTGCCAAGTGATGATAAAAGAGTTACATTTATTTATAAAAATGTGATGGAGTTAAAAAAGAGGCTTAAAACTGTAGGTTTGGATTTGGCAATTTTTTATGCAAAACCCATTGAAATTTTTTCAAAGCTTAAAGGTTTGGGTTTTGATGAGGTTTTATGCTCTAGTGATTTTGACTATTATAGTAAATCAAGAGATAAAGAGATTGAAAAAATAATACCCCTTAGAAGATACTGTGATTCATTTATTTTAAATCCTTGGGAGGTCTTAAAAAAAGATAATACCCCTTATAAAGTTTTTACTCCCTTTTATAAATCTTTAGATTTTATACACTCATCTCACAAGATTGAACTTTTTAAAAGAAATGAGTCTTTACAGCTATGCAAAGAGTGTGATGATATTGATTTTGATAAGATACCATCTTTAGAAGAGATGGGATTTATAAAACAAAAACTCCCAAAGTTTTTAACAAAAAGTGCCAATAGCTTAATAGATGAGTTTATTGATAAAATGGATGATTATGAAAAATATAGGGATTATTTTTTTATTGATGCAACTTCAAATCTTAGTGTGCATCTTAGGTTTGGACTTATATCACCAAGGGAAGTATTTAATAAACTTAAAGCTTTAAGTTCAAATTGTGAATTTTTTATAAGGGAGCTTTTTTGGAGAGAGTTTTATAATACACTACTTTATCACTTCCCAAAATCACAGTTTGAAAACTTCAATGGTTTAAAAATACAATGGAATGAAAGCAATGAGGATTTTAAAAAATGGTGTGAGGGCAAAACAGGTGTACCTATAATAGATGCAGCAATGCAACACTTAAATAATACAGGGTGTATGCATAATAGATTAAGAATGGTTGTATCATCGTTTCTAACAAAAAATCTATTAATAGACTGGAGAAAAGGTGAAAGATACTTCGCTTTAAAGCTTTTAGATTATGAGGCAAGTTCAAATATAGGATCATGGCAATGGGCTGCTAGTACAGGTGCTGATAGTGTGCCATATTTTAGAGTTTTTAATCCATATACCCAAAGTGAAAAATTTGATAAAGATGGTTTGTTTATTAAAAGTGTTTTAACACAACTAAAAGATGTGGATAGTAGACTTTTACACAAAGAAAACGGAGTATTTAAAAGCTTGTTTGTGGATTATGAAGAGCCTATGATTTCTATAAAAGATTCACGACAAAGAGCAATTGAGACATTTAAAAGAGCAAAAAAATGAAAAAGTATAAAACAGCAGTAGTTGGTTCAGGTATTGGTGGAAGTTTAATTGCTGCTTTAAATTGTGATGATTTAATACTATTTGAAAAAGATAAAAACTTAGGTGGTTGTGCTAGTACCTTTAAAAGATACGGTTCTTATTTTAATGCAGGTGCTACAACTTTTGTAGGGTATGAAAAAAATCATCCTATAAAAAAAATATTTGATAAAATAGAGTTTTATCCTAATATAAAAAAGAGTAAAACAGCAATACGAGTAGTTCAAAATGATAAAGTATTGGATAGAACAAAAGATTTTGATAAGTTTTTAGAAGATATAAATTCAATATATCCAAATAAAAACAATGAAAAGTTTTGGAAAAAAATTAAAACTATTGATGAAAAGTTTTGGCAATTAAAAAAGTTACATTTTGCAAAGTATGGATTAAATAGCTATGCAAAATCATTTATTTTTGTATGTGAGCTTTTAAAAGTATTTAAGTTTGATATTTTTAAAACAGCTAGGAGTTATATTGAAGATATATTAGGAGAGATTTCTTATGAGTATCAAAGTTTTATAGATGCACAGCTTTTTATAACTGTTCAAACTACCTCAAAAAATATTCCACTTCTTACAATGGCTCTTGGTTTAGCTTATCCATTTCATGATGTTTTTTATGCAAATAATGGCATGGGAAGCTTATTTGATGGAGTATTAAAAGATGTGAATGTACATAAAAAAGAAGAGGTGAAGCTAATAACAAAAGATAAATCTTTTTATAAGGTTCAAACAACTAAAGAGACCTATTTAGTTGAAAATGTAGTGTTAAACTCTACTGTTTATAATAGTGCAGAGCTTTTTGAAAATCAAGAGATTAAAAACTATTATAGTAGTTTTGAGTTTAGTGACCAAAGTGCCTTTGTTGTATATATGAAACTAGATTGTAAGTTAGATTTGATTCATCACTATCAAATTATTTTAAATAGAGTTATTCCAAACTGTATATCTAACTCTTTTTTTGTATCATTTTCTGATATAGATGATGAAAAGATGAGTAAAAACGGGTTAAGTGTTACTATATCTACTCATACTAAAGCTATGTTTTGGGAGAAGTTAACAAAACAAGAGTACGAACTACATAAAAAAGAGAGTTTGGACTTTATAGTAGATGAGTTTTTAAAAAACTTTGATATGATAAAAAAAGATAGTATAAAAAGTTGCTTTGGTGGTACTTCAAAAACATTTAATAGCTATATAAATAGATTTAATTGTGGAGGTTTGGCTATTAGTTTTAAAAGTGCACTAAAAATGGCTTCATGTAAAACACCATTTAAAGGGCTATATAATGTTGGCGATACTGTATTTGCAGGGCAAGGATGGCCTGGGGTTGCTATTGGAGTTGAGGTTTTAAATAAGGAATTAAATGAAAAATTTTGAGCTTAAAGTCACTACAAAAGATTGGATTTATATAACAATAATAGCTATAATTTTTGGTTTTTTAATTTCACTTGTTTTTTATTTTTTAAATCAAGATTTACAAAGAGTTTCAACAATACTATTTAGTACATCAAGTGCTGCTATAATATCTATATTTTCATCAATCCTTATTACCATATCAAATAACTTAATTTTGCCAAGGGTAAATAAACAGTTTTGGTATATTATAAGTTTTGTTTTTTCTTTTGCTTCAGGTGCTTTGGGTTTTTTCTTCTCTTTTTTAATATTTGCATATTTTGATATAAAAATTGTTGATTTTATAAATCCTTATGCCACATATATTGGTATAACAATTGGTTTTTTGACTTTTTTGATTGGTTTGATATTGCATCAGTTTATTTCAATGAAGTATAAAAATGAGTCTATTAAAAGTGAAATTTTAGAGACAAAATTAAAAGCACTAGAGAGTGAACTAAATCCACACTTTTTATTTAATGCATTAAACTCTATTAGTGAACTTATTTATCAAGATAAGCAAAAAGCGGAAGAGTCAGTTATAAATGTATCTAAATTTTTAAGAAATGCTATATATACAGATAGTTTGATAAGTTATGAAAATGAACTTGAGATGGTAAAAACTTATGTAAATATAGAAAATACTAGATTTCAAGATAAGATAAAGTTAAATATAATAGAGAAAAAAGAGTATAATGATATTTTAATTCCAAAATTCTCTATTCAACTTTTAGTAGAAAATGCTATAAAACATGGTTATGAGGGAAGTAGTTTAAATATAGAGATTAAGTTTGAGAACTGTTGTATTACTGTTTCAAATGATGGTAAAAAAAGCTCTAATATAAAGTTTGGAACAGGATTATCAAATCTTGATAAAAGACTAAAACTACTAGAAATAGGAAAACTAGAGTATGATAATAGTGATAAAATGAAGTTTATAATAAAGGTGGATAATGAAAGTATTAATAGTTGATGATGAAAATCTAGCAATAAGTAGATTAACAAGACTCCTAAATGATTTAAAAGTAGATGATATAACTTCATTTGATGATGGAAATGAAGCTTTAATCCAGTGTACAAAAACAAAATTTGATGTGGTTTTTTTAGATATATCAATGCCTTCAATTAATGGATTAGAGTTAGCAAATAAGATTTTAGATATAGAACCAAAAACTTTTGTAGTTTTTCAAACAGCATATGATAAGTATGCCCTTGAAGCTTTTAAAAGTGGAGGCATGGGCTATTTATTAAAGCCTATTGACAAAAATAATTTAAATGAAATACTACTAAAGGCTCAAAACTATATAGAAAAAAGTTCTCAAACTGAGACTAAAAAAATTATTGCAAAAAGAGGTGATAAAATATATTTAATAGATATTGATGATATATTTTATATAAGAGCAGATTTAGATGAAGTTATTATTAAAATCAAAGAGACAGATGCTTATGTAAGAAAGAAAATAGGGGATTTAGAGAAGTTATTATCAAATCGAAACTTCTTTAGAGTGCACCGTTCTTATATCGTAAATGTTGATAGAATAAAATCTATGCAAAGTGTAGAACAGTCTAAGCTTCAAATCTCATTTGATGGAATAGATGAAATAGTTACATCATCAAAAGATGGTGCAAAAGAGTTTAGAGAGTATCTAGAAAGAAGACTTTTATAAGCAAAAAAAAGGATTATTTGTGAAACTATTTGAAAAAAGTACATTAATAAAGTGTAGTGCAGAAGAGTTATTTGATTTCCATCTTGATTCAAACAATTTAAAACAGATAACTCCAAGTGATATTAAAATAAAACTTTTAACTCCTGATTTTGTTCCAAAACAAGATGCAATAATGAAAGTAAGAAGTATAAAAAATTTTATTCCTTTTACTTGGGAGGTTAAAATAGATAAAATCCAAAGACCAAATAAGTTAGTTGATATAGCATTAAAATCCCCATTTAAATACTGGGAACATCAACATCTATTTATAAAACATGAAAACTATACCGAGTTAAGAGATGTGGTAAAATATGAGCTACCATTTGGTTTTATAGGTGGTTTTTTAGACCCATTTATCTATAATGACTTAACGAAAATGTTTGATTTTAGACATAAAGTAACAAAAGAAATCTTAGAAAAGTAAATATAAATATATTAATTCAAGCAAATAGTTTTTGCTTGATATTTACCTGTTCTTAGATTCAAAACCTTTGTTATCTTATACTTTTTGCCATCTTTAATACAATCATCTTTTGTGACTTCACTACTTGTACAACCTTGAATAAAAATGATAATTGCTAATAAAATAGTTAAACTTCTTAAATATCTCATCTCAAAACTCCATATTCTTTAGTTATTTTTACTAAAATATCTAGTTATTATAGCATATATTTTTAAAAAAAGTGAATTTTCTAAATTTTCTAATATTTTTCAAAATGATACTTTTTAAGTACTTTTTACAAGTATAATAGAGTAAAAATGGGAGTATTGATGAGTGGAGATGTAAAATTTCTTATAATTTGTATGATTCTTTATCCTACAATATGTTTTTGTTATTTTATGCTATTTAGAATTTTTTTTTAATTATTATTTCAAAAGCACGATTTTGTTGTATAATATACAATAAAAACTATTGATTTATTGGTGAGTGCTTATGAAACTATTAAAAACAGAAAAAAACATATTAAATACAATTAAGTATGGACCTGTACTTTTTGTTATTTTACTCTCTTTTTTAATAACACAAAGCCTAATAACACAAAGGGAGCATAGCTTAGAAAAGGAGCTTAAACAGTTTAAGCAAAACTATATAAATACCCAAAAATTAAAAGTAAAAAATGAAGTTGATAAGCTATATAACCTTATAAAAAGTAGAAAAATAACATCTGAACAAATATTAAAAAAAGAGTTAAAACAAAGAGTATATGAAGCACATAGTATGGCTACAGCCATTTATGATAAATCTATGCCCGAACACTCAAATAAAATTTCTTTTGAAATTATCAAAAAAAGTCTTGGAAGTTTAAAGTTCAATAATGATAGAGGATACTTCTTTATTGTTGATAAAAAAGGTTCATTGCTTCTACAACCTTTTAATAAAGAGTTTGAGGGTGGAAGCTTAATAGATTTTGAAGATGCAAATGGTTATAAATTTGTAGAAAAAATAGTCCAAACAATTAAAAATAAATCAGAATCTTACGACAGTTACTACTGGTATAAACCAAATGATACTACCCAAGCATATAAAAAGATAAGTTTTTATAAATATTTTGAACCTTATGATATAGTTATAGGTACAGGTGAGTATACCAAAGCTTTTGAAAGAGAGTTAAAACAAAAAATCATAAAACAGCTAAATAATGAAGAGTATTTAGGCTCTAATAAGATATTTATTTATACAAGTGAAGGTCTTTGTTTAGTTCATCCAAATAAAGACTATATAGGAGTAAATAGATATTTTGTAAAAAATAGTCAAGATAAATATATAGTACAAGATGTAATTAACTTTGCAAAAAAGAGTAAAGAGGGGTTTATAAGCTATATATCCAGTGTAAAAAATGAAGATACTATAAAAGAAAAAAATAAAATGTCTTATGTTAAGTATTTTAAAGAATGGGATTTACTTATAGGAAGTGGAGTAAATTTAGAAGAGTTAAATAAAAAAATAGAATCAAGAAGTAACTCTATAAAAGAAGAAAACAAAAAAATACTTGAAAAAATAATACTTATTAGCTTTATACTCACAATAATATTTGCGATAATATTCTTTTATATTTCAAAACTAATAGAGAAAAAGTTTTTGAAATATCAAGAGGATTTAGAAGAGGAAATAAATAAGACTATAGAAAAAGAAAAACTTTTGGTTCAACAATCAAAAATGGCTACAATGGGTGAAATGATTGGTAGTATATCACACCAATGGAAGCAGCCTTTAAGTCTAATAAGCACTTCAAATGGAATGCTAAAGTTAAACATGGAAGTTAAGTCTTTTCCTAAAGAAGATTTAGAACAGTCAATTAAAAATATTGATTATTCAGTTCAAAACTTAGCTCAAACAATAGATGATTTTAGAAACTTTTTTAATCCAAACAAGAAAAAAGAGTCATTTGAAATATCAAGTGCAATAGAAAAAACACTAAAATTAATAAAATCACAGTTTAAAAATAATGATATAAAACTTATTCAAGATTTCCAAAATATTGAAGTTTATGCAGTTGAAAATGAACTATTACAAACTTTAATAAATATATTGAAAAATTCAAAAGATGAGTTTGAAATTAAAAAAGAACAAGAGATTAAAATAGTAAAAGTAACTGCTAAGCAAGAGAATAGTTTAGCAATAATAACCATACATGATAATGCAGGAGGAATACCTGAAGATATTTTACCAAAAATATTTGATGCATACTTTACAACAAAAGAAAAACAGGGTGGAAGTGGAATAGGGCTTTACATGAGTAAACAAATAGTAGAGAGTATGAATGGTAAAATAAGTGTAGAGAATGTAAAGCTTGAATATGAAGGTAAGAAATATATGGGTGCCCAGTTTAAAATTGAATTGCCTGTTAAATAGTTTGATAATAAAGAGTTATTAGAGACTGACAGCTATTGTAGTAAAAGGTATAATAGTTTGAACTATAAAAGGAGGGAGTTTAAATTATTCTGTGTCAAATTATGATACATTAAATAAAACTCTTAACATTCATGGCAACCATATTGCTAGCCAAATAGTGGGGTTTTATGTATAGGTGACTTTATGTTTTTTGAACGGTCTCAATGATATAGAAGTAGATAATAAATAATTATCTACCTCATTGTGGTAAAGATTATTTTTCTTTTTTCTTACAAACATAAATAAAATTGTAGAAAAAATATCTTAAAACATTATGGGACACCTAGGTGAAAAAATTAGACTCTTTTTTATGGGCTTTATTGAGTGCCACTTGCATGAAATTTGCTTAGCGAGGAAAACAGGAAGATAGTAAACCAATATATCAAAACATCAAATACACAAAAAGAGCAATGGAGCAATGGGGCTGTAAAACAGATATTTGAACTCGATGAAAAAAATCAAAAAGAGGGTCATGCTTTGGTGTTTTATGTAGATGGAGTCTTGTTGCATAAATTTCTTTTAGATGAGAATTAAGAGTTTACTTATAGTGTGGAGATTATAAAATAGATGTTTTTAACAAAGATATCCCAATTATTTCTAAACAAGAATTATATTTCCTATTTAAGCTAAAATAATATACAATATGAAATATACTTCATAAAAAGGCAAGGGTTTGGATTTACAAGAGCTTGGATTTGAGATAAAGACTTTACGAAAACAAAAAGGTTGGTCGCAAGATGCTTTAGAGCAGTACAGTGGTATCACTAAAAGAACCATCTCTAAAATCGAAAATGGTTTTATCGATGAAGTGGGGATAAAAAAAGTAGAGACTATAATTGATTTGCTCGGAGTTGAGTTTGGCTTAAGAGCAAAAGGGCGACCAAAGACTTTAGAGGAGCTTGAAGATGAGCGAAGATAAACTCAAAGTATATATCAATAAAACCCACAGTGGAAATCTTTTCTTTGAAGATGAAAAATATGTGTTTAACTATCTTGAAGATGCAAAAAATATTGTAAGTCTTACTATGCCTATACGAAGTGCTAGTTGGGATAGTAAAAAATTGCATCCAGTCTTTCAAATGAACATGCCAGAGGGTGCATTAAAAGATGCTATAAGAAACCACTTTGCTAAAATCCAAACGATGGATGATATCAATATGTTAAAACTCATAGGTCCATATATGCTTGGCCGTGTAAAGTTTGAGAAGATTGTAGATGAAAAAGAGAGGTTAGAATTAGATGATATATTGACCTCCTCAAAACAAAATCTTTTTGATGAGCTGATGGAAAAGTTTGCGATTCGTTCAGGTGTATCAGGAGTGCAGCCAAAACTGCTTCTTAAAGCACACAATAAAACCACCATGAAGTTTGAACACTACATAGTAAAGTCATGGGAAGATGATTACCCAAATCTAGCACTTAATGAATACTTTTGCATGAGAGCAATTAGACATGCAGGAGTTCCTACCCCTGAGTTTTATATAAGTGATGATAAAAAGATGTTTATCATGAAAAGATTTGATATATCTCAAGATGAGAGCTATCTAGGGTTTGAAGATATGTGTGTACTTACAGCTCGTGGTACTGAACAAAAATATGATGGAAGCTATGAAGAAATAGCAAGAGTTATAAAAGATGTGATAAGTCCACAAAAAAGAAAATTAGCTTTGAAAACATTTTTTAAAGCTTTGGTGATGAATCATCTGCTTAAAAACGGAGATGGACACCTTAAAAACTATGGAATACTCTATGAAAATGATTTCCAAGATAGTTATTTAGCCCCAATTTATGATGTGATAACAACTACAATCTATTTAAAAAATGATATCCCAGCTTTAAGACTAAGTGATGGAAAGCTATGGTGGAAGCCAAAAACTTATAAAACCTTTGCAAAACAGAGTTGCGGACTATCAAATGCAGAGTATGACACTATTTTAGATGAGTGCAAAGAAGCGATAATAAAAACAAAAAATGAGATAGATAACTACACAAGTGATGATGTGGAAGTATTGAAGTTTTTAGATGAGCTTAAAGAGTGCTGGAGTGAGAGTTTATGAAAAACTTTATATAAATGCTGAATACATCGTAATGAGCAATATTAATCTCTTAGAGCTTGCCCAAGAGCTTTACGCACAAGGTGGTAAAGTACTGTAACTATGATATGTCAAGGTAAGCCTTATGAGTTAAACTGGAGTGGCAACTTAAATTATGTGGGACTAAAGTCCCAGCCCCAATAATGAAATACTAAGTCAGTACTTTAATCTACTATATTAAAAAACTTCTAGATTAATAGATTCAGTGATTATTTCACTTCTGTTTAGAGAATACTCTTTTGTTAGTTCATCTATCTCATTTATCAAAAATCTAGGAAGTCTTAATCCTACTTGTTGTTTTTCTAACTCATCTAAAGTATACATAGTATTCCTTATATAATATTGTTTAACTATATTATATAAAATTAACTTGAATAAGTCAATTAATTGCACTATATATCCTTTATTAAAGGTATAAAAAGAATATTAAATTATGTGAGACTCTTAATACTTATGGCAACCATACTGCTAGCCAAATAGTGGGGTTTTGTGTATAGGTGACCTTGTGTTTTTGATAAGCTTTAATGTAAAGAGAGTCACCCTCATGAAGATGATATCTTGAGCCATCATCATATTGTATAGTTGCACTTCCAACTATTATTAAAACAAACTCATCTTCTTTTTGATCGTACCAAAAATCTTTGGGTGAGGTTTGACCATACGAGATGATTCTTTCAATTTTTACTTTTTCATTTTTGACAATAGTTTCAAAAAGTTCACTGTTTGAAGAAAGTGGGATATCTTTTAAGAAATTAAATTGTTCCATATTTATAGCAATACTTTTAAGTTTATTTTGTAAAATCTGTTATTTATAAGTGGTACCTGTGGAGGGACTCGAACCCTCAAGACCGAAGTCATTGGATTTTGAATCCAGTTATTCATTATTGTTTAATTTAATAAGAAAACTTACAGATAACCCTAAATGAAGCCATATAAGAGGATATTTATCGTTATAAATTGATACAATCAAATAGAGATATTTTTATCTTATTATTAGTATAATGATACCCAGTTTAGTTAAAAGTGATACCCATTATGATATAATTAAATTTAGTTATTATACCTATTACTATTTGATAAGGAAGTTATAAATGTATTTTAATTTAAAGAAAAGACCAACTATTGGAATTACATATAAAGATGATGGGCAGATACCAAAAAGCAAAATCAAAGATGGAAAAATTATCAATACTAATATAACCTTTTCAAAGCCTTATAAACTTCAAGTTAGAGCTTCAAAAGTTATTAATGGAAAAAGATCTATAAATAAAGAAACTATCACATTTGACCCAAAAACAACATTACTAGAAGCTATAAAGACTGCATCAAAAAGATATGATGAAATGATGGACAAAATGAGCAATAAAATCTTTAATAGTGACTTAAATAATATTATTAAGCCAGATATGTTATTTGAAACAGCTTGGAAAATAATAAGAGATAAAGAAGATAGAAATGGGAAAAACAATAGAATTGAAAAACAATTTTATAAAAACTGGCTGCAATCTATTTATAAAAAACCGTTAAATAAGATTGCACCAAACGATATAAAAGATATTGCTGATAGATTAAAAAGAGCTGGCAGGTCTGATAGAACACAAAGAAGAACTTATCAAGTTGTAAATTATATTTACAGTGAAATAAATAAATCAACTACAGAGTTTGTACTTATCTCTCCAGCTTCACAAAAAGGCTTACCACCACTACGAAATAAAATAAATTTAGATTTAACTTTAGATAAATCTAAAGCAGTTGCAAAAGCTCTAAGAGATTATCCTATTACACCTTTTAGGGAAGTATTTATGTGGTTGTTGCACGGTAGAAGACGAGGAGAAGTTCTTAGTTTAAAATGGGAAGATATTAACTTTGAAGATAAAACATATACTATAAAAGATATATCTAATAAGGCAGGTATCAATATGACATATAAGGTATCAGATAGACTTTATAGTACTTTAAAAGTTTTAGCAGTGACAAAGCAACCAGAACATATGAAAGGATATGTTTTTAAAAGTATAAATGACAAGAAAAAACCTCTTAATGAAGCAACACTAAGAAACCATTGGGAGAATGTAAGAGATGATAATAATTTTCCTTTTACACGAATGCACGATATTAGAAAATTATTAGGTGAGTATTTGATGAATCAAATGTTACAGAGTAATAATATAGTAGATACAGTTTTAGGTCATATACCAAGTGGAATAGCTTCAAGATATGCAACTATTAAAAATACCACCGTTGGTTCTATTGTAGATGTGGCACTTGATGGTTTGCTAGATGAAAATAAATCTGAAAAGATTGATAATGACAAATTAAAACAATTACAAGTCTTATTTCCTGAAAAGTCTATTGAACAGTTGATGATATTTTTGGAAAATTGATTTTGTGCTTATGCAAAATGACAAAACTAGCGAATAGCAGTTTTCATGGAATTAAAAAGTTTCCTGGAATATAATGGACTGAAATGTCAAGACAATATACGAGAAAGTTGTTCAATTCTAAAACTACATCTTTACCTACACCAATTCATATAGGTAATCCTTCAATTTGGCATTTATCAGAAGTTTTAAATTGGTTAAAATTTGTAGGAAAACAAGAATCTAAAATTAATGAGAATCTATTTGAACTTTCAAATATTACAAGGCAATTTAATATTAAAAGACAGCTAGAGACTTGTTAATAGTAAGTCTCTGGAATTAAACAAAAATCTAAAAAACTCAAACTTCAAAAAAACTATATTCCTAAAGTACAAAATAGTGAAGAAATAGAAATATATCCTAATGGTATCTTCAAATTTTTTATATCAAAAATTATAGAAGATATCAAGGATAGAGTTTTACAATATAAAATTAGATAAAATTGACTTTTTAAAAAAACTAAAAAAAAATATGCACAGGTACTTTTCAAGTAACCTATGCATTTTTTCTTAAAAGTTCAGAATCTTCTCTATTTACAGTAGTGATAGTTTGTGACTCTAAATATCTGATTATTTCGGTACGACTAAAATAGTTTTTTGAACCTATTTTTACGACTTCAAGCTCTCCTCTGTAGAGTAACTTTTTACACATATCACTCTTAATAATACCTAACTCATCAATATCTTTAATTGAAAATAACACTTGCTTAGGTATTAGTTTTTCAAAATCTGTGTTCATAATTTTACTCCTACTTTTTGTTAAGATAAATAGATTCGTTTGATTCCATCTATATATCCAATTTCGATAAAGTCATTTGCTTTAAAAAGCTGTACCATATCTTTAATTGTTGGTTGCTTCATATACCGCTCCTTTTTTGTATTTTATTTATAAGGTAGCTCACTTACCTCATAAGTTGATATTTGAATGTAGCTCTCCATAACTTCACTATCTTCTACAATTGTCTTTCTTATCTCTGCTATAGTAAAGCCTTTTTTTAGTAATCCTAGTTCTTTAATCTCTAGTTTAAAAGCTTCATATCCAAATGTTTCCCACACTTCCAGTAGCCATTTTAAAGTTTTTACAGATATCATACTATGAAGCCTTTTTTATAGAGGATAGTTGTGTAGGTTTGAATGATAAATCTCTTTCAACTCCTATACCAAGACTTCCTTTTACTTCTTGAATTTCTTGAAGTGAGAAATAGCCAAGTTCTCCATCACAAAATGGCGAAATCACATATCCAAAACATATATCGTCGTTTATTGAAATTTCAGTAATATACCAACTCCATCCATCGATAAATAGTTTTATATAAACTATAGGATTATTTTGTTCTTCTGTTTCATAAAGCTTAGGAATTTTATCCTTAAGCCCTTTTGGAATTAACTCCATTTAATTGCTCCTTTTATAGCTCTAAGTTCATGGTGAAATCACCTATATACTCAATTGCCATTACATTTTTATAGGATTGATTAACTAAATAAGGCTGATAATATTTGAAGCTAATAAAAGCCTCTAAAACATCATTGCCTACTCCAGTTCCTAGTAGTTGTATATTACTAGTTTCATTATCCATCTCATCAAACGTAAATCCATCTTTAGTTAAAAATAGATATTTTTTCATATTATGCAACCTCTCTTTTTTGCATATACCAAACACGATTTTGACCATTCCATCTAAAACCTGCATTTTTGATAATCTCTTTTTTCTCAAAGATTCCATCTCCTGCTACAGTTAAAATATCTCCATTATCGATAATTTGAAGTCCAGCATTGATTAGAGCTGAAAAATCATTTTGATGTTGGTATGATTGTCTTGTTTGATTTCGTGGCTGTTGATTGTTTGGTTGGTAGTTTTGCTGTGGTGGTTGATTGTAGCTATTGTTATTGGTGTAGTTTCGACTTTTATCATAAAGACTTAGTCCAAACTGATTACCAAAGCTTCGCAATGCTCTTTTAAGTGCATCTGTTACTGCTTCTTTTGTGGCTCCCTCGTGAGCTTCTGATTGAGATTTAGCTATACCTGTTCCAGTTCCCACATCACTACGACTGATATTTTGAATATGCTCTTTATCATATACTGTTATTTTTACAATTGCTTTGTAACAGATTACAAAGTTTTGATTTTGATTTTGTTCGGTTGATAAATGCTCTAAGCTTTCTATACTATAACTCCAATTACCATATCCAAACACTTTATTAGCTGTTTCAATTAGATCAAACCCCTCTAAATAAGAGAGGTTAATATTGCCTTTACTTCTACTTTTGACTCTGCTACTATCTAATTCTTGATTAAGTAGCTGTAGTTGTTCTTGATTAAACATTTTGCACCTCCATTATGCTACTTGTTTGTTTTCTATACTTAGTAAGTCATCAGGTTGATTGTTTACACTTGTTCTTTTTGTATTAACTTTAATCTTAGCTGGGGTTATCTCTTTGCTTGTTTCAATGTGAACATAAGGTTTTATTTCATCTTTGTTCTCATTACTTTCTAGCATCTCTTGAATAGCATCCACATCAAGTACAGGCTTAAAGTACCCTTGTGCCATTAATGAACGTTCGTCTAGTATATTTAATCTCTGTTTGAGTTTTGTTTTTTGAGGAGTGATAGTAATAGAACTAATTACAGTTCCATCAAGTTTATCTATTCCGTACTCTTTTAAAACACTTGCCGTTGCTTCAAGTGCTGTGGCTTTTGCATTAGTTAGAGTTTTCTTTAAAGTTTGCATCTGATTTATATCATAAGCTATATAATCAATCTTATTTTGAAGCTCTTGTTGAATTTTTTGACTGAAAATTGACCCACTATTTTGAAAACTATTATCAGAGAATTCCGTTACACTCCATGACCCACCTCTAAACTAAAAAAACAT
>JBNJFB010000010.1:0-58264 GCA_051746405.1 Campylobacterota bacterium
ATCTATCTTTTCTAAATAGTTTAAAATATCTTTTTTAGGTATTCCTGAGCGTTTTTCATACTGAGTTAGTATATATTGTGGAATTTTTACTTTTCGTTTATCAAAATTTTTCATTAATTTTTTTAAAAATACACCATTTTTATTATATGATAGTCTTGCAAATACAAATGGTAAATTATACTTATCTTGCCATGCTTTTGCTAAATCTATAAAGTTTTTATCTTTATTTTCGTGATAATACTTAAGTGCTTTGTCTCCTATTATAACTTGGCCTTCAAGGTTTAAAACTTTTGCTAATGCATTTGAAGTATCACTTTGAAAATCTTTACTATAAACACCTGGTATTAACAATACAGAAGTTACTTCATTTCTTGCAATTATTCCAAAGTCAAGACTCTTTTGTCTTTGTGAAGCTATTGAAGAGATAAATGCGCTATCTACTTGTTTATTTTTGAACTTTCTATTTATTTTAGAAGGGTATGATTTTTTATACTCTATTATCGCTTTTAACTGACTTGATTTTATATTTTTTTTCATATAAACTGTTACTGGTAGTAAATTTATAAAATCTATTTTTGCAAATATCATTGACTTTAGTCATCCTATTATAAAATTTAATTAGTTATAATACAAAAAAATATGTAAATAAGGGGTTAAAATTGGTAAAAGTTGAGTTTTTAGGTCCAATTAATAAAGATAGTTTAGAAGTTGATATAGATAATCTTTCACAACTTAGTGAAATTTTAAATAAGAATAGTGAAATTAAAAGTTGGCTAGATAAGTGTGCAGTTGCTATCAATGACACTTTAGTCTCATCAAAAGATGTAAAACTTCAAAGTGGTGATAAAGTATCACTATTACCTCCTGTTTGTGGAGGCTAATATGAGGAGTTTGGAGATTTATGATGGTAGTTTGCCTGTTCAAAAAATCACTAACAAATGGTATGAAGAGTATAAAGAGTCAAACTATGGGGCAATTATAACTTTTGTTGGTGTTGTAAGAAGTGAAAATAGTATAGATGGTTTATCTTTTGATATTTATGAGCCTATTTTAAAATCTTGGTTTAATTCATGGCAAGAAAAAGCAAAAAAGCAAAATGCTATTGTATTAATGGCTCACTCTAAAGGTGATGTATTAAATCATGAAAGCTCTTATATTGCAGCTGTATGCTCACCAAAAAGAAGAGTAGCTTTAGAGATGATTGATGAGTTTGTAGAGGATTTTAAAGCCCAAGCACCAATATGGAAATATGATATTATTAATAATGAAAGAGTTTATGCAATCAGTAGAAGCTCTAAAATAAAAGGGGCGGGGATACTAAAATAATGAGAGTAGATTTACATAATCATACAACACTTTGTAACCATGCTGTTGGTAGTGTTGATGAGTATATTAATAAAGCAATTGAAAAGAAGATTGATGTTTTTGGTTTTTCTGAACACGCTCCTATGAGTTTTGATGAGAAATATAGAATGCCTTTTAATACAATTGAGTTTTATGAGACTACATTGAAATATTATAAAGAGATATATAAAGATAAAATTGAATTACTTATGGGATATGAAGTTGATTTTATGCAAACTGTTTGTATGCATGAGGAGATTTTAAAAGCAGATGTGGACTATTTAATAGGTTCAGTTCATTTTTTAGAGTCTAAAAATAACAGTGGAGATTCTAAGACTCCTTGGGGATTTGATAACCCTGAATTTATAGGAGAGTATAAGTCAAAAAATATTGATCAAATTTGGAAAGACTATTTTGATGCAATTTTTTTATTAGCAAAATCAGGAAAATTTGACATAGTAGGTCATTTAGATTTGATAAAAGTATTTAAATATATGCCTAGAGGTGATATAAAACTTATTGCTCAAGATGCATTAAAGCAGATTAAAAAATCAAATATGATTATAGAAATAAATGCAGCAGGTATTAGAAAACCTATTAATGAACCTTATCCATCTAAACAGCTATTAGAGCTTGCATATGAGCTTGGCATAGATATTACATTCTCTTGTGATGCACATAGCATTGAACAAGTTGGATATGGTTATGAGCAGGCTATAAATCTTGCAAAAGAAGTGGGCTATGAAAAGTGTGCACTATTTAGAAAAAGAGATAAACAGTTAGTTAGATTTTAAACAGATGTTACTGTTTCTTTTTAATTTGTATATTTTTTATACAGTTGATTTAGCTTAGATTTTTTAATTTTTGATACAATATAACAATAATTATTTTAAGGAGTAAGAACTATGGGTAAGTTTGTTAACAATACTGATGAGTTTTTTAAATATTGTGAAGACAATGAGGTAAAATTTGTAGATTTTAGATTCTCTGATTTTTCAGGTACGTGGCATCATTTAACATATATGATGAAAGCAGTAAGTGCAGAACAACTAGAAAGTGGTATGCCATTTGATGGGTCGTCTGTTGATGCATGGCAACCAATTAATAAATCTGATATGATTTTAAAACCAGATGTGGAAACTGCTTTTTTAGATCCATTTACAGCTGATCCAACTATTATTGTAGTTTGTGATGTTTATGATATTTATAAAAATGAGTTATATGAAAAATGTCCAAGATCAATTGCTAAAAAAGCATTAGATCATTTAAGTAATGCAGGAATCGGTGATGTTGCTTACTTTGGTCCTGAAAATGAATTCTTTATTTTTGACGATGTTAAAATTAAAGATGATATTAATGAATCATACTACAGAGTTGACTCAGAAGAGGGTTGTTGGTCAGATGCTGATGATTATGAGCTAGGTAATATGGGTCACAGACCAAGAACAAAAGGTGGATACTTCCCAGTTCAGCCTACAGATTCAATGGTTGATTTAAGAGCTGAGATGATGCAAGTATTAGAACAAGTTGGTTTAGAGGTTGTTTTAGGACACCACGAAGTTGCTCAAGCTCAAGGTGAAATAGGTATTGTATTTAGTGATTTAATTGATGCAGCTGATAATGTACAAAAATATAAGTATGTAGTAAAAATGGTAGCACACTTAAATGGTAAGTCTGCAACATTTATGCCAAAACCTCTATTTGGTGATAATGGTAATGGTATGCATGTTCACCAATCTATTTGGAAAGATGGTAAAAACTTATTCTATAAAGAAGGAGAGTATGGAAATCTTTCAGAAATGGCTAGACACTATGTTGGTGGTATATTTAAACATGCAAGAGCAGTTGCTGCATTTACAAACCCATCAACTAACTCTTACAAAAGATTAGTTCCAGGTTTTGAAGCTCCATCTATTTTAACTTATTCTTCGCAAAATAGATCAGCTTCTTGTAGAATTCCTTATGGTGCTGGTGAAAAAGCTACAAGAGTTGAGATGAGATTCCCTGACTCTACTGCTTGTCCATATTTAGCATTTGCAGCTATGTTATGTGCAGGATTAGATGGTATTAAAAATAAATATGAGCCAATAGGACCAATGGATGATGACTTATATGAGTTATCTTTAGATGAAATTAGACAAAGAAAAATTCCTCAAATGCCACATACATTAAGAGGTTCATTAGAAGCTTTAATTAGAGATAATGACTTCTTACAACCTGTATTTAGTCAAGATATGATTGATACATATCAACACTATAAATTTGAAACTCAAGTTTGGCCTGATGAGTCTAGACCAACAGCCTTTGAGTTTAAATCAACTTATTCTTGTTAATTTGTTAATAGGAACTTTTAAACTTGTAAGCTAAAAGATAACTCTCTTTTAGCTTATGCTACTTATATTAAAACTCTATTTTATTTTCAACTTCTACATCAATGTTTGGCAATGGTGATGTTTCAGTGTAGTATTCTACTTTGCCATTTATTTTTGTTTTATAAACTTTATCATTAGGTATTTCAAAATCTCTAGCTATTTCAGGATGAATTTTTAAATATTGCTCATAAAAGTGTGAAAATACAGGTGCTGCAATTATACCACCCGTTTCGCTCTCTCTCATTGGTGTATTGTTGTCATTTCCAAACCAAACAATAGTTTGAATTGTTGGTGAATATCCACAAAACCATGCATCGATATTATTATTTGTTGTTCCTGTTTTTCCCGCTAAATCAATATTTTTCACACGTGCTCTTCTTCCTGTACCTCTATTAACTGTTTCATTAAGTATAGATGTTATTAAATATGTCTGTTCAGGAGAGTTTATTTTCTTAGTTTCAGGTCCAAAAATAGTTTTATTTCTATCTTTGTCAATAATACTTTGTATAATATATGGTTTAACTTGAACTCCATGATTTGAGAATACACTATAGTATTGACTTAACTCAAGTGGTGAAACTGACATTGCTCCAAGTGTAATTGATAAATCCCTAGGAATACCTTCAAAACCATAACTTTTGAGTGCGTTGTAAGTAGTTCCAATACCTATGTTTGTAACTAAGTTTACTGTGGATAAGTTTCTTGATTTTACTAATGATTCCCTTAGAGTCACAAATCCTTTAAATTTACCTCCATAGTTTCTAGGTTGCCACTTTTGTTCATTTCCTTCTTTATCTGTATATTCATAAGTTCTTGATATATCAACAAGTTTTGAAGCTGGATTTAAGCCTTGATTTAGTCCTGTTTGATAGATAAATGGTTTAATAGCAGAACCTGGTTGTCTGTTTGCTTGTACTGCTCTATTGAACATTGATTTACTATAATCAACACCCCCAACAATTGCTAAAATTTTACCTGTATTGTTTTCTATGGATACAAGAGCACCATTAAGTTTTTTTACAAAACTATCATCATCGGGGCTATTTTCATTTTTTCTATAGTTTTGGTCTCTTTTTAATGCTTCTTCATAAGATTTTTTCAAACCTTCTTTTGCAATATTTTGTGCATCTAAATCAATTGTTAAGTTTATTTTATATCCACCACTTCTTATATTTGGAATATCTTTTTTTAATTTCTTTAGTACATAATCTATTACATAAGGTGCTTTATTCTTTGTTAAAGTTTGATCATAAATTACTGGAGTTTCTTTTATGGCATTTTTATATTGATTTTCATTTATCCATCCTAGTGTATTTAATCTAGTAATAACTTGATTTGCTCTTGCTAGGGAAACTTTTAGATTTCTTGTTGGATCATAAAAACTAGGGGCTCTAGGAAGTCCTACTAATATTGCCATCTCTTTTAAAGATAGTTCATATAAATCTTTTTTGAAGTAACCTTTTGATGCTGTTTTTATACCATAATATCCATGACCAAAATATACATGGTTTAAATATCTCTCTAATATCTCTTCTTTTGTTAACATTGTTTCTAGTTTTATTGCAAGCATTGCTTCTTTTATTTTTCTAATAATTTTTTTCTCTCTAGTAAGTACAATCATCTTTATTAATTGTTGGGTTAATGTACTAGCACCCTCTACAAAAGCTCCTGCTTTAATATCTTTTATAATTGCTCTACTTATTGCATCTGGATTTACTCCAAAGTGCTCAAAATATTGTGTATCTTCAATAGCTATTAAACTTTCAATTATTCTTGCTGGGATATCATTGTATTTTACATACTCTCTATTTTGACCTTTAAATATATTTGCTATTAACTTTCCATTTTTGTCAAAGAACTGTGTACTTTGTTTGGGGTTATAGTTTACAACTTTATAAACATCATTTTCAATTTTTATATATAATGTATAAAGCCAAGTGCTTGTACCAATAAAAAGTAAAACTAAAAGTCCTAAGATAAATCTAAATATCATATTATTTCCTAAATTCTTTTTTATTAAATGTGGAGTTTATCAATTTTTTTGTGTATAAATCTCTATTTTTTTCATTTAAAACCTCTTGGGTTTTTCCTTTTTGTATAATCTTACCATCATTTATTATAACTATATCATCACATAAATCTTTTATTGACTCTATATCATGAGTTACAAAAAGAGTTAGTATATTTAACTGCTTTTGTAAATCATTAATAAGTCTTAAAATATTTGTTTGATTTTTTTTATCTAAAGCGGTAGTTGGTTCATCTAAAAGTAATAGTTTTATATCTCTACATAATGCAATAGCAATAATAACCCTTTGAAGTTGCCCACCACTTAACTGGCTTGGATATTTATCTAAAAAACTATCATCTAAGTTTACTAATTTTAAAGAGTGTGTGATTCTATTCATTTTTGAAAAGAATTGATGTTTTATTTTAGTCATTGGTGAAAGTGAGGTAAATGGGTTTTGGGGTACAAAACCAATAGTTTGGTAGTTTAATTCAAAGTTGGACTCAATATCTTTTTTCAAAGTTAAACTACTTGGTAATAAATTTAATAAAGATTTTAGTGTAAGTGATTTTCCACTACCACTTTGACCTATTAATGCAGTTGAAGAGTTGATATTAAATTTAATATCAACTAATCTTTCATTATCTTTGAATATTTTCAACTCTTTTATATTTAAATATAACATTTTAAAATAGAGCTTTATCCATCTCTTTTGGTATTTCTAAATTCATTAGTTTTAATACAGTGGGTGCTATATTACTTAAACTACCAGCTTGAATTTTTTTAACTTTTTTTGAATAAACAAAACAATAAACATCACCAACTGTGTGGTTTGTTAAGGTGTTTCCATCTTTATCTTTCATCATTTCACAATTTCCATGATCTGATGTTAAAACAATATTATAGTTTTTATCTTTTGCTTTTTGAAATATTTTATCTAACTCTTTATCAACAGCTTCAACAGCTTTTAATGCAGCATCATAGTTTCCTGTATGTCCTACCATATCTCCATTTGCAAAGTTCACTACTATAAAATCATTCTCTTCGTCCATTGCCTTTTGAACAGTTTGCGAAACTTCAGGTGCACTCATTTGTGGTTGTAAGTCATAAGTTGCAACTTTTGGTGAAGGAATTAATACTCTTTTTTCATTTGCTACAGGCTCTTCAACACCACCATTAAAAAAGAATGTAACATGGGCATATTTTTCTGTTTCAGAAGTGTGTAACTGAGTTAAGTTTGCTTTTGATATAACTTCAGCTAAGGTATTTTTTGGATTATCTTTAGGAAATAAAACCTGCAATGGTAGGTTTTTATCATACTCTGTCATAGTTGCGATATTTAGTTTTTCTGAAAATCTTGAGAACTCATTGAAATCACTATTTGCAAACGCAGAGGTAATCTCTCTCATTCTGTCACTTCTAAAATTACAGAATATAATGCCATCACTCTTTTTTACTCCATTATAGTTATGAAAAGCACAAGGTTCAATGAACTCATCATATACATCTTTTTCATATGATTTTTGAATATATTCAGTTATATTCTCTTTTGTTTTTGGCAAGCCAAATGCAATTGCGTCATAGCCTTTTTGTACTCGTTCCCATCTTTGGTCCCTATCCATAGTATAGTATCTACCTGAAACTGTAGCAATCTTTATATTGTCATTACACACACTATTTAACTGTTCTATATATTTCAATGCACTATTAGGTGCAACATCTCTTCCATCAGTTATTACATGAAAAAATACTTTTTTCCCAAAGCTTTGAGCAATTTTTCCTAATGCAATAATATGATTAATATGAGAATGAACCCCTCCATTGCTTACTAATCCAACTAGGTGTATATCATTTGATTTATCTATAGTATCTGTTAAAATTTTATTATCTTTTAAAGTATCATCTTTAATTGAAAGATTTATTTTTACTAAGTCTTGATATAGAGTTCTTCCTGAACCAATTGTCATATGACCAACTTCAGAGTTACCCATTTGCCCATCTGGCAGGCCTACATGCTCTCCATGAGTATGTATTAAACTGTTTGGCACATTTTTAAATAAATAATCATAAGTGGGGGTATTGGCATTTTTAAATGCATTAAATTCATTTGAATTATTATATCCAATACCATCTGTTATGATTAAAATAGTCTTATTATCCATTGTTTAAACCTTTTAAAATCAATAATTTAATATAATCTCATGGATTATATCAAAATGAAGGTTTAAGTTTGTTTTATTGGTTTTATAGACATCTAGATATTAATATTTTTCAATACATATCAGTTCGAGCTGGGATAAGTTTTTTTATAGCATTTTTTCTAACAATGTATCTTATGCCAAAGTTTGTTAAATGGGCAAAAGGTAAAAAAGCATCACAACCTATATATGACCTTGCTCCTGAAGAGCATCAAAAAAAAGTTGGTACTCCTACAATGGGTGGTATGGTTTTTATTTTTGCTACAATAATAGCTACTCTACTTACAGCTAAATTAAATAATTTCTATGTTTTTGGAGGAATTTTAACATTGGCATTATTTAGTTTAATTGGAATAAAAGATGACTATGCAAAAATTTCAAGTAGCAAAAATGATGCTGGTCTTAGTGCAAGGTCAAAGTTGATTTTACAGATAGTAAGTGCACTTTTAATAGGGTGTATGATTTACTACTATGGACATACTACTAGTTTATATACACCTTTTTATAAACTTCCTTTACTAGACATGGGTTTGTTTGCTCTAGTTCTTTGGTGTTTAGTTTTAGTTGCCACATCAAATGCAGTTAATTTAACAGATGGATTAGATGGACTAGCTACAGTACCATCTATTATGTCATTTTTTACACTATCAGTTTTAGTTTATGTAACAGGACATGCAATAATCGCAGGATATCTCCTTCTTCCAAATATTCAGCTTGCAGGTGAATTAACAATAATGGGGTCAGCTATCTCAGGCTCACTTATAGCATTTTTATGGTTCAACTCCCACCCAGCAGAGGTATTCATGGGTGATTCTGGTTCTTTACCAATTGGAGCTTTTATGGGGTACTTAGCTATAGTTGCAAAGTCTGAACTACTACTATTATTAATTGGATTTATTTTTGTGCTTGAAACAGTATCAGTTATACTGCAAGTGGGTTCTTACAAGCTAAGACAAAAAAGAGTGTTTTTAATGGCTCCCATACATCACCATTTTGAACAAAAAGGTTGGAGAGAGAATAAAATCATTGTTAGGTTTTGGATTATATCTTTTATGACCAATTTAATTGCACTTATGAGTATAAAGATTAGGTAGATAATGATTAGAGTTTTAGGTAAGGGCAATACAGCACAAGCCATTAAAAAGAAGTTTGAAAATGTAATCTTATATGATGAAAGCAATTTCTCTTCTTATGAAAAAAACAGTAATGAGTTAACTGTTGTTAGTCCAGGAATACCCCCTCATAACTTTATGGTTAAAGAAGCTAAAAATGTAATTAGTGATTATGATCTATTTTCTGAAACTATGCCTTTTTCTATTTGGATTAGTGGTACAAACGGAAAAACAACGACAACACAAATGTGCCAACATATATTAGAAGAAAAAAATAGTCAATGTGGTGGAAATATAGGTAAAGCAGTATCAAAAATGGATTTATCTAAACCTATTTGGATACTTGAAACATCTTCCTTTACATTTCATTATATAAAAAGTGCTAAACCAAACATATATTTACTTCTACCAATTAGTGAAGATCATTTATCTTGGCATATTAATTTTAAAAACTATGAGCAAGCTAAGCTTAAACCTTTTTCTATGATGAATGAAGAGGATATAATTATAGCTCCAAATAAGTATAAAAATAAAAAAACAGATGCTTGTTTAATAACTTATAAGAATAGTGATGATTTATGTAATCAATTTGGCATAGATAAAAAAAGAGTTGATTTTAAGGAACCTTTTTTATTAGATGCAATATTAGCACTTATAAGTAAAAAAATTTTATTTGATTATATTGATTATAAAACAGTTAATACTTACAAAATTGATAAACATAAAGTTGAAGAGTTTAGGGATAAAAAGAATCGACTATGGATAGATGATTCAAAAGCTACAAATATAGATGCAACTATTAATGCATTAAAACCATATGAAAACAGAAATATACATTTGATATTAGGAGGCGATGATAAAGGTGCAAATCTAAAGTCACTTTTTGAATATTTAAAAAATTTTAATTTAACTGTTTATTCTATAGGTCAAAATGAAAATAGAATATACGAATACTGTAAGCAGTATAAAATAGATATTAAAAGGTGTAAATATTTAGAAGTAAGTGTGAATAGAATTGATAAAAATTTTAAAAATGATGATATTGCAATCTTATCTCCAGCTGCCGCATCACTTGATCAGTTCAGCTCATATAAGCAAAGGGGAGAGGAATTTAAAAAGTTTGTATACGCTTTAAGTTAATTTTAATGTGTCCTTATGTATAATTCCATCTCAACTTCAAAAAAAGTTGGTTCGATAGCTCAGTCGGTAGAGCAATGGATTGAAAATCCATGTGTCGGCAGTTCGATTCTGCCTCGAACCACCATTTATGAAGCTGGTGTAGCTCAGTTGGCTAGAGCAGCTGATTTGTAATCAGCAGGTCGGGGGTTCAAGTCCCTTCACCAGCTCCATTTTTAATTGTCGTGCGTAAGTCTAAAGGACCAGCGCTTGACCAGAGCAATATTTTTATCAGGTGAGGTTGGAGAGTGGTCAAATCCTGCGGATTGTAAATCCGCCGCCTACGGCTTCGAAGGTTCGAATCCTTCCCTCACCACCATTAATGTTGCGGGAGTAGCTCAGTTGGCTAGAGCTTCTGCCTTCCAAGCAGATTGTCGCGAGTTCGAGTCTCGTCTCCCGCTCCATTTTGATTATTGTATACTGGGAGCTGAGTTATAAGCACAAAATTTTATAACTCTTATTTTAAAGATACTCCCATTAAAGTTTTTTTTAGTATTTAATTAATATAATGTTGTCACAAAATGTGATCCCCTCTGAATAGAGAAGCCAATGGGCTTATCTACTCAGAGGGCTATAAGCACAAATCTTAGAAGGGGAATTCTATGGCAAAAGAAAAATTCGATCGAAGTAAACCACACGTAAATATTGGTACTATTGGTCACGTTGACCACGGTAAAACTACTTTAACTGCTGCAATTACTGCTGTACTTGCTGTTAAAGGTGACGTTCAATTAATGGATTATGATCAAATTGATAACGCACCTGAAGAGAGAGATAGAGGTATTACAATCGCTACTTCTCACGTTGAGTATGAAACAGATAACAGACACTATGCACACGTTGACTGTCCAGGACACGCTGACTATGTTAAAAACATGATTACAGGTGCTGCACAAATGGATGGTGCTATCTTAGTTATTGCATCAACAGATGGGCCAATGGCACAAACAAGAGAGCATATCTTATTATCTAAACAAGTTGGTGTACCTTACATCGTTGTATTCATGAATAAAGAAGATCAACTTGATGAAGAAGATAAAGATGAGATGTTAGAGTTAGTTGAAATGGAAATCAGAGAGTTATTATCTGAGTATGACTTCCCAGGTGATGATACTCCTATCGTAGCAGGTTCTGCATTCCAAGCATTAGAAGAAGCTAAAGCTGGAACAATTGGACCATGGTCTGAAAAAATTATTAACTTAATGAATGAAGTTGATAACTACATTCCAACTCCAAAAAGAGATGTTGAGCAAGCATTCTTAATGCCTGTTGAAGATGTATTTACTATTCAAGGTAGAGGTACAGTTGTAACTGGTAGAATTGAAAAAGGTGCTGTTTCATTAAACGAAGAGATTGAAATCGTTGGTATGAAAGACACTAGAAAGACAACAGTTACAGGTATCGAAATGTTCAGAAAAGAGATGGACAGAGGTGAAGCTGGAGATAACGCTGGTATTCTTTTAAGAGGTATCAAAAGAGAAGATGTTGAAAGAGGTCAAGTATTAGTTAAACCTGGTTCAATTACTCCACATACAAAATTCAGAGGTGAGGTTTATATCCTTTCTAAAGAAGAGGGTGGTAGACATACTCCATTCTTCTCAGGATACAGACCACAATTCTACGTAAGAACAACAGACGTTACTGGTTCAGTTACTTTACCAGAAGGTACTGAGATGGTTATGCCTGGTGATAACGTTGAAATGACAGTTGAATTAGTTGCTGCAATCGCTCTTGATAAGGGAACAAAGTTCGCTATTAGAGAAGGTGGTAGAACTGTAGGTGCTGGTGTTGTTGCTGAAATCTTAGATTAAGGTTGATTTATGGCATCTAGTAACGCAGTATCAATTAAAATAGGATTAAAATGTCAAGAGTCTGGTGATATTAACTATACTACGACAAAAAATCCTAAGACTCATACTGAAAAGTTTGAGACTAAAAAATATTCTCCAAGACTTAAAAAACATACACTTCATAAAGAAGTTAAGTTAAAGTCTTAGTTTATTTATCTTAAGGCCATGTGCCTTAGGAGTTTTAGGTCAGTAGCTCCAATGGTAGAGCGCCGGATTCCAAATCCGACGGTTGGGGGTTCGAATCCTCTCTGGCCTGCCATAATCTCTTTTAAAGATAGTAAGAACTCTTTTTAAAAGAAATTATAACAGCTTATCACATTCACTGGAGTCAATTTTGAGTAAATTAAAAAACTATTATAAAAATGCTAAAGAAGAACTTTTTAAAGTTATTTTTCCAATAAAAGAACAAATTAGATCAGCTTATCTATCAGTTTTTATAGTTGTTACAGTTATTTCATTATATTTAGCATTGATAGACACAGTGATGTCATTAAGTTTATCATCAGTTATTAATTAAGGATTATTTATGGCACATAAGTGGTATGCAATACAGACATATTCAGGTAGTGAATTATCAGTGAAAAGAGCTTTAGAAAAGCTTGCAGAAGAGATGGCAGATGAAAAAATTGCTAAGGTTTTAGTTCCAACTGAAGATTTAATAGAAGTTAAAAAAGGTAAAAAAAATATAGTTGAAAGACCATTATATCCTGCATATGCTTTTGCTAAAATTGACTTAGATACAGCTTTATGGCATAGAATTCAATCAATGCCAAGAGTTGGTAGGTTTATTGGGGAATCTAAGAAACCTACGCCATTAGCAGATAAAGATATTGATATGATTTTAGAAAAAGTTGAAAATAGAGCTGCTGCTAAGCCTAAAGTATCATTTGATGAAGGTGAGATGGTTAGAATAAATGAAGGTCCTTTTGCAAACTTCAATGGGGTTGTTGAAGATTTTGAAATGACATCAGGAACTTTAAAACTGAATGTTTCTATTTTTGGTAGAAATACTCCAGTTGAGATATCATATACACAAGTTGAAAGAGTAGTATAAATTAAGGTGTAGGCATTAGGCAATAAAACTTTGCTTCCTTTGAGTTTTCTTGCCTAATGCCTATAAGAATAAATCTAAAAAAGGAATAGTATGGCTAAAAAAGTTCAAGGTACACTTAAGTTACAAATACCTGCTGGAGCTGCAAATCCATCACCTCCAGTTGGGCCAGCACTTGGTCAAAGAGGTATAAACATTATGGAATTTTGTAAAGCTTTTAATGAAAAGACAAAAGATAAATCAGGATTTAATATCCCAGTTGAAATCACTATCTTTCAAGATAAAAGTTTTACATTTGTAGTAAAACAACCACCTATGACAGATTTAATTAAAAAAGCTGCAGGTATTAAAAAAGGTTCAGATAATCCTCTTAAAAATAAGATTGGTAAATTATCAAAAGAACAGGTTTATGAAATTGTTGAAATGAAAATTGCAGATTTAAATACAAATGATAAAGATCAAGCAGCTAGCATTGTGGCTGGTTCAGCTAGATCAATGGGTATTGAAGTAGAACTGTAGGTTATTTTAAACAAGTCTTACCACCGGACTTAAATGGCGGTAGCAAAAAACTAATTGCGGAGAGAGAAATGGGAAAAGTATCAAAAAGATATAGAGCTTTATCAGAAAAGATTGAAGACAAAGGTTACACTTTAGTTGAAGCTTGTGATTTAGTAAAAGAGTTAAAATCAGCTAAGTTTGATGAGAGTGTTGAAATTGCATTAAATTTAAATGTTGATCCAAGACATGCTGATCAAATGATTAGAGGTGCAGTTGTACTTCCAAATGGTACTGGTAAAACTGTTAGAGTAGCAGTATTTGCTAAGGGTGCTAAAATGGATGAAGCAAAAGCAGCTGGTGCTGATATAGTTGGAAATGATGATTTAGTTGAAGCAGTTCAAGCAGGGAATATTGATTTTGATGTATTAATTGCAACTCCTGATTGTATGGGATTAGTTGGTAAACTAGGTAGAATCTTAGGACCAAAAGGTTTAATGCCTAACCCTAAAACAGGAACTGTAACTATGGATGTTACAAAAGCTGTAAATGATGCAAAAGGTGGACAAGTATCATATAGAGTTGACAAAAAAGGTAACATGCAAGCAGGTGTTGGAAAAGTTTCTTTCCCTAAAGAAGCATTACAAGAGAATATTGAAGCATTTTTATCTGCTATAAATAAAGCAAAACCTGCATCTTCAAAAGGAAGATATATAACAAATGCTGCAGTTTCTTTAACAATGTCTCCATCTGTTAAAATAGATACAACTGAATTAATGGATATTAAATAGTATTTAATTTCTAATTAGCATTCAATAGTGAAGATATTTTTATATCTTCACATTTGAGTGTTATTCAAAACACTGAAATAAAAACTGAAGACAGCTGGTAAGAAACTTCCTTCGTTTCTTGTAAGTCCCGCCTAAGTCGATGTTTTGAAGGGAGGAAAAAATGAACAGAGAACAAAAGAATGAAATTATCAGTTTTTTAACATCTGAATTCAAAGAGTCTCAAGCTATTGTTGTGTGTAACTACAAAGGTTTATCACATAAGCAGTTAGAAGACTTAAGAATCAGTGCTAGAGAAAATGATACTAAAGTTCAAGTTGCTAAAAATACTCTTACTACTATTGCAGTTAGAAATGCAGAGTTAGGAGAAATTGAACTATCAGGTACTAATATTTTCTTATGGTCTGAAGATGTAATTTCAGCTTGTAAAGTTGCAGATAAGTTTGCACAAGCACATGAAGATAAATTTTCAATTAAATCTGGTATCATCGAAGGTGAAATTTCAGATATCAATAGAGTTAATGCATTTGCTAAGTTACCAAATAGAGAAGAACTTCTTGGTATGTTATTATCTGTATGGGTTGCACCTGCAAGAAACTTTACTACTGGACTTGATAATCTTAGAGCAAAAAAAGAAGAAGAGGCTGCTTAGTATATAAGCAATAAAAAATAAAAAGAAAAAATATAAGGAATATGATATGGCAATTTCTAAAGAAGACGTATTAGAATATATCTCAGGTTTATCTGTATTAGAGTTATCTGAATTAGTAAAAGAGTTTGAAGAAAAATTTGGTGTTTCTGCACAACCAACAGTTGTAGCTGGTGGTGGCGCTGGTGAAGCTGAAGCTGAAGAAGAACAAACTGAATTTGATGTTGTTTTAACAGATGCTGGAGCTAAGAAAATTAATGTAATTAAAGCAGTTAGAGCATTAACTGGTTTAGGATTAAAAGAAGCAAAAGCTGCTGTTGAAGGAACTCCATCTAAAATTAAAGAAGGTGCTTCAAAAGAAGACGCTGAAGCTGCAAAAGCTGATTTAGAAGCTGCAGGAGCATCTGTAGAATTAAAGTAGTTACACTCGTAATTATATTTATCTGTTACACAAGGATACTTCCTTGTGTAAAGCATAGCATCTTTGAGGGCTAAGGTTAGAATTTTTTAAGAATTTTAATCCTATCCTTTATGGATGCTTTTGTGCTTTATAAATAAAGCTGAAAAACTAAACCAAATTTTATAACAAGGCCGACAATGTTAAACTCTTTAAAATCTGGTAATAGACTTAGAGTTGATTTTGCAAAAAATCCACAGCAAATCGAAATTCCTAATTTACTACAATTACAACAAAATTCTTATGATTCTTTTTTAATGATTGGACAAGAACAAAGAGAAGAAGCTGGTATCGAAAAAGTTTTCAAGTCTATCTTTCCAATACATGACTCACAAAGTAGAATCACTTTAGACTATCTAGGTTCAGAAGTAGGGAAACCTAAATATGACGTAAGAGAATCAATGGTAAGAGGTCTTACATACTCTATTCCACTAAAAATCAATATTAGATTGACTTTATGGGATTTAGATGAGAAGACAGGTGAGAAGATTGGTGTTAAAGATATGAAAGAACAATCTTTATTCATCAGAGAAATTCCATTAATGACTGAAAGAACATCATTTATTGTAAATGGTGTAGAAAGAGTTGTTGTAAACCAACTACATAGATCACCAGGTGTTATCTTCAAAGAAGAAGAGTCTAATACATCTGATAATAAACTAATATATACAGGACAAATTATTCCTGATAGAGGTTCATGGTTATATTTTGAGTATGATGCAAAAGATGTATTATATGTAAGAATTAATAAAAGAAGAAAAGTTCCTGTAACAATTCTATTTAGGGCATTGGGTTACTCTAAAGAAGATATTATTAAGATGTTTTACCCAATTTTAAATATAAAAATTAAAAATAATAAATTTTTAACAGAATTTAATCCTGAAGATTTTACAGGAAGAGTTGAGTTTGATTTAAAAGATGAAAAAGGTAACTTAATAATTGCAGCTGGAAAAAGATTAACTGCAAGAAAAGCTAAAGCTTTAGTTGAGGGTGGTTTAAAATTAGTTGAGTATCCAATTGAATTATTAATGGATAGATCAACAGCATCTGCTATATTTGATCCTGAATCTGGAGAGGTATTATTTGATGCATTAACTAATCTTGATGAATTAAAACTTAAAAAACTTCTTGACTTAGGTTTTGAAAACTTTGATATTGCAAATGATTTAGCAAGTGGAGTTGATGACTCTATTATTAATGCATTTAAAGCTGATGCTGAGTCTTTAAAACTATTGAAACAAACTGAAGAGATAGAAGATGAAAATGATTTATCTGCTATTAGAATCTATAAAGTAATGAGACCAGGTGAACCTGTAACAAAAGATGCTGCTAAAGAGTTTGTTAAAAAACTATTTTTTGATCCAGAAAGATATGACTTAACTAAAGTAGGTAGAATGAAAATGAATCATAAGTTAGGTGTTAATGTACCTGAGTATGTAACAACATTAACTTATGAAGATGTTATTAAGACAGTTCAATACCTAGTAAAAGTTAAATCAGGTCACGGTCATATTGATGATAGAGATCACTTAGGAAATAGAAGAATTAGAGCCATTGGTGAGTTATTAGCAAATGAGATGCATTCAGGTTTAATCAAGATGCAAAAAGCTATTAGAGATAAAATGACTACCTTAAGTGGAACATTAGAAGATTTAATGCCACATGATTTAGTTAACTCTAAAATGATTACATCAACAATTACAGAATTCTTTACATCAGGGCAGTTGTCTCAGTTTATGGATCAAACAAATCCATTATCAGAAGTTACTCACAAAAGAAGATTATCTGCACTTGGTGAGGGTGGTTTAGTAAAAGAAAGAGCTGGGTTTGAAGTAAGAGATGTTCACCCAACTCACTATGGTAGAATTTGTCCAGTTGAGACTCCAGAGGGTCAAAATATTGGTCTTATTAATACCTTATCAACATTTGCTAAAGTAAATGATTTAGGATTTATTGAAGCACCATATAAAACTGTAAAAGATGGTATGGTTACTGATGAAATTAAATATTACACTGCAACTCAAGAAGAGGGGTTAGTAATAGCACCTGGTTCAACAAAAGTTGATGAAAATGGTAAGATTATTGAAACACTAATTGAAGCTAGACAAGATGGAGAGATTCTATTAATAGATAAAAACAAAGTTGATATGATTGATATATCTTCGCAAATGGTTATGGGTGTTGCAGCTTCACTTATTCCTTTCTTAGAGCATGATGATGCCAACAGAGCATTAATGGGTTCAAATATGATGAGACAAGCTGTTCCTTTATTAAATCCTACTGCTCCAATTGTTGGAACTGGTTTGGAAAAAACAGTTGCTAGAGATGCATGGGAAGCTATTAAAGCTGATAGAGCTGGAGTTGTTGAAAAAGCTGATGCTAAAAACATCTACATTAGAGGTGAAGATGATAATGGTGCATTTATTGACCATTATGCTGTAAATAAAAATGTTAGAACAAATAATAATACTTCATTTGGCCAAAGAATTGGTGTAAAAGAGGGTGAAATAGTACAAAAAGGTCAGGTTATTGCAGATGGTCCTTCAATGGATAGAGGTGAGTTAGCAGTTGGAGTAAATGCCTGTGTTGCCTTTATGCCATGGAATGGTTATAACTATGAAGATGCTATTGTACTAAGTGAAAGACTACTTGAAGAAGATGCATTCTCATCTGTACATATTTATGAAAAAGATGTTGAGTGTAGAGAGCTTAAGCATGGTAATGAAGAGATAACAAGAGATTTACCAGGTGTAAAAGAAGAATCAATATCTCACTTAGATGCTTCTGGTATAGTAAAAGTTGGTACTTATGTAAAACCTGGAATGGTTTTAGTAGGTAAAGTTACACCAAAAGGTGAGATTAAACCAACACCAGAAGAGAGACTATTAAGAGCAATATTTGGTGAAAAAGCTGGCCATGTAATAAATAAATCATTAGTTACACCTACTTCTATGGAAGGTACTGTAGTTGACGTTAAAGTATTTACAAAAAAAGGTTATGAAAAAGATGAAAGAGCTGTTGCTGAATTAGAGTCTGAAAAGAGTGATTTAGATATTAAACATCATGATAAGTTGTTAATGCTAGATAGAGAAGAGATTTTAAAAATCAATGACTTACTATCAAGAGCCCAATTATCAAAAGATGTTGAAGTAGATGGTACTAACTATAAAAAAGGTGATAGTATTCCTTTTGATGTTTTAATAAATGTTAATAGATTTGCCATGAAAAAAGTTGTATCTTCATACTCAAAAGATATTGAGAATAAGTACAATGAAATTAAAGATCACTTTATAAAACAAAAATCTAAACTAAGAAGTGAACATGAAGAGAAACTTCAAGTATTAGAAAATGATGATATCTTGCCAAGTGGTGTAATTAAACAAGTTAAAGTTTATGTTGCCACAAAAAGAAAGATTAAAGTTGGGGATAAAATGGCGGGTCGTCATGGTAATAAAGGTATTATTTCAAATATTGTTCCTCAAGTTGATATGCCATACTTAGAAGATGGTTCAACAGTTGATGTTATATTAAACCCACTTGGGGTTCCATCAAGAATGAACATAGGTCAGATTTTAGAAGTTCACTTAGGATTAGTTGGTAAAAAATTAGGTGCTCAAATCCAAGAGCAGTTTGATAATAAAAAAGCAGATTTCATCAAAGATTTAAGAGCTAAAATGAGTGAAATTGCAAGTGCTGCAAAACTTATGAATGGTAAAGAGTTTATGGAGTCACTTAATGATGAAGAGCTTATAAAATATGCACAGGATTGGACAAAAGGTGTTAGGTTTGCTACACAAGTGTTCGATGGGGTAAAAGAGGATGAGTTCAAGAAACTTTTTGAATTAGCTAAAATTGATACAGATGGTAAAACTAAGTTGTACGATGGTATGACAGGTGAGTCAATGAATGAAAGAGTTAATGTTGGTTATATGTATATGCTAAAACTTCATCACTTAGTAGATGAAAAAGTGCATGCAAGATCAACAGGACCTTATTCACTTGTTACTCAACAACCAGTTGGTGGTAAAGCACTATTTGGTGGTCAAAGATTTGGTGAAATGGAAGTTTGGGCACTTGAAGCATATGGTGCAACAAGCGTTTTAAAAGAGATGCTAACAACTAAATCAGATGATGTTGAAGGTAGAACCAGAGCATATAGATCAATAGCAAATGGTGAAAATGTTCCAAGATCAGGTGTTCCTGAGACATTCTTCGTACTTACAAAAGAGTTAAAAGCTTTAGGTTTAGATGTTGATATATTTGACGAGGTAGAAGATAATGAGTAATAAAGAGAAAGTACTAGAGCCAATTGAGATAAAAGAGTTAGAAAGACCGCAAGACTTTTCAGCTTTTCAATTAAGACTTGCAAGTCCTGAGAAGATTCTTTCTTGGTCTTGTGGTGAGGTTAAAAAACCTGAAACTATTAACTATAGAACACTAAAACCTGAAAGAGATGGATTGTTTTGTGCAAAGATATTTGGACCTGTAAAGGATTATGAGTGTCTTTGTGGTAAATACAAAAAGATGAGATACAAAGGTGTTGTATGTGAAAAATGTGGTGTTGAAGTAACTTCTTCAAAAGTTAGAAGACACAGAATGGGTCATATTGATTTAGTCTCTCCTGTTGCTCATATTTGGATGGTATCATCATTACCAACAAGAATTGGTACTTTACTAGGTGTAAAACTTAAAGACTTAGAAAGAGTTTTATATTATGAAGCATATATAGTAAATGAAGCAGGTGATGCTTACTATGATAATGAAAAAACAAAAAAAGTTCACAAATATGATATCTTAAATGAAGAGCAGTATAGAACTATATCTGATTTATTTGAACATACAGGTTTTGAAGCAGATATGGGTGGTGATGTAGTAAGAGACTTGTTAGAGACTTTAGATTTATTTGAATTATTAGGTAAATTAAAAGAAGAGATGACAGCTACAAAATCTGAGGCAAAAAGAAAGACTATTATTAAAAGACTAAAAGTAGTTGAAAACTTTATAAACTCAGGAAATAGACCTGAGTGGATGATGCTAACTCAGTTACCTGTTCTTCCACCTGATTTAAGACCATTAGTATCACTAGATGGTGGTAAGTTTGCTGTTTCAGATGTAAATGACCTTTATAGAAGAGTTATAAATAGAAATAATAGATTAAAAAGATTAACTGAACTTGATGCACCACAAATTATTATTAGAAATGAAAAAAGAATGCTTCAAGAAGCTGTTGATGCACTATTTGACAATGGAAAAACTGCAAATGCAGTTAAAGGTGCAAACAAAAGACCTTTAAAATCATTATCAGAAATAATTAAAGGTAAGCAAGGTAGATTTAGACAGAACTTACTTGGTAAAAGAGTTGACTTTTCAGGTAGGTCTGTAATTGTTGTTGGACCTTCTTTAAATATGGACCAGTGTGGTATTCCTAAGAAAATGGCATTGGAACTATTTAAGCCACACTTAATGGCTAAATTAGAAGAGAAAGGTTATGCAACAACTTTAAAATCTGCAAAGAGATTAATTGAAGCTGAAACAAATGAAGTGTGGGAGTGTCTAAATGAGATTGTTGATGAATATCCTGTTATGCTTAATAGAGCACCAACACTTCACAAACTTTCAATTCAAGCATTTCACCCTGTATTAATTGATGGTAAAGCTATTCAATTACATCCATTAGTTTGTGCTGCATTTAATGCTGACTTTGATGGTGACCAAATGGCAGTTCACGTTCCATTATCACAAGAAGCAGTTGCTGAAGCTAAAATATTAATGATGTCATCAATGAATATTCTATTGCCAGCTTCAGGTAGAGCTATTGCAGTTCCATCTCAAGATATGATTTTAGGTATTTACTACCTATCATTAGAAAAAGATGGGGTAAAAGGTGAACATAAACTGTTAACTGATATTAATGAAGCTATAGTTGCTCTTGATAATGGAAATGTGGATTTACATGCAAAAATTAGAACAAAAGTTGATAATAAGGTTATTCATACAACAATTGGTAGATTAATTGTTAAAGATATTCTTCCTGAGTTTGTTCCTATAAATCTATGGAATAAAATTCTTAAGAAAAAAGATATTGGTGCATTAGTTGATTATATTTACAAGCATGGTGGATATGAAGTAACTCCAAAATTTTTAGATAACTTGAAAAACCTAGGTTTTAGATATGCAACAGATGCAGGGGTTTCTATCTCAATTGATGATATTAAGGTTCCTGACTCAAAAGAGGGTCATATCATAAACTCTAAAAAAGAAGTTATTGAAGTTCAAAAACAGTTTGGTCAAGGTTTATTAACTGAACAAGAGAGATATAATAAGATTATTGATATTTGGACAGAGGTTAATAATAAGCTTGGTTCTGAAATGATGAACTTAGTTGAGCAAGATAAAGATGGATTTAACTCTATTTATATGATGGCTGATTCTGGGGCAAGAGGTTCATCTGCTCAAATTAGACAGTTATCAGGTATGAGAGGTCTTATGGCTAAGCCTGATGGTTCTATTATTGAAACACCTATTATTTCAAACTTTAAAGAGGGACTTAATGTACTTGAGTACTTTATTTCAACGCATGGTGCAAGAAAAGGTTTAGCCGATACTGCACTTAAAACAGCGAATGCAGGGTACTTAACTAGAAAACTTATTGATGTATCTCAAAATGTTAGAGTTACAAATGAAGATTGTGGTACACATGAGGGGATTGAAATTACTGATATCTCTTCTGGTAATGAGTTAATTGAGTCATTAGAAGAGAGAATTACAGGTAGAGTAATCGCAGAAGATGTAATTGACCCAATCTCTAATGAAATTCTATTTACAGAAGGTACATTGATAACTGAAGAGGATGCAAGAATTATAGCTGAAGCTGAAGTTAAAGCTGTAACTATTAGAACTCCTCTTACTTGTAAAGAAGAGAATGGTCTATGTTCAAAATGTTATGGTCTAAACCTAGGGGAGCAAAGAAAAGCTACTCCAGGTGAATCTGTTGGTGTTGTTGCAGCTCAATCAATTGGTGAGCCAGGAACACAGCTGACTCTTAGAACATTCCACGTTGGTGGTACAGCAAGTGCTACACAAACTGAAAGAGAGTTGAGAGCGGATAAAGAAGGGTTTATTAGATATTACAATATAAAAACATATATTGATAAAGAGAATAGATTAATAGTAGCAAATAGAAGAAACGCAGGTATATTATTAGTTGAACCAAAGATAAATGCACCATTTAAAGGTAATGTTACAGTTGAGAACATCCATGAAGAGATTATCTTAACTATTTCTAATGGAAAAGAAGAGAAGAAATATTATTTAAGAAAAAATGATGTGGCAAAAGCTAATGAGCTTGCAGGGGTTTCAGGTAAGATTGAAGGAAAACTTTATTTACCATATAGAGATGGTGTTGAAGTTGAAGCAAATGAATCAATTGTTGAGATGATAAAAGATGGATGGAATATTCCAAACAGAATTCCTTATGCATCAGAGTTAAAAGTAAGAGATGGTGCTCCAATTACATCTCAAATAGTTTCAGGTTCAAAAGGTATTGTTAAGTACTATAAGCTTAGAGGTGACTACCTAGAAAGAAGACATGATATAAAAGCAGGTGATAGAGTTGATGAAAAAGGACTTTTTGCTGTAATAGTTGATGTTGACGATAGGGAAGCCTTAAGACACTACATTGCAAGAGGCTCTATTGTAGAGTTTGATGATAATGTTGATGTAACAAAAGAGTCAATAATAGCTGTTCCTGAAACAACAGAACAAGTTGTAATTGCAGAGTGGGATCCATACTCAAATCCATCAATCGCTGAACAAGCTGGTACTGTATCATTTGAAGATATTATTCCAGGTGTAACTGTATCAGAGCAGTTTGATGAGCTAACAGGTACATCTAAATTAGTTGTAAATGAGTATATTCCAAGTGGTTACAAACCAACTGTAGTATTAGCAACTGAAAATAAAGACCTAATTAGATACTCATTAGATCCAAAAACATCATTGAGTGTTAGTGAGGGTCAAAAAGTAGAAATTGCTGATGTAATTGGTAAAACACCAAAAGCCAACCAAAAATCAAAAGATATTACAGGTGGTCTTCCAAGAGTATCTGAACTATTTGAAGCAAGAAGACCAAAAAATATTGCGGTATTAGCTTCATTTGATGGTATGGTTTCATTTGGTAAACCTCTTAGAAATAAACAAAGAATTATTGTTACTGATGAAAATGGTAATAAAGGTGAATTCTTAGTAGAAAAATCTAAGCAAATCTTAGTTCATGATGGAGAGTTTGTTCATGCAGGTGAGGCATTAACAGATGGTCAAACATCACCTCATGATATCTTAAGAATATTAGGTGAAAAAGCTTTACATTACTTTATTGTATCTGAAGTTCAGCAAGTGTATAGATCACAAGGTGTTAATATCGCTGATAAGCACATTGAGGTTATTACATCACAAATGTTAAGACAGGTATCTGTTGTCGATGGTGGAGATACTAAGTTTATTGTTGGTGATATGGTTTCTAAGAAAAGATTTAAGATTGAAAACCAAAAGATTATCAAACTAGGTGGAGAACCTGCTATTGCAGAGCCATTGCTACTTGGTATTACAAGAGCAGCTGTAACATCTGATTCAATTATTTCAGCTGCATCATTCCAAGAGACAACAAAAGTATTAACAGAAGCTGCAATTAGTGCAAAAATGGATATGCTAGAAGACTTAAAAGAGAATGTTGTAATTGGTAGAACTATTCCAGTTGGAACAGGTTTATATAAAGATCAAAAAATAAAATTCTCATACATGGATAAAGAACAACAGTAGGAACTCTCCTGCTGTTTAATGTATATGGAAACCACACTTTTAATTTTTCTTGTACTATTTATAGCTTTTGAAATCTTTGAATCTACTTGGCAAAAAGCTACAACTTTTTACGATGTAGTTTTAAATAACTTCTACTATTTTAAAACTAATATCTTCCTATACATATTATTACATATATCGTTTTTTTATGCAATTTTTCTTGCAGTTTATTTAAATCAATTTAATTTTTGGATGAGTTCTATTGTAGTTTTAAAGTTTTTAGATATATCATTTAAACTTTCATTGATGAGAAAATTGAATAATGGTGAGAATATAGAAGATATTATTCCTATGAACATAAATATTTCACCAATTTATAGATATATAAATGTTTTAATTTATCCAGTGAGTTTTGTTTTTTCATATTTTTATTAATTAAACTATTTTATGATAATATGAAAAAAACAAAGGAATATTATGCAGTATTTAGTGATAGCTTATGATTATGAAAATGCAATTGAAAAAAGAATGGATGCAAGACCTGCACACGTTGAGGGTACTCAAAAATTAATGGCAGAGAATAAAATAGTTTCAGCTTGTGCATTAATTGAAGATGAAAAGATGATAGGTTCATCTGTTTTAACAAACTTTGATGATGAAAAAGAGTTTGATGAATGGCTAGAAAATGAACCATACGTAAAAAATGGTGTTTGGAATATGGAAGAGATACAAATCGTGCCTGTTAAGGTTATGCCAAAAGATTAATTATTGAATCAAATAAGCCCTTTCTATAGGGCTTTTGGAACTATGTAGCTCTCATAGTTTATCATATTAAATCAAACTAAATTAGATAAAATCAAGTTTTTTTCAGGTATAAATATAATCTATTAAAAGTGAGTACCTAAAAATGCCAAAAATATCAAAACCACTTACAACAACAGAAATAAAAAACATTAAACCAAAAGATAAACAATATAAAAAACCAGATGGTAGAGGATTGTGGTTAGTTGTTAGACCAACAGTTGGCAAATATTGGAGATATGATTTTAAATATGGTGGTAAAAATTTAAGCATGTCTTTTGGAGTTTATCCAGGAGTAGGCTTAAAAGAAGCTAGAGAAAAAAGAGAATCTGCTAGAGAACTATTATCAAAAAACATAAATCCTATTTCAGAAAAAAGAATTAAAAAAGCTGCAGAGTCACTAACTTTACAAAATGTAATTGATAAATGGATTGATCTTAGAAAAAAAAGTTCAAGTACTGCAACTATAACACAAAACAAAAGAATATTAAAAAATATAACTGATTGGTTAGGTAATATTGCAATTAAAGATATAAAAAGAGTTGATATAATCAATGCTTTGGAGAAACTACAAAGTAGGGGAGTTATAGAAACTGCTCATAGATTATTATCTCTAATCAATAAAATATATATGTTTGCTGTTACAAAAGAATATATTGAACATAATATAATTGCAGATATAGATAAAAAGTCAGTTTTAATTCCTAATCAAAAAGATACTCATTTAGCAGCAATTACAGAACCTAAAGATATAAAACAACTTTTACTAGATATTAACTTAATAGGTGAGAAGTTAAAAAGTGATATAATCACTATCTTTATATTTAAACTTATACCTTATGTATTTGTAAGAAGTGAAAATATAAGGCTTATGTGTTGGGATGATATTAATCTGGAAAAAGGTGTTTGGGAAATACCAAAAGAGAAAATGAAAATGAAAGTAGATTTTGTTTGTCCTCTACCAAAACAGGCAATTGATATTTTAAAACAAATAGAGCCTTTCTCAAGACATAGAAGTAGATTTGTATTTCCTTCTCCATATAAGAACGATAGAGGAGTTTCAGGTGCTACCCTATCTGGATACATTAAATAAGTTAGGTTATCAAAATAAACACACTTTCCATGGCTTTAGAAGTATGTTTTCTACTATTGCTCATGAATTATATAAAGAGCATGGCTTTCATTCAGATATTATTGAATCATGTTTAGCTCATAAAGAGAAGAACAAAGTAAAAGCAGCTTACAACAGAGAATCTAAATATAAGTACTTTGACGAAAAAAGAGAACTAATACAGTGGTATGCTGATTGGTTGGATAATCTTAAAGATACATAAAAAACACTACAATTACATTTTTATGTAAATAAAAGCAATTTAATGTTAATATAAGTTTATGAATACGAAAAAAGATTTATTTAATTTTATTGAAACTAGCACTAATTGGGTAGTAAATGAAAAAGAATTTCATATAAAGATACCTTTGTACATTAAAGCTGCATATGAATTATTGAATACGGAAATTGCAGGTTTTGGTGTGTTGTTTCTAAAGATAAAAGATTCTCAAGTTGATATGAGAATACATCAAAATGCAGTTAAAAAAATTGAAGAATTGTATCCGTGTAGAGCAGTTTTAGTTTTTGAAAAATTAGATGGAAGAAATGTAAATAGCTTAATTAAAAAACATATTCCTTTTGTTATAGAAAATAAGCAAATATATATGCCTTTTGCATTAATTAAAATGCAAACCCAAAATATAAAAGTGAATCAAAAAGAATACAATGAATTAACAGTTGATGCAGATATAATACTAATTGGATATTTAGATAATATGATTTCTAATGGAATGATGATAAAAGAGATATCTCAAATAATAAATAGGGATTTTCGTGCAGTATCAAATGCTCTTGATGTTTTAGAATCATTTAATTTTGTGAATATTGAAAAAGTAGGAAGAAGTAAACTAGTATACTTTATTCCTAAAATAGAAGTTTATGAACGTTTAAAAGAAAATATTAAATCACCAATAAAATATACTTTCTATACACAAAAAATTTTAGATAAAGAAAATATTTTTAGTGGATATAGTGCGTTAGCTAAATACACTTCATTACTTGATGAGTCAATAAAAACTATAGCCGTAAGTCAAAAATCATTAAAAAATATGAATATCCAAGAGTTGGAATGTGATAAAGATATGGCTAATTATAAAATTGAAGTTTGGGATAGAGAACCATCTCTTTTTTCACATAATAATGCAATCAATCCTCTATATCTTTTAAGGGTATTGAAAAATATAGAAGATGAGAGAACGCAGTATGCTCTTGAAGAAATAGAAGAAAATATTTTAGTTAAAATCAAGGAAGATTATTAATGAAACAAACAGATTATGCAGGATTAAGTCATTTTCAAGAATATTGTAGAGACTTTGATGAACACTATGTGGTTGTAGGTGGTTTTGCAACAGTAATGTTACTTGATGAAGAATTAGGTGAAGGTCATGGAAAAGCAACATTTGATATTGATTTAGTATTGTTAACAAATAATTCACCTGAACTATCTCAAAGAATTAAACAATATATTACAGATGGAAAATATGATATGCAAGTAGGAGAAAAGGATCAGTATAAATATTACAGATTTAATAATCCTAAAGAAGAAAATTTTGCAAAAGAGATTGAATTGTTTGCATCGAATGAAAATGAACTTGAACTTGATGATGGACAAAGAATATTGCCTATTGATCCAGAAGATGGATTATATTCGTTATCTGCAATTATGTTAGATTCAGAATATTTTGAAATGATTAAAAGCAATATAAATAAATCTGCTGCAGCACCTTGTACAAATACTCAAGCAACAATAATGTTAAAAATGTCTGCCTTTTATGATTTAAGAAGTCGAGAAGACAAAAAATGGAAAAAACATAGAAGAGATATATTAAAACTCTCTTTACTTTTAACAGGAGAAGAAAAGATAGAACTTACAGGTAGAATGAAAGAAGATTTTGATAGTTTCATTCAACATCTAAAGGAAGAACTAGATCAAAAAAGTATTAAATTATTTGTTGATGGATTGCCAATCTATAAAGAACAAGTAATTGAAGTATTAGAAAATGTTTTTACTGAATAAGAATTAGTTTTCTTACCGTTATATAATAATAATTTGCTTGTCTGTAAACTTACTCTTTCGCATGAAATATCCTGATTTATTTTATACTATAAATTAAGTTTTATTAATAAATTTTTTAGGTATTAAACTAATAATATCTTCTGTATTTTGAATTTCTTCTAACTTATATAATATATTAAAACCAAAAGTTAAAACAGTATTTATAAACTCTTTTGAAATAGCTTTATTTACTGTTAGTAGTTTTATATTGTAAATTGTATTTAAAGCTAAAAAACCAAATAAATTTTTTTGAAGGTCTTTTATATTTATTGTTTTTAAATACTTATCTATTAATTGACTAATATTTATAAGAATATGTAGTGCATAAGAGTTGTTAATTTTAGAGTAAAAGATATAATCAATAAAAAAATCACTTAAAATCCTACTTAAATCAAAACTATGAGGTCCAATAAATATAGTTTCATAGTCTAAGACAAAATAGAATTATTTTTTATTAATATAGAGTCTTTTTTAAAATTTCCGTGATTTAATACTTCTTTTTTGTTAAATATAGTTTTTAAATATTCTACTGATTCTTTTATTTTTGGATTCTCATTTAAAATATTTTTATCTATACTAAAAAGTGTATTATATATGTAATCTTTATAATCACAGTTATTAATTAATTTTAATAGATATTTATTGTCATTGCTAAATACTAATGAGTTTTTTATTTCATTTGTTACTAAAAAATCAGATATTGAGGATATATATATCTATTGAAATTATTATTGTTTAGTAAAATATTATTTAGATTTTTACTATTTTGTATAAACTTAGTAATAATTAAACTATTATCTTCATCATAAAAGAAAAGTTCTGGTACATTTCTAAAACTATTTTGTTTAAATATATTAAGACCATTGTATTCATAATAAGCTCTATTTTTTGGCATATTAATTTTCTCTTTATTTTCTATTATGTAATTTGGATAGTGTTTAATAACTAAAGGGTTACACTCATTATTAAAAATTGATAATATGTATATGTTATTAAGATTGCCATCATCAATTTTATTTATTGTTGGAATTTGATTTTTAAAATACTCTTTTAATAAATTATTACTTTGAATATAATTTCTAACTAATCTTATATTTTTCATATTAGAGGCTCCAAACTATTACAGATATCACAGTCAAAACATTCAAATCTACAGTTTTTTGTAGTATTTCTCCATTTATTAAACTCTTTATGATTTTTTTCTTTAATCTTCATTGCATTTGGAAATGTAGGAATAATTTGATTTTTATTAATATAGCTATCTATTACTAAGAAAGATTGTTTTAGCATAGTTTTGCCATCTCTACCAAACATTTTAAAAATATCAATATATTTTAATATATCATTAAAATCTTCCCAAAAAGGAGATGCTACTGCTCTTTTATAATCATAGTGAGGATCTTGTTTTTCCCAACTTCTACAAGTAAGAGTTGAAAGTTCATTTCCAAAATAATGAGAATTATTAAAATTAACATTATAGTGTTCAGTTCTTGCAGGACAGTGACCTATGCATTGTTCATTTGGTAGGATTTGAGTTTTTACATATTTATTATATTTTTTAAAAAAAAGCCCTTGAGTTTTTTTTATTTGCTTTAGCGATTCTTGGTCTCTTAATAAATTTCTATCAATATTTACAACATCATACCCAACTTGTGCAGCATCCCAGAACTCTCTAGGATTAGATACTTTACTTAAAATACTATTTTTTATTTTAAGTTTAGGAAATCTATTTTGTATTTTTTTACTGAGCATCCAATGATAAATTGGCATGGTAATATTTCTTATACCTGCATTATAAAGTGGTGTAAAATTTTGAATAAATAATTCTAAATTTTTAAATGAAGGGTTTATGTTTATATTATTAAATGTTGCACTTATATTTATCCCTGTTTCCTTTTGTAAGTATAGACTTTTTGCAACAAGTTCTTCACTATTGAGGTCTCCACCCATTGCATCGCTGGTAAATGGTTCTAATCTTATTGTGGTGTATATATCATGTATATAAATTTTATTTTTTAATACAAAAGGTAAATAAAATTTTTTGTACTCATCAAAAGTCAAATAGGGGCTAAAAGGTATAGAAAATATTGTAATAATATACTTCTAATTTAAAATAGTTTTGCTAATTTTAGTGTAAAAATAGTTTCATAATTCTTACACTCTACACTAATTTTACTTCTTAATTTTTCTTCAATTAAAATTTTTGCGATATTTAATCCTAGTCCATAATTATTTTGTTTAGTTGTGAAAGATGGTTCAAAAACTTTAGTTAATGGTTTTACATTAATTCCTATACCATTATCTTTAAATTTTATATAAGTTATATCTTTATTTTGAGTAATTATTATTGTGATTTTAGGACTAGTTACTTTCTCTAACTCAAATGATTCAATAGAGTTTTCTAATAAAATAGAAATAATATTAGAGAAGCATCCTTTAAAAGTTTTTAAATTTAAGTTTTCATTACAAAGTATTTCAAATCTAATATTATTTAAAATGATTCTTTGCTCGTATATTCCAATTAACTTTTCTAATTCTTGATTAGGATTTATTGTAGCTAAGTCTTTTTCATTAGTATAAAAATTACTAAAAAGACTTAATGTTTGAGACATACATTCAATAGAGTAATTTATTTTATCTTTAACCAAAGAAAAGTTTTCTATAATTTCTTCTTTTCTTCTATGATTATATAAAGTTTCTAGATATAAAATTTGTGATGAAATATAAGATAGAGGCTGTCTAAATTGATGAGATAAGTTTTTTACTGTTTTCCCAATATCTGTTACATTTTTTTCTTGTGAAAGAAGAAAATCTTTTTTATCATTGTCTTCTTTTATTTTTGAGATTTTTGAACTTAATGCTATAGCTAAAAAAACAATTTCTAAAAGTACACCTAGTGGAAATATGAAATTTGTTAAGTAAGAAGTCTGAATTATTCCAAATGTAAATAAAACAATAACTAAAAGACTTGATAAGTATATTGATTCTCCAATTAGAAAAAATAAGGCACCATCTAATCTCTTTTTAATTGCCCAAATAGCAGTTAATACAATAAATAATATATTAAAAGTTATTATAGCAAGAAATATTGGAGTAATCATCAAAATATCAGTATTAGTTAGTGAATATATAAATAATATAAGGAAAACTATATGTATCATTAAAAATAAGTTAAATATTTTATTTAATAATATATTACTTTTATTTATTTTAAAAAACTCTTTAGTAAAAAGATTAATAAATAAAAGAAAAATAGGAGTACTAATCCATGTACTTATTGTCAGAAATAATAAATCAAACCCTACATTAAGTACATAAAATATGCCATTAAGAGCATAAGTGAAACATAATATGAAAAATCCATGAAGCACATAATATAAATATGTATAGTTTTTTAGACTAATAAACATAAGAAAGTTATAAAGAATCAATGCAAGAACAATACCTGCAAATAAACCCCAAAAAATATACTCAAGGATACTAGTATATGAATAATTCTTTGAATCAACTATATCCCAGTGTAAATCAATTGAGCCTAATGAATTATATTTAGTAATAATTATATACTTCTCATTTGATTTAAATGTAAGTTTATAAGCATTTCTATTACCCAAAATCTCTCTATCTTTTGGATTTTCTAGGTCTCCTAATTTTATATATTTAAAAAGTTCTTTATTTTCATTGTATATATAAACATCTATATTATCTATTCCAGCTCTATTATTTCTAAATACCATAGAAGTTTTTGTATTACTAACATTTTTTACAATAAATTTTGTCCAAAATGTTGCTTTTGAATAGGAGGCTTTATTTCGATTATAATTAGAAGAAATATTATTTTCTAAAATATCTTTTAATTTAAAATCATGATTTTTATCAATGTAAACTTTTTGACTTGAGGATGTATTAAATAATTCTTTTTTAGAGTTGATTTCTAAAACATCACCATATGTAAGAGTGTATAGGAATACAATAAGTAATATTTTTAGCAATTAGTTTCCTTTTATTATTTAATAAGATATCCTAAATCTTTAATTGTAATTATGAGATCTGTATCTAGTTTTTTTCTAAGGCGATAGACCATATTTCTCATGGTATTTGGCTCAACGTAATCTCCAAAAACCTCTTGTTCTACTATTTCTTTTGAAAATAAATTGTTTCTTCTTTGAAGTAATAATTCTAAAAATTTTACTTCTTGTTTTGATAATTGTATGGGTATATCATCTTTTAAAATAATTTTATTAACATAATCATATTTTATGTTTTGTTCCAAACTAACCTCTAATCTATTGTTCTGTTCTAAACTTTTCACAGCATTTTCCAAAGCTGTTATTAGTTTACTATAAGTTAGTGGTTTTTCAATGTATGTTATAAGGTTTAATTCAATAGCTTTTAGTAATTTTTCTTTATCACAATAACCACTTGACATTATAATAGGAATATTTCTATCTTTTTCTCTAATCTTTTTTGCCACTTCATATCCATCTAAAATAGGCATTACATAGTCTAAAATTATAATATCAATTCTCTCATTATCAAAATATTCTAAAGCTTCTAATCCATCATTTGCATAATATGTATTATTACAAAGTATTGTAAAAGTATCCTTTATTGTATTTTGTAATATACTATCATCTTCTGCATATAAAATATTTAGAGTTTTTAAAATTTCAAGCAAATCATTTCTCACTTTTTATATATAAATTATGTATATAATACAATCCTTACATCATATTTATATCATAATATTTTAAAAAAGAAAATATCAAGTGATTAATAATGATGTTAGTATGATATAAATTGTATATAATTAGTAATGGAATATTATTTGTTAAAATTTAAGGATTAATTATGTCAAAATCAATAGCACAATCTAGAATGTATAGAAGAACAAAAGAGTTATTAAAAAGAAAAAAACAAAAAAAAATAGAGAAACAAAGAAATAAAAACAATTTTCTTTCTAATAAAGATAAATTTACTATAAACTCTCTTGAGGATAGGATACTTCTATCTGCTGATCCAATAGCCAATGGAGTTATGGAGTATATTAATGAAGATGAGAATAGTACAGTTTTAATAGATGAAGCTAATCAAGAACATGAAATAGAGTTAGATGCTAAAAATACTGACAATAATAATATCCTAGATTTTGCAAATTTAAATAATGAATTAATAAATAGTTCCACTTTGAAAATTGATAATGAGACTATATTAGGTGGAAGTGGATCTATTGTAATTGATCTAATTAATGAAGGTATTGTATCTCCTGGTTATTCTCCTGGAATACAAACTATTAATGGAGATTATGAACAAGACTCTAATGCAACCCTTAAAATAGAAATTGCAGGTACAGGTGAAAATGATGGAGGTTTAGCTGGAGTCGATTTTGATAAGGTTGTTGTAAATGGTACAGCAAATTTAAATGGGACCTTGGATGTTTCTTTTTTAAATGATTATGAAGTTAATTTAGGTGATGAATATACTATCTTAGAAGCTAATAATATTGAAGGAAACTTTATTGATGCAAAAGGTCTTTTTGGATTTGGTGATGGAGAATATTTTTTAGATATCAAACAAACTGAAACAAGTGTTAAACTAATAGTAAAAGAGATAGGTGAAAATATAGCTTTACAAGTTGACAATAATGATCTAGCAGTAAACAATTATTTAAGCAAAGCTCTAAATGCAGACTATTTTGATATTGCAGATGAAGATGTAGTTGATATATCAGGTAAGGTTTCTATTGCTGATACGCTGTTTATTGAGGGAAGTTTAGACTTTAATTTAAACTATCATGATAATATCACTATTGGAACAGGTTTGCCAAATGAAGTGATTGTAGATATGCCTAATAAAATAGAAGATGTAAGTATGTCTTTCTTTGATATCTCCATAAGTGATGCAAATGTCTTTTTTGGTTTCGATGGTGATTATATTAGTGTTTTAGAAGATGAAGATTATGAGTATTTTGATGATGCTACAGGATTTATGATCAAAGATATTGATATGGCATTTTCTTTAATGACAGTACTTGATATAGATATAGCTACATCGATGAATCATCCAACTTTTTATTCAGTATATGCTCAAACTCAAAGTGCTGAATTTATAGGTATGGACTTTTTAACCACAGAGTTTCATGAGTTGACTATAGAAGCAAATAGTTCAGCAGGATGGCTTTATTATGATTTTGTTCCATTTGTTGACTTTCAAGAGAGCTTTGGTGTTGATGGTTATCAGTTTAATATGGGAAATGAGACATTAGCACTTAAAGGAACTGATGACTATTTTAAAGTTGATGTAGGACAAGCCAAACTACAAGTATCACAGTTTATATACCTGCAAGGTGGATTTAGCTTTGAGATGGGACCTACATATTTAGTAGATATAGCAACAGGGTTGCCAGCATCTCAAGAGGGTGTTTTAGGAGATTTAGTCGAGCCATTGTTTGACTTTGCAGCTGATGGTTCTGATTATTCTACACTTAAAGAGGTTGAAGTAGCATCTATGACAATAGGTGGTTCAAACTTGGTTGGATTTTTTGGTGGATTAGGACCATATAAAGAAGACAAAGATTTAAGTATTGATAGCGATGGAGATGGAGATCCTTATAATGATTATATAATCAATGAAGATGCAGTAGGTTTAAGTGTAGAGGGACTTGACTTTGCAATGGTGACGATGGATCCTACTTCTCCTATTATAAGTAATGCACTTGGTAACTTTATGGCTGCAAAAGCAACGGCTGATAGAGCAGCTTTTATTGGTGTAGAAGATATTTTAACTATAGATATAAGAGATATTGAACTAAGATATAACACAGGTCCATCATGGCCTTTAGATATGGGACCTGCGGTAATAGATTGGGAAAGTAGCTTTAGCCAGACAGAAGGGTTTGAAGTATCAACAGGTGGTGATACTTCTATGGTTATTGATTATGGTGGAGATGAGATAATAAGTGTCAATATAGGACATGCAGTAGTTCAAGTAAGCCAGTTTTTATATCTCAGTGGTTCTATGTCCTTGACAAAAGGTCCTGTTGAAAATGTATATGTAAATAGTGGAGATTTTCAAAGCCTTTATAGTAGCGGAGAAAAAGAGGTTTCTACTATCACGCTAGGTGGGGCTAACCTTCAAGGTTTTGCAGGAATTGGTGGACCATATAAAGAGGATATCTATCTTGATTATGATTCAAACGGAGATGGCAATCCATACAATGATTATGAAGTAGTCAACCCAAATGCTACGGGACTTATAATAGATAATGTTAATTTTGCCACAGCTATTATGACTCCTACGGATATTCTTGCAAGTAGGTTGATAAATTTTGTGAGTGTAAAAGCAACTATTGATGAAGCAGCTCTTATTGGGATGGAAGATTTTATTGAAGCTGGTTTAGAGGATGTAGAGATAAATATCAATACAAGTCAAATCAAAGGACTTCCGCCACAAGGTTCACTTTTAGCCGCAATGCCGTATATTGATTATCAAAAGAGTTTTGAAGAAACAGATGGACTACAAGTCTCAACTGGATATAAACTACAAGAAGATCAAGAGTCATCTGAGGGCTTAGATTTTATAACACTTGATTTTGACAGTGAAATAATTCAAGCAAAAGTGGGATATGCAAGACTTGATATATTAGGCTCACTGCAAGTATTTGGGGCTATGGCATTTACTAAAAGAAGTGAAACTGTAAAACTTACCAATGGCGAAGAGGTGGAAGTGGTTTCTTTATCTATTGGTATTAGCAATGCTTTTGGTTTTGTAGGTGTTGGTGGATATTTTTATGATAGTGATGGAGATGGAAGAGTTACTCAAGATGATAGTGTAGATAGCTCTGCTGTGGGACTTGCTGTTACTGATCTTGATTTAGGTGCAGTACTTTCAAGAGAAGTTGGAAGTCTTACAAATGCTTATTTTGCCCTTGCTACTGATCTAAAAAGTGTTGCTTTAGTTGGGATTGAAGATGCTATTGAAGTGAGCTTAAGTGAGGTTGAGTTTGATGCAAATACCTCTACAAGATTTGATGGAACGGTTATAGATTTTAGTTCATCAAGTTGGATAGATGAAAATGAGATAGAGCAAAGTGGATATGAAATAGAAACAGGGGATGATGCAAATCCAATAGTGCTTGAATATGATGGGTTCTTGATAGATATATCAGGGATTATGGAGATGAGTGCTTTTGGTGTTTTTGCCCTTGATGCTGTATTTGAGCTGACTATTGATAATGGAGCTTTATCATTTTTTGTAGATGGTGAATCTATTATAGGAAGTGAAGATACCATTAGTATGACTCAAGCACTAACTGCTTTAATGTATATAGATAGTGATGGTTTTGCAATGACTGCAAGACTGCAAGGGGGGATTGATTTAGGTCCAGTTATGAATTTAGATATTGAGCAGCTTGATCTAACTATCAATACCACACGAAAAGATATCGTTTATGAAGTGCCTGAGAAGTTTTTAGAAAAAGTTGATTATGAAACTATCACTATCTTAGAAAAACCAGAAAAATATGAAAATGATGATATGCATTTTTATGTGATGCTTGAAGCAAAAGGAACTTTAGAGCTTTTAAGTGCACTTAGTCTTAAAGGGGATATTGACTTTTTATTTAGTGATACTCGTACAGTAATGGGAGTAGGAGCTATCTTAGATCTTCCTGGACTTGAGCCTTTGGGAGCTGCTGGATCATTAGGAATCACTTCAGGTGGAGTTTATGGATCTTTGATGGTTGGAAATGCTTTTGCAGGTGGGTCAACTCTTATAGATGCGGGAATATTTAGTATTTCAGGTGGATTTTTACTCCAAATTAATACAACTACACAAAAACAAAGTGTCAAAGCACTAGAGATTGATAATAATGGTCAACTTACAGGTGAATTTATTGATGAAGATTTAGAAGCTACTACAATGTTTATAGCAGGAACAGCTGAAATTGAAATAGCTGGTGCAGTTTCACTTTATGGTGAGATGTCACTACTTATTAATGAACAAGGTTTTGAAGCAGATGCTGAACTAAAACTTGATCTTGGAGCTTTTGGTGAAGTGGAAGCTAGTGGAGCATTATCAATACTAAATACCGATGATGAGGGGATGGTCTTTGCTATGAGTTTAGATACTCATATCTCTTTTGGTCTTTCTGGAATAGTAGGGATTGATGCTGATGCAAAAATAGAGATAAACACTAGTGATACCAATGAGTATGCAGGAGTAGATGCAGGAACACTTTTCAACCTTGAACTTGATGGAGCTTTAAATATCCTTGCACTTAAAGCAAATCTTGAGGGCTCAATTAGCATAATTGATGATGTTTTTGAACTTAGAATTGATGATGCGAGTGTAGATTTCTTTGGTATTTTGGATGTAGGGATGAGTGGATATATAAGAAGTGATGGATACTTTTTAATCAATGGTGAAGCTAATATGAATATTGATCTTGCCATTATTCAAATTGAAGCAGGTGTTGAAATGACATTTGGAAATACACTAGAACAAGGTCCTATAGTAGGTCTTGCACTTTATGGTTCTGTTTCTGTTGATATAGATTTAGGACTCTTTTCTATCAAAGAGACTTTGGCAGGATTTAGAGGAGAGATTGAGCTAACTGCGGCAAGTGCTTATCTTCAAGCGAGTGTAACAGTTGCAGGGATTACAGTCTCAGGTGATATTACATGGAGTTGGGGTGACTTGCCTATCATAGCAACACAAGTTGGTGATCAACTATACTTAAATATGGGTGATAGATGGGAGCATAGAGAAACTGCTAAAAATAAAGCTATTGGAAATCTATATGAAGATGTGATTCATGAAACTTATAATATTACCCAAAATGAAGCAGGTGATTTGGTTGTTAAATCTATGGGTGTGGAAAAAACTTATTCAGGAGTTAAAACTATTCATGCTTCAGGTGGAGAGGGAAGTGATGTAATCTTTGTAGGTTCAAATGTTACTCAAAAACTTCTATTTGATGGTGGTGAAGGTAAAGATACCTTTATTATTGCAGGTGGAGCATCAGATAGTGTGATTCGAGGTGGAGCTGGAAATGACCAATTAGTTGGTGGCTCAACTTCTGGTATTCACTATTATGGTGGAGATGGAAACGATAGTTTTGTAGGTGGAGGAGCGAGCTCTGTTCTTAATATGGGTGGAGGAAAAAATAAAATCTCTACTGGAAATGGAAATACTACAATCAATGTAACCCAAAACAGTGAAGTGGATATCAAAGGTGGAAGTGGCTATGACACTGTTTATACACAAATTACTAGTGACAAAGATTTAATTATTGGTGATAAGTTTTTCAACTATGGTGGAATAGTTATCAAAACTGATGATTTAGTTGATATGGTACATGTAAGAGACGTATCAAACTCTACAACACTTAGAACAAATGCTCAAGGTGATTCATGGGGCAATACAGGACTTACAGTAGTCTCAGATGGTGTGGTAGATGTGAGTGATTTAGAGTTTATCGCTCCAACTGCAAGGCTTAGTATCGATTCTTATGGAATTATTGGTGAGCTTAATACTCAGATTGAAGAGCTTAGTGTTATAACAAAAGGTGACTCAAATGGAGATATTGTTATCAATGAAAAAGATGATTTGATTATTGTAGATGACAATAGAGCCAATGGGGGTGTTTATACTACAACAGGAACTATTGATATTACACTTAATGATTATGAATCACAGCTGACTATGATATCTGGTATGATAAGTACTACAAATAGTGGTGGAAATATCACTCTTATAGCAGATGATATAGAGTTTGAATCTGGTCAAAATAGAGTAATAGGTGAGGGTGAACTTCTAATCAAAACAAAAACCGCTTCACAAAACTATAATCTAGGTTCAGCAGGGCAAACTACCTATGGAATAGATAAATCTGATGGTTTAGACAATGGATATATGCATCTTTCTATGCAAGATTTTGCTGCAATGAAAGAGGGATTTAGTCATATTCAAATAGGGGATGAAACAACTGCGACGACTACCTATCTAGGGGACTTGAAAAATGCAACAGTTGGAAACTTCACTTATAATGCGAAGCTTGAAGACTATCTTACAATCTACGCAGGAAGACTCAATGTAGTTGGAAATGTTCAATCAACTGATACAATAGATATATATGCAAACTATATGGAGGTAAGAAAAACAAATATTCATAATCCTTTAGGGTCACCTGATTCTGGTATCTATGCAAAAGATGTGGATGTAAACTTAAGTGAACAATTAGTTCTTACTGGATGGATAAAAGCAGATGATAGTATATCTGTAGATATTATAGGAACAACTGGAAACAACCCAATAGTAGGCTATGGAGCTGAGGCAAATAGTTTTACAGCTGACCAAGGAAGTGTATTTGCAACTTATAATAATGGTGGTGAAATTATTGTAAATACAAGTGAATCTATCTATAGTGCCACTACTATTGAGGGATTTGGTGCAAACTCTACTATACAGATAAATTCCCAAACAGGGCTGACTATACTTGAGGGTGCTGTAATAGCAGCAAGAGCAGATAACTCTACTATAGATTTAAGTGCACAAGAGTATCTTCATATCAATAGTGGTGGAGCAATAACAGCAGGTGCTAAATGGAATCAAGAGAGTATGAGCTATGAAAAAACAGGTTCAAACTCTTCGATCACATTAACAACTGATGGGGAGATGAGACTCTCAGGTGCTATCACTTCAGCTGGTGCTATGGATTTAGTTGGTGGAGATTCCCATAGTGATTATGCAAGCTACTTTGATACTATTCCTGGGAAAAATATCGCTTCAATTGACTTCTCGCAAGAGTTGACAAACAACTTCAATAGTGGCGTTTTACCACAAGAGATATTAGATCTATTCGCTCAAAATAGTATCAGCATTGGCGATAACTATGGTATCTCTTCAATAGAAAACTATACACCATTTGATGCACTAACTGAAGAGCAAAAAGATGCAGTAGCGGTAAGTTTAGGATACAGTATCTATGAGCCAAGTGGTGAACAAAAATACTACTTCAAAGAAGATGCACCAAGTGAGAAAATGCTTTTAGAGACACTTACAAATGGCGATAGTGTGAGTAGCAGTGTAGGATATACACACTACAGCAGTTTAGTATTTGTAGATCTGAACAATGAGAAAGTAAAAACATCTTTTATTCAAGGTGTTAGTGATGATTATGATAATGACTTGATTGAGTGGGGAAATGTAACAGCACCTAGTGCAAATGCTACATTTGATAGTTTAACACTTGAGCAAAAACTTGTCGTTGCCGCATCTCTTGGATACTCAACTGATGACGGGGGCGAGTCATTTTATAACTACAATGCTCAACAAGGGAAAAAATATCTCAAAACCTTTAGCGAGGGGATAGTTGCAGATTATAAAAATGAAGATATCTATTGGGGAGCAGTAGATGCACCAAGTAGTGACGCATCGTTTGAGACTCTTACAAAAGAGCAAAAAGTAGTTGTGGCACAAAGTTTAGGATATAGTGTATATGAAGATGTATATGTAAACCTTGAAGCAGATGAAAACCAAAGAGTAGTAAAATCTCTTGCTTATGAGGGTGAGTTTACTGTAGATAGTATCAACTGGGGTGGAGTTAAAACTCCAGCTGAAGATACAACTTTTGAAGAGCTTAGTTTAGAGCAACAGCAAAGAGTATTAGAAACACTTGAGTATTCAAGATATGATGGAGTTATTTATTATAATGAAACTGATGAAAGTTTCGCTATTACTTTTGATTCACAAAGTGACTTTGATATTGAAAGCTTAGATTGGGGTGATGCGAAAAAACCTGCAATCGATGCTACATTTGAAGATTTAAATATTTTACAAAAACAAGTGGTACTTGATTCTTTAGATTATAGAGAATATACAGGAACTGTATATACAAATGGTGATGAGTTTAAGCTTACATTTGTTGAAGGAAGTGATGCAGATGCTGATTACTCAAATGATAGTATTACATGGAGCAGTGTTGAAGTACCCGATGAAAATACCACCTTTGAAGAGCTTAGTTCACAACAACAACATTATGTACTCACTCAAAGTGGATATAGTGAATATTCAAGTAAGTTTTACTATAAAGCAGATGCAATTGATGATAAAAAACTTCTTACAAGCTTTGTAGAGGGAGTGGATTATCAAAATAGTAGTATGAACTGGGGTGAGGTCTCATTTGATACTACTAATCGATGGATAGTTAACGATGGTGAAAATAGTTATATACTTTATGCACAAGATAGCGATGGCGATGGCATAGCTGAAAGTATCAAAATACAAGAGAAACACGAGCTAGTAGGTCAAAGAGGCTATGGCTTTTTGCTTACAGGAACACTTACTTCACTTCAAGATAATACCGACTTAGTCATAGAGGGTCAAAAAGATACAATAGTACGAGGAAATATCAATCTTCTAGGGGAGAACTCAAACCTAACAGTTCAGTCTGATAGTTGGGTATATTGGGAAGGTGAAGCAGATGTTAGTGGAGATATCTCAATACTAGGAGGGGTAACTCTTGATAATGGTAATGAGATAACAGACACAGCAAAAGAGACAAGTGTATATATCCATGCAACATCAACTCTTAATAATACAAACTCAGGAAACAATATCACTATTATTGGTGGTAAAGATGTGGATATCTACGGAAGAGTAGTCGCAGGTGCAACTATTGAGTCTGATGGGGTTCATTTTGTAGGAAATGATTCCACTGTATTTATAGGTGCAGGGGAACAAGTCTACATCGATACAGCAATAGTAGCCTCAAAGTCTATTAATATTCAAACTCTTGAAGCACCAGGGGTTGATGATGAAAATAGAAGTTTAATCCTTACAACTGCTTCAGGCTTAAGTGTTGGTGGATATACAAGTGATAATAGTGGTGGAACTATCACTATTGATACTGTTGGTGATATAGAAGCTATAGGGATGATTCTCTCAGGTGGAACAGTTAGACAAACTTTTGATAGTGATGGAAATTTACAAGATGAGACTATTACTTGGTCAAATGAATATTCAACTGTTGATATTACAAGTTTAGGAAAAGTCTCAATTGCAGGAGATACTTTAACAACTAGTGGTGAAACTGTAGAAATAGGTGGAACAGTTAGAGCAAATAATGAGATAAATATCACAGGTGGTATAAGCAATGACCATATTGGTATCTATCTTCCAGGTGGTGCAAAACTAGCCACTAATCACCAAGATGGAATTATTAATCTTAAAGCAGATGATGACGCACTTATTTATGGGCTTGTAGCTTCAGGTGCTTCTATAGATACTTACTACGATACAAATGGAACAACTTTAGGAAATATTATAAATAGTTACGGTGGTAACTCAAAAATAATTATAGAGTCTAATGCTCAAGTTGAACTAGGAAGAGATTTAGTAGCGGGAGCTCTTATAGATGTAAGAGGTGGTGATGGTACACAAAGAGATGTTGATGATATTTTAGGTGAGAGTGGATATACCTTTAATCTAAAAGATCAAGGTGTAGTTATCGGGGCTGGCCTTGGTATAAAAACACTTCAAGAAAACAGTACTATAAATTTAAGTTCAAGTGGAGATTTAGCTATTTTAGCTCCTGCGTGGAATGAAGAGCTTTTAGCAACAGGGTTTATTGAGTATGCTACAGGAAAGCTCACTAGTGATGTGACTATAGATATGGTAGTTGATTTAGGAACTCATAAAGTAAGAGGAAGTGTGTCTATAAATAGTGAGGATACACAAGATAATGCAGGAGTAAGTGATCTAAAATCAGATATTCAAGCTGCATTTAACTCCACTTCATTTAGTGTAATAGAGTCTATATCAGGTGATCCAGCGGTTGATTCTACACAAACTATAGAAGATAAAGTAACTTTTAGAGTTGTTGATGGCAGACTTATGCTTACAACTGATTACAAAGTAGAGCTTCTATCAACTTCACAAAATATAGAAAAACTTGGATTTAGTAGTGGTGTGGATTTAAGCTCAAATAGTTCAGTAGCAATAGATGCTTCACAAAAAGGCTCAACGGTAAATCTTGGAAAAGATGGCTTAGAAAATGGCTCAATCTATCTTTCAAACTGGGTAAAAGGGTATGATGGAGTAAACTTTTATAGTGGAGATAAGCCAGATAGTGGTAACCAAAACTTCTATTTTGGAATAGCTGGAACTATAGAGACTATGTCAGGTGGAATATATTTAAACCCTGGAGATAATGGTGTACTACTAGGTGATCTTATAGCTCGTGGAAAAGGTGCTGATATTATTATTGAGTCAAAAGATACCTTGGAGATAAGAGGAAGTTTAACTGCACAAGATGATATTAGCATCAAAGCAGGTACTACTTTAAGTCAGGGTGAGGTGAGTATCACTACTTATGGAACAAGCTCTATTACCACCCTTGATGCAGGAGGTCAAATAACTATTGAGGGGTACAACGATGTAGTTATCAACAGTACTATTGGAAAAGATAAAGATGATGTGGTCAATACCAATTTAGAAAAGCTTGCTATCACAGCACTTCATGGGGATTTGACTATTGCAAAAGAGTCAGGATATATCCATACAGGTGCAGAGCTTATCTTTAGTGGGAAAAATATAGACGCACAGGGTGTGATAATCAGTGAGAGAAATACCCCATCTATTTATGACAATGAAGTGAGCTTCATCGCCAAAGAGGGTGTAAACTTAGGGGGTGCATTTACTCTAGATGGAAGTATGAAGGTTAAAACCGTTGAGGATATCAACCTAAGCAATATCCGAATGATGATAGAGAATCCAAACCAACACCTCATACTAGAATCTGATGCAAATATCTATTTAGGAGATATTGAACCCCAAGATGGTGTTCAAAGTGATGGTGCGGTGGTTCTTTATGGAGATGGATATATCGAAGTAAAAGCATTAGGGGATATTTTTGTAGGATATGATGCCCAAATCTTAAGTAAAAACGAAGTAAAAATAAAAGCAAACAATCTTGTAGCGGTAGGAAGTATCCGTGCAGGATATGTGTTTGATGAGCAAAGCAATAGTGCTGTTTATGCCCAAGCAGATGGAAAAATAGATATCAAAACTGATGGAAGTGTGATATTAGGTGGAGAGGGCCTTGATGTAAATGACAATTTTGCACTTATTAATTGGGGTGCAAATATACAGTCCACAGGAACAGCATCTATTATCACAGGAGAAGATACCAATAGACACGGCTTAAGTGTTTCAAAAGAGAGTTTGATCCAAGCAGATGAAAGTCTTAATATAAGAGCTGATGGCGATATACAAATATATGGAAACATCAATGCTTTAAATGATGGTGCAGATATAGCTATGAAAACATACTCGCTTCTATTTGTTGATGGGGTGATTCATGCAGATGAGAGTGTGGTATTAAATGGTGGCACAAGCAGTACAGGTGCGGGAATTATTATCAATGATTTTATTACAGATAGTGAAGATAATTATATCTCAGGTGGAAGTGTAAAAACAAACGATGGTGGAACTATAGAACTCTATGCTCAAGACTCTATAATAGTTCGAGGAAATCTGGGTGAAGCGTCTTTGGTAGATGAAGAGTTTATAGCTTCAACCAAGAGTATTGTTATGCAGACACTTGCTTCAGATATAACGGTTACAGGTGCTATAAATGTACAAGATACTCTTGAAGCAAGAGCAAAAAATATCAATATCTTAGAAGATGGATATATTATCGCAAGAGAGAATGGCTCAAGTGTTACTCTTAAAGCTACGGATACACTCTATTTAGCTACAGGAACAACAGATGCAAATCCAGCACTAGTACAAGCAGATAAAAAAGTACACTTAATAGCAAAAAATGCAAGGCTTTATGGTGTAGTAGAGACTACAGCTGATGACTCAAGAGTTCTTGTTAGTGTATCTCATGAGGCAATTATCACAGGTACTTTAAAATCACAAAATAATATAGAGCTTAATGCAGGTGTTGATATAAATGAATCATATACTGTTTTAGAAGGTGAAATTTTAGAAAACTCTTTAGATGCTACAGGCTCTATTCTAGTATCAAACCAAGGGGTACTAGAAGCAAGTGCAGATATAGTAGCCCAAGCAGGAGGTGATATCACTGTAAAATCTGATAGTTCTATCTCAGGTGAAGTAACAGTTGAAATTCCAGTGGTGACCACATACACAAAAGAGTTTACTATCATTACAGGGTATCAGCAAGTTTTTGCAGGTCAAATAGATGTACCTCAAATCTCATGGGTCGCTACAAGACTTACAGAGCAGGTCGGAGAAGAAGAGGTAGTAGTAGGTAATTACTATATCACTATGGATACTACTTTGGAGATGGTGGGGTATTATAATCCAAATGCAGCTATGGGTGATAGATTTAAAGAGATGCTTATAGAGGGAGTTGACTACTTAAATGACGATGTGGATTGGAACAAAGCTGGAAATGATGCTATGCCAAATAGAACCTCTGAAGCTGTTACGAGTGACTATAAATCGGAGGAGTATAAAGGATTTACATCTCTTAATGATGCACAAAAGCAAGCTGTTTTAAATCACAAAGGCTATAAAGCTCTTTTTGAGTTTAGCTATACAAATGCGCAGAAAAAACAAGTACTCAATGGAACCACAACCACAACTGCATATACTCCAGAGTGGAAAGATAATGAGGAAAAAGTCTATAGTATCCAAGTGGATGGCTGGAAAGATAAGTTTATCATGATGCCAGAGGGTGCTCATGAAGATATACTAAGAGTTGTCTCTCAAGGGGAAGCGACCTATTTAACAGGTGATACTACTGCTACAGGAAATACAGGAAGTTGGAAAAGTGCTAGTGATGCAGGAGTAAAATTTGTCAATAATTCAGGCAATGAAAAAACAACATTTACCAAAGGAAATGATGGCTGGACGAATAATGCAATTATAAACTGGGAAGACTTTGGTGCAAGTATCCCTATGAAATATACTAATGGTGGCACAACCCTTACAGAATTTAGCAAAGATATCTTTGTAGATGTAAAAATAGAAGATTTGGTCAATCAAATAAGTGTTTCAGGTACAAGTTATAATGGGCAGAGTATTAACTGGACAAATTATGGTGCAACTACTCCTACAGCCAATACTGCATTTGCAGATTTAGATTTCACACAACAGTATGCTGTTCTTTTTGAGTTAGGACACTATAAAGAAGAGCTAGTTTTAGGAACTGATTATAACAATGAAGATATTCCGTGGGAACAGTTAGACGCAACTATACCTAATGATAATACAGAGTATAAAGATCTTAATAGTTCACAAAAACAAGCGGTTATAAAAGCTTTAGGATACTATATTCAAGAGATAGATTTTGATAATCTTACCTATGCAGCAAAACTCAAAGAAGCTACAAAAATGGGTTATGATGCAAGTGTTGATGAGTCAAAAGATTGGAGTGATCTTAGTTTTGCTCAAAAAATAGCAGTTGCAGGTACGCTTGGCTATAGCTATGATGCAAGTGGTGTTGGTGAGTATGTGGGAAGCTACACAGACTATGCAAAAGTGGATTATGAGCAAGATAAGTCAAACTTTAATGGGAGTGATAAAACATACGACGAAGCAACAGATAAAAATAATAGCTCTAGATGGGACAATACAAGTAGCTACAGAACCTTTGAGGGTGTAACTGATGATGATAATAGTGAGGGAAGATGGAGAGTAGATTATGATACCTCTGCAAAACAAAACACAAATGCAATCAGTGACAACTACACAGACGGTACAGGTTATAGGATGTATGACCTTGATGGTGAGAATATCGCTGGAAATAGGGACATTAGAGAATTAACTGCAAATAGAGATCCAGACTGGACATGGGAATCAACTGATATGACAAGTGATACAAGTGGAAGCTATGCAACGGATCCATTTAATAATGGTCAAAGATATACAGACTTTATCTTAGCTTTAGCTACATACAATGCTGCTTTAGATAACAATACAGCTTCTTTAGTAGAGCTTAGTAAAACACCACACTATCAACAAGTAGTTGGAGAGTTTAAAAACTGGACAAATTGGGCTAATGAACAATCTGTAAGATACTACTCGAATGCTTCAGGGAATGGCTTTGAAAGTTTTGATTGGAAAGATGGTGTAGAGGGCTGGGGAGAATCTGATTCACCTAGTGTATATGCATATCATACTGCATCTGATAAAGCAGTTCAAACAAGTGGATCATATGATAGTAGTAAAATAGACTCTATGCGTTGGCATGCAAGAACAAGTGTAGAACTCACCACTATAGTGACTGAAACATGGAATGATTATAAATACAAGTGGACTTCAGATACTCATGATATGTATGACAGCCGTATCAAGCTTAACTATCAGCTGGTTACTCAAAGTTATGATATCGTTGACTTGCGACCAATTTTTGAGACAAAAACAATTGAAAAAGAGCATATTGAATTCTCATCTCAAAATGTATGGGAAGAGGAAGCTATAACTGATACACAGACCAAAACCTATACTCAAACCGAGTATGAAAATCTTGATATACGAGGGGGTGATTTTGCTGGTGAGACACTCAGTGCTACAAATATCACCCTAAGTACAAAAGGAGATACAAATATCATAGGGGCTGTGGATGCAAGTGGTGACATCACTATCGATGCAAAAGGAAGCGTCAACCTCAAAGGGACAAAAGCCCATGGTGCAAATGTAGAAACTACTAGTACTATTGACTCAATCAATATCACTATAACAGCACAAGACAAGCTTAATCTCTCAGATTCTGTGAAAATAACAGCAACTAATAGTGCAAATCTAAATGCTAAATATGATATGACCCTTGGTGCTGAGGCTTCAAACCTTGGTATTAAAGTAGTCGAAGATGATAGTGTGAGCGGATACACCTATAGGGCTTTTGAACTTGATGCAAAAGATATCAGTATAGTATCAGGAGCGACTATCAAGCTAAGCGGTGCAATCACCGCACAAGAGAGTATCACTATAAATGCAGGTGATACACAAAATATAGGAAATATAGGCGATGGCTCTATTATAGGAGATTATGAAGCAAAACTAACAAGCAGTGATATATCTCTTCATGCAGGAGCAATAGGCGGAGATGTGACTTTTACAGGAAGTTCTCTATCGACTGACAATACAATCTCAATAGAAGCACAAAGTGGAAAAGTAACTCAAAGTGTAGGAGTGATGAGTGCAAATATTTTGGATATCAAAGCCCAAAGTGCAATCAGTACCAATACAAGTGTAGATGAGGTGAGTCTAGAGCTTAATGATAAAGGAGATATAGCGCTTATAAATAATAAAGATATCACCATCACAAGTGCAAAAGCTGTAGATGGGGCTATTGCGTTTGATATTTTTGGATCTGCGGTCGTAAAAGATACACAGACTCTTGGTACAAATGATAGAAATGACTTTATGCTCAATACATACTCTATAGGTGGAGCAAGTGCAGATGCAACCCTAGAAAACATCACACTAGGAACAAGAGGGGATGTGATCCTCTCTATCCAAGGAGATGTGACTTCACAAGCAGATACTCTTATCATAAGTGATGAGCTAATAGTGGATGCCATGGGTGAAATATCTCTTTTGAGTGAAGTTGCAAGAGTGACTTTGAGTACCTCTACTATAGGGGATATTACTATTACCCAAAGTGGAGCAAAAGCTCTAAGAGTGGATGATATCTCTGTTTATAATGGTGACTTAACACTTATCTCAGATGGTGCTATAGATATAAGAAATATCAATAGCAAAACGCAAAGTAATTATGATGAAGACACTAGTAATTGGATAGATAATCTTATCACTATAGATAATAGTGGCGGAGATAATAAAAATATTACTATAGATAGTATTATATTTGGTTCTTACGAGATAGTGGATGGGGAGTACTTTAGAAGCGAGTATGATGAAGATACAGACAAATGGAATAGTGTAAAGTTAGACTCCATAGACACACTTGGTGACATAGTCGTACAATCAAGCGGACTTATAAAAGGGGTTGCAAATCAGTTAAATATAGTAGCAGATAGTGTAACACTAGAAGCTAAAACCGGAATAGAAAATCTCACTCTTACAGCCAATGAACTTACAAAAGCGGTTACAACAGCAGGAGATATCACTATTTATGAGCAAGATAGAGATATAGATATCACTACAGGACTTGTCATCAAAGAGGTAAGCAGTGCTAAGAATAGTAACTCTTTTATAAATATCGTAGTCCAAAATGAACTTTTTGTACAAGAGGACTCAAAAATCACTGCAGATACTATAAGACTAGAGAGTTTAGACTCAAGTGTAGTGGTGGCAAAACCTACTACTGGGGATTCTCTTGATTACACTACAGGTATAGGGTTTGCAGCTGCAAATGTGGTCGATCTATATAGATTTTTCAATGCTAGTGGTTCTATAGAGTACCGTGCTGGAGATAAATTTCAATTTGGTGAAGATGAGGCAAAAAGTGCACTCCTTCCAGGGGATATCACCTCAGACTCTATCATCTTAGAAACCGGTTCAACTCTTTCGATTGATGGAACACTTACTGCAAAAAATTATGTGGAGTTGGTCTCTGGACAAAATATCAATATCACAGGAGATATAGTTCATACAAGTGGTGGTTACATAGGTGAAGTGAAAATCACAGCCCTTGGTGAGAGTCAAATAGAAAAGGTAAGTAAAGGTGGTGAGTTAGTAGATACAGGATATGTGGTGATAAATACAGATAGTCTAAAATCTACAAACTTTGAAATAAGAGCTAAAGAGGATATCGCTATAAACTTAAAAGAGAGTTTTATACTTTCAGGGTTTGTAGGAGGTTTAGAGGGCTTTGATTCTGCACAAAACATCACTATCAGTCTTGATGATAAAAATGATGCAACACAAGAAACACTGACAGTAGTAGGAGGTATTGTAGCCTCAGACAAAGCTATAAATCTCAATGCAACAGCTATCAATAGTGATAATAGCTCAGTATTTATAGGAAAAGATCTCAAAGTGATCACAGAGGGTGGTATGCTTCTCAATACTCTTGTAGATACTATCATCGCAAAATCTACAAAAGAGGGAAATATCCTCATCAATGAAGCAGATGATGTGAAGCTTTATGAGATCTATGCAAATGATGGTGCTATAGATATCAGTGCAGGTGGAGATATAGAAGCGTATAGCGTCATCACCGCTGTAGATAGTGGTGTCAATACCGTTTTAACCAGTGATCTAAATAACAATACAGAGCTTATTGATGCAAAAGCAGCACTCGATAGTGCCACTGCTGCTCATGATAGTGCTGTTAGTGCTTATGCTAGTGTTCAAGATGCAGAAGATGCTTATAATGATGCTCAATTAGCTCTAGATAACATTGGTACAACCCAACAAGCGACTGACTTAACAGATGCAGAAAATGCACTTGAACCATTAGAGACTGCATACACAGCTGCACAAGAAGAAACGGCTACAGCTCAAAGTGAGTTTGATAGTACTGAATTACGAGTTGAGGCTATTTCAAGATTAATTGCACAAGATATCATTAGTGGCTTTTACTCAGGAGATGCAGAAGCTGCAAAAACCGCATATGAAAATTTTGTAGTTGAGGAGTCTAGGAATCAAGCTCTTATTGATGCAGAAACAGCATTGGTTGATGCAATAGCTGCTCTAGAAGCTATAGAAGACGGCGAGGATACGACGGATGCACAAACTGATGTTGATACTAAAACAGAAGAATACAATACTGCTAGAGAGGCACTTACTGCAGCGGAAGGTATACTTGGAAGCATACTGATTATAATCAATGACGAAACAGCTCAGGGGATTATTACAGATGAGTACGGTGGTAATACGCAAAGTGCAAAAACCGCATATGAAAATCTAATTGCCGATGAAGAAGCGACTATTGCCAATAGCGAAGCTACAGAAGTAGAAAAAGCTACCGCGACAGAAAACTTGGAAAACTATGAAAATATTTTAGCTGGGATAGTTCGCATATCTGTTCAGGGGATTATTACAGATGAGTACGGTGGTAATACGCAAAATGCTAAAGGGGAATATGAAAGTCAAATTGCCGATCAAGAATCGATTATTGCCGATAGCGAAGCTACAGAAGAAGAAAAAGCTACCGCGACAGAAAAGTTGGAAAACTATGAAAATATTTTAGCTGGGATAGTTCGCATAGCTGCACTCGAGGCAGCAGCTAATGACGAACTGCTTACGAATACAGATGGCTACAATGATAAAAAAACTGCCTATGATGAGGCAGTTGATGCAAATGATGGTGTAGAAGAAGCAAAAACTGCACTAGAAGCAGAGCATATCACAACACTCTCTACGGTGTATGATGCCCTCAAAGTAGAAGATGATGCTTTAGAAGCAGCCAAAAGTGCAGAGTCTCAAGCTCTTTTAGATAAAAGTGAATCTCAAAGTACCTATGATGCCGCACTTGCTACATACGAAGCACTTGAAACTCAGCTTACAAATGATAGAGATTATAAGCAGGGAGTTTATAATAGTATAGGGGATATAGCAGTTTTAGAGGAAGCGGTCACAACAGCCGAAGATGAGATGAATGATGCTCAAAATACTTATAAAATCCGCCTTGCGGAAGCCGAGGCTGAAGAGGAGAGTGCAAGTGATAGTTTGAATACAGAGGGGTACAAAGCAGACTTTAGTGGAAACAATATCTTCTTAAGTGCAAGCGGTGATATCAAGGTTGACTATGTAGAATCAGGTGCAAACGCAGGGGCTGAAAAGTCAAATACCGTAGTGGTTATGGACTTTGCTGGAACTTTGAGTGAGCTTGTAGATGATCAAGACAAAGTAGATATTTTTGGAACAAAAGTATTTATCAAAGGTGACACTTACACTATCAAAGAGATGACAACAGCAGATGATAGAGGAGATGGGCTTCATGATGTGGAGATCGCAACTACTTCAATAAGTGGTGGTATAGATGAGGGAGATACTACAGTAAGTGCAGATGGTGGATATGCAAATAAATCATACACAGATGATAAAGTACTTATCGTACCAGATACTCTAAGTGGTGATACAGAAGTTTCAAGTGATGGAACACTAACCGTTGCAAAATTCCAAACGCAAGGTAATGGTGAAGATGTGACATTTAGTGCAGGAGATGACCTTGTAATAGTATCTGAACTTGATGTGGGAAGTGGTGCTATTGATCTTAGTGCTACAAATGGAGGAATTACTCTTGGTGGTCAAGTTACAGCTGGAACTCTTGATGTGGATGTACAAGATGACTTCTCAGTAAAAAGTGCTGTTGATAACCTTGCTCTTAATGTGAGTGGAAGTGGTCGTGATGTAACTGTAGAGCAAAGTGGAAATCTAAATGTAACATCTCTTGCTATGAATGGTGGGGATGTTGATTTTATAGTAGATGGTGATGTGACCTTTGATAGTATCACAGGTTCTATGGGTAATGTAAATATTACTGCAACTGGAGATGTGATTTTAAGTGGTGCAGGAGCAGATGCTAGTGATGTAGTGATAAATTCAGGTGGTACACTTACTTTAAATCTTGATGCAGGTACTTTAAGTGTAGAGGTAAATGGTGAAGTAAATATCACAGAAACAGATGATGTGGTTATAAATAGACTCACTCAAAATGACACAACTCAAAATCTTACTATCAATGCAGGTGGAAAAGTTACTTATAATGACACTATAAAAGCTACACAAGATGCTGTGATAGACATGAGTGCAGGTAGCCTTGAACTAAATGAGTCAATAAATAGTGAAAATGGAGCTATTGATTTAGTCACTACAATAGGAGATATGACTCTAGGAGAAAATGCAGATATTACTAATAGTAGTGCAGATGTAACATTAGATTCAACTGGTAAAATCACCATGACAGGGGAAACTGTAGTGCAGACGGGAGATGGTGTTTTAAGAATCAACTCTGGTGATGATATGACTATAGGAAAACTTAGAAGTGATTATGTGGGTGGTGATGCTATCATCTTAAATAGTAGCGATGCAATCTTTGATGGAAGTGATAGTCCAATAGATATCATAGGTGACCTTGTAAGTATAACTTCTGTAAATGGTATAGGAACAGGTGAGTTTGGATCTATTGAGATAGATGTGAGTGAATTAACAGTTACAAATACTACAAGTGGTGGAATATATCTCACACAACTAGGGGAGCAAAATCTCATCATCAAAGGGATTGAGCAATCATCCCATGGAGATATAGAAATAGAGACACTCAATAGTGCGATTATAGTAGATGGGGATATAGATGCCCAAAATGGTGGCGTTTTACTCTATGCAGCAGGTGAAAATAGCTACTTTGAACTCAATGCTGATATTAATACCACTTCAATTGATGGCAAAACAGTTCATATAGTGACAGAAAGTGGTGATATCACTCTTGTAGAGGATATTCATCTTTTAGGTGATGGTGATATCACTTTGGAAGCTCTTGATGGAGCTATAGTGCAAAGTCTTGATACAAACGCTTGGCTTAAGTATGCAGATCCTGCTGATGAGTATGATTTTGATAAAAAACTTCTTTGGGTGATGGAAAACTTCAAGTTTGCTATTGATAAAGAGAGTGGAGTCATAGATGTAGAGGGTGCTATAGGGTTTGAAGAGAATGCTTACTTTGCAAATGATACTGTTATAAGAGCTAGTAGTGGAGCATATATCCAAACTACAGGTGGAAAACTCACCCTTGAAGCTAAAGAGAATATTGGTGGAAGATTGTCAGATGATTCATTTAGTGATTATGAGACATTGCAAGAGAAGCAGTTAAGAGAATCACTTGAATCACTTACTCTCTCACTTTTAGTAGATGCCCAACAACTTACTGTATATAGTGCTAATAGAGCTCAGGTGCTTGTGATGGCTGCTGATAGTGTTGAGGTAGTAGGTAGCCAAAAAGCAGGTTCAAGAGGTGGAGCTACTAATGTAATCTCGTTAGGTGGAGAGCAAACTGTGAGTAATCCTATGGATGCTGGCGGAGAAGATATCAAGATAAAAACTTCAAATCTTATTATTGAAGATACTATTAGAAGTGTTGGGGCTAGTTTGATTATAGAGACAATTGATCCAACACAAAAAATTATCATAGGGAATAGTAGTGTCAGTAAAGATGGTGTGATGGAGCTTACTACTGATGAGATAGAGAGACTTCAATCAGGGTTTAGAAATATCACCATTGGAAGTAGTGAAAGTAGAAACATTATAGAAATAGGAGATAAAACTACCTCTAATGTAAGTGGTGGTGGGAATGCACAAGTTGTATTCCAAGATTCACTTATCATCAACAACTCTATTATGGGTGGTGAAACTTATATTTATGATGATTTGGTGGGTGAAGATAGAGGATCTTTAGCTATTTTTGGTTCTGGTTTTACTACTTATTTAGGAGATGGAAGCAGTACTAGTATTACCCAAGCGGGTGATGTGTTGATTGAAGACTCTATAGAGGTATCAGGTGATGGGGCTATTACAGCAGGTACTAGTGGTTTTGGTCATATAACTTTAGGGGGTGGGTCACACCATACTCTAGAGGGAAGTGCAGGAACTACTGATAATCTTACTTTAAATGCAAATGGTGGGAATATCACAGTCAAAAATAGTATAGGAAATAGCTCTGAAAAATTAGAAAACCTATTTGTGATGGATGAGAATGGAGATACTGGGGCTTTAGATGTGACTTTCAATAGTAATGTAAATATTGATGGTGATATTACAATTAATGCTAGTGGTACAGTGACTTTTAACAAGCAGATTAATATTGGTGGAGATTTAAACATAGTAGGTGCTGATTTAGTAGTATTTAAAGAGGGGATTGTAGCAGGTGGAGATATTACTCTTGAAGCAAATGAGATCAATTTCCAAGGTTCTGAAGAGTCTATTATGAGTACGAAAGCAGATGGTGGTACTATTACGATGAGACCAACAGATATGACATATGATATATCACTTGCCTCTCCACCGTATGAACTAACAAGTGGAGTTTTAAATATCACTTCCCAAGAGATAGGAACACTAAAAGCTGGATTTGAAACTATTATCATTGGTCACAAAGGTGATGATGGTCATACAAAACAGGGTGCTTTAGGTGAAGTCAAAATTGGTGTAAAAACTCAAAATCAAAATACATTTTTCGATGATGTTGAGGTTTATGGGGGAACTATAAAAGTTGCTGATTATTCAAATGATGAAATGCAGCTTAAAACTTTAGGAGATATCAGACTTGATGCTCTTAATAATATCAGCATCTCAAACCATATAGAAGCTGTGGGTGGAGATATTACACTCTATTCAAAAGAGGGAAAAATCTCTCAAAGTGATAATACTAGTGATGGACAAACTAGTGAAGAGTTAGTAGCTAATACTCTTAAAGTAACTGCTAGTACGGGAATCGATTTGAGATTTTTAAATGTGGATAGTTTAGATGCTACCAATACAGGAGATGGAAATATCAAAATCACTCAATTAGCAAGTGGAGAAGATATTGAGATAATTAATCTTATGCAATCAAATGCTACTGGAAGTGGAAATACTTATATAGATACTCAAGCTGGAGATATTACTATCAGTACTAGTGGTGTAGATATGAGTGGAAGTGGAGAGCTAAGAATCGATGCAGTTGGTGCTATAAATGTAGATGCTACCATACAAAGTGACGGTGGGGTTATTAACCTTGATGCTACTGGAACAGTGAGTATTGATGCAGATATTACAAATACTGAAAATAAAAACTCAGGATTTATCAATATCTCTTCAACTCAAGACTCAATTATGATGAGTGATGGGACAACTATATCTACAACTGGAGGGGTAATTACCCTTGAAGCGTATGAAGATATAGTTTTAAGTATTTTAGAAACAAAACTAACTAATGGTTTAGTAGATATCACTTCACATTATGGAGCTGTGAGCGATGCACTAAGTAGTGGTGAGAATATCATTACTAATGCACTTGTAGCACAAAGTTTTGCAGGGTTTAGTGCAAATACAAGAGTTGATACTGTAGAGATGGTTAATAGTGATAGTGGAGATATTGTTATCAATGAGAGCGATACTTTAGAGATTAAATCTATCGCACAAGATGCTTCAAGTGGGGCTATAAATGTAACAGTAAGTAACGCTATCACTCAAAGTGAAATAGTATCAAGTAAAGGTGGTGATATAGCCATCACTTCTACAAATAGTACTATTGTGATGGAAGATAGTAGCATAACTACTTCACAAAGTGGAGATGTTGCTTATAGTGCAAATAGTAATATTGAACTTTCTGTCATAGATACAGGAGGTGATGTCACACTAAGCACTACCACTGGGACTATAGTAGATAATAGTGAAGATGAATCAGCAAATATAGTAGCTAATAATCTCTCTATAACTTCATATAGTGGTGTTGGGTCAGATGCAGATGAAAAAGATATCAATACAACTGTAGAGAGTATCTCTATAACAAATATTACAGGAAGTGTTTATATTACTGAGACAAATGATGTTAAGGTAGGAAATATATCAACTCCTGATGAGGTGGTATTAACTCTACTCAATGGAGATATTACAAATAGTGGAGATAGTTCGCTTCTAAGTGCCAATAAACTAACAGTAGATGCAAATAGTGCAGATATAAAAACAACTATCTCAAATATAGATGCAACTATCTCAAATAGTTTAATAATTGATGAGAGTGATGATCTATTTATAACAAATATAGAGGCTCAAAGTGTAAATATCAAAGCAGATGGAACGATCACTGATGGAGATAGCGTTAGTATAAATGCGACAAACTTAGCATTAGAGGCAATAACTATCAATCTTGTTACAGATGTTACTCACTACAGTGCGACATCTACAAATGGAGATATTATAATCAACCAAAGCGATGATATAAATATAGGGATTGTAGATGCAGGATCTTATGATGTTTATATAACTGTAGAGGGTGCTATTACACATAACGATGAAAGCTCACTTCTAAGTGCCAATAAACTAACAGTAGATGCAAAAAATGCAGAGCTAAATACAACTATCTCAAATATAGATGCAACTATCTCAAATAGTTTAATAATTGATGAGAGTGATGATCTATTTATAACAAATATAGAGGCTCAAAGTGTAAATATCAAAGCAGATGGAACGATCACTGATGGAGATAGCGTTAGTATAAATGCGACAAACTTAGCATTAGAGGCAATAACTATCAATCTTGTTACAGATGTTACTCACTACAGTGCGACATCTACAAATGGAGATATTATAATCAACCAAAGCGATGATATAAATATAGGGATTGTAGATGCAGGATCTTATGATGTTTATATAACTGTAGAGGGTGCTATTACACATAACGATGAAAGCTCACTTCTAAGTGCAGATCGTTTAATAGTAGATGCAAATAGTGCAACACTAAATACAGCTATTAGTACAATAGAAGCGATAGTAGATAATAGACTTGATATTGATGAGAAAAATAATATCAGTGGAGATATAACTGCAAAAGATTTAGTACTAAAAGCAGAGGATGCTATACTTGCTACAACTATAGAGACACTTAATGCAGAAGTGGTAAACTTAACACTTACTGAGAGAAATAACTTGAATGTGAGAGTGCTTACTGCAACAGAAGATGTACTAATTACAGCAGATGCAATTCTAAAAGAAGATGAAGGCTCACTTCTAAGTGCAGATCATTTAATAGTAGATGCAACAACAGTAGATCTTAATACAAAAGTAACACAGCTTAAAGCAAATACAAGTGATGGAGATATTATAATCAACCAAAGCGATGATATAAATATAGGGGTTGTAGATGCAGGATCTTATGATGTTTATATAACTGTAGAGGGTGCTATTAGACATAACGATGAAAGCTCACTTCTAAGTGCAGATCGTTTAATAGTAGATGCAAATAGTGCAGATATAAAAACAACTATCTCAAATATAGATGCAACTATCTCAAATAGTTTAATAATTGATGAGAGTGATGATCTATTTATAACAAATATAGAGGCTCAAAGTGTAAAT
>JBNJFB010000011.1:0-57317 GCA_051746405.1 Campylobacterota bacterium
AGAGTCTTTATCAAGCAATTGTAATCCAATCATTGCATTAATCATCGGCTCTGGTGGTCCACATCTGCTAGTATCAAACTTATATATTTTTAAATCGTCAATTAACTCCTCAAAGAAATCCACTGTTGTTCCTTCTAACTCTATTTTTTTCATAATCAAACCTTTGCTTAGTTTTTATGATTTGGTTATAGTCCTATAAAAAAACTATTACCTTGATACAAATCAATACAATAAGTATCTACTTTTTATATAATCACAAAATTAAGTAAAGGAAAGAAAATGCAATATCCAGATTTTTATAATAAAATAGAGACTATAAAATTAAAAGATGAATTATCAGAAACTTTAGGTGCTTTTGATAATGGGATTATTGAATATAACTATTTAGATGTGGTAAAAGCAGCTGGTCATAGTTGTCCAACAGTTGCAGGTGCTTATATAGTAACTTTAGTTGGACTAAAAAGACTATATAAAGACGAATTACCAAAAAGAGGTGAGATAAAAATATCTTTTAAAGACTACTCATTTCAAGGAACAACAGGAGTAATTGCAAATGTAATCTCTCAAATCACAGGTGCAACTGATACGTATGGATTCAAAGGTTTAAATAATAACTTTAAAAGATATGGACTTATGAACTTTAATCAAGATATACCAGCACCAATAAGATTAACAAGATTAGATACAAAAGAGTATGTGGATATTACTTACAACCCAAATAGCATACCACCAAATCCTTTGATGCAAGAACTAATGCAAAAGGTATTAAAAGATACTGCAACGAATGAAGAGAGAGAAGAGTTTAAAAAACTATGGCAACAAAGAGTCTATAATATATTTGAAAATATCAATAAAGTAGTAACTTTAGAAGAGTAACCAATATGAAAAAGTTCCTAAGAAAATTCAAAAAAATAAATACTGAGCCATTAGAACAGGAAAATCTTTTTTGGTCATGGGTTGGATCTTTTATAGGAATAATTCTGTAAGAGTTATATCTTTTAAACTATTTCATGATAACTTACTTTTATGCTCTGCGTTTGCTGTCTCAACAGCTATATTTGTTATGCAAGTTACACTTACTTTACATCCACCTAGAGGTGCAACTGCACTTATTGCAGTACTTGGGAGCAATAACATTCATAATTTAGGTTTTTTATATGTATTATACCCTGTTTCAACAGGCTCGTTACTACTGCTTATAACTGCATTGATAATAAATAATATATCTAAAAACAGGTACTATCCCAATAAATAAGATTTTTATAATAAAAATAGCTATACTCTAAATATCAAGCTCTTGCTTTTTTTGGGCTATTTGCTGATGCAGTTCATAAAACTGCTCATTAGTGACACTTGAGTCTTTTTTCCATGCTACTTCAATATCAAAACTATACTCTGCTGCCATATCAGTAAGCTTTGAATTGAAATCTTCTAAATTTTCACATATTTTAATTTGTTCACTTTGAGGATCATATAATTCAATATACCAACCCTTTTGATCTTCTTTTGATTTAACATTAGCTTGAATCTGTGTTGCCATCTTTTACCCCTAATCTTTTTTAGATTTCATTATAGTCCTATAAAAAAACTATTACCTTGATACAAATCAATAAAGTTTGTAAACTCTGTTGTTACTGTCAAAACTCTTTTTAAAATAAATCCCACAAATATAAGAAAGCAAACCCTAGATAAAATAGTCCTGAACTACCCATCATTAAGTACATAAACCAACTAGGTGCAAACTGTTTTGGTAAAAATCTACGATTAACTGCAATTGCAGTTATAACTATAAAAGGAGTATGAATAGCTGCAATAATTCCTGATGCAGACATGATTTTAACTGGGTCTTTAAAAATAACAATAATAATAAAGGGAATGATACCTGTAATTAAAACAATATAGAAACGTTTGACTTTATTAAAACTATATTTTTTTAATAAAGGGTGTGAAAATAGTAAAAATGTCATATCTGCAAAGCTTCTTCCCCAACCATCTTGGTTTGCAAGAACACTACCTCCAAGAGCTACTATTATAGCAAGCAAAATAATATACCGCCCCGAATCTCCCCATACTTCTGAAAAAATTTTAGAAAGATCTAATGCAACATCATTGCCACTTGGCATAATCCCAGCAGGAGCTAAAAGCTCTGAACCCAAAATTAAAAAAGATGTTATAATAACTACTCCACCTATTACTCCCAGTGCAGCAGTTATATCAACTATAGAAAGCCATTTTTGCAAATATCTATTTCGTTTATTTTTTGCATCTTTAGATGGTTCTTCATTTTGTTGTTTAATAAAACCACCTCCAAACCCTCTAGTGGATATCCAATAAGAAAACCATACTATACCCATTGAACCTGCCAAAATAGTACCTATCCATGGAAGAATAATATACAAATCTGCATCTTGAGGGAAGCTTGGTATCAGACCTTTTGAAAATGCAGCAGGATCATCAAAAACTGCTACAGCAGATATAATAACACTTATTAATAAAAGTGTAGCCATCCATTTACTAATTTGTTCAATACGCATATAGTGTCCCGTTGCAGTAACTAATACACAAAGAAGTAAAGTACCAATTGCATATAGCTTTGCATCACCTGGGAAAAAGGAACTAAAAGCACTACCTACAATAGCACACAAACCAGCAATTCCTACAGCAGCAGCAAAAAGTTGGGGAATAAAAATAGTCCACACTGCCCAGTTCTTAGGACCAGGAAGTTTTGACATACCCCAAAGCATTGTTTCTCCTGTAACAACACTAAATCGTGCCATCTCTTTTATCATTACCCACATAAAAAAACAAACTATTAATAACAACCAAAGAAGCTCATATTGGTATGCTGAACTAACTCTTGGTGTAAAAAGAATTGAACCTGTTCCAACAGCTGATAACATCCATAAAAGTCCAGGACCATACCATTTAAGCTTTTTAAAACCTTCTGGTGTTTGTGCTACTTTATTTCGGACCATTTTTTCTTTATGCATATAATACCTTTTTATATAATTTATTATATTAAATACAAAATAACATCCCTATACTTAAAATAAAAATTAAGTTTGCCAAATAGCTAGATATATGTTATCATATTTTCCAGGGATTAAAAGATAATTATTTTTTATAAAAATTACAATAATCTTAAATAAAAGGATCGAAAATGAAATATGAACTAATGAAGTTACCTTATGATGCAAATGCTTTAGAGCCTGTTATATCTGAAGAGACGATAGAGTATCACCATGGCAAGCATCATCAAAAATATGTAGATACTTTAAATGATTTAATTAAAGGAACACAGTTTGAGTCAATGTGGCTTACTGATATTATTAAAAAAGCAGAAGGTCCAACTTTTAATAACGCAGCACAAGTGTTTAATCACAACTTTTATTGGCTAGGATTATCTCCAAAAGAGACAAAACCCTCTTCACAACTTATAAAGATGATTGATGAAAAGTTTGGTTCAATGGATAAATTCAAAGAAGAGTTTACAACAAATGCAGCAAAAAACTTTGGGTCTGGATGGACTTGGCTTGTTTTAAAAGATAAAAAATTAGAGATAATGAATACTTCAAATGCAGATACTCCTGTAAGGCAAGATATTATTCCTTTACTCACATGTGATGTTTGGGAGCACGCTTATTATATTGACTATAGAAATGCTCGTCCAAAATATTTAGATAAATGGTGGGAAATTATTAACTGGAACTTTGTATCTAAAAGTCTAGCTGAGTCTATTAATGGTGAAGAAGACCATACTCAAAAATATAATTATAGTAGTGATATGGATGATTATATTGGTAAGTTTTACTACGGTGAGGCTGTAGAGTTTTAATCTATACAATAGGTGTAAGTTGGTTTACTTTTTAGTATTCAACTTACACAAACTTTAGGTGCTTCTGATAATAGTATAATAGATTAGTAGTTTTAACATAATGATAATATAACTTTTTTTTAGTAGAATATAGTAAAAATATATCTTTAAAAAGAGTTAAAATGAAAAATCGATTTATCTTAGCAATTATTCCAATAGTAGCTTTAATTGGAAGTGCTTTTTATGCAACTTCTTTATTTATAACACCAAGTCCTAAAAAAGAAATAACTATAGCAACTGGCTCAAAGAATGGGCAGTATTATCAAACTGCTTTAAAATACAAAGAGATTTTAAAAAAAGAAGATGTAAAAGTAAATATTATTAATACAAATGGTTCAATTGAGAATATAGAACTTTTAAAGAGCAAAAAAGCAGATGTGGCTTTTGTACAAAATGGTATTTTAAAACAAAAAACTCACCTACAAACTATTGCAGCTATTTATTATGAACCATTATGGCTATTTTATAATAGTAAACAAAAAGTAAATTATGTAAAAGAGTTAAAAAACAAAACCATCTCAATAGGACAAATAGGTAGTGGAACAAAGAGTTTAAGTGAACAGATTATAAAACTAAATGGCATAAATAAGAATAATACAAATCTACTATATCTATCATCAAAAGAGTCTTATGATAAGATAAAAAAAGATGAAATAGATGCAGCATTTTTTGCTGTATCCCAAGAATCAAAACTTATAAGAGAGCTTTTAGAAGACGAAGATATTAAAGTTTTATCTTTTAGTAGAGCAAGGGCGTATAGTAAGAAACTAAACTTTTTACACGCTTTAACTATCTATGAGGGTTCTATAAATCTTAAAAAAAATATTCCAAATAGAGATTTTAATCTTATAAGTACAACAGCAACATTAGTTATCAACGATAATTTACCCGATGAACTAATAAGACTACTACTTAAAAAAGTAAAAGATACTCATAGTAGTAAAACACTTTTTGCAAATGAAGATGAATTTCCTAACCTAAAAGGTATTACTACAAAAATAAATGATGAGGCTAGTAGATATTTCAAGCATGGCGATACATGGCTTGAAGAGATCTTTCCATATTGGATTGCTTCAACTATTGATAGATTAAAAATCCTTTTAATTCCCTTGCTTACTCTTTTTATACCATTTGCAAAAGGAGTTTTTCCACTTTATAAGTGGAGTATAAGATCAAAAATATATAGATGGTATGGGCAAATACAAGAGTTGGATTTAAAACTAGAACATGATAAAAGTAGTTGTGACAACATAATAAAAGAGTTAGAAATATTAAAAAAAGAGATAAAAAATGAGACAAAAGTGCCACTTTCTTATATGGGTGAATATTATGATTTAATTATGCATTTAGAGCTTATTATTACTAAAGCAAATCTAAAAAAGGATAACCAATAATTATGATTCTTTTGGGTATAATTACGAAAAAATTTTAAGGATTGAGATTTGAGAATTTTATCAGGTATTCAACCATCAGGAACTATTCACATTGGTAACTACTTTGGAATGATTAAAAAGATGATTGAGTCACAAGATGAGGGAGAGTTATTTGCGTTTATTGCATCTTATCATGCATTAACATCAGTTAAAGATAAACATGCTTTAGAAAAAAACAGTTTTGAAGCAGCTGTAAACTTTTTAGCACTTGGTATGGACCCTGAAAAATCAACTTTTTGGGTACAACATCATGTAAAAGAGGTATTAGAACTCTACTGGTTATTGTCAAATCACACATCAATGGGACTACTTGAAAGAGCTCACTCTTATAAGGATAAAACTGCAAAAGGTATTCAAGCAAATCATGGATTGTTTTCATACCCTGTATTAATGGCAGCTGATATTTTACTTTTTGATTCAAATATAGTTCCAGTTGGAAAAGATCAAATTCAACATGTTGAGATGACAAGAGATATTGCAAACTCATTTAATAATGCTTATGGTGAAGATGTTTTTGTTTTACCAAAAGCAAAAGTTGATGATAACCTTGCAACAGTTCCAGGTACTGATGGTGCTAAGATGTCAAAATCTTATGGAAATACTATTGATATGTTCAACACTAAAAAGAAGACTAAAAAACAAGTGATGGGTATAGTTACTGACTCAAAAGAGTTAGATGAGCCAAAACAGTGGCAAGATTGTAATATCTATAAAATTTCTGAACTATTTATGAATGATGATGAACTAAAAGAGTTACAAAAAAGATATGAGACTCCAGGTGAGGGGTATGGACACTTTAAGCTTACTTTACTTGATAAAATAAATGAGCATTTTGAACCATATATACAAAGAAGAGAAGAATTACTTGCTAATCCTAAAAAAGTTAACGAAATACTTGAGTATGGAGCTTCAAAAGCTTCAAAGATTGCATCTGAGAAGATGAGAATTTTAAGGGATATTGTGGGTTTAATATAAATAGAGTATTACACTACTCTATTTTTGGCAAATAAATATTAATTTATCTGCTTCATCAAAGCTATGAAGATTAAACTCTTTTACTTTACAAACTTTAAAGCCACAACGTTCAAGTAACTTTGCAAGATACTCTTTTGAGTGGTATTGTTGAGTTATAAAGTCTGCTTCCTTTGAAAAAAGATTACTCTCTTGTTTTGTAAAGAGTGTTAAATCTGTTTGTAACTTTTCATCTTCAAAAACTGCATCAATTGATATAAATTTATCTTTTAAATCTATGGTTATGCAACCTTGTGCAACTTCATCAAAACCAAAGTATGAATTAACATCAAATAGAAAATATCCATCTTCATTTAAAACTTTATATACATCTTTTATAAAAGTTTCTAAATACTCTTTATTTATATAATTAAGTACATCAAAAATAGCCGTTGCACAGTCATACTTTTGTACTACTTTATTTAGAGGTATTGCTTTTGCATCTAAGCCTTTTGCTTTACATACATTAATTTGTTCAGTACTTAAATCAGTCCCAAAAGCTTTTATACCATTGATTTTAAGGTTTTCTAGGAAATATCCTTGACCACACCCTATATCTATAATATTATCAAGATCATTTATCATTACAAACTCCATAAACTCTTTATGAAGCGCATAAACCTCATCTTCAAAATCTAAATAAGGCTCAATTTTTGAGTATAAATCTAATCCCATTATAGTACTGTTTCTATTCTTTCTTTTAAATCTAAGATTAAATCTTTCTTAGCATAAAAAGCATTTTTATTTGCTATTAGATGTGCACTACTTTCCATAATAGTAGGACCAACTTCTAATCCATTTTGTTTCATAGTCTCGCCTGTTTCTACAATATCTACAATACAATCAGAAAGGTTAACTAAAGGTGCAAGCTCAATAGAACCATATAGCTTAATAATATCTACAGCCATTGCTTTTTCTTCAAAGAATTTTTTTGCAATTTTTTCATGCTTTGTTGCAACCGTGATTTTACTCTTTGTCAAATCTAGTTTTTCACCTTTTCTTAATCCAAATGCAACTTTACATCTACCTAAATTTAAATCTAATAGCTTGATTAAGTCATACTCTTTCTCTTCTAATACATCAAGTCCAACTACACCTAAATCAGCAGCTCCATGCATTACGTAAGTTGGTACATCTTGGTTTCTTACATTTAAAAATCTAAAGCCAGATTTCTCTAGTATTAACTTTCTATCTTCAAAAACAAACTCTTCATCAAAAGCTTTTTCAAACTTTGCTAAAGTCTCCTTTGCAATTCTTCCTTTAGGTAATGCAATTGTTAGCATCAATAATCCTTTTCATATTTTCAAATATTAAATCTTTTTTATATAAACTACTTTTGATATATTTACTTAGTAGTTTTCCATCACCACCTGTTAAAATAACTTCTCTATTTTCGCTTACCTCTTCTATGGGTAAAATAATGGATTTTAACATAGCATACTGGATAGCATCTTTTGTTTGAAGCGGTATTTTATCCAAATTTATTTTTTTTTCAAAATCAAACTTTAATTTTTTTGAGATTTTTGGATATGTCTTCATAAAGGCTCTAAACCCAGGAAGAATAAAACCTCCAAGATGTTTTTTTTCTCCCATAATGTCCACAGTAATAGCACTTCCTGCATCTACTATAACTGCATTTTTTTGATACATACAAGCAACTGCCCTATCTAATCCATGACCTTTGTACTCTGTTGTAAACTCAAAATATTTCTTTATATTTACAGCCGTTGGATTTGACTTTAACAATTTTTTTGTAGCTTTTTTATTTACAGATAAATATATTATCTTCTCATCAAAATTTGGTATTTCATCTTTTAATGCAAATTTATAGTGTCTGTTTTTTATTAAAAAATCATAAGTTGTATTGCCAATATCACATAAAATCAACTCTGATACTCCATCTATTCTCTTCTAGATATTGCTTTGCTTTTGAACATAAAGGCGAACTTATTATTAACTCTTTTTTCTTAAAATTATGATTTAAAAAAGATGACAACTTCTGTTCTAGAACCATTAAATCATCTGCATTCTTTTTAAGAAATCTACTTTTTGCATCCACTTTAAATATTGCATAATATTTAAAATCTACACTAGTTGCTGCGTAAATTTCTATTTTTTTTCTAGTTTGTAACTGTTTTGGTTCAATTTTTTCTATATCCTTAAAAAGAATATTTTTACGAGTATAATAGCCTGTAAGCTCTTTCAATACTATCCTTTATTTTCTATCATTTAATAAATCTAAAAACTCCATATTTCTTAAAGCTTCCATTGTACCTTTTGATACTGCAAGTAATGGCTCATCGGTTATATGTACAGGAAGTTTAATAATATTTGATAAATACTTATCAATACCTCTTAATAAAGCTCCTCCACCTGTTAAAGTAATACCATTATCAACAACATCAGCTGCTAAATCAGGTGGCATTTGCTCTAAAAGTTTTAATAACGTACTTGATATGTTTTTCAATGGCTCACTTATAGCCTTTCTAACCTCTTCACTACTTAAAGTTATAGCCTTTAAATATCCAAAATTATCTTTACCTTTTACATCCAAGGTCAACATTTCATCTAGTTGTATAGCTGTTGCAATTTTAAACTTAATATTTTCAGCTGTACCCTCACCTATTGATAAGTTATAGTTATCTTTTACATATTTTATAATAGAACTATCAAAACTATCTCCAGCTGTTCTTGTTGCTTTACATAAAACTAAGCCACCTAAAGATGTAAGTCCCATCTCAGTAGTACCTGAACCAATATCAACTATAACATGTCCATCTGGATTATTTACAGGTATTCCAGCACCAATAGCAGCTGCTAATGGCTCTTCAATTAGATATACATCCCTTGCACCTGCATTTAGTGCAGAGTCTCTTACTGCATTTCTTTCAACAGGTGTTACTCCATAGGGAATACAAATAATAATTTTTGGTTTAAAAAAAAAGTTTTTTTTATATGCTTTTTGAATAAAATGGTTTATCATTTTTTCAGTTGTATCAAAATCAGCAATAACACCATCTTTCATAGGTCTAATTGCTTTAATATTAAGTGGAGTTTTTCCTATCATCTTTTTAGCTTCAACCCCAACCGCTAGGAGTTTAGACTCACCTTTATGATTTGTTTGTATTGCTACAACTGATGGTTCGTTGATTAAACATTTATCTTTTGTCGATACTATGATATTTGCAGTACCTAAATCTATTGCTATATTTGGTGCTATTAAATTTGATAATGAATTAAACATTTATTTATTTCCATATTAGATTTTAAGTCTTATTATATATGTTTTGCAATTAAAAGGATATGAAAGTCAAACTCTATAGCGACTTTGTTTTAACCCTTTTGTAATAAAAATAGATAGTAATAAATATTAAGATAAGAATAGTAACTATGATATATCTTAAATACTCTTTTATTAAAGCTTCATTTCCACCTATATAGTATCCAAGCATTGTAAGAATTATTACCCATATACCTGCACCTAAAGTTGTATAGAATGAAAAAAGTAATATATTCATTTTTGCTATTCCAGCTGGAAATGATATATACTGCCTAACACCAGGTATTAATCTTCCTGAAAAAGTCGATATATGACCATGACTATAAAAAAACTCTTCAATTTTTTCTATAGTATGTGGTTTTATAAAAAAATATCTACCATACCTTAATAAAAAAGCTCTTCCAAATTTTACAGCTAAAAAATAGTTTAGAAGTGCCCCACCAAGAGAACCTAAAATACCAAAAAATATCACTAATGAAAGGCTCATTTCTCCTTTATAAGCTAAATATCCAGCTGGTACCATTACAACTTCAGAGGGAAAAGGAAAAAATGAACTCTCTAAAAACATCATTAAAAATATTCCAATATAACCCAAATCACCTACAGTATTAACTATAAAATCAACTATTTCGTGTAGCACTAAATATACCTTTGTATTTTTTTGCAGGAGTTAAATAAAATTGAGTAGATTTCATCACTTTTTAAATCTTCGTCTGTGTAGTATTTTGAAACCACTTTAAAAATAAAACTATCTATATTAATTCTCTTTTTCTCAAAGAATTTCTTAAAATACTTCTCTTGCTTGTCCACAAGTAGTGTTTGAGCCACTTCATCTTCATCAAAATCGCGGTTTAATGTAGTCACAGTAGCAAAATTAATACCATAAATAAATCTATTAGTACAAAAAAGTGTTCCAATTACGATTGAAGTATCGCAAGAGTAAACTGTACTTATATCAACTGCTCTAGAAATTTCAAAAGTGTCAAATATATAAGTTAATGCATCATATATACTATCTTTACTTACACCAGATATTATAAGTAAGATATCATTATTAGAGTAAATTTTATAATTAGAGTATTGTGACTCTTCTAATTCAAAAAAGTCAATTATAGGTTTGGCTTCAACTTTTGTTGTTGTGTGAATTAATGTTCTAGACATAGTTTTAACTAAGGCTTAGCCTTAGTTTAATTACTTTTTAAGTTCTTTAATTCTTGCTGCTTTACCTTTTAAACCTCTTAAGTAGTGAAGTTTAGCTCTTCTTACTTTACCTCTTCTTGTTACTTCAAAACTTTTGATTGATTCAGAATATAATGGGAAAATTCTTTCAACTCCTACTGAGTTAGCTCCAATTTTTCTTACTGTAAAAGTAGCTGATGCACCCTCACCTTGTCTAGCGATAACTACACCTTCATAAGTTTGAACTCTTTTCTTTTCACCTTCTTTAATCTCTACACCAAGTCTTACTTTATCTCCAGCTCTAAACTGAGGAATCTCTTTTGATTCAATTTGTGCTGCTTCGAAACTAGCTATATATCTATTTTTCATCTTTTTTCCTTATTGGGTCTGTAATATTTTGTTTTGCAATTTGACATCTGGAATTTTAAGTCGGAAATTTTACTATGATTTCCCTTTAAATATTCTTTAATGACACTTAAATTTTGGAAATTTTCAGGTTTAGTGAAAGATGGAGCTTCTAAAAGGTTTGTTTCATAGCTCTCTTCTACCAATGAGTCTTGATTTCCTAAAACCCCTTTAACATTCCTAGCAATAGCATCTGCCATAACTATTGATGGTAACTCTCCACCTGTTAAAACATACTCACCTATTGAAAAAACTTCATTTGCATACTTTTCAATAACCCTTTCATCAATTCCCTCATATCTACCATTTACAAATACAATATCTCTTTTTTTTGCAAGTCTTTTTGCATCATTTTGTCTAAAAGGCTTTGCAGCTGCTAAAGGAAATACTATATATGCATCTTTATTCTCTTCTTTGATTTTATCTAGACAATCAAATAAAGGCTGCGGAGTCATAAGCATACCAGCACCTCCTCCAACCATCTGTTTATCTACTTTATTGTGCTTATTTGTTGTAAAGTCCCTTGGATTAAAAAACTTATAAGAGATAAATCCATTATCAACAGCTCTTTTTAAAATAGAATCACCAAAGTATGGCTCAATTAAGTTAGGAAAAAGTGTTACAAACGTAAATGTCAATACCAAAACCTCAAATTTTTTTATATATTATCTAATTCTATATTAATTTTTGATACTATACATAAAAATTTATAATATAAAGTATGAAAATGGTAACACTAAATAGAATAAAAGAAGCACAAGAAAACTTAAAAGGTGTAGCACAAATTACACCTGTTACAAAAGCCCCTATCTTAAGTGAGAATTTTGGTAGTGAAATTTACTTAAAAAAAGAGAATTTACAATTAACAGGTAGCTTTAAATTAAGAGGTGCATATAATAGAATTGCAAATTTATCACAAGAAAAAAGAGATAAAGGTGTAGTTGCAGCTAGTGCTGGGAATCATGCTCAAGGTTTAGCATATGCAGCAAAACAGTTTGATTGTGAAGCTACTATTTTTATGCCAGAAGCAACCCCTCTAACAAAGGTTTCAGGGGTTAAATACCACGGAGCAAATGTAGTATTAACGGGTGAAAACTTTGATGCAGCATATACAGCAGCTATGAGATTTAAAGAACAAAGAGATTGTGAGTTTATTCACCCTTTTGCTGATGATGATGTAATAGCAGGACAAGGAACAGTTGCACTTGAGATTTTAGAAAAAATTCCAGATTTAAAGCAGTTAATAGTACCAATTGGTGGTGGAGGTTTAATCAGTGGGATTGCAATTGCAGCCAAAGCTATTAATCCTGATATTAGAATAGTTGGTGTTGTTTCAAGTGGTGCAACTGCAATGAAGGAGTCATATAAATCTCAAATGCCAATTGATTCAAAATCAGTTAGAACTATTGCAGATGGAATTGCTGTAAAAAATGTGACCCCAAAACTTTTAAATATTATAATTGACTATGTTGATCATATAGTAGAAGTTACTGATAATGAAATAGCAAATGCAATTTTGTTTTTGTTAGAAAAACACAAACTTGTAGTTGAAGGAGCAGGAGCTGTTGCAACAGCTGCAATTTTGCATGATAAAATTGAAATGGATGATACAAAAGTTTGTGCAGTTGTTAGTGGTGGTAATATTGATGTTACAATGCTTTCTCAAATTATTGAAAAAGGTTTAGTAAAATCAAGTAGAAAAATGAATCTTATGGTAACACTAATGGACAAACCAGGTTCTTTAACACACTTATCAGAGATTTTTAGAGAGTGCTCTGCAAATATTGTTCAAATAGATTATGATAGGGATTCAGTAAAACTAGATTTTGGTGAAGCATTGATTACAATTGCACTTGAAACTAAAGGTGAAGATCACCAAAAACTAATAAGAGAAAAATTGAAACAAAACGGTTACAGATTTAAACAAATTTAAACTAGTTTTTTCGCTTTATAAAGTTTTTAGAAAAAAAACTATAAAATGATTCTCATAATTTAGTATTAGTGTTGTAACAGAAACAAAGAAAAAGGAAAGAGATGGAAGGAAGACTGTTTACGTTCTTAGGTAGCATCGGTGGACACGGTCAAGAGTGGATAATACTTTCGCACTTTTTAGTTGTGATTGGTATTATTTTCTTTTTAGCTAGATCTGCTACAAGTAAGATGCAATTAGTGCCAAGTGGAAGTCAAAATGTTTTAGAAGCATTTATTAGTGGTGTTATTTCTATAGGAAGTGATACTATGGGAGAAAAAAATGCTAGAAGATACTTGCCTTTAATTGGTTCTTTAGGTTTGGTTATTGTTTTTGCTAACTTGTTAGGGGTTATTCCAGGTTTTGAATCTCCAACAGCTAACATTAACTTTACTTTATCTTTAGCATTAATTGTATTTATTTACTACAATTACCTTGGTATAAAAGAGAATGGGTTTGTTAATTATTTTAAGCATTTTATGGGTCCAATGCCTATATTAGCTCCTTTAATGTTCCCAATTGAGATTATATCTCATTTTTCAAGAATTATATCATTATCATTCAGACTTTTTGGTGCTATTAGAGGTGATGATATGTTCTTAATGGTATTACTAATGTTAGTTCCATGGATTGTGCCTTTAGCTGGTTTCTTCATGTTAACAGCATTTGGTTTACTTCAAGCATTTATTTTCATGATTTTAACTTATGTTTATATAGCAGGTTCTATCATGATGGAAGAAGAAGATCACTAAAAGTGACTTGCCCTCACTTTTTTTGATTCTTATTTTACAATAAAAGAGACTTACCTCTCTTTTATTTCTTATTTTACCTACTAATATATCTTATTTTAATATTTTAACTATCCTATTAGCTATTACATAATATACTTTACAAAAATCAAAAAGAAGAGAAATTGAAAAAATATTTAATAACTGATCCTAAATATTACGGGAATAAACCTGAAATATTTAAACTTAATTTAATAGATGCTATAAAAAGAGATAAGCCAACATTTGTATGCTTTAGAGATAAAACCTCATCAAATTTCCAAAAGCTAGCAGAGGTTTTTGTGGATACATGTAAAGAGTTAAAAGTTGAGAATATATTAATCAACAGTGATTATAAATTAGCTAAAAAACTAGATGCTACAGGTGTACACTTAACATCAAAACAGTTTAAAAAAATAAAAAAAGCTAAAGATTTAGATCTATTTGTAATTATCTCATGTCATGATTTCACTGATATTGAAAAGGCATTAAAAGAGTATGCAAATGCCATAACTTATTCACCAATATTTAAAACACCTAATAAAGGGCAACCAAAAGGTATAAATCAATTAAAAGAGGCTGTTGAGATTTTTGATGATATAAATATCTTTGCACTTGGTGGAATTGTAAATGATGAGCATATAAAAAAAGTCTCCAAAGCAAAACCATTTGGATTTGCTTCAATTAGGTATTTTACTTAATCTACTTCAATTATATCTACATACTCATCTTTTAAGTATAGTATGTATGAATAAACCTCGTGTGTATCAAAAATAGTTTTTATAGCTTTTTTATACTCTTTTACTTGGTTTTCATGCTCAATACTTGGTTTTTTTGTTGTTTTATAATCAAAAATATAATATCTGTCTCTTTTTTGTACTAATAAATCAATTATTTTAATCTCATTATTATACATTATTGATTGCTCACTTGTGTATATTGAATCTTGAATAAAACTATTAAACTCCTTATCTTTTATAAGGGTTGTTATTCTATTTTTTATCTTTTCAAAATCTTTTTTATCTAAATAGTTAGAGTAACTATTTTTGGCTAATACTATGGAGTTTTCTAAAGATTTTATTGTAAACTCATCCATCATCTCTAAACAAAAGTGAGTTGCAATTCCAAAATATTTTGAATAGAGTCTTTGTTCATTTATATCTTTTTGTTTTGAAAGTTGTTTCTCTTGTGTACCTAAATCAAGAGGTTTATAATCAACTTTTATAACTACTTCATAGTTTTTAGAAGTATTGGTACTACTAACTAATTCACCAATTTTTAGCTTTTTTAAATCTAATATATCAAAAACTGATGATTTTTGCTTTTTAAATATCAAAAGATTGTTTTTTGCTCTTGTTAGTGCCACATATAAAATATTTATTTCATCTTCTAAAGCTAAAGACTTCTCTTTATTTAGAGCATTAGCATAATTTTTATCATAGTTTTCAAACCCTTTAATTTTATAAAAAATATTTTTTAAATTAACACTATCATACTCAAACAGAAGTGAAGATTTATTTGGGACTTTTCTTTTAATTCTATCTAGTAGAAGCACTGTATTAAACTCCAAACCTTTTGACTTAAAAACAGTTAATATCTGCAAGCCTAAAGTCTCACTATTTGATATTGAAGTATCAAGACTATCTACCTCATAGACAAAATCAACTATATTCTCATACTTTGTGCAAGCTTCAATAAATCTAATTATATTTTCATCAATAAGTTTCAAATTAGATGCAATTTGCTTAACTATTGATCGTACACTGCTATGTTCTAAATCAACTTTTAAATCAAAACTTGTAGTTAACTTATTACCCACAATAGCATTTAGATTCTCTTTATAGATACTCTCTTTGAAATATAGATATTTAATTGCATTTATTAAAGCTTTTACATTTTCTTGATTTATAAGTTTTGATGTCATCTCTGTTGTGATTTTAAGTGTAGGAAACTTCTCTTTTAAATAGTAATAAAGAGTTAATACATCATCATTTGTATAAGTCAAAATAGCTATATCATTTGAATTAACTCCATTTTGCATTAAGTATGCAACTTTTGAAGCAACAGTTTTAAAATCTTTGTCATCTAAAGCTTCATCTTCAACTACTTCAACATATCCACCTTGATTCATACTTTTTTGTTCATAGTACTCATAGTTTGGTAGGTTTAAAAAAACTGAATTTACAAAATCCAAAATATTGCTAGTAGTTCTAAAGTTTGTATTTAAAACCTCAACTTCTAATAAACTATTTGTATTAGCAACATAATCAAAAAGCTCTCTTTTCCCACCTCTAAATCTATAAATAGACTGCTTTGTATCACCCACATAAAAAAAGGTTCTAAACTTTTTTTCATCACCTGATAAAATCTCTTGAATTAATGGTTCTAGTATTTTATACTGTATTAAAGATGTATCTTGAAACTCATCTATTAATATATGTGAATATTGAGAATCTAACCTAAAGTATAAAAACTCTTTATCAATTTTATTTGTTAATAAATCATAAACTAAATTTGAAATATCATTAAACTCTAGATAGTTTTTACTTTTATTATAAGAAAGTTTAAACTCTTTAAACATTAAAAACAACTCATATAGTTTACTTAAGCTATACCCTGCTCTTAATTTATAGTAGTTTGTTAAATCATTTTTCAAGTCATAAAAGTAGTTTTCTAAAATATCATCTGAACACTTTTTAAAATAGCTATAATCACTTAATGTATCTTTTTGTAGCCATGTTGTTTTAAATAGTTCATCAAACTTTTCAAAACTAACTGCTTTTTTCGCAGCATTTGAAGCACTTTTACAAGACAAAATACCCTCTTTTATTTTAAAAGCACTTTTTAAAACCTCTTTTTTTTGTAAATCAATTAGTTTTGCATCAATATTTACAATATCTATTGTTTCATTCTTTTCCAAAAGAGTCTTAAATAGCTCAAATAGTGAGTTAAACTTTCTATTTTCATAAATAGAAAAATCAACTAATATATCAAACTGCTCTTGATTTAATGATTGCAAAAACTTCATGCTAAGCATTTGCTCATCATCCTCTTTTATTTCAAAATCATCCATAACACCTACATATCCACAAAACTCTCTTAATATCTTATTTATAAATTTATCAATAGTAAAAATTGCTAAAGAAGAGTTTGAAAAGTTTTTTAGAAGGTAACTTTTCTTTCCTAAAATCTCCTCTTTTGACATCAAAGACTGTTTTGATATAGCGTTTAGATAAGCTTCATCATCACCTAAGGTCAGTAAAGTATTATAAATTCTTTCACTCATTTCATTTGCAGCTTTATTAGTAAAAGTTAATGTTAATATATCTTCAGGCTTTGCTTCATACAAAAGAAGAGTTATATATCTTACAGTTAAAGAGAATGTTTTGCCACTTCCGGCACTTGCTTTTAATGCTAAATAGTTTTTCATATTTAGATACTACACTAATAATAATTATAAATAAATTTAAAGTATCATAAAACTTTAATAAAATATATCATAAAATAGTTTATTAAAATTATTTATAGGATTATAGAATTAAAACAAATAGAAAAATAATATTATTAGTAACTCTTACTATTTTCTTTATGTTTATCTTGATGATTGTAAACTTCACTTACAACTTCAGAGAGTATGGAATAAAAAACATTGATAACAAAGCTACAATATTAGCTAAAACAGTAGAGCATGCATTAACAACTCAGATGCAAACAGGTGTAATTGACCAAAGAGAAATGTTTCTAAAACAGTTAGAAGACCTACCAAATATTGATAAAATATGGCTTAGTCGTGGACATAAAGTAATTGATATGTATGGAAAAGGCTTTAATAATGAAGTACCAAGGGATGATATTGATAAAAAAGTTTTAAAAACAGGTGAAGAGATAAAAATTATAAATGAAAATATCTTTTCAAATAGTACTTATAGAATTACAATACCTTATAAAGCAACGAAAAAAGGAGCTATAAACTGCCTTGAGTGTCACACAAACTCAAATGAAGGTGATACATTAGGTGCTATTACAATTACAATTCCTGTTGATGATTCAAAACAGATGGGAATTAGTACTGTTTTAAATACAACTGCAATTGCATTAATAGTTATATTTGTTATTGGTTTTTTAATAAACTATTTAATCTCACCATTTTTAAAACTATTTGTTTCTATTAAACAAGTTATGAGTAAAGCTCAAAATGGTAACTACTCACATAGAGTAATAAATATTAAAAATAATAAAGATGCCCAAGATGTATCAAGCTGGGTAAATACCTTGCTTGAAAAACTAGAATCAACCCTAAATGATATTGACTCAAAAATATCTATTTTCTTGTCAAATAAACAAGAGGTTAATACTGACCCGCTAATAAATGTACAAAATACTATTAACAGACTTTCATCAGTTTATAAGTTTAGAAAGACTATTGAACATGATGATAATTCAGAAGAGATTTATAAAAGACTTGCAAATATTATTCGTGATATTTTAGAAGTTGATGAGTTTAATATTATAGAAGCCAATACAAGAACAGGTAAAAAAACTATTGTTTATAAAACTAAAAACTTCTATTGTGATACAAAGTCTATCTGTAGAGCCGACAAAACAAATGAAATTGTTGACTCTTCACAATTTAAAAATATCTGTAAATCATGTCAAAATGATGATTTAAACTATATTTGTATCCCTTACTCAATATCAAATGATTTAGATTTAGTTATCTCAATATATACAAAACATGAGTCACAAAATCAAAAAATAAGGGAAAAAGTACCTTTAATAAAAGATTATATTGATGGTGCAAAACCTGTAATTATTTCTAATAAACTTATGAATATATTGGAAAAAAATGCAAAAACTGATCCATTAACAGGACTTTATAATAGAAAGTTTTTAGATGAAGAGTCAAATAAAATAATTGAGCAAGCAAAAAGAGCAAGAATATCCTATGGTATTTTAATGCTTGATATTGACCACTTTAAAATAGTAAATGATACCTATGGACATGATGTTGGAGATAATGCAATTAAAATAGTTGCCCAAACACTAAATGAGAATACAAGAACTTCTGATATTGTAGTTAGATTTGGCGGAGAAGAGTTTATAATACTTCTTTACAACTGTAATAAAGACTATTTAATTGATGTTGCAGATAAGATTAGGATTGCATTTATGGAAAAAGAGATTCCAGCAGGGAATGAAACTATTACAAAAACTATGAGTATTGGATGTTCTATTTTCCCAACTAATAGCAATGATATACAAACATGTATAAAGTATGCGGATACAGCTTTATATAAAGCAAAACAGACAGGTAGAAATAAAACTGTATTATATACTGAAGATTTAAATAATAGCTAGATTATAAGAGCTTTTTAGCTATAATCTTGTTTTATATACTATTTTAGGAAGTTTTATGCAAAAAAAATATCAAAAAGTTCAAACCCTATTAGATGCTATTCCACATATTAAAAAGTTTTATGGAAAAACAATTGTAATAAAATACGGAGGTTCAGCACAGACAAGTCCTGAACTAAAAGAGAAGTTTGCCCAAGATATTGTACTACTATCTCTTGTTGGAGTTAAACCTGTTATTGTTCATGGTGGAGGAGCTAGAATATCAGAACTATTAGATAGATTAAATATTAGTTCAGAGTTTTTAGATGGCCATAGAATTACCTGTGAAGAGACTATGAGAGTTGTAGAAATGGTTCTAAGTGGTGAAATAAATAAAAATATAACTTCACTTTTGAACCATCATGGAGCTAAGGCTATTGGAGTTTCAGGAAAAGACTCTTCAATGATAAAAGCAGAACCTAAAGATGAAGGAAGATTTGGTTTTACAGGTGTTGTAACTAGTATAAATGGCAAAATGATAAATAACCTTATAAATGAAGGGTTTATTCCAGTTATTGCACCAATTGCAGATAGTGCACAACCTAATCATCCAGGCTTTAATATTAATGCAGATGTTGCCGCATCTAAAGTAGCAAGTGCAATTAATGCACAAAAAGTTCTTTTTTTAACTGATACAGTTGGAGTTTTAGACAAAGAGGGCAATTTGCTAAATTCACTTGATAAAGAGGATGTTGAGAATTATAAACAAAATGGAACTATTGCAGGTGGGATGATTCCAAAAGTTGATTCATGTATCGATGCAATATATAATGGAGTAAATAAAGCCCATATCATTGATGGTAGAGTTGAACACTCTATTTTACTTGAACTATTTACAAGTGATGGAGTTGGAACACAATTTTTAAGAAAAGATAATCCAAATAATGATATTAATATGGAAAAACTTCTAAATGATGAGGATAACTAATGAATTTTACAGAGACAAGAGGAAATGATGGTTTAAAACCAAAAGAGATAAGTTTTAGCGAAGCTATTTTAAATCCTAGTGCATCTTTTGGTGGATTATATGTACCAAGCAATCTTCCAAAGCTAGATGATAACTTTCTTTTAAATCATATCAATGACGACTATAAAGAGCTTGCATACTCAATTTTAAAAGCTTTTGAAATTGATATTGATGAAGATGAAATCAAAAAAGCTTTAGACTTATACGACAACTTTGACAATCCAGCTGACCCATGCCCTGTTGTGAAAGTAAAAGATGATCTTTTTGTTCAAGAACAATACCATGGACCAACTCGTGCTTTTAAAGATATGGCACTGCAACCTTTTGGTTCTATTTTAAGCTCAATAGCAAAAAAAAGAAATGAAAACTATCTAATTTTAGCTGCAACTAGTGGTGATACAGGTCCTGCTGCTCTTAACACTTTTAAAAACAAAGATAATATTAAAATTGCTTGTTTATACCCAAATGGTGGCACATCTGATGTTCAAAGATTACAAATGGTTTGTGAAGATGGTGATAATCAAAAAATAATTGGTATAGAGGGTAACTTTGATGATGCACAAACTGCTTTAAAAAATCTATTATCATCTAGTTCATTTAAAGAAGAGTTAGACAAACACAATATTAGACTAAGTGCTGCAAACTCTGTGAATTTTGGAAGAATTATATTCCAAATAATTTATCACTTTCATTCATACTTAGAGCTTCTAAAGCAAGGTGAAGTTGAATATGGGCAAGAGATTTACTTAGTAGTGCCATCAGGAAACTTTGGAAATGTATTAGGTGGATTTTATGCAAAACAAATGGGTGTTCCTATTAAAAAACTGCTAGTTGCTTCAAATGAGAATAATATTTTAACACAATGGATTAATACAGGAGTTTATGATATAAGAAATAAAGATTTAATTCTTACAAATTCACCTGCAATGGATATTTTAAAGTCTTCAAATATTGAAAGAGTTTTATATTCACTTTATGGTTCTAAAAGAACAAAAGAGTTACTAGATGATTTAAATAATAACAAAATATTTAAACTCTCACAAGAAGAGACTTCAAGACTTCAAAGTTATTTTAGTGCAATTGACTCAGATGATGAGTATGGGTTAAAAACTATAAAGTCATTCTTAGATGATGGATACCTAATGGACCCTCATACAGCTACTTGTATAAAAGCTTATGAGAATTTAAGAGAAGATGACATTCCAACTGTTATTTACTCTACAGCTGAATGGACAAAGTTTTCACCAACTGTATTAAATGCCCTAAAAGATAATAATAAAAACTATCCTGACAAAGAAGCTTTAGAAGAGATATCAACTAAATACAATGCTTCTTTACCAAAATGTATTGAAGAACTATTTGAAAAAAAGATAATTCACAAAGATATAATAGACAAAAAAGATATTGAAGAAAATATCATTAAATTTATCAAAGAATAATAGATTTTCTTTGATAAAAACTAAACCTGAGTAACAATTTCACAAAAATAGCACAAACATAACATTTTATGACTAAAGTCAAATCAATTTAAGTAAGAAAACAATATAATGTAAGGATTTCAATTTAAAAAAAGGAAGCCAAACATGTCTAATGAAACTAATAGACGAGATTTTCTTGGTTATTCATTCGCTGCAGTTGCTGCAGTAGGTGGGGCTGCATCACTTGTTGGTATGAAACAAGCGTGGGATCCACTTCCTAGCGTACTAGCTGGCGGTTTTACTGAAGTAGAGCTGGGTGAATTAAGACCAGGGAAGCCTGTTACGATTACGTGGAGAGGAAAGCCTATTTTTCTTTTAAAGAAAAGTGCTGATATGGAAGATAATAAGAGAGATTTAGTAATTGGTGAAGATAGATTCACTGTTGCTATTGGTTTGTGTACACACTTAGGTTGTATTCCAGCATGGAAAGACAAAATGTGGAAGTGTGCATGTCACGGTGGGGAGTTTAATCCTAGTGCTGAGCAAACATTTGGACCTCCACCAAGGCCACTTGATTTACCTCCATTTAGTGTTAATGGCACTTCAATCACTTTAGGTGAAGAAGGTCCACAATACAAAGAAATCGCTAAAGCGATGATGGCTTAAGGAGTAATTAATGGCAAAATTTGAAAAAGCTAACTCAGTTGGTGAATGGTTAGATCAAAGACTTAATACTACTGCATTAAAAAAAGTTTTAATGACAGAGTATTGGATTCCAAAAGATATTAACTTCTTATGGGCGATGGGTGTATTATTAGCTACAACATTTGGTATTCTTGTAATTTCAGGGATTTTCTTAATGATGTATTACAAGCCAGATGTAAATCTTGCTTTTGATTCAGTTAACTATACAATTATGCAAGAAGTTGCATTTGGTTGGTTATTTAGGCATATGCATGGAGTCGCTGCATCAGTTGTCTTCTTGGTTATTTATATCCATATGTTTACAGGTATCTATTATGGTTCTTATAAACAAGGTAGAGAGATGATTTGGATTTCAGGTATGTTACTATTTATGACATTCTCTGCTGCTGGTTTCTCTGGTTATATGCTACCTTGGGGACAAATGTCTTATTGGGCTGCTATGGTTATTACAAACCTATTTGGTGGAGTACCTGTTATTGGTGATCAATTAGTTATTTGGATTAGAGGTGACTTTAATGTTGCAGATGCTACATTAACAAGATTCTTTATGTTACACGTTTTCTTACTACCTGTAGTTATTATGGGTATTATAGGACTTCACTTCTATACACTTAGAATTCCTCACGTTAATAATCAAAACTCTGAAGATATTGATTTTGATGCAGAAGCTGAAAAATACTTATCTGGAAATAAAAGAGAATCAAAAGTTATACCTTTCTGGCCTGTATTTATCTCTAAAGATTTAGCAGTACTTGGTATTTTCTTAATTTTCTATTTCTATTTAGTATTCTTCCACTATAACTTTGCAATGGACCCAGTTAACTTTGATCCAGCTGATCCAATGGTAACTCCAGCGCATATTTATCCAGAGTGGTACTTCCTATGGTCTTATGAAGTGTTAAGAGGATTCTTCTTTGATGTTGGACCTGTTAAAGCCTTTGATATAGGTTTAATAGCATTTGCATTTGCCAACGTTATTTTCTTAGTATTACCATGGCTAGATAGAGATCCAAAAATATTGCCAGCACACAAAAGACCTAAATTCTTTATTTGGTTCTGGATTTTAATGGCTGATTTAATTTTATTAACTGTATATGGTAAATTACCTCCAACAGGTATAAATGCATGGGTTGGTTTCTTTGCGGCATCAGCATTTATTATCTTGTTCTTAATATTACCAATTATTACAAAAGCAGATGCTAAAAAAAGGGGTGATGTATGAGAGAATTAAAAATATTAGCAGTTGTAGTAGCTTTAACACTTATTACATACTGGGGTGTTGAGCCTTTTGCACACTCTCAAATGCACCCTCATGTTAAGCCTGCAGATTTTGAGTTTGAAGATGTAGATGGATTAAATGGTAAAAATGGCGACCCTATAAATGGTAAAGCTTTAGTTACAGCAAACTGTACAGCTTGTCACTCAATTGAAGCAGAGGGATTCCCTCAACTTATGGATAATGAAAGTAGTGCTGCTGCTTATGGTGTAGTACCACCTGATTTAAGTACAGCTGGTAAGATTTATAATGAAGATTACCTAGCTGCATTTATTAAAGACCCTATAAAAGCTTCAAAAGTTGAGCATAAATTTGATGAGGGTAGAGCCCATCCAATGCCAGGTTATGCTTGGATGCAAGATCAAGAAATAGCTGATATGGTTGCATATTTACAATCAATTGCACCTGAAGATATTTCAAATAAGCAGGTTTTTGTTGACTCTTGTCAAAGATGTCATGGAATTAAATACGCTGATATGCAAAATGGTACAATGGCATCATTTACACCAGATGCAAATATCAAAAAATATATGGGTAAAATTCCACCTGATTTATCTCAATATATCAGAAGTAGAGGTGAGAGTTATTTAACTACATTTATTAACGATCCTCAAAAGCATTTAGATGGAACTGCAATGCCTAGAGTTGGTTTAAATGAAAAATCTCAAGATCAAGTAATTAGATATATGGAAGAAGTTGGTGATTCAAGTAAAGAAAAAAGAGAAGAGTTAGGACCTAAGTTCTTGATTTACTTTGTAATCTTTGCAATATTTGCATTCCTATGGAAAGCAAAACAGTGGAGAGAAGTTCACTAAAACTTATAAAAAAGAGTCTTAAAGGCTCTTTTGAAAAATATAAAAAGGAAACTTAAATGAGATTAGCAAAACTATTAATAGCTTGTTCACTTGCATTTTCAGCAACTTATGCTCAAGATGTGATGCAAAAATCAATGTCAATGATGGAAAAAGGTATGACTCAAATTCAAAAAGGTTTTTTAAATAATAATCTTGAATTGATAAAAGAAGGGTCTATTTTAGTAAAAGAGGGTAATGATATGTTTTCAGATAAAAAAGTTATCTCAAAATACTTACCTGAAAATAAAAAACACCTAAAAAATGTTGCAGCAACAACTAGTGAAAGAATTTCACTAAGTCTGAATGTATTAGAATTAAACTTAGATGATAAAGCATATTTAAATGCATCTGATGCATATTCTAATATGTTAAATGCATGTTCAAGATGTCACTCTATTGTAAGAAATTGGTAGTTTAAAAAAGTAAAAATACTTTAAAGCTAAGGTAAAACCTTAGCTTTTTTTATGTCTATACTAAAATTTTTGAAGCTGCACTAATTACAGCAGTTTCACTTCTTAAGATTAAATTTGATTTAAAACCTACTATTTTATCACTTTGGAAATTTTCTCTTTCATCACTACTAAAGCCTCCTTCACAGCCAACTAAAATAGTATTAATATCTTCTTTACAGTCACTTATAAGCTTTTTAGAAAAATCTACTAAATAGATATCATTATTCTCTTCAATAAACCTATCTAAACTATCACAAGTTTTTAACTGTATTATTGAGGACCTACCACATTGTGATGAAGAGTTGTATAAAATTCTTTTTAGTTTTTCCATATTAATTTTAAAATTAGTTTGGGAGTATTTACAATATATAAATGTAATTTTATTGACTCCTATTTCATTTAAAGAAGCAATATTTTTCTCAATAAGTTTTGGGTCAATTACACACCATCCAAGATGAAGTTTTTTTTGGTTTTCAACTACTTTTTTCACTTTTTCTAAAAGAGTTAAAGTGGCACTTTTTCTTGCTACAGAGTCTAACTTGTATAGATAAATATACTCATCTTGCAAGTTTCTAAAATATATCTCATCCCCTACTTTATGTCTTCTTGCTTTTATAAGATACTTGAAGTTATCATTATTTATTTCTAAGATATCATTTTTAGCATTAACATCATAAGTAAACTGCATTAAAATACCTTAGATATAATAAATACACTACATAAAACAGCTATTTCTATAATATATATTTTTTTTGCATACTTGTAAAACTCTTTTTGTAGTTCCTTATCGCCTGTTTTAATAACTCTCATTTTTTTATATCTTTTAATCTCAATTACCAAAAGAAAAATTGATGTTGGAATCATTATAAAAATTGTAAAACTCATTAGGTGTGCATAAAAAGCAACAATTGTACCTGTATACATCACTATAGCATTGGTTAAATGATACAGTGGAGTCATAAATCTTAACCTTATTGCTAATTTCATAAAATCTTTTACTTTTATTACAGAATAAAGATTAAATATCATAATTGCTAAAAAAAAGTATAACACATACACATGTGTGTTAATAGCACTTTGCATTAATTCCATTGTTTATCTCACTTTTAAAATTTTTTGGTATTATATCTAACTTGTCATAAGTTTTTTATTTCAAAATAAGGATTGTACATGTCTATGAGTTTAAATGAAGCAATTGATTTAATATCAAATATTAATATAAGTAATCGTTATGAAATCATACCAATAGAAAATGCTTCAAATAGAGTATGTGCTCAAGATATATATGCAACATCAAATTTACCAAAATTTAACAACTCAGCCATGGATGGCTATGCTGTATTAGATGTGGATATCAATGATGAATTAGATATACAACAAATAGTTTTTGCAGGTGACACTAAACCTGAAAATATAAAAAATAATCATGCTATAAAGATAATGACAGGTGCAATTGCTCCTACAAATACAAAAGCTATTATTCCAAAAGAAGACATAATAAAACTTAATGATAAAAAAATTAAAATACAAAAAAATACAAAAAAATTTCAACATATAAGATTTGAGGGTGAAGATATAAAAGAAGGTAACCTTTTAATAAAAAACTCTGAAGTCTTAGAGTATTCAAAGATTACCCTTCTTGCAAGTCAAGGTATCTCTTATATAAAAGTCTATAAAAAACCAAAAGTTGTAGTATTTGCAAGTGGAGAAGAGCTTAAACTTCACTATGAATATGCACAATCCCATCAGATTTATAACTCAAATACACCTACCTATCTTGCAAGAGCTAAAGAGCTTGGTTGTGATACAGTTTTTATAGGACAAGCTAAAGACAATATTAACTCATTAAAAGATTTAATTAAAAACTCACTGGATGCTGATTTAATTATAACTTCAGGTGGAGTTTCAGTGGGTGATGCTGATTTTACAAAAGAAGCTTTTGAACAGCTTAATTTTGAAACTATAATAGATACTATTGCAATTAAACCAGGTAAGCCTACTATTTTTGGAAAAATTGATAATACATATGTATTAAATCTTCCAGGTAATCCTTTAGCATCTGCTTTGATTTTTGAAGTTTTTGGCAAACTTATTATTCAAAAACTGCTTGGTAATAAAGATATTTACTATAACTATATTGAAACAAAGCTAAGCCATGATTTTGAAAATAAAAAAGGAAGAGTAACAATCTTGCCAGGATATTTTGATGGAGAGGCTTTTACTATTTCACAAAATAGATCACCTGGAATGGTTAGTACATTAAGTTCATGTAATGCTATTACTATTTTTGATAGTGAAGTTACTAAATTAGATAAAGATACAAAAATCAAAGTCTTACCTATAAAATGGAATTTTTTTACAAACATTAAAAAGGATTTTATAACTTATGAGTAAAAAAAAAGCAATTTGTATATTAAGTGGAGGAATGGACTCAACCCTAGCTTCATACATAGCAAAAAATGATGGCTATGAAATAATTGCCGTTCATTTCAACTATGGACAAAGAACTCAAGACAAAGAGCTTGAGTCTTTTAATAGCATCTGTGAAGATTTACAAATAAAAGAAAAGTATGAAATAGATATACCATTTTTCACACAAATAGGTGCAAATGCACTTACAGATAGAAGCATTGATATACCAATTTCTGGTATTGAAAATGGAGTTCCCGTAACTTATGTACCATTTAGAAATGGAATTTTTTTATCAATAACAGCTGCAATTGCTGAAAAAGAGAATGCAACTGCCATGTATATAGGAGTTGTACAAGAAGATAGTTCAGGTTATCCTGACTGTACTGATGAGTTTATTGAAACCATAAAAAAAGCCATAAATATAGGTACAAAAAAAACTACACATATTGATATTATTACCCCTTTAGTTCATATGACAAAAGCCCAAATTGTTACAAAAAGCTTAGAGTTAAACGTACCCTTAGAGCATACTTGGTCTTGTTATCAAGAAAGCAATGAAGCTTGTGGAGTTTGTGATAGTTGTAGATTAAGATTAAATGGATTTAAAATAGCTAATGCTACTGATCCAATTAAATATAAGGACTTCTAAATGAAATGGAAGATTTCAAAAGAGTTTGATTTTTGTTATGGTCATAGGGTTTGGTCTCAAAAACTAAATACAGACTTCTCTTTAGATGGATGTTTAAAATGTAGACATCTTCATGGACATCAAGGTAAAATATTAGTCTACTTAGAAGCTAATGAACTAAAAGATGGTATGGTAACAGATTTTAAACATCTAAACTGGTTTAAAGCTTTTTTAGATGATATATTAGACCATAAATTTATTTTAGATATAAATGACCCACTATTTAACAAACTTCTACCTGATATTACAAAAGATGAGTTAATAAAATTTGACCAAGGCTACTATCTTGTGGATTTGGCAAAGTTTAAAGATGAGGAGTCTTATATAACAGAGCTTTATGAGGGCTATGTAATAGTTGATTTTGTTCCAACAAGCGAAAATCTATCTGCGTGGTTTTTAAAAATAGTACAAAGGAAAATGGAAAAAATAGATATAAAAGTATCCCACGTGGAGTTTTTAGAAACACCAAAAAGTAAAAGTACTTTTTATGCTTGAAATAGATGAAATTTTTGGTCCCACAATACAAGGTGAAGGGAAACTAATAGGTAGCCCCTCTATTTTTATTAGATTTAGTGGATGTAACTTTAAATGTGAAGGCTTTAAAGTAGAATACAAAAACTTAAATGAAGAGATAAAGTATGGTTGTGATACATATTATGCAGTTGACAAAAGCTTTAAAAATAGCTGGACAAGATATAACACATACAAAGAAGTAATTAATGAAGTTGATAAACTATTACTAAACAGTTTAAAGATAGATATTGTAATTACAGGAGGGGAGCCTTTATTAAACTGGAATAATCAAGAGTTTCAAAAGTTACTTAAATACTATATAAAAAATAATCATCGTGTTACAATTGAGACAAATAGCTCTTTAAATATAGACTTTAATGAAAGTTATCAAAAAGCTATCATCTTTTCAATGGGTGTCAAACTTAGTAACTGCAATGAATCTTATAAAAAAAGAGTAAACTATACAACAATAAAAAAGATTTTAAACAACAATAGCCACTCTTATTTAAAATTTGCTATAAGTGAAAATTTTATAGATGATGCAACAAAACAAATAGATACTATTTTAGATAATATCCCAAAATGTGATGTGTACTTAATGCCTATAGGTGAAGATACTAAAACTGTTCAAAAAAACTCATTAGCAGTTTTAGATATGGCTATAAAAAATGGCTTTATATATAGCGATAGATTACATATTAGATTATGGAACAATAAAAAAGGCGTGTAACAGCTTAATTTAATATTTTTAAAATTAAGATATAATACCCGAAATTTTCAAAAAAGGAATGAGATGAATTTTACAGGTTCAAATGTATTAGTAACAGGTGCAAGTAGAGGAATTGGTGCACAAATTGCTAAAACATTAGCTCAATTTGGATTAAAAGTTTGGATTAACTATAGAAGTGGTGCACAAGCTGCACAAGAGATTAAAGAAGAGATTGAAAATACAGGTGGCAAAGCTGCGATTATAAAAGCTGATGTTACAAGTGAAGATGAGTTTACAGCTGCGATTAAAACAATAATTGATGCAGATGGTGAATTATCATATTTAGTAAATAATGCAGGTATTACTAAAGATAAGTTAGCCCTAAGAATGTCGGTTAAAGATTTTAATGATGTAATTTCTGCAAACTTAACATCTGCATTTATTGGATGTAAAGCGTCACTAAAAGTAATGGGTAAAAAAAGATTTGGTTCAATTGTAAATATCTCTTCAATCGTAGGAGAGATGGGTAATGCAGGTCAAACTAACTACTCAGCTTCAAAAGGTGGACTAAATGCAATGACTAAATCATTTGCAAAAGAAGCAGCCCCAAGAGGTATTAGATACAATGCAGTAACTCCTGGATTTATTCAAACAGATATGACTGATGAATTAAAAGAGGAAGTAAAAGAGGAATATGAAAAAAATATTCCTTTATCAAGGTTTGGACAGCCAAAAGAGATTGCTGATGCAGTTGCATTTTTATTAAGTGATCACTCATCTTATATTACAGGTGAAATATTAAAAGTAAATGGTGGGTTATACGTTTAATAAACTTTAACCTAAACTAAAATTTATAGATTTAAAAGACTTTTTAAAATCTTTTTAGTTATAATACAGTGATAATTTTATAAAAGGAAAAAAAATGGCATTATTAGATGATGTAAAAGAAGTAGTAGTAGAGCAATTAGATTGTGATGCTTCAGAGATTAAAGAGGATTCAAAATTTATTGAAGATTTAGGAGCTGATTCATTAGACGTAGTTGAGTTAGTTATGGCACTTGAAGAGAAGTTTGACATTGAAATCCCTGATGAAGACGCTGAGGGTATTTTAACTGTTGCAGATGCTATGAAATACATCGAAGATAACGCGTAGTAATTTACGCTTAAGTTTTATAGAAGACTAATTATATTAGTCTTCTTTTTTATTTAAAAAATATATATATTATTTTAAGTATTGAATTTTATAATATTAATTGAAAATTGAATAGTTTAAATAATGAAATGGAGCATATTTAATGAAAAGAGTTGTTGTAACAGGAATTGGTACGATAAATTCTACAGGTAACAATGTAGAAGAGTCTTTCAACGCGGTAGTAAATGCAAAATCAGGTATAGATAATATCACTCTGTTTGATGCAAGTAATTATTCAGTAAAAATTGCAGGTGAGGTAAAAGATTTTGATCCTACAACTGTGATGGATAAAAAAGAGGTAAAAAAAGCTGATAGATTTATTCAATTAGGTATTAAAGCTGCAAAAGAGGCTATGAGTGATTCAGGTTTTGTTAATGATGAAAATAAAAAAGTAGATGACTCTATTGCTAATAGATTTGGTATAATCTCTGCATCTGGTATTGGTGGTTTATCAACAATTGAGAAAAACTCTGTTGTTTGTGCTAATAGAGGTCCTAGAAGAGTATCACCATTTTTTATTCCATCATCATTAGTAAATATGCTAGGTGGATTTATATCTATTGAACATAACTTAAAAGGTCCTTCACTATCCCATGTAACAGCTTGTGCAGCTTCAACACATGCAATCTCTGATGCGGCTAAAACTATTATGCTAAATGGTGCTGATAGAATTTTAGTAGTAGGTGCAGAGAGTGCTATTTGTGGAGCTGGTGTGGGTGGATTTGCCTCAATGAAAGCATTAAGTTCTAGAAATGATGAACCACAAAAAGCTTCAAGACCATTTGATAAAGATAGAGATGGTTTTGTTATGGGTGAAGGTGCTGGAGCTTTAGTTTTAGAAACATTAGAGTCTGCACAACAAAGAGGTGCAAAGATTTATGCAGAGGTAATTGGTTTTGGTGAGAGTGCTGATGCTAATCATATCACATCACCTATAATTGATGGACCTTTAAGATCAATGACAGCAGCTATGGAAATGGCAAAAAACACAATAGGTGAAGAGATTAAAATTGATTATATCAATGCCCATGGTACTTCAACACCAGTTGGTGATGTAAATGAAACAAAAGCTATCAAACAACTATTTGGAGACAATACTCCTCTTGTTTCTTCAACAAAGGGACAAATTGGTCACTGTTTAGGAGCAGCTGGTGCTATTGAAGCAATTTTTGCTATTAAAGCTTTAAATGAAGGAGTTATTCCTCCAACTATTAACCTAGATAACCCAGATGAGCAGTGTGATTTAGACTATATTCCTAATACAGCTAGAAAAGCTAATTTAACTACTGTTATGAGCAATAACTTTGGTTTTGGTGGGACTAATGGTTCTGTAATATTTAAGAAATTTGAAAAATAAACACAATCCAATCATTTAAAAGAGTATTAAATACTCTTTTTTTAAGGGGAGATATAACTTGGCATCTTATTTAGATTTTGAAGACAAAATTAAAAAAATTGAAGAAGATATTATTGTAGCTAAAACAAAAGCTGATGAACATGCAGTGGAGATTTTAGAAAAAAAACTTGAAAAAGAGGTTGAAAAGACCTTTAAAAACTTAAGTGATTATCAAAAACTTCAATTAGCAAGACATCCTAATAGACCTTATGCTATGGACTATATAAATGAATTATTAACAGATGCTTATGAAATACATGGAGATAGACATTATGTAGATGATAATGCTATTGTATGTTTTTTAGGGTATATGGGTGAACAAAAAGTTATGGTAATAGGTGAGCAAAAAGGTAGAGGAACCAAAGATAAAATTCATAGAAATTTTGGAATGCCAAGCCCTGAAGGATATAGAAAAGCATTAAGAGCTGCAAAACTTGCTGATAAATTTCAAATCCCTATTTTAATGTTAGTGGATACTCCAGGTGCCTACCCAGGTATAGGTGCAGAAGAGAGAAACCAAAGCGAAGCAATTGCTAAAAACCTATATGAGTTTGCTGATTTAACTACTCCAACAGTTTCTATTGTAATTGGTGAGGGTGGTTCAGGTGGTGCACTAGCTATTAGTGTTGCAGATAAACTTGCTATGATGAGATACTCTGTATATGCAGTTATTTCACCTGAGGGTTGTAGTGCAATTTTATGGAACGACCCATCAAAAGTTGAAACAGCTGCAAACGCTTTAAGAATAACTGCTGAAAACCTAAAAGAGCTAAAATTAGTTGATGATATTGTTAATGAGCCACTAATTGGTGCTCACAGACAAAAAAGTGAAGCCATAAAAGCACTTGGAGAGTATTTTATTAACACTTTAGAGGAGTTAAAACAGTTAACACCTGCTCAAAGATATCAAAAAAAGTATGAAAAATTAATGGCTCTTGGTTCATTTAATGAATAAAAAGTAGAAAACAAGAAGTTTAAAACCTCTTGTTATCTAACAAGTTTTCCTACAGGCTCCCCACCTATTAAGTGAAAATGCAAGTGTGCTATTTCTTGACCACCATGGTCACCTATATTTGTAATTAATCTATATCCATCTTCTTTTATCTTTAGCTTTGATGCAACCTTTTGAATAAACTCTGTCATCTTACTCATTACCCTTGGAGGTACCACATCAAACGAGTCATAATGCTCTTTTGGAATAATCAAAACATGAATTTTTCTTGTGGGATTAATATCATTAAAGGCTAAAAATTCTTCATCTTCAAGAACTGTTTCATTTGGAATCTCTCCCTTTACGATTTTACAAAATATACACATCAAAACTCCTTTTTTTTATTGTAAAAATATTATAACCAAACTCTAATAAATTTTTAAGTATAATCTTTTAATTTAGTAAGTATTATTATATTTAACCGTAGGAGAAAGTAAGTGAAAGAGTGGATTGAAAAGATTGAAAATTCAAGTTCTTTAGATGAACTTGAAAACTTTAGGGTACAGACCTTAGGTAAAAAAGGGGTACTTACTTTAGAGTTTGCAAAAATGAAAACAATACCAAATGAAGAGAAAAAAGAGTTTGCTCAAAATTTAAATAAGCAAAAAGCCTCATTAACCCAAGCTATTGAAAAAACTAAAACAGTACTTGAACAAAAAGCCTTAGAGGAAAAACTAAAAGCTGAAAAGATTGATGTAACTAAATTTAACAATAATTTATCTTGTGGAGCAACGCACCCTGTTGTTGAAACAATGAATAGAATTATTACATATTTTCAAAATTTAAATTTTGCAGTTGAAGAAGGTCCTTTAGTTGAAGATGATTTTCACAATTTTGAAGCATTAAATCTTCCAAAGTATCATCCAGCAAGGGATATGCAAGACACATTTTATAATAAAGACTACACTCTTTTAAGAACACATACCTCTCCTGTACAAATAAGAACAATGCTTAAACAAGATACTCCAATTAGAATGATTGCCCCAGGAACTGTTTTTAGAAGGGATTTTGATTTAACCCATACTCCAATGTTTCATCAAATTGAAGCTTTAGTAGTTGATGAGCAAAACAAAGTCTCTTTTGCTAACTTAAAGCATGTTTTAGTTGAGTTTCTACATCATATGTTTGGCGATGTTGATGTAAGATTTAGACCATCTTTTTTCCCATTTACAGAACCAAGTGCAGAAGTTGATATTTCATGTGTATTTTGTAAAGGGGATGGATGTAGAGTGTGTTCACATACGGGTTGGCTTGAAGTATTAGGCTGTGGAGTTGTAGATGAAAATGTATTTAAAGCAGTTGGATATGAAAATAAATCTGGTTATGCGTTTGGATTAGGTGTTGAAAGGTTTGCGATGCTTATTCACAATATTGGTGATTTAAGATCGTTATTTGAAAGCGATATGAGACTATTAGGACAATTTAAATGATTATTACAAAAAGCTGGTTAGAAGAATTTATAGATATATCAGAAATTTCTACAGATGAAATATGCAAGAGTTTAAACTCTATTGGACTAGAAGTTGATAGTGTACAAAAAGCAGATATTCCATCAAATGTAGTTATTGGTAAAGTTTTAAGTAAAGAAAAGCACCCCGATGCGGATAAATTAAATATATGCCAAGTTGATGTTGGTGAAGAGAAACTACAAATAGTTTGTGGTGCAAAGAATGTAGATAAAGACCAATTTGTACCTGTGGCAAAAGTGGGAGCGAATCTAGGTGATGGCTTTAAAATCAAAAAAGCAAAACTAAGAGGTGTTGAATCAATAGGTATGATTTGTTCTTCTACTGAAATTGGTTTACCAAAACTAAATGATGGTATTTTAGAGTTAGATGACTCTATTGGTAAACTAACAATTGGAAAAGAGTTAAATGAGTACAAGCTTTTAAATGATGATATAATTGAAATAGAGCTAACAGCAAACAAAGGTGACTGTTTAAGTATAAATGGTGTAGCAAGAGAGCTTAGTGCATACTATAATATCCCATTAAAAGAGTTTGAAAAAAATGTAACTTATAATGAATATGGTATAGGACAAGTTCTTGAAGTAGAGTGTGATAGCTCTATTGACTCTTCAGTTATATATAATGCTGTTGATTTTGATAACTATAAGCTACCACTTTCTTATAAGTTAAAAGTTGCAGCTACTAATAAATACATAGATAAAAATGATATATCAAATACTATTTCATATATTACGCACTCAACGGGTGTTATTTTAAATGCATACTCAAAAGATAAAACAGACAATATAAAAAACTTAAATCTTTTACATATTAATAAAGACAAAAACGGTTTTGATGTTGTTTATGGTAAAGAAAAGTTAAGTCAAATTGCAATTGAGCATAAAGATATAGAGCCATCTAATGAAAACTTTATAATTGAAGCTTCTTATATAGAACCTGAACTATTAGCTAAAAAGGTTTTTGAGACAAAAGTAAAAACAGGTGAAATATACTATAGAACATCAAGAGGTAGTGAACCTAATATTGAGTTTGGAATTGACTACTTCACAACATTTGTATCAAAATTTGGAGCATTAGTTTATAAAGGTGCAGAAACTTTTATAGAAGATAAAGAGAAAGAGACTTTAGATGTTGATATAAATAAAGTAAACTCAATAATTGGTCAAGAAATAAAAAAATCAAAAATTGAAAGAATTTTAAAATCCCTAGGTTTTGAAGTTAAAGATGGAGCAAATGGCATTTTATCAATTAAGATACCTCTTTTTAGACATGATATAAAAAATATAGCAGATATAACAGAAGAGATTGTAAGAATAATTGGAATAGATAATATTCAAGCTAAACCTTTGATGATTGATGAAGTTAATAGAGTAAATAAAACTTCAATTGATTATATTAAAAATAATAAATTAAGATATAAAGCAATAGAGAATGGCTTTTTTGAAACACTAACTTATGTTTTTGCATCAAAAGAACAGTTATTGAAGTATAGACTACCTACAGTTGAAAGTAGACTTGATATCTTAAACCCAATAGCAAAAGAGTTAGATACATTTAGAACTACTATTGTACTTAACTTAATTGAAGCTTGCTCTAATAACTTTAAAATAGGTGCAAAATCAACTGCTTTTTTTGAAATAGGAAAAGTGTTTAACAAAAAAAGAGAAGAGAGCAAGAAAATTGCATTTATTCAAACAGGATTTAAAGAGCAAGAGAGTATTTCAAACAATGGTAAGCCACAGAGTATTGACTTTTTTTCATTCTCTAAAAAGATTTTAAACACAGTTGGAAAATTTGAGTTAGAACCAATGAGTGAGATAACAGATGATTTAATCCATCCTTATCAAAATGCAAAAGTTATTATTGATGGAAAAGTTGCTGGTTTTATAGCAAAGTTACATCCAAGTGTATGTGAAGATTTTGATTTAAATGATACCTTTATAGCTCAAATTGATTTTGATATGATTAAAGATGATTTAGTCACAGTTAAAAAATACTCAAAATTTCAATCTTCTAAAAAAGATTTAAGCATAATAGTACCAAAATCATTAGAGTATAAAAAAATCAAAGACCAAATAAACTCTTTAAATGATAAAAATATAAAACAGTTTAATCTTATTGATATATATGAAGATGAGAAATTAGGTGATAATGAAAGTTTAACTATTAGATTTATACTTCAAAATGAAGAAAAAACATTACAAGATGAAGATATCAATAAATCTATGGATAATATATTAGCAGTATTAAATGAAAAATTAAATTTAAAATTAAGATAATTAGGAAGAAAAAGTGAAAAATTTAAGTATTAAAAGCATAAAGAAACCTTTTGACATTGAAATAGATTCAATAGCTAGTGATAAATCAATCTCTCATAGATGTGCTATGTTTTCACTTTTTTCTAATAAAACATCTTATATTAAAAACTATTTAACCGCTGAAGATACTTTAAACACTCTAAGTATAGTAGAACAACTAGGTGCAAAAGTTATCAAAAATGGCTCAAATATAGAGATAACTCCACAAGGTAAGCTTTCAGAACCAAGTGATGTTTTAGATTGTGGCAATGCTGGAACTGCAATGCGACTTTTTTGTGGACTTTTAGCTTCAGTTGATGGAGCTTTTAGTCTAAGTGGAGATAAATACTTAAGAGCAAGACCAATGAAAAGAGTTGCACAACCTTTAAGAAGTATAGGTGCAAATATCGATGGTAGAGAAAATGGAAATAAAGCTCCGTTATTTATAAGAGGAGTTAAGGAGCTAAAGCCATTTGAGTATATCTCACCAGTTGATTCAGCACAAGTTAAATCTGCTATGATTTTAGCAGCATTAAGGGCAAGTGGTGTATCAAGATATAAAGAGAATGAACTTACACGTGACCATACAGAAAGAATGCTAAAGGGTATGGGAGCAAAACTCGAAAAAGATGATGAAGGGTTTATAAATATTCATCCTTTAAAAGAACACTTAAAACCATTAAATATAAATGTTCCTACAGATCCAAGCTCTGCATTCTTCTTTGCAGTTGCTGCTGCAATTACTCCAAACTCAAGGGTATTAATAAAAAATGTAACATTAAATCCAACAAGAGTTGAAGCATTTGTAGTATTAAAAAAAATGGGTGTAGAAGTAAACTTTATTCAAAAAGAGAATATTTATGAACCTATTGGAGATATTGAAGTAAAACATAAAGAATTAAATGCCATAACAGTAGAAAAAAATATCTCTTGGTTAATTGATGAACTACCTGCCCTTTCAATTGCAATGTCACTAGCAAAGGGAAAATCAGTTGTAAAAAACGCAAAAGAGTTAAGAGTAAAAGAGTCAGATAGAATAACATCAGTTATTAATAATTTAAAAAAATGTGGTGTAAACTATACTGAATTTGAAGATGGATATGAAATTATAGGAAAAGAACTAAAACCTGCAACAATAGACTCATATGGAGATCATAGAATTGCAATGAGCTTTGCTATTGCTGGACTTAATTGTGGTATGGATATTAATGACACTTCATGCATTGACACCTCATTTCCAAACTTTAAAGAGATACTGGACTCCTTATACTAAAATACCTTAAGGATTAATATGAAAGTAAAATTAGCTTCAAACTATGGATTTTGTTTTGGTGTTAAAAGAGCTATAAAAATAGCAGAATCTTACAAAAACTCTGCTACAATAGGGCCTTTAATACATAATCAAGATGAGATAAATAGACTTAAAAAAGACTATAAAGTAGGATTGTACGAAAACTTAAATGATGTAAAAGATAATGATACAGTAATAGTTAGAACCCATGGGATTCAAAAAAATGACTTAAAAGAGTTAAAATCAAAAAATGCAAAAGTTATAAATGCAACTTGCCCTTTTGTTACAACCCCTCAACAAATAGTGAAAAAAATGTCAAAAGAAGAGTACTCTATCTTAATTTTTGGAGACTATACACATCCTGAAGTAAAAGGTGTGAAATCTTATGGGCAAGATTTAGAAGATGTACATGTGGTAATGGATATAGATGAGATTTCAAATATAAACTTTAAGCATAATAAGATAGCAACAGTAGCTCAAACTACAAAGAAAAAAGAGAAATACTTAGAGATCGTAAACTATTTAATTTTAAGAAATAAAGAGGTTAGAGTATTTAATACTATCTGTGATGCGACTTTTGAAAACCAAGATGCAGCTAGGGATTTATCTAAAGAGGTTGACGTAATGGTTGTTATAGGTGGGAAAAACTCATCAAATACAAAACAACTTCACTCAATATGTAAAGAAAACTGTAAAGACTCCTATTTAATAGAAAATAAAGATGAATTAAAGACTAATTGGTTTAAAAATAAAAAAATTTGTGGCGTTACAGCAGGAGCTAGCACGCCTGATTGGATTATTCAAGAAGTAGTTACAAAAATTGAAAGTATTAACCAGGTTATTTAAGTATCTTTGTTGTATAATGTACCTATTTAATTAAAACGGTAAATATGAAGGAATAAAATGGGTATCGAAGATATTGATTTAGGTGAAGACTTTGATTTTGAGCAAATGCTTAATGAGTCTTTTGAGAATGCTGAGAATAATTCTGTAGTCGATGGTGTAATTGTTGAAATTTCTAATGATAGAGTATTAGTAGATGTTGGTCAAAAAATTGAAGGTCAACTAAATATTTCAGATATTACAATAAATGGTGAAGTAAGATATAAAGAGGGAGATACAATCCCTGTAATGATTATGGGTACAAGAGGTGAAAGACCAAATGTATCACATAAAAAAGTACTTCAAAAAGAGAAGTTTGATGCTTTTGTTGCTAAACATGGTGAAGAAGTTGAAGATGTTACAATCGAGGGTAAAGTAATCTCTGTTAAAAATAGAGGTGGATTTATCATTGAAGATGATGAGGGGTGTGAATACTTTATGCCAATGGCTCAATCTTACTTAAAAGCTCATGGGGCTATTGGTAAGAAAGTTAAAGCAAAAGTGTTAAAAGTTAACTCTGCACAAAACTCAATTATAGTTTCAAGAAAAAAACTAATTGAAGAAGCAAAAGAGATTAAAGAGAAAAAAATCAATGAAATTGTTGAAAATGATGAGCCGGTAAATGGTACAATTAAAAAAATAACATCATATGGTATGTTTGTTGATTTAGGTGGAGTTGATGGTTTAGTAAACTACAATGAAATCTCTTACAAGGGCCCTGTTAACCCAGCTAATTATTATAATGAAGGTGATGAAGTTACAGTTTCTGTAGTATCTTATGATAAAGCTAAACAACACTTAAGCCTATCAATTAAAGCTGCATTACCAAATCCATGGGAAGAGATTAAAAACGAACTTGAAGTTGGTGACACTATTACTGTTACAGTTTCTAATTTTGAATCATATGGTGCATTTGTTGATTTAGGAAATGATATTGAAGGTTTACTACATATATCTGAAATTTCATGGAATAAAAATATTAAAAATCCAAAAGATATTTTAACTCTAGGTGAAGAGATAAATGTTGAAGTAATTGAGCTTGATATTGACAAAAAAAGATTAAGAGTATCTTTAAAAAACCTACAAGAAAAACCATTCTCTAAATTTGAAAAAGAGTATAAAGCTGGAGATGTTGTAACAGGTAAAGTTGCTACTTTAACAGACTTTGGTGCTTTTATTACAATTGGGGAAGTTGATGGATTACTACATAATGAAGAGGCTTCATGGGAGTCAAATGCTAAATGTAAATCAATGTTTAAAAAAGGTGATGAAGTAGAAGTAAAAATCATCAAGATTGATTCACAAAAAGAGAATATTTCATTATCGATAAAGGAAATAGCAGACTCACCTGCTAAACTATTCCAAGATACGCATAAAGTTGGAGACATTGTAAAAGGTCCTATTAAAGATAGAAAAGATTTCGGTGTATTTGTTAAATTAGCTGATAATCTTGATGGACTTATTAGGAATGAAGACTTTGGACCATTGGAAGATCAAGAGTTTAATAATGGTGATGAGATTGAAGCTGTTGTAGTAAACATTGATACAAAGAGAAATAGAGTAAGATTATCAGTTAAAAGATTAGAGCAGCAACAAGAAAGAGAAGTTCTAAAAGCTGTAAATGATGACTCATCTATGACTTTAGGTGATTTACTAAAAGACCAAATTAAAAACTAGGATGTTACTAAATGAGTAAACACACAATTGTAGTTTGTGACCATATACACGAAGATGGTTTAGATATCTTAAAGAGCACAGAAGATATCAACTATGTATATGCAGCAGATGTAGATAAAACAAAACTCTTAGACGTAATTGCCAATGCAGAGGTAGTGATCACTAGATCATCTACTGATGTGGATGATAAGTTTTTAAATGCTGCAAAAAATTTGAAAGCTATTATCAGAGCAGGTGTTGGTTATGATAATGTTGATATTGAAGGGTGTAGCAAAAGAGGGATAATTGCAATGAATGTTCCAACTGCAAACACAATAGCAGCAGTTGAACTTACTATTACACATATGTTATCTTGTATGAGAAAATTTCCATATGCTCACAACCAATTAAAACAAGATAGAATCTGGAAAAGAGAAGATTGGTATGGAAATGAACTTTATGGTAAAAAACTAGGTGTTATTGGATTTGGTAACATCGGACATAGGGTTGCTTTAAGAGCTAAATCATTTGAAATGGACGTTGTAACATACGACCCTTATATTCCTTCAACAAAAGCAACTGATTTAGGTATAGATTATACAAAGAACTTTGAAGATATTTTAGCTTGTGATATTATTACAATCCATACACCAAAAAATAGTGAAACTCTTGACATGATAGGTGAAGAAGAGATTGCTAAAATGAAAGATGGTGTTATTTTAATTAACTGTGCTAGAGGTGGTTTATATAACGAGCAAGCTTTAGAAAACAACCTAAAATCAGGTAAAATTGCAATGGCTGGAATTGATGTATTTAAAAAAGAGCCTGCAAATGACCATCCGCTTTTAGACTTACCAAATATAACAGTAACTGCACATCTTGGTGCAAATACTAGAGAGTCTCAAAAAAAGATTGCAACACAAGCAGCTCAAAATGCTATTGAATCTGCTAGGGGAATTGCGTATCCAAATGCACTAAACTTACCAATTGATGAGAACAAGATTCCATCTTTTGTTAAACCTTATATTGAATTGACTCAAAAAATGGCTTTTTTAATTGCACAAAATGATAAAAATGAGATTAGATCAATAAATATCGCAGCTGAGGGTGATATTGCCCAATACTTAGAGTCATTAAAAACATTTGCTACAGTTGGTGCTTTATCTGTTGCTTCAGATGAAATCAACTATGTTAATGCAAATTTTATTGCTCAGGAAAAAGGCATTGAAATAACAACTTCTGAGTTTTCAGCTCATAGTGGATACCAAAATAAAGTTTCTGTAAAAATTACTACTTCTAATGGAAGTCAAACTATCTGTGGAACTGTATTTAATGATGATGTACAAAGAATTGTTGATATTAATAGCTTCACATTAGATATTGCTCCAAAAGGTAAGATGATTTTAATGAGAAATAGTGACGTACCTGGAGTTATTGGTGAAGTTGGTTCAATTTTAGCTCAAGATAGTATCAATATTGCAGACTTTAGACTTGCAAGAGGTAAAAATGGAGCACTAGCTGTTATTTTAGTTGATGAAAAAGTATGTAATAGCACACTTAAAAAATTAGATAATTTAGAAGCAGCTATATCTGTTTCTTATGCTGAAATTTAAGGAGAAGTTATGGCAATTTCAATGAATGAACTAAAAAAAGGTTTAAAAATAGAACTAGATAGTATTCCATACAAAATTGTTGAATACCAACATGTAAAGCCTGGTAAAGGTGCTGCATTTGTAAGATGTAAAATTAAGTCTTTTATAAATGGAAAAGTAATAGAAAAAACTTTTCATGCAGGTGACAAATGCCAAACACCTGATTTAGAACAAAAAAATATGCAGTATCTATATGATGATGGTGAAATGCTACAATTTATGGATACTGAAAATTATGAACAAATTGGTTTAACTCATGATAAGGTAGGAGATGCTGCAAACTGGATTATTGATGGTATGACAGTTGAGATGATGTACTTCAATGGTAATCCTATAACAGTAGAACCACCAATGACAGTGGAGCTAAAAATAGTAGAAACCCCACCAAACTTTAAAGGTGACTCACAAGGTGGTAAAAAACCTGCAACTTTAGAATCAGGTGCTGTGGTACAAATTCCATTTCACTTAGTTGAAGATGATATAATCAAAGTAGATACAAGAACAGGTGAATACCTAGAAAAAGTTAAATAAAAAATAAGCTATATTTGTAGAAATACTACAATATAGCTTTTTATTACTTTTCAACTCTTTTTAAATAGATAATTTTCTCTTCACCTATATAGTTTTCATGCACTATTTCAAAATCTATATTTAGTTTATTTACTGCATTTTGTCCATTTCTTATCTTAGGACTAACTAATAATACAACAAAATCAAGCTTCTCTTTTAAATTTTCAAGCAAACTATATGTACCCTCAACCATAACAAAATTGTAGTCTAACAGTTTATATAAATCATCACTAATAGTAACATTTCGATTTGGAATTTTAAATAGTGGTATTTGCATATCAAATATTCTTTTTTTACTATAGATCATTACATCAGGTGCTTTTCCTGCTATATACCTTGCATCTAAGGTAGGTCTATCTATCCTTACAGTATTGCCTCCTATTAGCAATAAATCAATCTTATCTCTTAAGGTATGTACATAAGCCTTTGCCATATTTGATGAGATTTTACCATCAATACAACCATTTATTGTTTGTGCCATTTTATAAAATACAAAAGTGCCACTAATGCTTTTTATAAAGGGATATAGCAAGTTATATGCTCTTTTATTCATACATCCAAGCTTCACATCTATATCTGCATTTTTTAACCTATCATAGCCACCTTTAGCCTTTTTGTTTATATCTTCATGTGCAATAACCACTTTTTTAGGTTTTATATGAGCTAGTAAGTTTGAACAAGCAGGTGTTTTACCAATGTGATTGCATGGTTCTAATGTAACATAAATCGTACAATCATTAAAAAAATTATTGTGGTGATTAATTAAGTAATTATGAATATCACTTGAATCTTCTAAAGCCTTTAAGGGGCTGTTATTATGATACTTCAAAAAAGCTGTTTTTAGTGCATTTACTTCTGCATGGGGTTTACCTGCAGCTTTATGAGCTTCAACTGCTAAAATTTCACTTTTGTTTTTTACAACCACACACCCAACAGCTGGGTTTGGGTAGGTTAAAAACTGATATTTCCAAGCTTCATCAAGGGCTAAACCCATAAAAAAGTTATCATCAATTTTCATTTGATAGTTTTACCACTCAAAGTAAGTAGATGCTGAGATAATTGAGTCATAATCAACACTCTCTTCACCAAATTGAGTCTTTATTGTAATTTGTTTATTATCTGCATTTAAAAGTTCACCTTTGTAAACCTCTGTTGCAATATCTTTTACTTTTACTTTTTCGCCAATACTTGCTTTAAAGTGTTCAGTTTTTTTTAGTTTTCTTTCAATTCCAGGGGAGCTAACTTCAAGATAATACTCACCATTTATTGGGTCTTGAACATCAAAAATGGGCGATATCATTCTACTAACTTCTGCACACTTATCTAAGTTTACTCCATCTTTTGATGTAATATAAACTCTATATATATTTTTATCATTCTCTTTAACATTTACTATATCATAAAGCTTAACATCTAAACTCTCAACTGCTAAGCTTATAGACTCTTCTAAACTCATTAATCTTTTCTCTCTTTTTCAATTTTTGCAAAAAGTTCATTCATTCTTTGAGATTTTTCCAGTGCTGTATCATTTTTAAATGTAAAGTTTGGACATTTATACCATCCAGTTGCAGCTAGTATATATGACTTTATAGGTCCATTCGCTTTTTTTAATATTTGTGAGATTGCATTTAACTCTTGCTTATCATAATCACTACCATCAAAAAACACTGTAGCATCATACTTACCATTTTTACAGTCAACTTCTGTTACTAATAAAGAGTTAATTCTAGGATCACTTAATTTTGAAAGTGCCTCAGGAATCAACTCTACTAATAGAGATTCTGTTCTTTGTAGATTTATACTTTTCATATTATTTGTCGTCTATGGTAACTTTCTCTTCAATTTGGATAAATGTTTCAATAAAGTCACCAACTTTTATATCACTAAATTTATCAAACATAATACCACACTCATATCCGTTACTTACTTCTTTAACATCGTCTTTAAATCTCTTAAGACTAGAAATTTTACCTGTGTAAACAACTACACCATCTCTAATGATTCTAGCCATTCCGCCTCTAATAACTTTTCTATCTGTTACAATACATCCTGCAACTGTTCCAACTTTTGGAACTACAAATGTATCTCTTACCTCTGCTTGACCTGTATTCTCTTCTCTAATAACACCACTCATCATACCAGATAGTGTATCTTTAACATCATCAATTAAATCATAAATTACAGAGTAAGTATTAATTGTAATTCCATCAGCTTTTGCTTTTTTCTTAACAGCACCTGTTGGTCTTACATTAAATCCTAAAATAACACAACCATCACTAGCACTTGCTAATACTAAGTCAGATTCACTAATACCACCAACTGCTGCATGTATTACTTTTACTTTTACTTCATCATTAGCAATTTTTTCTAAACTTCCTTTAATAGCTTCTAATGAACCACCAACATCAGTTTTAATAATTACAGGAAGCTGTTTTATCTTACCTTCTGCAATAAGTCCGCTCATCTCTTCTAGTGATACTTTTGTAGATTTTGAAAGCTCTTTTGCTCTTTCATGCTCTGCTCTTTTTGTTGCAATATCTCTAGCATCTTTATCATTATCTTGAGCAACCATAATAGCACCTGCTACAGGAACATCATTTAATCCAAGAACTGACCCTGTTTCAGAAAGTCCAAGCTCTTTTACAGGTTTACCCATATCATCAGTAATAGCTTTTACTCTACCAAATGTAGTATCACAAACAATATTATCACCGATTTTTAAAGTACCATTTTCAACAATCACTGTAGCAACAGGACCTCTTCCTTTTTCAAGAAGCGATTCAACAACTGTAGCTTTTGCTTTTGCTTTTGGATCTGCTTTTAACTCAAGAACTTCAGACTGAATTAGAATATTCTCTAATAAATCATCAATCCCATTTCCTGTCATAGCTGATACAGGTATAAACTCAGTATCTCCACCCCAATCAACAGGAGTCAAATCTCTCTCTGCCATTTGTGATTTTACCATATCAATATTAGCAGCTTCTTTATCCATTTTGTTTACTGCTACTAGTATTGGGCATCCTGAAGCTTTTGCATGTGAGATAACCTCTTCTGTTTGCTGTTTTACACCATCATCTGCTGCTACAACTATTATAATTATATCAGTTACATTTGCACCTCTAGCTCTCATAGCTGAAAATGCAGCATGCCCTGGAGTATCAACAAAAGTAATCTTTTCACCATCTTTTTTAACTGTGTATGATGATATATGCTGTGTAATTCCACCTGCTTCAGCTGATGCTATTTTAGAAACTCTAATTTTGTCTAGAAGTGATGTTTTACCATGGTCAACGTGTCCCATAATAGTAACCACTGGAGGTCTTGTAATAAAGTTAGACTCATCAATCTCCTCTTCTTCATACTCATCTATATAGTTTGCATCTTCAAGTGCGTCTTTTACAGTTACATCAATATCAAACTCTTCACCTAAAATCTCAAGTTCGTCTTGTTTTAAGAAATCATTTTTAGTAACCATCATACCTAAACCAAACAGTACAGTTATAACTTCAGCTGGTGACTTCCCACAAGCTTCAGCAAACTCATATACTCTGATATCTTCAGGTATTGTAATTTCATTTACTTCAACACTCTCTTCAGTTCTTTTTATTCTTTTCTTTCTTTTTCTTCTTTTTAAGCCCTGAGGTCTATTTCCAAATGCAGCAGGTCTTTTTCCTGGTTTTTTATTTTTATTATTTGATGGTGTATTTTTTTGCTCTTCAAAGATTTTAGATGTATCAGATAAGTCCATATCTAATAGTACAACCTCTTCACCTAATAAAGAATCAGTACTATTTGAAAAATCATCAGCTCTATCAACATCAAGTTTTTTACCTTGTGTATGTGTTTTTGCTGGTTGCTTTTTCTTTTTTGGTTTTGCTTTTTTACTAGAAGAGTTATTTATATCACTATTTTGTTGTGTTGTGTCTTTTTTAGAGTCTTTTTCGCCACCTAGTATTTCACTAAGAGATTTCATTTTTGGCTTATTGTCTTCACCGATATTTGAACTATTCATTGAGTTTTGTGATTGATTACTTGAGTATTCACTTGAAGGTTCTGGTCTTGGCTTCTTCTTTTTGATAATCTTAAGACCTCTTCTTTTAGGGATTATCTTTTTTGGTTTCTTCTCTTCTGGTTTTTGCTTTGGTTTTGCTTCTTCTTTTTTTTTGGTTTCTTTGCTAGATTCTTCTTCTTTTTTATCCTCTTTTTTCTCAGAGGTCTTCTTAGTAGAATCTTCTTTTTTATCTAGCTTTTCTTCTTGACCTTTTTCCTCTACAGCTGTTTTTTTATCATCTTGTTTTACTGTAGTTGCACTTTTTTTCTTAGGTGCTGCTTCTTTTTTTGGAAGCCTTTTACTTTTCCCAGTCATTATATAATTTGCAATCTCTTCTGCATCTTCAAATGAAACTGCACTTTGAGGTGACTTAAGCTCTATACTTAAATCTTTTGCTTTTGTTATAACATCTTGGCTACTTGCGCCTGCCTCTTCTGCAATCTCATAAACTCTTACTTTATCTGACATCTGCTAAAATCTCCTTAAGTTGTAGAACATACTTATCTTTATTTTTACACTCTCTACATAGTGCATTTTCTATTTTTTTATAATCTTTTTGCTTTAGTTTTTCATCTAAAACTCTATTTATACAACAATCACATATATAAAAACTTCTACCATAATTGTTGTATAGTACAAGTTTTTTACTTTCGCATTTTAGTCTTAATAACTTCTTTTGCTCAAATTTTCCCCTACAAAAAACACAAGTTCTTAGACTCTTTTTGTAATTAGTCAAATATTATACCTAAAAATTTCTTAAAACCAAAAAATTCTATAAATCAATTTTCACACCGATATTATCAAAATCACTAATAATAACTCTAAAGTGTGAAAACTTCTGTTTTAAAGCTTTTTCTAGTCTCTTTACATCATCTGCAAAACATATAGAAAACAAAGTAGAACCCGAACCTGATAAGGTGCTCATTAATGCACCACTTCGTAATGCTGTTTTTTGAACCTCAAAAAGCTCTGGCATCTGTTTCATTCTATACTTTTGATGAACCTTATCCATTGATGCTGTTTTTAGCATCTTCCAATCCTCTTTCATAAATGCAGCTGTTAATAAAGATGAATGAGAGATATTAAATATCAAATCCTCCTTACTATATTTATAAGGTAGAGTTTTTCTTGATAAATGAGTTGATATTGGTCTATTTGGTATAACAACAACTGCTTTTAATATCTTTGGTATTGATTTATTTAAAAACTTCACTTCATTATCTTTAACAGTTGCCACATTAAAACCACCCATAACAGCAGGTGTTATATTATCAGGGTGATTTTCATAAGCTAATGCTAAATTTAAAAGCTTCTGTTTTTCTACTTTTATTCCCTCAATAGCATAAGCACTTGCAATTGCAGATACTATAACAGCAGATGAACTTCCTAAACCTCTTGATAATGGAACTTCATTTGTAAACTCAAATCTAAAATTTCTCTTTTTTTGTGCTAGATTAAAGTAAAAATCATTAAATATTGAGATAAACATATTGTTATCTTTTAATACGGGGTTATTTGACCCCTCACCCTTTAGTGAAACACTGTGAAATTTTGCTGGTTTGATAATAACTTGGTTTTTCATTGATATTGCAATTCCAAGTGAATCAAATCCAGGTCCTAAATTTGCACTAGTAGCTGGAACACTAACTCTCATTTACTTCCTTTTTAAACTAAACAGCTGGTAGGTTATATATCGGCAATGTCTGTTTATTAAAATTTATTTTTTCTATACTTTTTGGTAATTCAAAGTCGCGAATTATACTATCTTTTTGCAAAAAGTCAACTTTGATGCTATTTTCATACTTTATAAAATACTTTTTCCCCAAAGCTTTTATTGGTGAGTTTTGATTAAACTCAAAGCCACTACAAGCCCTTAAATCTAGCTTTTTTGTAATACTTAGTGTCTTTAAAAATACATAAGCTACTTTTATAGCCATAAATGACCCTGGAGTGTTTACATAATTTAGTCTATTAACATCATAACTTGAAAATATCTCTTGAAAATAGATGGGCAACATATCAGAAGATTTTCCTTCAATTTTATAGCTTTTTATTAAATGATTATTCTCATACACACCTATTAAAATAGGTTTTGACACAGTTATTATTAAAACATCAATCAATTTTTTTCCTAAATCTCAACTTTTGAGTATGCAAGCTCAAATACTTCAGCCTCTTCATTTGCCTCTTCTAAATCAATTATTTCATAATTCTCTTGGCTTTTAAATACCTCTTTTGTTAAAAGATGATTTAAGTGGTGACTTCCTGCAATAGCATCATACTCACCAACTAGCGTATAACCAAGTAGTGCCATATCTCCTATTGCATCAAGGATTTTATGTCTTACAAACTCATCATCAAACCTAAGCCCCTCAGGATTTAAAACTTTTGTTTGGTCAAGTACTATTGCATTTTCCATAGAACCACCCTTTGCAAGACCTATGCTTCTTAGATATTGAACCTCATGCAAGAAACCAAAAGTTCTAGCTCTACTAATACTATCTTTATATTGGGATATAGAGTAGTCAAAATGAAAATTCTGCTTTCCTATTGATGGGTGTTCAAAATCTATCTCAAAATCATAGACAATATGAGTTGATGGCTTTAAACAGACTTTTTTACCCTCTGATGTAGTTACTTCAACCTCTTTTTTTATCTTAAGTGCTTTCTTTGAGTTTTTTTGCTCTTTTATTCCAGCTTCTTCTATTAACATACAGTAACCAGATGAACTACCATCTAATACAGGTACTTCATCATTATCCACAATTACTCTTAGATTATCTATCCCATAAGCATAAACAGCAGATAGTAAATGCTCTATTGTAGAGATTACAACCTCATCTTTTCCTATTACTGTAGCCATTTTTGTATCCACTACATTTTCGATGCTTAATGGTATTGTAACTCCCACATCTGATCTGTAAAATACTATTCCTGCATCATCATGTAAAGGCTCAAGTCTCATCTTTACAGCAACTCCTTTATGAAGTCCAACTCCGACTATATCTACAGGTTTTGCTATTGTTCTTTGTCTCATTTGCTATCTATCACTTTCTTTGATTTTTCTAATATCTGCTTTACGTTTATATCTATCCATCTTCTATCCATCCACTCCAATGGATTTACTTCAATACCTTGAACTAAAACACCAAAATGTAAATGGTCACCAAATACAGCACCTGTTGCACCTGTATTTGCTATTTTCTCACCTGTATTTATATAATCATCCCTTTGTACATCAATATTACTTGTGTGAGCATATAGTGTAGCTAATCCATATTTATGGTCAATAATTGCGGTATTTCCATATATCCCCAAATAGTCTTTAAATATCACTTTTCCAGGATTTGTTACATAAACATCCGCACGCTTTACACTTGCCCAATCCATTCCTAAGTGCCAAGCTTCATCTATTTTTTCACCATTATAAAAGTAGTGTCTTCTATCTGCATATCCTGCAAAGTTTTTAGAACCTCTAAGTTGTCTAAATGCTTCTAAATCAAAGCTTGAAACTTTTGATAAGTCCATGTTTGACTTTGATATCTCTTTTATTGTTTCCACATTAGCTTCTCTTAAATCTCTATTTGATGCTATAAATATCTGCTGTAACTCATTTGGCACATTAAATCCACTTTTTTCAAGTACATTTTTACTAACACCATTTATAAAGCTATCTGATAGTTTTATATCATCAATTTCAACATTTAAACTTTTTATATATAAAGGAACTTTTGTTGTTGATTTATTATTTGCTTTATCAACTGCAACTAAATTTACTCTTCTAAACTCATCTATATAAACAGGCCATGCAATAATAGCCATATAGTAATTCTTTTTATAAAAAGGTATTAACTCAAACCTCTCTTCATTATTTAAAGTAATATAAAAGTCATCAAGATTTTCATCTTCTACTTTTACTACAACTGTGGCACTACCACCTTGCTTTAACATATATGAGTTTGTTATTACATTTGCTGTTGGGCTTTTTCTATCTACTTTTACATCAACAAGTTTTTTTTGAATGTTTCCTTTAAAAAAGTTCCACTTACTTTTATCTGTAACTTCAACATAAAGTTGAACATCACTAGGTGGTGTTTCAAATCTATTGTATCTTACAGGAATTGCTTTTAGTGTTATCTCATTTTTATTTTTTGATACTATTTTTGTTTCTAACTCTTTTTTTATTTTGCCATCATTGTAAAGTACTTTATAAGACTCTATTCCATAATCATCACTTACTTTAAACTCCAAAGGCTCTTTTAAATTCCAATAAATCTTATCTTCTAAAGATATCTTTGGATTATTTCTTTCAAATATTGGTGATAGAAAAACAAACGCAACAATAGCTGCTACTACTATAACTATTACTGCTACTATTAAACTTTTTACCTTATTTGCTTTTTTTCTACTTGTAAAACTCAAAAATTTCCTTTACTACTAAATCTTTTGCTTCTTGTTCATCAATAGTATTTACACTACAACCAGCTGCATTAAGGTGACCTCCACCTCCAAAGGCTTCTGCGATTTTTGATACATCAAACTCACCTTTTGAACGCAGTGAAACTCTTGTAACTTCTCCAACTACTCTTACAAAAAATGCTACTTTTACAATTGCCATACTCATAATCATATCTAAGGCATCTTCACAATCTCTATTATGTGCACCTGTTTGTTTAAACCACTTCTTCTTTGCATAAATAGAAGCAACTTCACCCTCTTTATAGAGCTCTAAACTATTTAATACCTTAGGTATGATTCTATATTTTGCAAGTGAATCTCTTCTAATTAGTTTATTTGCAATACCAGATGGACTAGCCCCACAGTGAACTAAAAAGTTAACCTTATCAAAAGTAAACTCATCACATCTTCCCAATGAAAAAGCCAATGAGTCATCATAAATACCAACATAAAGTGCAGTTGCAGAGTGTTTTGTAATATACATTCCAGTATGCTTAAAAAAATCATAAACAATCTCAGCTGTTGACCCCTTCATAGAATCAACAATATTTATATCCCCAAAACCTTTATTTGAGATATGATGGTCAAAGTTTATTAAAGGTACATCATCAGGTAAGGTTATTCCTAATCTTTTATATGTACCACAATCAACACTAATAGCCAAATCAAAAAACTCAGGAAGTTGATTTGTAATTTTATCAAACCTTTTAATAAAATCTAAGTTACTAGGCAAATCATCACTTACATTAAAAACCTTGTGTTTTATTCTATTTTCATGAAATAGGTTTGACAAAGCCAAAGCAGAGCCTATTGAATCAGGGTCTGGATTTACATGGGTTATTATTAGAACATATCTACTTTTTTCTATTAGCTTTAAAGCTTTAGTATAATCATCCATGTCTATTTGATTACTAACTGTAAAATCCTTTTTCAATACCTCTCCTTAAATTTGTTATATATTATATTTTGTAAAAAATAACCAAAAGTTAACACTAGTCAAATTTCATAGAAAAATCCAACCAAGTAGCTTGATGAATAATACTTCCACTACTAACAGCATCAACTCCTGTTTTTGCATAATCACTTATAGTATCAAGACTTATATTTCCGCTTGCTTCAAGAAGTATATGGGCAAAGTTTTCATTTCTATACTTTACAACCTCTCTTATCTGTTTTGGTGTCATATTATCACACATAATAATATCTGCACCTGCTTTCATAGCATCTTTAACTTGCTCAAAAGTCTCACACTCAATTTCGATTTTTGTAACCCATGAGATTCTTTTTCTTGCTGCTTTTATAAATCCACTTAAATCTTTAATAGTTCTTAGGTGAGTATCTTTTAACATCAAACAGTCATCAAGCCCTAATCTATGGTTTATAGCTCCACCTACTCTACTTGCATACTTTTCAAAACCTCTAAGCTGTGGTCTTGTCTTTCTTGTATCAAGTAAAGCAACTCCCGAGCCCTCAATTAGCTTGGCATACTCATTTGCCATTGTAGCAATACCGCTTGCATGTTGAAGCATATTTAAAAAAGTTCGTTCAGATGATAATAAAACAGATGCTTTACCCTCAAGTTCAGCTAATACATCACCTTTTTTTATAACATCCCCATCTTTTTTTAGAAATTTACAATCAAACTTTTCAGTTCTAGCTAGTACCTTTGCATATTTTACACCTGCCATTATTCCATCTGATTTACAAACAGCTTTTGCTGTAAATCTACCCTTTGGTGCCACATCAAAAAACAGATCCCCTCTACCATTATCTTCAATAATCGCGTTTTTTACAAACTTTTTTATATTTATCATACTTCAAACATCCTTTCAAGTGCTACTTTTGCATATTTTATTGTATCTTCATCCACAAATATCTCATTCTCTTTTGATATATTATCTTCCTTGATAGATTTTAAAGTATTATAAACATCTTCCAAAGTTGTTTCATTCATAGTGGGGCACTCAGGCTTTGTTGAGCTTAATATATATGTATTTTTCTCTCTTAATCTATTTACCATATTAAACTCAGTTCCCACTACTACTTTTTGCTCTAATGGTAGCTCTTTTATATATTTTATTAATTGTGAAGTTGAACCTACAAAATCAGCTTCATCACAAATACTTGGGTCACACTCAGGGTGAACAGCTACTAAAATATCAGGATACTTTTCCCTGTAAAACTCAATATCATCCACACTAAACTGCTGATGAACTGAACAAAAACCGTTATAACAAATAATATCAGCTTGGTTTAAATCACTTCCATCACCCACAACAGCAGATTTAAGTCCTAATGTTTTTGCAAAATTTTGCCCCAAACATCTATCAGGTACAAAGAAAATCTTTTTCCCTGATTCTAAACCCTTTTGAATAATCTTATAAGCATTTGATGATGTACATACCATTCCACCCATTTGACCAACTCTAGCTTTTACTCTTGCACTTGAGTTTATATATGTTATTGGTAAGATATCCTCATTTGAAATACCCGCATCATTTATCTGTTTTAAATTAGTTTCAAAATATCCCTCATCAATCATTCTAGCCATTGCACAGCATGCAACTTTTGGCATTAATACTCTTTTTGTAGAATCAAGGACTTTAACACTCTCGCCCATAAATCCAACCCCACAAAAAACTATAAATTTTGAATCAGACTGTATAGCTTTTTTTGCAAGTTCTAAAGAGTCACCTGTGATATCAGCAAGCTGGAAAACTTCATCCCTTTGATAAAAGTGAGCTACTAAAGTCACATCTAACTGCTCTTTTAGTTTTAAAATTTCTTCTTTTAAATTCAAAATAAACCTTCGATAAATCTTATTTTAGATGATAATATAGCAAAATATTAGTTACAAACCTTTTAAGTGACTTTTGGTATAATATCAAAATATTAAAAACAAGGTAATAAATGGATTTTTTTACAAACCCTAACATACTATTTTATTTAGCTGCTTATTTGATAGGTTCTATTCCTTTTGGACTTATTTTAGCTAAAACCTTTGCAAATGTAGATATAAAATCACAAGGTAGTAAATCAATAGGTGCAACAAATGTATTAAGAGTAGTTAAACAAACAAACCCAGCCTTAGCTAAAAAGCTAGGTATTGCAACAATACTTTTAGATGCCCTAAAAGGTATGGTAGTTATTCTTGTAGCTATGAGTATGGATATGAGTCAATCAACCCTATGGGCAATAGCAATACTTGCAGTTTTAGGACACTGCTACTCTATATATCTAAGTTTAGAGGGTGGAAAAGGTGTAGCCACAGCACTTGGAGTATATCTAGTGCTTGTACCTTATGCTACAGTTATAGGTGCAATTGTGTGGTTTTTAAGTGCAAAACTACTAAAAGTATCCTCAATATCATCACTACTTGGTCTTATAGCACTTGTAGTTAGTGCAGGATTTATAAAAAACGGCTTAGATGTAGGCTCAAACGTTCCTATGTACATCATCGCTTTTATTATTATATATAAGCACATACCAAATATCATAAGATTTATCAAAGGAGAAGAGGGAAAGATTATTTAATCTCTCCTTCTTTTTAATAATGAAAAAAAAGCTTACAATCAATATAAATAGACTAAAATTTAAATGTATTATAGGCATATTGGATTTTGAAAGAGTTAAAAAACAAAAAGTTATAATAAACCTAAGTTTTGACTATGAATATACAAAAGATTACTTTATAGATTATAGCAAGATATCAAAGCTTGTAAAAAAAGAGCTAAAAAATAAAAAGTTTAAGCTAATAGAGGATGCTATAATACATATAGAAACAAAGCTATACAAAAAATACAAGATAGAAAACCTACATCTAAATATATCCAAACCTGATATTTTAAAAGATTGCATAGTATCAGTTGGTAATAAATAATGCTATGCAAGAAGCTCTCAATGGGCGACAAATAAAAATACCTAATAATGAATATTTTAACCTTTAGGCTTAAAATGTTACAATTACTTCAAAATGTTCAAAAGGATTTTTAATGAGATTTGCAGACCCTACAAATGATTTGGCTTTTAAAAAGATTTTTGGAAATGATAAACATAAAAATATCTTAATCTCTTTTTTAAACTCAGTACTTGATTTTAAAAATGAATTTGAAATCGTAAATGTTTCTTTGGCAAATCCTTATCAAGTTCCAAAGATACCTGAACTAAAAGAAACAATATTAGACATCAAAGCAACAAATAAAAATGGTGATACCTTTTTAGTCGAAATGCAAAAAAAGGATTTGGGTGATTTTACTAAAAGAAGTTTGTACTATACATCAAAAGCTTATATAGAACAGCTTCCAAAAGGAAACAACTATACACAACTTAAAAAAGTCTATTTTATAGGAATTTTAAACTTCAATATATTTGAGAATAAAAACTATATTTCACGACATCTTATTATAAATACAGAAACACAAACACAAGATTTAGAAGATTTTGAGTTTAGCTTTATAGAGCTTCCTAAGTTTACAAAGGAACTTGAAGGGCTTGATAGTGTATTGGACAAATGGATTTACTTTTTAAAAAATGCTTCAAACTTAAATGTAATCCCTATGCAATATGAAACAATTATAGAGTTTAAAGAAGCATTTGAAATCGCTACTCAAACCATGTGGAATAAAAAAGAGATGGAAGTATATGACTATATAACTCTTAAGGAGTTTGATGAACTCAATGCTCTCAAAACTGCTGAAAGAAAAGGATTGGAAAAAGGAATGGAAAAAGGAATGGAAAAAGGAATGGAAAAAGGAATGGAAAAAGAAAAAATAAATATAGCCCAAAACTGTATCGCAAAAGGTATAGATGACGATACTATAGTATCACTTACAGGACTTAAAAAAACAATGATTCAAAAGTTAAGAAAATAGTTCCAAAAAGGTGGGGTTAAAACTTCACTCCCACATCTTAATACCTCTCCCACTTTATACTGCTTATATTTTTCTCATTGCTATCAAACTCAATTCCTACAAGATATATATCTTTTTTCTCACCTAAATACTTCTCATGGTATTTTCTATTTTTTATTTGAGTTAGTGCTTCATCCTCTTTTCCATCTACCTTAAACTCTAAGATATATATAACATCTTGCATTTTAATAGTTAAATCAATTCTACCTTTATTTGTAACATCTTCACCTATGATATCTAATCCTAAGCTTTGCAGATATACATATAGTACACTTGCGTAAAAGCCTTCATATATTTGTATATCATTTTTTGTAAAATTTTGGTATGGTATTGATGCAAATATTGATACTAATGAATTTTTTAATGACTCTATATCTTTTTGAAGTAAGCTTTTATAGATATTTGTTTTTGATTGCATAATATTTTCACTACTTTTATATACCTCTTTTATAATAACATCATTAAAAGACTGTTTTACTTCCATATTTGGTATTTTTAGGTGATATTCATACGCTTCAAAAATATTTACCTCTACTTTATCAATAGTCAAATACCCAGCTTGATAAAGTACCACTTCTAAGTCTAAGTTTTCGATATCAAAGCTATTTAGTAGTTGTTCTCCTACAACTAGATTTGAAAGATTTGGTAAAAAATAGTTTTGTTCTTTTATTAAGTCCATTAAAAATGTTGGTGTTCCACTTTCAAACCAGTAGTTTGCAAACTGTTTATTATTTCTTATAAACTTTAGTATATCAAAGGGATTATACATATCACTACCTAAGAAATTATATCCGTTATACCATCTTTTTAGTTTAACCATATCCACATCTTCTAAATATGGTTCAAAGGTTGTTTCCACATCATTTTGAGTATATCCGCATATATCTGCTAAATCTGGATGCATAGATATATCTTCCATATTATTTAATCCACTAAAAATAGAAGTTTTTGTAAACTTACTAACTCCTGTTAAAAATGCAAACCTTAGAAACTCATCTGAGCCTTTTATAACACTATAAAAGTTTACTAGTCCATCTCTTATCTCTTTTGCTACTTGGGTATTTGTGATATTATCTAAGATTGGTTTATCATACTCATCTATTAGTACTACTACTTTTTGGTTATACTTCTCATTTGCTTTTAGTATAAGTTCTCTAAAGCATCCTGCTACACTATTTATTGATTCACACTCA
>JBNJFB010000012.1:0-53709 GCA_051746405.1 Campylobacterota bacterium
TTTAGTAGAATTTATGATTAGAATAACCTAAGGCAAATGCCTTTAGGTTTTAAGAAAAGAATCTTTTATCTGCTTCTTCTAATATTTTACCACCTGATAATTTAGCTCTTTGAACTAACTCCCAGAAGTATCTATATGTAGCTCTATCGTGTAACTCACCTGCATACTGAATTGGTCCCCAGTCTGCATCTTGAGCTTTGATTAAAATATTTTGTGCAGCTTCTAACTCTGTAAAGTCAGGTTTCATAGCATCAACAATTGCTTGAACTTGTGTTGGGTAAATTGACCACATTCTCATAAATCCAAACTCATTTCTAGCTCTTTGTGCATCTTTGTAAGTTTGGTAAGGATTTTTTAAATCAAGTGTTACGTTGTGTGCTGGAATTACATTGTTTTGAATTGCAGCTTGAGCAACTTTTGCTTTTGCAGCACTGATTAATCTGTGGTCAAATTGACCTGGACTTCTCATGTTAATCGCTGGAATTGCACCTTGGTAACCTGAAACAAAGTCCATTAAACCAAAGTCTAATACTTGTATCCATGGTAGTGTTGCTGTTTTTTCAACATCTTTTAATGCTCCATGAGTCTCAATTAATACATGAATAGGAATCTCTCTTGTAATTCCAGACTCTTTAGCCACTTTTTGAATATATTCAACTTGAGTTTTTGCATCTTCATAACAAGTTGATTTTGGTATTGTAATATATGCTAATTTTTCACCAGCACCTGGAACTAAAATATCAACATCTTGTCTCCAATCTGGATGAGAGTGGTCATGGATTCTAGTCCCTGCCATACCATATGGATTCTCCTCAGAGTTTACAACTCTTACAATCATCTCTGCATGTTCAACTTCTTTACCAGTTTCTGCTCCATCTTCACAATCACAAGTAATATCAAAAACAGGTCCAAGCTTCTTTTGCATTTCAAAACCTTTTTTGATTAGCTTTTCGCTTCCTGCAAAGTGCTCACAAGTTGGAATAATTGGTAAACTTTTTCCAGATTCAAATAGTGCTTCATTAGGGTGTGTCATATTAAATTCCTTTTATTTAGTTTAGTTATTATTTTTTTGTTTTTTTCTTTGGGATTACAACAGTGTAATCTAAATCAAGTACTACATTTTTTAAGTACTTACCATCTTCACCTTTTGGTGACTCAATCTCTTGGGGTTTTTGATTTTTAAGAGCAACTGTTCTTAATCTTAATAACCCAATATCATCTCTTTTATGCTCAATTGTATCAATTACTTCCGTATAAGCATAGATAGTATCACCTGCATAAGTTGGGTTTGCATGAGCTCCACTGTTTATAGCATACATCCATTGGGCATTTTGTAGCCCATTAAATGAAATAGCTCTTGCAATTGAGATAACGATTCCCCCATACATAAGCCTTTCACCCATAGGAGTTGACTTCATCATATGGTCATTAAAATGTACTTTTGCATTGTTTTGATAAAGCTTTGTTGCTAAAGTATGGTCACTATTATCAACTGTTATACCCTCAGGGTGATCTAATCTTTCACCCTTTTCATAATCTTCAAAAAAGAACTCTCCACCAGATGCATTAGTATCAACACATTTTATTTCAGGGATATTAATCTCTTCACAAATAGGAGTTGACTCTTTAAACTGTGGAATCTCTTTAATTCCAGAAGTTGTAGTTTTGTCCTTTTTATGAACCATTACCCATCTTTTGAAGTTTAATACCTCTTTATCATTTTGATTTACACCAATAGAGTGAACATAAACAACTCCACTTTTTCCATTAGAGTTCTCTTTTAGTCCAATTACAGTAGAGGTCATACTTACAGTATCACCTATGTAAACTGGATTTGGGAATGATATCTCCGCATAACCTAAGTTTGCAATTGCATTTAAAGAGATATCTTGTACTGATTTACCAAAAGTTAGGTGAAACATCAGTACATCATCAATAGGTCTTTTTTCATATCCCATTTGCTTTGCCACTACATCTGAAGAGTGTAGGGCAAATCTAGAACCTGTAAAAGCGATGTATAAAGATACATCACCTTCACTTATTGTTCTAGGTAGTGGGTGAACTATTTTTTGACCCATTGAGAAGTCTTCAAAAAAGTTTCCTATATTTATTTTAGACACTTAATTCTCCTTATTTACCAAATAGGTTTTGACCTAAAGATTTGTATGTTTCATATAAAGTAATTCTTTTCTTAGCCCATTTGATTTTTGAACCATCAACAAGCTTATTATTGTGCATAATTACTTCTTTACCATCTTGCTTAGCTTTTTCATAAGCTGCAATCATCTTCTCATAATCTTCAATTTCACTCTGTTTTGGAGTAAAGATATCATTGATGTACTCAATTTGTACAGGGTGAATTAAAGATTTACCATCAAATCCTAAGTTAAATGCATCTTTTGTTGAGTCTTCACAAGCAAACTCATCATGAACATCAAAGTGTGGTCCATCTATAACTGTTTTACCATATGCTTTTGCAGCAAGTGCAATTTGCGATAGGTAGTTAAACATAGCTTTTGAACCTTTTTTGATATCTATTTGAAGTCTGTTAGCTAGTTTATTTGAACCAACAACTACAACATCAACTCTACTGCTTGCTGCACAAATCTCTTGAATATTTAGTACTGAAATAGGAGTTTCAATCATAATCATTAATGATAACTCTGGATTAACTTCATCGATTAGTTTAGCAGCTTCTAAAACATCCTCTTTACAATCAATTTTAGAGAAAAGTAAACCATCAAGCTCAATCTCTTTTGCTAACTCTAAATCAAGTTTTAAATCTTCACTTCCTAGATTATTTATTCTAAGTACTCTTTCACTTTCACCAAACTTAGAGCCTTGTTCTTTATAAACTTTTTTAATTGTATCTCTACCAACAACTCTTTGTTCATGTAAAATAGCTTCTAAATCAAAAATTACAGTATCTGCTAATACAGTTTTTGCTTTTTCGATATTTTGCTTATTATATGATGGTACAAATAGCATTGATCTTCTAGCCTTATACTCAATAAGCTCTTCGCCATTTTCTTGAGCATTATATACTTCATGTAGATTTTTAACTAGTTGTTTTCTTAAGACTTTTCCATTTTTTGTTCTTGGATAGTCTTTCATGCTAAAGATCTCTTTAGGTGCTTTATATTTTGCTAGATTATCTTGAGAAAATTTCAATATCTCTTGTTCTTGCTCTTGTGTTAAATCTTTGTGTCCAATTACAGCAATTGCTACTAGAGTTTTATTTGGTCCAACTTCTAAACCAAATGCAACACAATCTGCAACTAAATCATGGGTTTTTACAACTCTTTCAATTTCATGCGGTGATACTCTAAATCCAAATGTATTGATAATATCATCTTTTCTACCTATAAACCAGATATATCCATCTTTGTCTTTTTTAGCATAATCACCTGTAAAGAAGTAGCCATTGTGTCTAGCTTTTCTTGTCTCTTCTTCAAGCTGCCAGTACTCTAAGAATAGTCCAGGGTCATCTTCACCTATACAAATCATTCCCTCTTCTTCAACACCAACTTCTTCTAAAGTCTCTGGATTTAGAAGTTTTACTATATGTCCTGGCTGAACAAATCCAGCACTTCCAGGTCTTATTGGGTTATTTATAGAGTGAGAGATATAGTATGAACACTCGCTCATACCAATAGCTTCATAGATATCTTGCTTAAATCTCTCTTTCCAAAGTTGAAGCATCTCATCAGATAAATGCTCTCCTGCACTCATGCAGTATCTTAAAGTAGGGCAATCTTCAATAGTATAATTTGTTTTTTGAATAATCTGTCTATAAATAGTTGGTACTCCAATAAAGATAGTACACTTATGTTTTTTAATTAATTCAATCCACGTAGAAGCGTCATTTGCACCTTCGTATGCAATTACTGCATGACCATTGTAAAGTGGGTCCATTAGTGCAGAACCTAATACATAAGTCCAGTTGAACTTACCTGAGTGCATTATTCTATCATTCTCTTTAAAGTTAAACCAATATTTTGTAGCAGGAGTTCTACCTGTAAGTGACCTATGAGAGTGTAAAACACCCTTTGGATAACCAGTTGTACCTGATGTATATACTAAATAAGCAGGCTCCCCTGATTTTGATTTATAGTGGTTTGGTTCAGTACTTGTTTGTTCTAAAATCTTGTTTAAAGAGAAAACTTGTATACCTTTTGGCACATATAACTCATCAACACTATCAATTCCAGCTACAATAATAGTTTTTAGATTATCAACATTTTCTAAGTATGGAGTTAAGTTTTCATACATAGTTGCACTCATAACAATAGCTTTAGCTTGTGAATCTTCTGCTAAATACTTAACCTCTGAACCACTAAGTAGTGTAGAAGTAGGTACAGCAATAATCCCAGCTTTAATTGCACCAAAGAATGAGATAGGGTAAGCAAGAGAGTTTTTTAAACAAACTAAAACCCTATCTCTTGCTTCAAATCCTAACTCTTTTGACAAGAAGTTACAAACCTGGTCAGACTTAGTTGCTAAGTCTTTGTATGTAATCTCATCAGTACCAAGCTTATCATCTTCAATAATCATAGCTGTGTTGTTCTCTTTATCAGTTCCTACGTGAGCTGATGTACAAGCAACACCTATGTTTAGAAATTCTGGTACTTCAATATTAATGTTTGAACTCATTTGTAAACTCCTTATTAAATTTGACCGTAAGGCCAGTTTTCTTTAAATGTATGAATTGGCATTTTATTTAATACTGTTAATGCAAACAGCTCATGCTCTTTTGGTAATGCTCTTAGTGCATAAGCTCTTAAGATATTTTGTAGTGCTTTACCAAACATCGGAGGATCTAGCATCTCACCGTTATATCTAATAGCACCACTTAATAATGCATCTGCTTCAATTGCTGCTTTTAATACTGAAACATCATGCTCAATCTCTTGAGGTGATGGTGTAAATGCAACTTTACATACATTAATATGATTAGGAGTAATAACTTGCTTACCTGTAAGACCCATAGCACACTCTCTTCTAGCATGAGAGTAAACATGTCTTGATGCATCATCGCCATGTAAATCTAACCATCTTCTAATATCTTTTTTCTCCAAACAGTTATCAGGTAATGAGTGTGGTGTTAGTAGTACTTCAACCCCTCCAATTACACCTGTACCTTTAATTCTAGCTTCCATTGTAAGCATATTGAAAAATGTCTCTAACTCATCAATCCATCTTTCAGGAGTGATTTTATAAGCCATTGCTTTTGAAAAGTCATGAATACCAAATACAAGATGTTTAACTGTTGAGTGCTCCATTAATCTATCAGCTATCTCTAGTGATTTTGGGTGCTCAATAATTGGTTGAATAGTTAAATTACTTCCAATAGAAACTAACCAAGAAGATAAGTCTCTAATCTCAGCTGAACCATAAACTTCACCCGCTTTTGCTAATACAATTACATCTATATATTTATGAATTTGTTTAATCATTTTTAGATCTTCTTCATACTCATCAGTTCTAAATGGATTAATTCTTAAAGCAATCTGGAAGTTTCTTTCTGGAAACTTTGGAAGTTCTTGAATAAGAAGCTCTCTACTCATAGCTTTTTGTCTACAACCATCTTCTAAGTCAAAAAGTACAGTGTGTGCTTTTGTCTTATAAGCATGTTTTTGTAATCTTAACTTAGCTTGTTCCATACTTTCATATGTTCCATCTAGAGGGTTATACTTAATTGGTGGGTAGTAAATTTGAATACCAGGCCAATATCCACCAAGTACTGGTGTTAAGTCATCATTTGCTGTTAACTTAGATAAATCTATTGCAGAAGTCATCATTGGTTTGCCTTTCTTTTGTGTTGTGCTTATAGCTTTTGTTTTTAAGTTTGCAAGAACTTATTAAAACGATGTGAAAGTTATACATCATTTAAAATGAATTGTTTTAATATAAAATAAAATACTAATTTTATTTAAGTTTAATTTTATATTGTAATTATTGTACCAAAAAATGGGGTTTGTTGTGTTAAATTATGTAAAATAAATGTACAAATTGAAGCTTTAATAAAAAATTTAAAAGCTTCAATTTAATAAAAAATTTGAAATTTTCAAATTTTTTTGAATTTTTTTGAATTCTTAAAGTAATTTAAGCTTTTTTTATAGTTCATGTAAAAAGTTTAATTTTTTGAATTTTTTTTCTAAAAATGGTTTTGAAACTTCATTGAAACTATCTTTATGTTCATATAGATTTATATAAAACTCAAACTCAATATCTCTATTTTGTAAAGCTTCAATTGAAAGCAAAGTGTCATTTATACAACCAAGTTTAGAAGGGGTGATTAAAATAGCTTTGCTTTTAAACCTTTTTATTAAATCTATTATATAAAACTCTTCAAGAATAGGAACCATAAGACCACCTGCTCCTTCAATAACTAAAATGTCACATAAAGACTCTAAATACTCTTTTTGTTTTACTAAAAAATCTAAACTAATATTTTTATCTTCTTTTGCTACATATGGAGCAGCTGGAAGTTTAAACTGATAAGGAACAACTTCATTAATAGTTACATTAAATGCAGGATTTAGCTCTTTTACTAAATTTAACATCTTCATCCCATCCACAGGTTTATCAACCACACCTGTCTCACAAGGTTTAAAATATCCAACTTTTAAACCTTGCTTTGCAAAAAATCTAAGAAATTTTTCACAAGCGTATGTCTTGCCAACATCTGTATTTGTAGCTGTTATAAATATTGTATTTTGTTTATTCTGTTTTTTCATATAATTTCTTTTTTGGTATAATTTTAGTAGTTTAAATTTAAAATAATATTTTATCAAAAAAAGGTTTGATGTGGGTAATGAAATAGAAATAGAGTTGGATAACGAACTAGACTTAGAAGAACCGAAGAAATATAAAGTTTTATTATTAAATGACGATTACTCAACTATGGATTTTGTTATAGATGTATTAGTAAAAGTTTTTAGAAAAAGTATAGATGAGGCGTCACAAGTAATGATAAATATTCACAATAAAGGTAGGGCAGTTTGTGGTGTTTATACACATGAAATAGCAGCCACTAAAGTCTCTCAAGTTAAAAGTATGGCAAGAGAAAAAGGCTTTCCCTTAAAAGCTATTATGGAAGAAGAGTAAAAAATGATAAGTAAACAATTAAGAAATATTTTTGCACAAGCGGTTAGTTATGCAAGAAGTAGTAAACATGAGTATTTAACAAGTGAGCATATATTTTTAATGTTGTTGCATGATGAGACTATTGAAAATCTTTTTACAGACTTAGGAGTTGATACAACTAAGCTATTTGATGATACAAAAAAGTATATAGATGAGAATACTCCTGTATTGCCAAATGGTGTTAAAGATGACCCAATAGAGACTGTATCACTAACATCAACTATTGAGTATATGGTAGCTCATACCCAAACAAGTGGCAAAAAAAATGCAAATGTGGAAGATATGTTTGCTGCACTTTTAAAAGATGAGAAGTCATATGCATCATATCTTTTAAAAAAGTTAGGAATTCAAAGAGTTGATATACTTGAAGAGATTTCACACAAAGAGATAAATGAAGAGGAAGAAGAGGAGGATGAAGCATCACTATCTTCTTCAAAAGATAATAAGGTCTTAGAAAAAAATAGTACCCAGTTAGTGGATTTAGCAAAAAAAGGTGAGATTGACCCTGTAATAGGAAGGGATACTCAAATAGCTAGAGTTGTAGAGATATTATCAAGAAGAAAGAAAAATAATCCTATTTTAGTAGGTGAACCAGGTGTTGGTAAAACAGCTATTGCAGAGGGTTTAGCTTTGCAAATAGCAAATGCTCAAGTTCCTGAGTTTTTAGAAGATGCAAAGATATATTCACTTGATATGGGTTCAATGATAGCAGGAACAAAATATCGAGGTGATTTTGAGAAAAAATTAAAATCACTTTTAAAAGAGATAGAGAGTATTCCAAATGCTATTTTATTTATTGATGAGATTCATACAATAGTAGGTGCTGGAAGTGTTGGTGGAAGTGCAATGGATGCTTCAAATATACTAAAACCAATGCTTGCAAGTGGAAAACTAAGATGTATAGGTGCTACAACTTTTTCTGAGTTTAGAAATGACTTTTCTAAAGATAAAGCACTAAGTAGAAGATTTGCAAAGGTTGATATAGAAGAGCCAAGCGTTGAAGATGCTATAACTATTTTAGAGGGATTAAAGTCTAAATATGAACAGTTCCATGGAATAAAATATACTAAAACAGCTATACAAAGTGCAGTTGAACTAAGCCAAAAGTATATCACTGATAGATTTTTACCTGATTGTGCTATTGATGTTATTGATGAGGTTGGTGCATCTAAAAAAATAGGATTAGCAACAGTAAAAACAAAAACAAAAAATAATATAACAGTTGGTCAAAAAGATGTTGAGCAAACAGTAGCAAAAATGGCTCATATACCTGCAAAAAGTGCTACAAAATCAGATATTACACTACTTAGAAATTTAGAGAAAAATATGCAAAAAAGAGTATTTGGACAAGATAATGCAATAAGTGTAGTTTCCCAATCTATAAAAAGAAACAAAGCAGGGCTTGGACTTGATAAAAAACCTATTGGAAGTTTCTTGTTTACAGGACCTACAGGTGTTGGTAAAACAGAGGTTGCAAAAGAGTTATCAACTCAACTTGGAGTTCATTTTGAGAGATTTGATATGAGTGAGTATATGGAAGCTCATACAATTTCAAGGCTTATAGGAGCTCCTGCTGGATATGTTGGCTTTGAGCAAGGTGGACTTTTAACTGAAGCTATTAGAAAACATCCACATACAGTACTTTTACTTGATGAAATTGAAAAAGCACATCCTGATTTGATGTCTATACTACTTCAAGTAATGGATAATGCAGAGCTAACTGATAATAGTGGAAATAAAGCTGACTTTCAAAATGTAATTTTGATTATGACATCAAACTTAGGAGCTACAGAAGCAAATGTAATGGGATTTGCAAAAGATGAAAATCTAAATGAAAACAAAGCTGTTAATAAGTTTTTTGCACCTGAGTTTAGAAACAGACTTGATAATATGGTCTCTTTTGAACCTCTAAGTATAGAAGTGGTTGCAAAAATAGCAGGTAAGTTTGTAGCAACACTAGAAGAGCAACTAAGTGATAAAAATATAAAAATAGCAATAACTCCAAAAGCTAAAAAAGAGTTAGCAAACTTAGGCTATGATAAAAATATGGGAGCAAGACCTCTTAATAGAGTTATTAGTGATAAAATCAAAAATGTACTAACCGATGAGATACTCTTTGGTAAGCTTAAAAAAGGTGGTCAAGTAAAAATTGACTACAAGGATGATTTCACTTTTACATATAAGCCACTTTAAAAGGTGGCTTTTTTTATGCTTACTTCATAATTAAACTAAATTTAAGAATTGTTTAATCTTAAAGATGGGATAATATAAAAAAAGGAGTTTGCTGTGAGATTAAATACAAATATCGCTTCATTTGTAGCATATGAAAACTATAGCTTAAATAGCAAACTCTATAATAAATCACTAGAAAAACTATCAAGTGGACTTAGAATAAATAAAGCAAGTGATGACCCATCTGGATTAGCAATAGCAGATAATCTAAGAACCCAAGCTAACTCAATGGCACAAGGTATCAAAAATGCAAACTCAGCTATCTCCTTAACTCAAATAGCAGATAAAGCAATGGCAGAACAATCAAATATCTTAGATATTGTAAAAACAAAGCTTATACAAGCAAGTACTGATACTACAAGTGATGATGGAAGAGAAGCCATAAGAAAAGATATAAATAAGTTGCTTGAACAGCTTGATAATATAGCAAACCAAACAAACTATAATGGAATAAACCTACTACAACAAAGTAAAATAGACAATAGTATTTCAGATGACTTAAGCTTTCAAATCGGAGATGCAGCAAGTGATACAATAAATATGCAAGGTGTTCAGTCTAATACAGCAGGATTAAATATAGCAGCTTTAAAATCCCTTGGTAATAATGCTTTGACAAGAACAGTTGCTTCAAATAATTTAGAAGAGATTGATAAAGCCTTGAGTAAACTAAACGGTTTTAGAGCCCAGTTTGGTTCAACGCAAAATCAGTTGGAATCATCTGTTCGATATATGATGACTACACAGACAAATTTAAGAGCAAGTGAGTCAACTATAAGAGATGTTGATTATGCAAAAGAGGTTATGAACCTAAATAGACTACAAATAGCAATGCAAGCTGGAATGTATGCAATAGCACAAGCCAATAAAATCCAAGAGCAGATGTTAAAATATCTTTTTAGATAGTTTTTAGTTATATATTTATAATTAATCACAATTGTTATACAATGGAAAAATAAAATACCAAACTTCAAAAAAGGATTTACAACATGAAAAAAGTATTAATCAGTTCAGCTGTAGCAGTGCTACTTTTAGTTGGATGTACAGATGAAAAACCAAAAGAGCAAGAGTCACAAGCTACAGAAGTAGCCCAAGAAACTACTAAAAAAGTAGAAGATACAAAAGCTCAAGCACAAGAAGAGAATATACAAGAAAGTGTAGCAAATACAGCCCAAGAGATAAAAGATGAGGTATCAAATACAACATCAGAAGTTGTACAAGAGGCATCAAAGACAGTAGATGAAGCTTCAAAAGTAGTAGAAGAGACTATGCCTGAGGTTAAAAAAAGTGTAGATGAAGCAGTTCAAGAGACACAAAAGACAATAGACAATGTAAAAAAAGAGACAAATGAAGCAATCAAAGCTGTAGCAGGAAGTACAACAAATGAAGAGAAATCAATAGATGCAAAAGCCCTATATGCAAGCTGTGCAACATGTCATGGACAAAATGGTGAGAAAAAAGCACTTAACGCATCACAAATAATCCAAGGATGGGATAAAGAGAAACTAATCAAAGCCCTAAATGGATACAAAGACGGAAGTTACGGTGGAGCTATGAAAGGCGTAATGAAAGGACAAGTATCTACAAAAACTAATGAAGAAATAGAAGCACTAGCTGAATATATCTCACAGATGTAAAAATGTAAATATAAAACATTTACTGACCTACTAATACCCAAACCTTCAAACCTCAAAGAAGGTTTGGGAATATCTTTTTGAATATAGAAAAAATTATATAGATTAATTTATTATTATCTGACTTTAAAATATAAAAGAGTATTATAGTAATAATATTTTATTAGGAGTCAGTATGAAATATTTTGAACTAAAATGCTTGGCATATATTAAAAAAGATATTGAATTAAATAGTAGTTTTGATATCATATCTAGCTATATAAATTATTGTTTCACAAAAGATGAGCAATTAAAAAAACTTCATGAAGAAAAAAACTTCAAAAACTATTGTTTTGGGAACTTTTACCCAATAGAAAAAGATAAACTATACAAAAAGGGAAACACCTATGAGTTTATAATTCGCTCATTGGATGAAGAGTTTATTTATAAACTTCAAAAAATATTAAGAGAAAATGTAAACAACAGTTTTTTTCAAGTACTACAAACAACAAAAAAAGTCGTAAAACAAATTTTTATAAGTGAACTATATACAATAACCCCAACTATTACAACTGTAAAAGATGAAAATAACAAATCAATATTTTGGACAGTAGATAAAGATGGAGATATCTTAAAACTTCAAAAACAACTACAAGATAATCTTTTAAAAAAATATGAAAACTTTTATAATGAAAAACTAAAACCAACACAAAACTTTATTCAATTACTAGAAATCAAAAATCAAAAACCACAATCAATATATTTTATGAAAAAGATAAATGATGATAAAAGCATAAGAGTAAGACTCTTTGGAAATAAGTTTAAAATAGTACCAAATGAAGATGATATAAGTCAAAAACTAGCATTTGTTGCACTTTCTTGTGGACTTGGTGAAAAACAGAGTTATGGCGGAGGGTTTTGTATATGGAATTAATTCAAGAAAGTTTATTTGATGTTACTCCAGAAGATAAAGTAATTTTTAAAAAATTTACGGTAAAAGATGTATTTTTTAATAATGGCATAGTAAATTTATATCGGTTTTTAAAAGAGAATAATTTTGATATAGAATTAGAGTTTCAAAGTGATTATTTAAAATTAAAATATAAAAATGAAAAAATATATTTTGAGGTTTTAAATAAGTTTTTAAAAGATAAAAAAATTGTTAGTTTTAATGAAAAAAATAAAAGAATATTTTTTGATATGAAACAAAAACAGTTTACACAAACCAATAAAATCAATATAAAAAATGGTGGTAGTAATGATTCTAAAAACTCTTTAATAAAAGTTCATATAAATGATTTAGGAATATCTCAAAAAGAACTATTTAAAAAAGAGGAATTATACAAATCAAAATATGATAATCATGATAAAGATGATTTCAAAATTGAAAAGTGTTATTATGATAAATCAAAAAAAGAAGTTTATGTACTATCAACTTTAGATAAACATATAGAAAGGTTCTCATCTTATTTAGTAAAAGGTGATTTTTTAGTTTTAAACTCTTCTATTCATAATTTTGAAGATGGTCAGAAAAGCTTTCATGATATGGTAAAAATATCTAAAAAATACAATATTGATAAATGGGAAGCTTTAATATATTGGTTTGGTACAAAGGTACAACACTATTTTAACTATTCATTCTTTATCTATCCAAACTCTTCAAATTTTGAAGCTCTTGATATTTTTAAATATGATTTGCAAATTAGTGATGAAAAAATATCTTTTAGAGATAAAAATGAAAAACTTATAACGACAACTTCAAATATTAATTTTAAAGACCAATTAGTAAAAGACGATATATTTAATCCATACTTTTATATTTCAAAAAGTGATGTAGAGTTTGAATTGAAATTTTTTATGTATCTATTTTCTAAAATTTCTCATATAGAAGAGGAGTATGAAAAAGCAAATAAAAAAAGGAAAAAACTTAAAGAGAGAATTTATAATGCTCTTCAAGAGATTACATTTGTAACATATGTTGAGGATGGAACTTTCAAAAAATCTTTAAATGAATATACAAAAGCATATCAACTTATAAGATTTTTTGAAAAGATAAAAGAGGCTGAGCTATTTACTTATTTTGCAGATATCTTTGTAACTTTATCTATGTCACAAGGTCCTAAAGAGGTAAATGTAAATTATCAAAAGTGGTGTAAAGGATTATTAGAGTTTAAAGAACTAAGAAAATATTACTACTTGATAAGTTTTAATATTTTAAAAAATCAACAAGCAAAATCTTTTGGAAAAGGTTTATATGAGTTCGAAAAACTTTATTTAAAAAATATAATGGGAGAAAAAAATATGAATATTCATGAAAAATCAAAAATATTAGGGGATTCAATAGGGTATTTTTGTGCGCAATTAGGAGATAAAGATTTACTTTTTAAACTTAGAAATGTGAAAAATTATAAACAATTATTATCATATTTTAAAGACTTAAAGTTTGCAAGTTTAAAAAATGAAGAAAAAGCTAGGTTTTCAAAAGAGTTTAATGAATCTTTAGAAGAAGTTTTAAATGTTTTAGAAAATGAATGGGAAATAGTAAGGGATTATATTGCAATTTATGCAATTGATAAATACAAAGCTACTAATTATAGAAATAAAATGAAAAAAGAAGGGAAATAAAATGTTTTTAAATATCGCATATATAACAAAAGTAAATTTAGCATCATTAAATGGTAGTGAAGGAACAGGTGGAAATATAACAGAAATGAAAAAAACCTCTAGTGCAAATGGTGAAGAGTTTGCTTATGTATCTGGACAAGCCTTAAGAAGATATTTTAAAGAGACTTTACATCAATTAGGAGAAAGAATAACAGAAGTAAGTGAGAAAGGTGAACCAACATTTAGAGATGAGAATGGTAAATATATTGATCTTGATAAGAAATTAAAAGATGTAAAAGAAAAAGCTTTTAAAAAATTTGTTGATCTGGATTTATTTGGATATATGTTCCCAAGTGGTGGTCGAAGATGGTCTCCTATAAAAGTTACTCCACTTATTTCAATTTTACCTTATAAGGGTGAATATGATTATCTTACTAGAAAACAAAAACCTAAAAAAGAGAATGAAAAAAGTGGAAATATAGTACAAATAGAAGTTGATACATTAAATTTTATGAGAGGTAATATTATGGTAAATATCTCTCATATAGGGAATGAAGTAGATGAATATACATATGATATAAGTGAAATACTTAATGTTGATGAAAAAAATCATAGATTAAATATATTTTTAGATGCTGTTAAAAACTTTAATGGTGGAGCAAAACAATCAAGAAATTTAGAAGATATTTCACCTAAATTTATTGTAATATCACATCAAAAAACTGGAAACCCATTTTTATTAAATAGTCTTGATGTAGACAGTGAGGGTAATATAAACATTGAAAACATTTTAGAAACTATAGAAGAAAATGATGTGGAAAAATTAACAATTGGTATATCAAAAGGGATATTTAACAATGAAGATGAGATAAAAGAAAAGTTTGAAAATGTTACAACTGTATCAAAAGCACTACAAGAGTATAAAAATCTTTTAAAGAGTAAATAATGAAAGTTATAAGATTTGAGATACAAGGACTTGTAAACTCATATAGAATACCTTTTTTTAGAACTTATCATAAAAGTTTTTTAGCACCTCCTAAAACTACTTTAATAGGTATGCTTTGTAATATCTCTTTAAAATCTCAAAAAGAGTTTTTTGAGATTTTGGATAAAGAGTTGATAGAAATCTCTATTGTTATAAATGAGATAAAAGGGAAAGCTAAAGATTTATGGAGATATAAAACTCTAAAACCACTAGAAAAGGGAAAAAGAAAAGACTTTTCTGTAGTGAGGAGGGATAAACTGTTTTTACCAAGCTATTTAGTTTATTTAAAAATAGAAGATGAAGAGTTTTATAATGAGATTCTTGAAAATCTAAATAAGCCTAAAAATACTCCATCTTTAGGTATGGATGATGAACTTATAGAAATAAAGAATATAAAACAGATAGAACTAACTAAAAATGATACTAATAAAATAAACAGTGTATTTTTAGATAAAGGGATAAAATATAAATCATTTATAAAAGATTTACACAAAAATATAGAGTTCCCTATATTAAATATAACACCTACAAAGTTTATAGGTTTTGATAAAAAGAATAAAAGAATTTCTAAAGAATCTAAAAAAGATTATGAGTTTAATCAAGTTGAATATTTAAACTGTGAAATAGAGTTTCAAGATGAAGTAAAAACTTTTATAGATAATGAACTTGAAAATAAAGTGATGTTTTACTAATGGAAATTTTAGCTAAAAAGTTACAAGTAGATGGGAAAATTGTATCTATTCAAACTTTAGAGGAACATACAAACTGGGTAATAGAAGAATCACTTAATTTAATAGATGAAAGTTCACTTGAAAAAGTTTCTAAAATAAGTGGCTGGGATAAAGATAAAATCTTAGATTTGATTTTTTTTAGTGCTTATTTTCATGATATAGGCAAGGCTACAAAAGAATTTCAAAGTACTATTAATAATGGTAGTAAATCTTATCACTCTTTATATTCTGCAAGTGTTTTATCTACTTTTGATGAGTTTGATATAAATGGAGAACATGATAGTTATATAAATCTTTTAATGATACTTTGTTTAACTCATCATACTTTACTCCCATATAATGTAAAAAAAGTTAAATATAGTTTTTTAGATGTAGCCGAAGTGTTTTTTTATGGGTATAAAAATGTTTATGAAAAATACTTAAAAAAAGAGTGTTTATATAAATTTGATTTTGAAATAGAAAATGATATTTCAAATGAAATAAATAGTATGGATAGTGACTTAAAATATATAAATAAAAATCATAAACTAAGAATATTATATACATACTGTAGCGGTATACTAAATCTAGCAGACTGGTTAGCAAGTGCAAGATTTAGTAATAGTTTTTTACCTAGCACTTATTTTAATAATATTCCTACAAAAGAGAGTTTTATATCTAATTTATCTTTTGAGAGATTAAGAGGTTTTCAGAAAGATTTATCAAACTGTAAAAATAGTGTTTTAGTAGAAATTCCAACAGGAGAGGGAAAAACTGAGGGCTCACTTCTTTGGTCAATAAAAAATCTCTATGATAAAAACTCTAAGATAATATATACTCTTCCAACACAAGTAACTTCAAATAAATTATATGAAAGAATTACTACACTTTTTGGTAAAAAAGAGTGTGGACTTATTCATTCTTCTTCAAAGTTATATTTGGAAAAAGAATATAAAGAAGAACATGGAGTAGTAGATGATTTTTTTAAAAGTGAGATAACATTTAATAAAAACTTTTCAAAGCCAGTTACTGTTTCTACTATAGATTCACTTTTAAAGTTTTTTATAAATATCGGTAGATTTAATATTGCTACTAAAAACTATTTGAACTCTATTGTCATAATAGATGAGATTCATTGTTATGATTTTAAACTGATGGGTTTTATAAAAAAGTTTTTAGAGCTATGTTGTGAATTTGATGTGAAAGTTTGTCTTATGAGTGCTTCTATACCTAATGAAGTCAAAAAGTTGCTAGATATTGAAAATTACCCACTAATAAAAGAGGAAAAACTTTTTGAGAAAAAAGCAAGTGAGATTATTAAGATAGATGAAGAGTTAGATGATAATTTTGATTTGATACTTGAAAAGTTTGAAGAAAAGAAAAATGTACTAATCATACGAAATACAGTAAGAAGTGCAACTGATACATATAAAAAATTAAGAGATGATTATTTAATAGATGAAAATGATTTGATACTTTATCACTCAACATTTAAAAAACGAGATAAAAATCAAAAAGAGAAAGATATATTTGAAAAGTTAGATGGAGGTAAACCTTTTATTCTAATAGCTACACAAATTGTAGAGATATCTTTAGATATAGATTTTAATATAATGTTTACAGATAATGCTCCTATAGATGCCTTAATACAAAGGTTTGGTAGGGTAAATCGTAAAAAAGTAGAATCTAAAAAAGGGGAAATATATATTTTTAGATATGAGCAAAGATTTCCTTATAGTTCTGAGTATCTTTTAGAATTAACATTTAAAACTATAGAAAATGGGTATTTTGAACTTAGTAAATATGTAGAGTGGCTAAATATAGTTTATGATGAGCTTTTTAAAGAGGATATAAAGACTCAAAATGAAGTAGAAAGATTATTTAATAATGGGTATAACTTTTATGATGAAATACAAAAAAAACTTTGTGGAATAAAACAATCAGAAGATAAATATGATCTAAGAGATATAACTATTCCTAAAAATGATTATTTACTTTATGAAGACTTTATAAGTGATGATATTGAAAGTAAGGATTACCATGAATATACAATTTCATTACCTCATTATTATGAAAAGAAGTATTTGTATCAAGCACTAGAAGAAAAAAATTATAAAATTTTGAATATTTCTTATGAGTATAAAGAGGGATTGAAGGTTGATGATGAAGAAAATCAGGGGCTATATGAATTGGGGATGTAGATGAATATAAATGGAACATTAATCTCATACTTTTTTATATGTAAGAAAAAATCATGGCTTCATGTAAACCGTATAAACTTAGAAGATAATAGTGAAGATGTTCGAATAGGAAAAATCTTACATGAAATAAATGAAGAAAAATCTAAAAAATCTGAAATAAGTATAGAGAATATAAAAATTGACAAGCTTACAAGGGATTATTTGGTTGAGGTAAAAAAATCTGATAGTGATGTGGAGTCTGTAAAATGGCAAGTTTTACTTTATCTTTATAAATTAAAGCAAAAAGGTGTGATAAAAAAAGGCAAGATTGAGTTTATCGAGAAAAACAAACAAAATAAAAAAATACATTATATTGAACTTGATGAGTTAAGTGAAAAAAAGCTTTTAAAGATTTTGAATGAAATTGAAACTTTGATAAATCATGACACTCCACCACAAGCAAAGTTTGAGTCAAAGTGTAGAAAATGTGCTTATTATGAGTACTGTTTTATATAAGAAAGCAAAGGCTACAAATGGCAAAAAATCATACAAGATACATATTTTCAATGGGTGAATTAAAAAGAAAAGATAATTCTATTGCTTTTATGAATAAAAAAGGCAATTTTTATATTCCTATACAAGATACAAGAGAGCTTTATTGTATGAATGAAGTGAGTTTCAATACAAAGTTTTTAGATTTTATTTCAAAAGCTGGGATAACTTTACATCTTTTTAATTATCATGGAAATTATAGCGGAAGTTTTTATCCAAAAGAGCAACTAGTAAGTGGAGACTTGACTATAAAACAGTCTTTATGTTTTATTGAAAATAGATTGATTATTGCAAAACAAGTAGTAAAATCCATAGCTTTAAATATTCATGAGGTTTTGTATCACTATTTTAGACATGGAAAAAAAGAGTTGAAGAATTATCTTGATTGGTTAAAAAGTGATGTTGAAAGATTTTTAGAAAAAGAGCTTACAATTGAGCAAATACTTTTTATAGAAGGTCAAGTTTGGTCGCGGTTTTATGATAGTTTTAAATACTTTTTACCAGAAGATTTTGTCATGAATAAAAGAGTAAAAAGACCACCCAATAATCCTATAAATGCACTTGTAAGCTTTGGAAATACACTGCTTTACACAAAAACTATTTCAAGTTTATATGAAACTCATCTAAACCAAACAATCAGCTTTTTGCACTCTCCAAGAGAAGGAAGATTTAGTTTAAGTCTTGATATAAGTGAAGCTTTTAAGCCTATAATAGTTTTTAAAACTATATTTGATTTGGTTGGTAAAAAGAGGCTTCAAGTAAGTAAGCATTTTGATAAAAGTCTAAATTATGCTTTATTAAATGATGAAGGAAAAAAGATTTTTATTGATGCTTTTGAAACAAGAATAAATGAAACTTTTATGCACAAAAGATTAAAAAGAAAAACAAGTTATAAAAACTGTATAAAGCTAGATGGGTATAAACTTATTAAGTATATTGTGGAAGAAAAAGAGTTTAAACCTTTTAGTTTAAAAGAGAAAATATAAGGGGTTTCTATGGTAAGTAAGAAACAAAAAATTAATTATAATTATGTTTTTTTATTTTATGATATAGCAGATGAATTTAGTGAGGCTGGAAAGTACAGAGTTGCTAAGGTTTTTAAAATCTGTAAACAATACTTAAAACATCATCAGAAGTCTATTTTTAGGGGTAATATTACTCCCTCAGATCAAATAATGCTAGAAAATAAACTTAGAAAAGTAATAGATAAGGATTTGGATTTTATTTCTATCATAAAGGTACAAAATTCAGGAAGTTTTACAGAACTTACTATTGGAAATGATAAAAAAGAGTCAGAATCTATTTTTATATGATTTTTGCAAGCATTTAAATCTAATATTATCTTAAAATAGCTATAATATCGAACTTTGTATAAGTTCTTTTACAACTTACTGTTTTACAATATTCAGTTGGAAAAACTTCTTCAAAGTACCAATTAAAGGGAAAGTGTATTTTAGATAAAGGGAAAGTGTATTTTAGAAGTACCTAAAACATCTCCCTTGAACCAAAACATATGATGTATTGAAATGTTATCGAGAAAGTGAATACTTTAGAAAATGATATACTTGAACCAAAACATATGATGTATTGAAATGTAATTTTTTCAATATCGTTTTTAGATGTTGGCTCTTGAACCAAAACATATGATGTATTGAAATTAGTTACGATTGAGTTGTATTTGTCACGCTTAATCCTTGAACCAAAACATATGATGTATTGAAATTAAGTATTTGTCTATGTTGAACTTACAGATAGCTCTTGAACCAAAACATATGATGTATTGAAATACTGTTCTTAAACCTCTTGGGCGAACAGTACCCTCTCTTGAACCAAAACATATGATGTATTGAAATTGTGCATCAACTTTTTTTGATTGCCTTCTTACCTTCCTTGAACCAAAACATATGATGTATTGAAATTTTGATAAGTGCCTTATCACTCTTTTTGTCTCTTTCTTGAACCAAAACATATGATGTATTGAAATCCTAATGCGATACCTGCAACCTCTTTTATTGTCACTTGAACCAAAACATATGATGTATTGAAATTATAGAATTTTTAGGATTAGATAGCAAAGGTAAATCCTTGAACCAAAACATATGATGTATTGAAATAGATACTGTAAGGAAATATAAATGACGTATTATCTTTCTTGAACCAAAACATATGATGTATTGAAATAATTAAATTTATATTATTTAAAGATGTATAAGCAGACTTGAACCAAAACATATGATGTATTGAAATTCTGCAAGCTTTCTGCAACAAAATCTTGCAGCTTAACTTGAACCAAAACATATGATGTATTGAAATCTATATAGTCTTTAGCTACACTATATGTTTTATTCTTGAACCAAAACATATGATGTATTGAAATTATTTCTTACAATAATCTACCCAAACACCTTGTCCTCTTGAACCAAAACATATGATGTATTGAAATTTAAAAACAGAGGATAAAATTTTAAGAGTTTTAATACTTGAACCAAAACATATGATGTATTGAAATACTATTACACCATCTTTCTTATCTTTTGAAAAAACTTGAACCAAAACATATGATGTATTGAAATTTTTTAGGATAGTAAACTTTAGTTTTACCTTTATCTTGAACCAAAACATATGATGTATTGAAATAAATCTGGATGAAATTTTTTCGCTAAATTTTTATAAACTTGAACCAAAACATATGATGTATTGAAATCCATTAAAGATAGAAGAAATACAAACTAATCTACTTCTTGAACCAAAACATATGATGTATTGAAATGATATATTACTTGAAACAATTTTGATTACAGAAAACTTGAACCAAAACATATGATGTATTGAAATCAGAAAATTACAAAATAAAAAGGAATAAAATGAACCTTGAACCAAAACATATGATGTATTGAAATTCAGGAAACCTTTAGTTATTTATATAATCAATTGCTTGAACCAAAACATATGATGTATTGAAATTATGTTCAAAAAGTTTTGCTGTTGCTTCTGTTAGCTTGAACCAAAACATATGATGTATTGAAATAATATAAAGCTCTACTGATTTTATTGCTTCTTATCTTGAACCAAAACATATGATGTATTGAAATCCATTAAAGATAGAAGAAATACAAACTAATCTACTTCTTGAACCAAAACATATGATGTATTGAAATTATTAGGTTCAATGATGCTATTTGGGGCAGCTTATACCTTGAACCAAAACATATGATGTATTGAAATATTACTTATACATGCAAGGGAAATAGATAAGGCATCCTTGAACCAAAACATATGATGTATTGAAATCCGTTAAATAACCCACCTCCTGAGCCTGAAGCTTCCTTGAACCAAAACATATGATGTATTGAAATTTATCTAATTGGAATGACCCCAATAAACTAGACACAAATTAATTCAGTTAATTAAAATTTAAAAAAAGTTGTAGTATTAAAATATTACTGAACGTGTTTCGCCTGAGTTTGAGACTTTATCACTTATTTAACAAATTGTCTTATCATTTTATATCTGTTATAATTACTACTTAAAATATAAATAAAAGAGTTTAAATGCATAAATTTGATGATGATAGTATAGAAGCTCTTCGTAATATTATCTTATTAAGACGTGATATAAGAGGAAATAGATTTTTAAATACAAAAATAGAAAAGAAGATATTAGATGAGTTATTAGACGCTGCTAATAGTGCTCCTTCAGTAGGTTTTTCTCAGCCATGGAAATTTATAATAGTAAAAAACAGAACAAAAAGAGAAGAAATATATAAAAACTTCCAAAAAGAGAATAAAAAAGCAAAAAAAACTTTTAAAAATAATAAAATATATTCAAACTTAAAGCTTGAAGGTATAAAAGAGTCATATTTGAATATTGCTGTTTTATATGAAAAACCAAAAAAAGATATCTTAGGTCAAACAACACAAAAAAGAGTTGGAGAGTATAGTGTAGTATGTGCTATTCAAAACTTTTGGCTTATGGCTAGAGCTTATGGTATTGGAGTCGGTTGGGTTAGTATTTTAAAGCCTAAGAAGATTAAGAGAACATTAGATATAAGTGATGATTATAAATTAATTGCATACTTAACAGTAGGGTATGTAAAGCAGTTTTCAAAAGAACCAGAATTGAAAACAATTGGTTGGCAAAAGAAAAAAAAGATAAAAGATATTAAAAATTATAGGATTTTATATATGATAAAAAAGATTGATATAGAAAGTCAAGAGTATCAAACGCAGTTAGAATTGACAAAGCAATTTACAAACAGTGTTGTTGAAAAGTATGGGTTTGAATATAATCCAAATGATGAGATAAATGAGTCTATTCAGATGGGTCTTACAAGAAATAAAATGATTTATGGTAAGAGGTTTTGTCCATGTTTTATGGTGATTGGAAGCACTAAGCAAGAGCAAGAAGATGCTGACAATAGGCTTTGCCCTTGTACTCCTGCTTTGGAAAAAGAGATTCCCTCACAAGGTCATTGTCACTGTGGGATTTTCTGTACACCACAATATGCAAAAAAAGAGGCTCAAAAAGAGAATATGCATGATGCTATTGCTACTCATTCAAGGGGTTTATTAAAAGAAGAGTGTGAAGAGTTACTAGCAAAAGATGAGGTGAATGCAGTGGAGTTAGAGTCACTTCTTGAAGCTAGAGATTTAGGATTTATTAAGTTTAATCTTGTGGATACAAGAGAGTGGATGGAGTGGGTTGCTCAAAGAATAAAAGGTACTGATTATCTTATTCCTACGACCTCTTTTTATCAAGCATTAAATCAAATAGATGACCAAAAAGATACACCTGTGGTAGTTTACTGTTTAAGCGGAAGTAGGTCTGCATACTGCCAAAGGATTATGGCAGATTTGGGATATAAGCAAGTAACAAACTTAGATTATGGTATTTCCACTTTTCAAGGTGAGTGTTTAAGTGGGCAGTAGAGCAAAAAAGAGAACTTAAAAAAGCTGACCTTGGTTCTCTTCTGTGATATTTTCACTTCCTGGGGGAGATAGTCTAAACATTTCGTATGTTTTTATACTAGCTACTCTACCCCTTGCTGTTCTTTCTATAAAGCCATTTGCTAAAAGATATGGTTCAATAGCATCTTCAATAGTTCCCTCATCTTCACTAAGAGCTGCTCCTATTGTAGATAATCCCATTGGTTTACCCCTATTTGAGATTAGTAACTCAAGTAGTTTTAAGTCCATTTCATCAAAGCCACTTTCATTAACACCTAGTTCATCAAGCGCATATTTTGCTCTACTTAGTACTATGCTATCTTCATTTTCAACTTCTGCAAAGTCCCTAACTCTTCTTAAAAGTCTTAGTGCAACCCTTGGAGTACCTCTACTTCTTCTTGATATTTCAAAAGATGCATCATCGTCACACTGTTTATTTAGTTTTTGACCTGCTTTTTGAATTATTTTAGCTAGTTCATCATGGTTATAAAACTGCATTCTAAAGTGCATACCAAATCTCTCCCTTAAAGGGTTTGATAGCATTCCTGCTCTTGTGGTTGCACCTATTAGCGTAAATCGTGGTAAATCTATTTTTACAGTTTGAGCAGCAGGTCCTGAACCTATTATGATATCAAGTCTATAGTCTTCCATTGCAGGATAAAGTATCTCTTCAACAGCAGGACTTAGTCTGTGAATCTCATCAATAAAAAGGATATCTCCCTCTTCAAGGTTTGTTAAAATAGCAGCTAAGTCACCACTTTTTTCTATCATAGGCCCAGCTGAGATTTTGATATTTGAGTTCATTTCATTTGAGATTAGATAAGAAAGTGTAGTTTTACCAAGTCCTGGAGGTCCAAAAAATAGTATATGGTCAAGTGCTTCTTCCCTTTTTTTTGAAGCTTCAATAAATACTTTTAGGTTTTTCTTGATTTTTTCTTGACCTATATAGTCATCCCAAGATGAGGGTCTTAGGGTTACTTCTGCATTATCCTCTTCAAAGTTTACTTGTTCTACTTCAACAACTCTTTCCATATTTTAGTACTCTTCTTCTTTTGATGGGAATGTTCTGTTTTGTACATCTTCTTTGTACTGTTTTACAGCTTGTTTTATTTGCTTTGCACCATCTAAATAGTGTCTTACAAACTTAGGTTTAAACTGCTCAAAAAGTCCTAACATATCAGACCATACTAAAACCTGTCCATCTGTAACATTTCCTGCACCAATTCCAATAGTTGGTATTGATACAGCTTGGCTTATTTTTTCTGCAGCTTCGCTTTTTACACCCTCAATTACAAGTGCAAATGCTCCTGCTTTTTCAATAGCTATGGCATCTTTTATTAGTTGGTTTATGTCTTCTTGGGTTTTACCTCTTACTTTATATCCACCCTCACTTCTTACATATTGGGGCATTAGTCCAATATGACCCATAACTGCAATAGAGTTTGATGTAAGGTGCTTTACTATATCTGCTCTATCTTCTCCACCTTCTATTTTAACTGCAGCTGCTGTTGTTTGCTGATAGACTTTAATAGCATTTGTAAGTGCTTCATTTTTGTTGTTGTATGTACCAAAGGGCATATCTAAAATCACAAAAGCCTTAGGAGCTCCTGTACACACAGCTTTAGTATGATAAATCATTTGATCTAAAGTTGCAGATAGGGTATCTGGCTTTCCTGCGAAGCTCATATTTAGACTATCACCTACTAAAATCATATCTGCTATTTCTTCAAATAGCTTTGCAAATAAAGCATCATATGCTGTTATCATTGTTAAGTTTCTAGAGTTTTTTGAGTTTTTTATTTTTGTAATATTCATCTTTTCAAAACTATTCTTATCATTTTTTATAATACTCATATGTAACTTCCTAATAATATATTAAAATTTTTTAATAATTGTATCTAAAATATGTCTCAATTAGATTAATATCCCTTTCATTTTATATAAATTTAATTAATATAAAGCTACATTAAGTAATCGTAAAAGGATTGTGTAAATGTTTTTTAGAATATTTTTTTCTCTTGTGCTTTTTTTTGTAACAATGAATGCTCAAAATTTAATCTCAAGCTTGTCAGATGAGCAAAAACAGTGGTTAAAAAAACATCCAGTGATTACAGCACAAAATGAGTCTGATTATATCCCTATAAATTTTAATAAAAATGGCTACCCACAAGGTTTATCAATAGATTATATGGACTTTATAGCTAAAAAGTTAGGTATAAAGATTAAATATATATCAGGTAAAACTTGGGATGAGTATCTACAGATGGCTAAAGATAAAAAAATTGATATCATACTAAATGTTGTAAAAACTGATACTAGAAAAGATTATTTAAAGTTTACAAAACCATACTTAAAAACCTATCCATTTATATATGCTAACAAAAACAATGATATAAAAAACCTAAAAGATTTAAGTGGTAAGAAGCTTGCTATTCCCAAGGGGTACTATTTTGAAGAGTTATTTGAAAAAAACTATCCTGATATAAAATTAATAAAAGTTAAAAACAATCTTGAAGCACTTAAACAAGTCTCAACAAATCAAGCAGATGCAACAGTTGGGATGTCCTCAACCTTTGAACATCTAATAAACGAACACTTTATAACAAATGTAGAAATTCGTTCTGAGTCAAAAATTAGTGGTATTAGTAAGTATTTTGAAAGAGTAGGGGTTAGGGATGATTGGGGAATATTTAGAAATATTTTAGATATTGCAATATCACAAGTTAAGTATGAAGAGGAACAACTTTTAAAAGATAAATGGAAACTTGCAATAATAAAAAAAAGTGTAGTTGATAGTATCTACTTAACACAAGAAGAGAAAAATTGGCTTGAAAACAATAGAGTAATAAAAGTCTATAATGAAAAAGATTGGGTTCCATTTAACTATAGAGAAGATGATATTGCAAAAGGTTTTTCTATTGATTATTTTAATCTTTTAGCATCTAAGCTAAACTTAAATGTAAAATATATTCCAAATTTGAGTTGGAATGAAGCTATGAATGATTTAGAGAATTCAAAGCTTGATGTTATGCTTAATATAGCTAAAACAAAACCAAGACTACAGAGGTTTGATTTTACTTCAAATATCTACTTAAAGGTTAGAAGTGGATTTGTTCAAAGAAAAAACAGTGTAGATATAAATGACTTTTCTGAAATAGAAGATAAAAAATTAGCTATAGTAAAAGGTTTTATTGTAAATGATTTTATTAAAGAAAACTATCCAAATATCAACTATATAGCATTACCAAGTACCACAAGTGTAGTAGAAGCTGTATCAAATAAAGAGGCATTTGTAGGTCATGGAACTATTGGTTCTATGCAGTATATTATGAATAAAAATAGTATAGAAAATTTGAAATTTAATCTTGATGGTAAGGGTACAAATGAGCTTCATATTGCTGTAAAAAAAGGTAATGATATACTTTTATCACTTTTAAATAAAGCAGAAGCTTTAATAAGAATAGAAGAGTTAAATGATTTAAAGCAGAAGTGGTTTTTAATAAATAGTATAGATGAGATAGATAAAAAGAGTATTTTTACAAAAGAAGAGAAAAAATGGCTTAGGGAAAATAGAGTTGTTGTAGGTGTTGATAGTGACTATAAGCCTATGAACTTTTTAAATAAAAATGGAAATATAGATGGCTTAACAATTGAGTTTTTAGATGAAATTCAAAGGATAATTGGAAAAGATATAACAATAAAGCATCAGTCTTGGAGTAAGACATTAGAAGATATATCTTTGGGAAATATTGATTTTGTAGCAAATATAAATAAAACAGACCAAAGAAGTGAGTATTTGGATTTTACAAAGAGTTATTTAACTGTTCCTATGGGAGTTATTACAAATAGTGATGAGAAAAAGTATGATAGTTTAAAACAGCTTGAAAATAAGATATTAATAGTTAAAAGAGACACAGCTGAGGTTGAGTTTATATCAAAAAATTTCCCAGCTATAAAACTAATGATAGTAAGTGATTATGATGATGCTTTATCATTGCTTAGTGAAAATAAAGCAGATGCTATTTTTGCTCATCTACCTGTGATTTTACAAAAAATTAAAGATTTGTTAATAGCTAATATGAAGATTAACTTAATATACTTTAGTGATAAAATAGGTCAGCAAAGGCTAGCAGTAGCAAAAAATAATGTGATTTTAAAATCTATTTTACAAAAAAGTTTGAACGAAATCACTAAAAAAAGAAAAGATGAGATTTTAAGTAAATGGCTTGATATAAAGTATGAAACAAAAAGAGACAACTACTCTTTTTTATGGGAAGTACTACTAATAACTGTAGCTTTAGTTTTTGTGCTATTGGCAATAAGTGTAATATTAAAAAGAAAAATCAACAAAGAAGTAAAGAAAAGATTAAATATACAAAGACAAAAAGATGAGATAAACTCTATTTTAAATGGCTCTTCTACTATGCTTATAATTCATACAGGTGAAAGAATGGCAAGGGTAAATAAAGCGTTTTTGGACTTTTTTGAAAAGTATGAGAATATAGAAGAGTTTGTGGAGAAAAACTCATGTATCTTTAATCTCTTTGTTCAAGTAAATGATGAAAACTATCTATCAAGAAATAAACTTGAAGCCTCAAACTGGGTTGAAGAGGTTTACAATAAAAAGAGAAGAGGTCTAAAAGTATTAATTCAAAAGGGAGTGCAAAACCATCATTTTATTATAAATATTAGTCAAATTTCATTAAATGGTAATAGCTTCTACTTAATAGAGCTAATGGACATAACTCAAGAGATAAATCAAAGTAAAGAGTTAGAAGAGAAAAATATTATTATAACAGAGCAGTCAAAAATGGCAGCACTTGGTGAAATGATAGGAAATATTGCTCACCAATGGAGACAGCCATTATCTATCATCTCTTCATTGGCTAGTTCTTATAAAGTTAAAAAAGATTATGATATGCCAATTGTAGAAGAGGAACTTCTTGAAGATATGCAAAAGATTATAGAGACATCAAAATACTTGTCTCATACTATTGATGATTTTAAGAACTTTATAAAAGGTGATAAGATTGTTGATGAGTTTAATGTAAGTAAGGCTGTAAACAAATCTTTAAGTATAGTTGGAACTTCTCTTTCAAATAACTTTATTGATGTGCAGTTTAAAGTAAATGGCTCTTTAAAGGTACATTCATGTGAAAATGAGCTAGTACAGTGTTTATCAAATATATTAAATAATTCAAAAGATGCACTAAAAGAGATTGATGAAGATAAAAGAGTTATTAATATTATTTTAGAAGAGGTTGATAATAATGCTGTTATAACAATACATGATAGTGGGGGCGGAATACCTGAAAGTATAATAGAAAAAATATATGAACCATACTTTACAACTAAGCATGAAAGTCAAGGTACAGGCTTAGGCTTATATATGTGTTATAAAATAATAAATGATAGTTTAAAAGGCGAAATTTTTATTAAAAATGAGAATATAACTGTACAAGATGAGACTCTTCTTGGAACGAAGGTGAAAATATGTTTACCTATAGACATATCTACCCTTTAAGAATGTATTTGATAAAATATTATTATATAATAAGATAGGATTGTATTTAGATGAATGAAAAAAATGAGAAAAAATTAGTTGGATATATAACTTCTTCAATACCTGATAATAGTTTTAGTGTTGATTTGGCTTTTGCAATGAAAGATGCGGGCGTTGATATATTAGAGTTAGGGATACCTTTTTCAGATCCAGTTGCAGATGGACCTGTAATAGAAAAAGCAAATCAAATTGCACTTAGCAATGGATTTGGATTAAGTGATTTATTTGAAGTGTCTTCAAAAATAGCAAAAGATATAGATACTTTATGGATGGGGTATTATAACCCTTTTTATAGTTATGGATTTGAAAGATTTTTGCAAAAAGCCCAAGAGTTTGGAATAGAGGGTACTATAATACCTGATGTACCTTTTGAGATGGCTCAAAGCTTAATGCCTCTTTATGAAAAGTATAATAAATCAAATATTACTTTTGTTGCTCCCACACATAGTGATGAGAGAATTAAAGAAGTTGTAGCAAACTCTAAAAAATTTGTCTATATGGTAGCTTATGCAGGTATTACAGGAAGTGGGCAAGAAGAGGATTTAAGCTTAGTAATAAATTCAGTTAGAAAGTACACTAATACACCTTTGTATATAGGTTTTGGTGTAGATGAAAAAACATGTAAGCAAAAAGTTCAAGGTGTTGATGGGGTTATTGTAGGAAGTGCTTTTGTAAAACACTTAATAGATGATTCTTTATCAAATAGTGAAAAAATGAAAAAAATCACAAGCATAGCTAAAGAGATAAAAGAGAAGATAAACCAATAAAATGTTTACCAATAAAAATAACATAGAGTTTTTAGAAGAGAGTAGGGAGTGCTCTTACTTTGATAATGAAATATCAGATATTAGATATAGGTATATGTACTCATGTGACACACATGAGTATCAAGCTATGTTAGAGAGAGGTTGGAGAAGATTTGGACGAATGCACTTTGTTCCTGAGTGTAAAGAGTGCACTAAGTGTATTACTATGAGAATTGATGTAAAAAACTATAAGTTCTCTAAATCACAAAAGAGAGTGATTAACAAAAATAGAGATACAAGACTCTATATAAGACCACCTTCAGTTACAGTTGAACATTTAGAACTATATAATAAATATCATAAGACTATGAATGAAAAAAAAGGTTGGCCTTTTACTCCAATAAGTCCATCTGAGTATTCACGCTCTTATGTTGAGGGCAAAGCTGGATACTCAAGAGAGTTTTTATATATGAGAGACAATGAACTAGTAGGGGTTGCTTTAGTGGATATTTTACCAAAGTCTATTTCTTCTATTTATTGCTTTTATGACCATGACTATAGTGATTTGTCACTAGGAAAATTCTCTATCTTAGCTCAAATAAAAATAGCAAAAGAGTTAAATATACCACATATTTATCTTGGTTACTGGATAAAAGATCACTACTCTATGGGATATAAAGAGGATTATAAACCTTTTGAGGTATTAAAAAACAGACCCTCACTACATGAAGATACTATATGGGAAAAATATGAGTAATTATAATATCGTTGTAATAATATCTATAGTAATTTGTGCTATAATATCTTTACTAATTAGTTATTATGGAACTTTAGTTATTTTACAACAAGATAGTGGCTTATTTAAAATTGTGCAACTTGTAGTTGCAATTATGGTAATGATGGGGTTTTACTCCCCAATAAAATATCTACTTTTAAAGTATATGGATATAGATATAAATGAGGACAATAATGATGTTAAATAAAATTTTTATAGTAATGTTTGCATTAAGTACTTTTTTTTATGTACAAGCTGAAGAGATTACAAATAATGAAGATGGTCAAGATGAAGTGTTTGTGGATTGTTTAATTTTAGAAGATGAAAACTCTATTATTTGTAAGTTTAATGCACAAAGACAGACAAAAGATCAAGAGATAATAGTACAATGGATTGACCCACAAGGTGAAGTATCAAGAAGCAGAGAGATGATAGTTCCATCAGGTCATGGTTCAATTTATGACTATAGATATAAAGATGGAAGAGTTCCTGGTGAATGGACTTTTAAAGTAATAACAGATGAAAAAGAGTATACTACTACTTTTGAATTAAAGTAGTAGTTATACTTTATACTATAAATTTTGCTATATTGTAAGCTATAAAAGAGAATATCCAAGCTGTTATTGTTGTAAATACAAAAAGATATCCTAAGTATTTCAAGCTACCAGCTTCTTTTGCAAATACCATGGAAGCTGCTAAACAAGGCAAGTAAATCATTACAAAAACAATAAATGAAACTGCTGATGCAAATGGTATATTATCTTTTATTTTTTGTACTAGTGTATCTGAACTATGCTCATGATCTTCTCCTAAACCATATAATATACCTAAAGTTGATACTACTATTTCTTTTGCAGCAAGTCCTGTTTCTAGTGCTACAGACATTCTCCAATCAAATCCAAGTGGTTCAAAAAGTGGTTGGGAAGCTTTACCTAATATACCTAAGTAGGAGTTCTCTAGATTATACTGTGCTAATTCATTTTTTAGTTTTTGTTTCTCTTGTGTAGTTGTTGTATTTTCAATTTTTAGTTCATAGTTTTTTGCGACTTCTGGATACTTTGGGTAGTTTGATGCAAACCAAATAAGAAGTGAAGCAGCTAATATATATGTACCTGCTTTTTTTAGGTACATTAAAGCTTGATTTGAAACAGTATGCCAAATAAGTTTAAAAGAGGGTAGTCTATATTTTGGCATCTCCATTACAAAAGGTTCATCCTCACTTTTAAATACTGTCACTTTTAAAAATTTTGCTGCAAATAAACCTAATATAGCACCACTTATATAAATCAAAAATAGAATATTACCAGCATTTCCTTGGGCAAAAAAAGCACCTGTAAATAGTACATATATAGGAAGCCTTGCACCACAAGACATAAAGCCTATAATAAATAAAGTAAGAAGTCTATCTTTTTCATTTTTTAGGGTTTTAGCAGCCATATAAGCAGGAACTGAGCATCCAAATCCTGTAACTAAAGGAATAAATGACTTTCCATGTAACCCAAACTTATGAAAGAAGCCATCAAGTAAAAAAGCAACTCTACTCATATATCCAGTGGTTTCTAAAAGTGCAATACCAATAAAAAGAATCACGATATTTGGTAAAAAAAGTACCACAGCACCAACCCCTGCTATTGCTCCATCTGCGATTATTGAGCTTATTTGGTTATCACCTAAAAAGTTTTTAGTCCCATCAATTAGTGAAGCAAAAAACGCATCAATTATATCCATAGGAATATTCCCTAATTCAAAAGTTAGTTGAAACAGCCCCCACATTAAAAATAAAAAAATAGGTAGTCCAAAGAGTTTGTGTATTAAAAAAGCATCAATCTTTTCTGTTGTTGTTTTCATTGTACTTTTCTGTTTTTGTACTGTTTCAGTTACAGCACCTTTAGCAAAAGCTAGTCTTTCATCACTAAATATCTCCTTTGCATCTTTTATATTATAATGAATATATAAATGTTCAAAGGCATTTGATAGTACAGGTTGAAGCTTTACCCATATAGGTTCATCATGGAACTTCTTGTAGGTATCTTTATCCTCTTTTAAAAGTTTTATTGCTAGTTTTCTATAAGAGCTTTTTGATACAAAAGAGTTTTCACTCATGACTTTCTGCAAGTTTAAAATCTCTTCTTCCATTACATCTGATAAAATTAATTTAGTAGGAAGTCTTTTATCTTCATACTTCTTTACAATATTTTCTAAAAGCATTTTTATGCCTAAGTTTTGTGCAGCACTTGTTTTTACACACGGTTTTCCTAATATTTTACTTAATTGTTGTTCATCTATATTGATATTCTCTTTTTTCGCTTCATCAATCATATTTAGAGCAATAATCATTTTTTTATCAAGTGTAAGAAGTTCAGAGGTTAGATATAGATTTCTTTCTAGGTTTGTTGAGTCAAGTACATTTAAAATAATATCATAGGGTTCATTTTCTAAAAAATCTTTTGTAACTTTTTCTTCAATAGTATAATCATTTAGTGAGTAAGCACCTGGTAAATCTGTTATGATTATCTTATAATCTTTATAATCTAAAAACACTTCTTTTTTAGTTACAGTAACTCCTGAGAAATTACCAACTTTTAATCTTGTATTTGATATTGAGTTAATTAGCATAGTTTTACCAACATTTGGTTGACCTACTAATGCTACTTTTATTATTTTTTCTTTCTTGAAATCTTTTAGTTGCACTTTTCAACCTCAATAGCTGATGCTTCATTTAATCTAAGAGCAACCTTTGTTGAGTCTATTTTTATCTCAATAGTACTTCTTCTTAGTGTTAACTCTTCTACTTTAACTTTTGAGTTTTTCACAATACCAAAAGAGTAAAATCTATTTTTTAGAATTTCATCACAATCTATTTTTTTAATAATTGCACAGTCATTTTTTTCTAATTTATCTAGAGTCATCTAAACTCTCCTTCTATATTAATAATGATTATTATAATAAAACTTAACTTGTATATAGTTTATATATAACTTGAAGTAATAGTAATAATAATTATAATCATAAATATATTTTATAATACCACGGTCAAAGAAAAACTTATATTAGTTGGAATTTTTTTGTATTGTAATTTTGGGTAACTTTAGATATACTTTTGGGTATTATCAATTTTAAGGGTAAAATTTAATGGTAGAAAATGAAGAAGTAATAGACGAACTTAAAAGAATTGTTAAACAAAAAGGCTTAAAATATACAGAGCAAAGAGAGATTGTACTAAATATTTTAATAAATGCACAAGATCATTTAAGTGCAGAAGATGTATATAATCAAATAAAAGTGAAATATCCAGATACAAATATCGGTATTGCTACTGTTTATAGGGCACTTAGCTTTCTTGAAGAGATTGATTTAATTACATCTATAAATTTTGGAACAGATGGAAAAAAATATGAAAGCAATACAAAATCACACCATGACCATTTAATATGTACAGACTGTGGTAAAATAGTAGAGTTTTTAGATGATGAAATTGAAAAAAGACAAGAAAGAATAGCTAAAAAAAACAAATTTAAAATCACAAGTCACTCTATGCAGTTATATGGAACTTGTCAAGAGTGTACAAACAAATAAAAACTAAAAGTTTTGGGAGGCTTGCCTTTAAAATTTGATTTGATTAATATCTTTTATGCTAAGAAGTTTATATTCTACGGCATAATTTTTATACTGTTGTAAAAGTTTTTGAGATTTGACAACTAATTGATTATAGTTAAGTTTTTTTTCATTTAGTTTTACTTCACAAATCAAAAGCTTTTTGTCTATTTCATCTATAGCTACTATATCTATCTCATTTTGATTATTTCGCTCCCAATATGAGCCAATTTTTGTATATACTTGTTGTTCTTTTAAAATCTCAATAAAAAGCTTTTCTAGAAATTTACCTTTAAATGTATCTATATCTCTAAAGATAATCTCTTTTAATCGTTCAAAGTTTTCAGCTTCTACTAAAGATTGATACTTGAAAATAAATCTAAACCAAAATGCTAAAAAATTATCTATTATTTCATATTTCTGTATTTTTGAGTTTGGCTTAGCACTAATAGGTTTAATAGATTTGATGATATTATAATCATTTTCAAGCCTTGCTAAATGTCCTGAAATATTTTTTTCTAGAATTGATTCGATTTGTGTTCTTGATGATTTTGAACTTGCAATAAGTGAAAGAATTGAAAAATATGTCCCATACTCTTTCCCAAACTCTTCAATAAGTCTATTTTTTCCTTCATCTAAAAAAAGTGAGTTTGGTTCTATAATTCTGTTTATCATTGTCTTTATATCAAATGACTCATATAAAACAAATAGTTCAATATACTTTGCAACTCCACCTGTTAGTAAATAAAAATCAAGGATATTATTTAATGTATATGAGTGATGGTCTTTTAAAATCTGTTTTAAAACTGAGACTTTTAAAGGTTTTAACTCAATTTTAAAGTCACTTCTTCCAAAAAGTGGTTCATGATTATCTTCATATATTTTTTTCATCAATCGATATATAGAACCACAAGTGATAAGATGTATATTAGTATTGTTTTTATTGAGGTCCCAAAGTTTTTGTATCGATGAATAAATTGATTCATTAATACGATAAAACTCTTGAAACTCATCAATAATCAAAGTAAAACTTTTGGTTTTACCTATTTCTAAGATGTATTCAAATAGATTTTCAAATTTTGTGATATTTCCAAATAGCTTCACTTCTAATTTGCTTGCTAACTCTTGGGCAAACTCTTCACATAAAAGATGTTCATCTTTTTTTGAAACAAAAAAATAAATCACCTTATCTTTTGAATAGTTCTGTAAAGCTAAGGTTGTCTTTCCTACTCTTCTTCTACCAATAAGCATAGTTAAAATAGAGTGATTTTCTTTTAAATAATCTGCTTTTTTTAAAATCTCTAACTCTTTTTCTCTATTATAAAATCTCATTTAATAACTCCTGTTATCATAACATGGGTTATTATAACAAATATATTTTAAAAGTATCTAAATTTAAGTTATAAGATATCACCTTTGATATCTTCAACCCAAGCGTTAATTCTATCATCTGTTAAATCATCTTGATTATCTTCATCTATTACTAATCCAACAAATTTACCATCAACTTGGGCTCTTGAGTCTTCATATTCATAACCGTCAGTAGAAGTAGCACCTACAATTGTAGCTCCTGTAGAGTTTACATGTTCATATATAATACCTAAAGCATTACAAAACTCATCTTCATATCCCTCTTGATCACCTAATCCAAACAGTGCTACAGTTTTATTTGATAAATCAACTGCTATAAAATCATCCCAAATCTCATCAAAATCGTCATTTAGTTCACCTTCACCCCAAGTAGAACCACCAATAATCACTTTATCATACTCATTTATTTTTTCTGGACTAGTTGAACCTAAGTCAAAAACCTCAATTTCGCCTAATTGTTCTGCAATTTTATTTGCAATCTCTGATGAATTTCCTGTACTACTTGCATAAAATAGTGCTGTTGCCATGTTATATTCCTTTATCTCATAATTGATCTTAAAGAGTATGGTATTACTTTTATTTGATACTCTTTACTCTTTAATTCATTGACAAATATTGGTATTTGTCTTTTAAACTTGTCGTCTTTAGGATAAGCTAAATAGACTTGATTTGATTCTCCTTTTTTTATTGATTTAATAGCATTTTCTAACTCATCCTTGATATTTGGGTTTTTTACTTCTATATCTTTCCAAGAAGTGTATATTTTCACATTACATACACCATTAGATTTAATAGAAATAGAGTCACCTAAGTCAGTTACTTCCTTGTCTTTATGAAGCCTACTTACTTTATTTAAAACGAACTCATGAAATAGTAAATGCTTATCTATAAGAAGTTGCATATTGTTATTTATAAAACAGTGTGAGATTAACTTAGCAGCAGCAAGAAGATTTTTGCTTCTTACAAAAAGAGAGTTATCTGTTTTTTTACCATAAAGATAATTATTGATTATAATTGTAGATTTAAGACAAAAATTAAATGAAGAGTTAATCTTCGGTTTTCTTAACATACTATTTGGTAAGAGTGTTTCTATTTTATATTCAAAAGCTATTTTTAAAGGATAAAAGCTTAGTCTTCTTTGCTCTTTTTTTGAAAAGTGACAAAACTCTTTTAAGACATTGTTACTCAAACTTAAAAAAAGTTGTCTTAGTCTGTATTTTGAATTAAATTTATCAAAATCTTTTGGTAAAAACTCTCTGTTATTATCAAATCCCACAAAATCATTTGTGTATTTAAAGTAACTAAAATTCATTTTATTTATTTCCTTTTTTACAATCTGCGTAGCATTGTTGACAATTTTCAATACCCATAATCTTTGTGTACTCTTCATAAACACAAGATAGGGATCTTTTTGCACAAACAAAAGGAATATTCATCCTTTTTGCTTCATTTTTATATTTAAGCATTGTATTATGGTTTAAAAAAGAGGTAAGCATAACTATACAATCAGTATCCAATGGAATTTTTTTTCTAGGGGCTGAAGACTTTTTTCTTGCATCCCAGTGGTTGACTTTTCTAGCACCTAACTGTTTAAACATATTTGAAATAGGCTTAATCTTATCTCCCCCAATTAATAATATACTCATTTTAACTCCTAGTATTGATAATCATTATTGTAATTGTACAAGGAAAACTCTTAAATTTATATTAATTATGATAACTATTATCATAATACATTAAATAAAAAAGGGAGAGGAACAATAAAGCACCTCTCCCTTTTTTTCTAAATAGTGTTAACTTAAGAAGATATTTTATGTAAGTTTACATACCAATCATCAATTACATCCTCTTTTTCTAAGTCTGTAAGTGTTATTTCTATACCTTGATTTGTATAAACGGCCTCTTTTATTTTGTCATCAGGAATATCTAGTGCCTCAGTGCAATACTCAAATACAACTTCATCGTATATAAACTCTTCTTCTCTCCATCCATCTTCAAAGTTTGTGATTAAAAAATATGTTTCCATGCTTATCCTAGTTTCTTGTGGTTTTAAAATTAAAATTTAGTGAGAAGTAGTATCAAATTAATACTTATATGTAGGTTAATTTAAGAGTAGTAAAATCTACTACTCTTTGTTTTGTGGTACGTATTTAAAAAATATATATAGCACTGCAACCATTACAATTACTGTTACTACTGACATTAAGCTTAGCTCAACTTCTGATGATGAACCTCTTTGGTAATCTTTTGGCATAAAAAGAAACATAGAAGAAAGTAACATAAAACAAGCTGTTATAACTGCAAGTAGATAAGTTATAGCTTTGTTAAGTTTGGTTATGTAAAAGTCCTTTACTAATTTCCACGTGATTACCGAAGCTGTTAAAACTATAGTTAAAACTATTATTTTCTCAATATTTGGTTCCAATTTCTCTTCCTTATTATTTTGGCTTTGATATTTTATGGATAATATACTTAAATTAGCCTTTTTTGTTATATATAAGCTAAATCCTATTATAATCTATTATTATGAATAAAGATATAAAAAAACTAATAATAACCATATTATGTGTAATGGGCTCATTAAATGCAGCATCAATAAGTCCAATACCTCAAAAAGTAATATTTGATGAGCAAAAAGCGATTCTAGGGGCAAAGCTCTTTCATGATAAAAGACTGTCAAAAGACAATAGTGTATCATGTGCAAGCTGTCATAACCTAAATCAAGGTGGTGTAGATAACTTGAGTGTATCAATTGGTATAGGCAATAAAAAAGGAGATATAAATACTCCAACTGTATTAAATTCAGTTTTTAATTTTCGTCAATTTTGGGATGGAAGAGCAGCAAATTTACAACAACAAGCTTTAGGTCCTTTATTAAATCCACATGAAATGGGAAATGATACTATTTTTAAATTAATAGATAAACTAAAACAGACTGAATACAATGAAGCTTTTAATAATATATATAAAAATGGATTAACAAAAACTAATTTATTAGATACAATAGTAGAGTTTGAAAAGATACTTATAACGCCAAACTCAAGATTTGATAGGTTTTTAAATAAAGAAGAAGATATTTTAACAAAAAAAGAGAAAAAAGGCTTTGAACTTTTTAAATCAAAAGGCTGTATATCATGTCATAATGGTGTTAATATAGGTGGAAACTTGTATAGTAAGTTTGGGGTCATGAAAGATGCCAAAAGCTCAAATCTTGGGAGATTTAATGTGACAAATAAAGAAAAAGATAAATACTATTTTAAAGTTCCATCTCTTAGAAATATAGAGCATACAGCCCCATACTTTCATGATGCAAGAACTTCTAGCCTTAAAGAAGCTGTTGAGATAATGAGTTTGTATCAACTAGGAAGACCCATAAGTAATAATGAGATTGACAATATAGTTGCTTTTTTAAAAACTCTAAGTGCTAAGATACCAAAGGAGTATAGTCATGTACTCAAAGAAAAGTGAGAACTATTTTTTTACATTAGCAGGTATTGTTTTTATTCTACTTTTAATGCTATTTGTATATTTATTTAAAATTGAAGGAAGTATTAAAAATTTTGATAAATATAAAAATAGTCTTGTAAACTTAAGACTTATGGATAAAAATTTTCAAAGCTTTTTTTATCAAAGAAATAAATTAATAAATTTTGATGGAATAGTTAGTGATACTGAAAGTTTTGAAAAAAATCTTGAATTTTTAATTAATAGTAATATCAAAAAAGATTTTGGAACTTTATTTATAGAGGATTTAAATGAGATTCAAACTCTTTATGAGCAAAAATTATCATTAATTGAGGATTTTAAGTCAAATCATTCAACTACTTTAAACTCAATACACTATATCTTTGATTTAAACAACTCTATACAAAAAAATGACAATATAAACTTAAGGATTAAAAATATCATTAATCGTTTGGTTTTTAATGTTTTTCAAATATATATTGGAATAGATAGGGATTTTAAGTTTGTAAAGCAAAAGCTTGAAGAGTTAAAAAAATATAGAAATATACCTAGAATTGATTATATTTATTTACACATAAACAAAGTATTACAGCTTAATAATCAATCAAATAAGATTAATAAAGAAGCTTCAAATATACTTCTTGAAGAGAAAATAGTTCAAACCTCTAATAAACTACAAATAGCTTATGATAAAGAGTTGTTTCACCAGCTTATAATTGCACTTCTATTTTTCTTTTTTGCTGTTACATTAATATATTTTGTTATTAAATCTTTTGTAAAAACACTTAAGATACAAAATGAACTGCAATCTTTTAAGTATGCAGTACAACATAGTGATAACTCAATAGTTTTAACAGATGCTAAAAGAAATATCTTATATGTAAATGAGATTTTTGAGAGTAACTCTGGGTATTCAAAGGATGAAGTATTAGGAAATAAGCCTAAAGTTTTAAGTTCAGGCTTGACTCCAAACTCTAGCTATGAACAGTTAGACTATAATCTAAGAAAAGGCAAAAAGTGGGAAGGTGAGTTTATAAACCAACGAAAAGATGGCTCTATTTTCTATGAAAAAGCCTCTATTGTACCAATCTTTTTAGATGGAAAGATTATTAACTATCTTGCTTTAAAGCTTGATATTACTAAGTATATTAAACAACAAGAGGAGTTAAAAGAATCAGCAGTAGTTTTTGAAAATACTCAAGAGGGAATTTTAGTTACAAATAAAGATGGAATAATCTTATCTGCAAATAAAGCGTTTGAGGAGATTTCAGGATATACAAAAGAAGAGTTAATAGGAACTAAACCAAATGTTTTAAAATCATCTGAGCATGATAAGCAGTTTTATAAAAAAATGTTTAAAGAGCTAAATAAAAAGGGCTATTTTAAAGGTAAGGTTTATGATGAGGCTAAAGATGGTACAAAAATACCAACATGGTTAAATATAACAGCTGTAAGAGATGAAAATCAAAAAATTATAAAATATATCTCAATACATACTAATCTACAAGAGATTATTGATACACAAAAGAAAGCTGAGTTTTTAGCCTATTATGATAGCTTAACATCACTTCCAAATAGAGTGATGTTAGAGGAGCATTTAGAGCATGTATTAGAACTATCCCAAAGAAATAAGTTTAATTTAGCTATTTTGTTTATTGATTTAGATAGATTTAAAATTATAAATGACACTTTAGGACATCAAGTAGGTGATGAGCTAATAAAAGTTGTAGCTAAAAGAATTAAATCAGTTTTAAGAAGCAGTGATATGTTAGCACGTATGGGTGGTGATGAGTTTGTAGTTGTTTTAGAATCAGCAAAAAATAAAAACACAGCTGCCTTTGTTTGTAAAAAAATCTTAAATATAGTAAAACAAAGTATAGAAATTGGAGCATATAAACTTAATACAAGTGCAAGTATTGGTGTTGCTATGTATCCAAAAGATGGGAATGACTTACAAAAACTTGTAAGAAATGCAGATACAGCTATGTATCATGCAAAAGATCAAGGAAAGAATACTTTTGAGTATTATGATAAACAGTTATCAGATGATGTACATGAACAACTAGAAATTGAACAAGCATTTAAAGGTGCTTTAAGTAATAAAGAGTTTCATTTAAATTATCAAGCTCAATACAATCTTGAAGATAGAAAAACTTATTCATATGAAGCACTTGTAAGATGGAATAGTAAGAAGTTAGGATTTGTATCCCCAGGTGTATTTATACCAATAGCAGAAGATACAGGATATATCGTAAAGCTTGGAAAGTTTATTTTCAAAAAAGCATGTGAAGATTTTATAAAGCTAAAAAAGCTTAATACAGATTTAAAATATATAGCAATAAATATCTCTAGTATTCAATTTAAAGATGAAAACTTTGTAAATGATATAAAAAATATAATCAAAGAGGTTGGAATAGAGGCTAAAAATATTGAAATAGAGATTACTGAAAGATATATTATGGAGTTTAGTGACTCAAATATGAATACCTTGTATGAGCTTAGAAAACTAGGCTTTAGAATGTCTATTGATGATTTTGGAACAGGATACTCTTCTATGAGCTATTTAACAAAACTACCTGTTGATGTTATTAAAGTAGATAAAGCTTTTGTAGACTATTTACCTGATGATAACAACAATCTTCAAATAACAAAAGCCATAATAGTATTAGCTAAAAGTTTGGGGTATTATACCGTTGCAGAGGGTATTGAACATGAAAAGCAAGAGAAGTGCTTAAAAGAGCTTGGATGTGATATAGGTCAAGGATATTTTTATGCTAAACCTCAAAGTTATGAGAAGATAGTAGAAGATTATAAAAAGAGCTAAAAAAAGAGTTTACTCCTCTTTTTTTGTTATAGCTTGGTCTGATTTATTAAAACAGAACATCCCCATTTTTTCATTTGTAAATGTCATAATACAACTACTTCCAGGGTCACTTAATGGAGTGAACTCATAAACTCTTACATTATACCCCTCTGTTTCTATATTATATTTCACATCTGGATCAACAGTTTTATTTGTCCAACTTTTTAGTTGTGACCAACTTATAGCAAGTGAACTAGTTGTAGTAAATAAAACTAAGCAAGTAGCTAAAATTTTAAACATATAAATCCTTTAAAGTTTTGTATCAATTGTTTTTTATATTATAATCAATATACTTAAAAACAAACTAACATCAAAAAGAAAAAAAGAAAAAAGGAAATCAATGCAAACTCATGAAATAGAAAATAGTGAAAACTTTGAGTTATTAAAAAAAGTTATGGATTATAACTCTATTGATAAGTTTGATATAGGAAATAGTAAACTCTCACTTATGTCAACACATCCTTTTATCTATTTAAAAGGTACCTCCCAAAGGTTTTTTGATATATTTTTTGAATCACTTCAATATAACTTTTTTGATTTTAAAAATGTATTTAAAGATAAAAATCTCATAACTGCTTGTACAGCCAATGCACACCTGGCAAATTTTGGTTTTACAGGATATGATAGTAGGTTTATTATAAATGATTTTGACAGGTATTTAAAAGGAAATCCTTTTATGGATATACTTAGATACACTTCAAGCTTAAAGTTATTTGTAGATGATATTAACCACAAAAATCCTCAAAATAGTTTGGAATTTGAAGAGTTGGAAAATAGTTTTTTTAAACACTATTTTAATGCAATTAAAAAAGAGCAAAAGCTTAAACTTCCAAAGGACTCAAGTTTTTATAAGTTTTATAAAAAATCTAAACAAAAATATGAAAAAAAGAGTCAACTTAACAAATATACAAAACTAACTAATGAGCAAACAAGAGTTTTTAATTTTGACAATAAGAGTATTATTGACTTTAGTGATAAAAAAAAGCAGAAGATTAAAGCAAAAATTAAAAAAGTAGTTAGAAAAGATATGTTAATAAAAGATGTAGTTAGAAAAAAAACTACAGATATTCAAAGTAGCCACTTAAATAGATACTATATACTAATTCAAAAAGGCTTTCAAAAAGAGTATGAGCTTTTAGAGATGAAAGAGCAACAAAAAGCTGTTAGGTTGAACTTTGTAGATGAGTTTAAAAACTTTTTTGATATAGATTTAAGTGAGTATATAGATAAAAAACCTGCAAAGTTACATGAAAAAAATATAAATTTAATCCTATCAAAAAAGTTTGATAAAAATTTAGCTAGTCTATCTTATAAAGAGAAGTCATATCTACTAAAAACTGATTTTGATAGTAAGCAAAGTTTTGATGAAGTTAATATTTTTAAGTACTTAAAAGAGTATATTAAGTTTACAGCAATATCATTAGCAAACTTGCATATTGAAGGACTAAAGGTGCAAATACCAAACTTTAGTGAGAATAAAACACATCTAAAAGAGTATAAAAAAATTAAAAAAAACTTTCAAAACTCTATGGCAAAATATGAAGATAATAAAAATCTCTTATACACTGTTAAAAGTATGAGTAAAAGCCTTTCTAGTTTGATTTTTGAAGATTATTTGCTTTTTACAAAGCAGTATAATCAATATAGTGGATATATAAAAGGGAGAATATTATCAAAGCTTGAAGAGTTAAAAGAGCTAGAACCACAAGAGTTAAAAGGTATATTAAAAGAGATTATAAATACAAATGAGTATTTAACTCTTTTAAAATCAAATCAAAATGAGATATATAGAAAAATATATAACTTGATAGATAATGAAAAGTATAAGGTTAATAATAAAACATTAATAGAGTACTATATCATATCTGATGTCAAAGAGCAGTTTTTGGCTATTGTTTACCTATATTTACAAAAACAAAAGCCCTTTGAAACCTTGCAGTATAGAACTAAAAAAGCTACTGAGTTTAATAATGAGCTAGAAGAGTTAAAAAAATTTAAACAAGTTTTTTAATCAAGTAGGATTTTTACTTGATTAAACCCAGCCTTTTTTCTTGAAGATATAAATAGGAGTAACAGCTGATAAAACCATAAGTATAATTGCAAAAGGGTAACCATAGTCCCATTGAAGCTCAGGTAAAATCTCAAAGTTCATACCATAAATACTTGCAATAAGAGTTGGTGGAAGAAACACAACATTTACAATAGAAAACATTTTTATGACTTTGTTTTGTTCAATACTTAAAACACCCACAAAAATATTTTGAAGATATTCAAGTCTTTCAAAATTAAACTGGGTGTAATCAACAAGTGACCTAACATCTTTTATCATTACTTGAAGCTCATCTTGAAGCTCATCTTTTAAATTTATTGATTTTAATAAAGCACTTAAAATTCTCTGTTTGTCTGTAATATTTTCTCTTATTTTCATATTTAAATCTTCATAAGAGGATATTTTGCCTAAAATCAACTCTTCTTTGTTTTTATGGTCTGTAAAAACCATTTTTCTTAATTTTGAAATATCTTTTGAAAGCTCTTCAATTGCATCCGCATCCGCATCTATTCTTATATCTAAAATATTACTTAAAACATCGCTACCATCTTTAAATATTTTTGTTGAAACTAAATACTTTTTCTCTATCTCATCAAAAGTTTCAAGATGTTCATATCTAACAGAAAATAGTAAATCATTCTTTAGTATAAAAGAGACAGTTTCATTTTTTGTTAGTTTTTCATTTGTTACTAAAAAGTAGCTATTAATCTCTATTTTCTTATCTGTTTCCCAATATCTTGAGCTTATTTCAATCTCTTCACTCTCTTGCTTTGTGGGAAATTTAATATCAAATGTCTCTTGTACAAAAGATATCTCTTTTGTGCTAGGTGAGTACATATCAATCCAGATTACATCACTAATCTTGGAAGTATCAATCTCATCTATACTTTTATAGCTTTTTTTATCTCTTAAGTAAAATTTAACCATTTATAACTCTTTTTTGTAGTATTGCTAATATTATATTTAAAATAGTCTTAGTTTGGTATCTTATATTGATTTATGTCAATACCTTTTAGCACTTTTTATGCAAAAATAATAAAAATATGTTAGCCAAAAGGATTTACTATGAAAGAAGACACAAAGTTTTTAGCAATGTGTATGTTTTTGTATCCAACTTTTTGTTTTATGTATTTAGTAATTTTTATATAAATCACTAAATACAAGTTTAAAATCACTCCCCAAAAAGAACATTCTCTTTTTCATGTATGATTTTAGATGTGAAGAGGTTTACAACTAAAATAGTTAATACTGGGATTAATAAAAAGTAAAGTAGCAGTATATCTGCTCTAAAATCCCAGTATGATTCAAAAAGCAGACTACTTATAAAGTATGAGCCAACACTACCTAAAGCTATTCCTATAATACTTGCACTAAATGTTATAAGTCCAAACTCTAATAAAAATGAGTTTTTAATAGTTTTGTTTTTAACTCCTATCATTTTAAGTCTAAGTATATTATTTTTTTGTAGATTCATCTGATACTGTATGATAATAAAACTCATAAGCAAACCAATAGTTACAGAGTACAAACTCATATTTTCAGTAATAGCTGTCACATCTTTTACAACTGTAGCAAAGGACTCAAATAGACTCTTTACATCTATAACAGTTAAACTTGGAAATTTATCAGTTAGATTAAGAAGCATTTTTGAAGCATTATAATCACCTGTTGAGATAGTTGCTAGCATAGTTTTTGGAGCGTCATTTATAGCCTCATCTTGAAGTAATAAAAAGAAGTTTGGTGTAAATTTAGTCCATTTTACTGTTCTTATATTTACTACCTTTGCAGTTAATTCTAATCCAAGCACATCAAATACTACTTTATCGCCTAAGCTTAAATCTCTTCTTGAGGCATATCTTTTCTCAACACTTAGCTCAATTGGTTTTGAAAAATCAGGTGAATCATATACTCCACTAAACTTTTCTCCTTGAATTATCTCTTCACTTGGTTTTAAGTTATTTCTATATGATAGATTTACTGCTGCATCTTTAGAGTTTTCATCTTTTTTTGTTTGCTCTTTTCCATTTATTTTCACTATTCTAGCTCTAACCATAGGAGCGATATTCTCTAGTCTTGCACCCATACTCTCAACTTCTTTTCTTATGTCATCTAGTTGCTCTTGCTTTGCATCTACTATGAAAAATCTAGGTTTATCTTGTACACTTTTTGTTAAAACATTTGATAGTGATGAACCAACTTGTGGTATCAAACTAAAAAATGCAGTACAAAGTAAAATTGCAGTAAATAGTGTAAGAGATGTTCTTTTTTGTCTAGTGATGTTTTTAAGGGCAAGTGATAAGGATAGACTATTTAAGTGTCCCGAAAAGTCAAACTTTTTTAGTAAAAAAGAGCCAATAATAAAAAGAAATGCAATAATACCAAGTACACTAAGTGCAAAGAAAAAGCCTATATTCTTTGCAGGTGTTACAAAATGTGAAAGCATAAGTAAAAAGCCTACAAAAGGTATAAAGCTTAAAACTACTTTTGATAGTTTTCTTTTTTGTTTTTGAACAAGTGGTAGTATCAAAGGAAGTCCAATAGACAAACTTAGTACAAAAAGAACTACAGCAGATTTTATAAAAAACATATAATCAAGATTAAAATCAAAACTAAAATCTATAAACTTTTGAACAAATGGTCCTAAAAACTGTGCAGTTACTGTTATAAATGAGAATACTAAAATAGTGGCAATACTTATTAGTACAAAAAGATGAAGCAAATAAGTGAAGATTAGATTTTTTTTGCTAACACCTATATCACTTAGTACTGTAATATCTTTTTGATGCTTTCTTAAAAAGCCTGAGTATAGGTATATAAGACCAACAAGTCCTAAGAAAAATGAGATTAAAGATACTAGTGATAAGAAGTTTGTTAGAAAGTTTAAAACTGCAATTAATCTATCTCTTCCATCATTTGGGGATAAAACTCTTAGTGTTCTATCAAGGTTTTCTTCTATTTTCTCTTCAAGTTGTTCTAACTTTTCATTGCTTAGACTCTGTTCAAAAAGGTAGTTTAGTTTATATCTTGCAGTTGAACCAAACTTTAGAAGCTCACTTCTTTTAAGTCCTTTAGGGCTTAGGTAAACCTTTGGCATAAAGCCACTAAAGCTTATGTTTTTTAGACTATCCTCTTTGATGATTTTTACTATGGTGTAGTTTTTACTTCCTATTTTAAGAGTGCTTCCAAGACTTAATCCAAGTAAATCAATGACCTCTTGATATACCCATGCTTCATTTTCTTTTGGTAAAGCCTGTTTTTGCGGATAGGTTGAGTTATCATTAAAAACCAAACCTCCATAGTATGGAAAGCCTTTATTTAGCTGTACAAGCTCCATAAGTCTTGCTCTTTTTTCTGATGAGACCATACTAACAGTAGAGATTACTTCATCATAGTTTTTTATTTGTGGAAGTCTGTTTTTTATTTGTTCCTTTTGTGTATCATTTATTGGAAACCTTGAAGATATAACTAAATCTGCACCTAATAGAGTTTTAGCTTTTTCATCAAGAGAGTTATCAATACTACCTTTAAAAAACTGTAAATATGAAAGCGATGCAATAGCTAAACAGAAGTTTAATATAAATATAAAACTAAAAGATTTTGACCTTTTTAAGGCTTTTAAAACAAGCTCTATTACTAACATTTTCTTAGATTTCCTGATTTTAGTTCATATGTCTGCTCACATCTTGAAGCCACATCTTTTGAGTGTGTCACTAAAATCAAAGTTGTTTTATTTTCATTGATTAATTCAAAAAGTTTATCCATAACTGCATTGCCAGTTTCATCATCTAAGTTTCCACTTGGCTCATCTGCTAAAATCACTTTTGGATTATGAATCAAAGCTCTTGCTATTGCAACTCTTTGTTTTTCACCTCCACTAAGCTGTGATGGTAAATGATCTAGTCTATGATCTAAGCCTACACTTTTTAGAAGTTCATAAGCCTTTTCTTTTGGGTTTTTTATGCCACAAACCTTTGCTGGAAGCATCACATTTTCTAAGGCATTTAAGTATGAAACTAGATGAAAATTTTGAAAAATAAAACCAATTTTTGAAGCCCTAAAGTCATTTATCTGCTCTTCTTTCATATCTTTATATGAAACCCCATCAAGTAAAATATCGCCTTTAGTTGGCTTTATTATTCCTGATATTAGTGAAAGCAAAGTTGACTTACCACTTCCTGATTTTCCCATAATTGCTACTTTTGAAGCCTCTTTTACATGAAAATTTAAGTCTTCATATATTTTCACATCTTGTGTACCTTGGGTATATGATTTTTTTAGTGATTTTATTTGTAGCATTATAACTCTTCCTTTAGAAACTTGAATACTTCTTTTGCTATTACTTTATGACCTTTTGCGTTTGGATGAATACCATCTGCTTGATTTAACTCTTGAACTCCCGCAACACCTTTTAATAAAAATGGCATAAATCTAAGATTGTACTTATTTTTTATTTCAAGATACATTTTTTCAAACTTCTTTGAATACTTAGGACCATAGTTTGGAGGTATAAGCATACCTGTAAGTACTACTTTTGCATTGGCTTTTAAAGCATGGTTTATTATCTCTTCTAAGTTTTTTTGACTTTGAGTTAGATTTAAACCCCTTAAGCCATCATTTGCTCCAAGAGCTACAAAAACTATATCAGGTTTTTTTCTCATATACCACTTAAGCCTTGATAAGCCATCACTTGTCGTAGAGCCACTAACTCCACCATTTATAACATTTATATCTTTTTTCAATTTCTCTTTTGCTAAATCTTGTACTAAATGTACATAGGCCTCTTGTTTTGATACTCCCAGACCCTCAGTTAGTGAATCTCCTAAAAATAGGATAGTTTTAGTACTTGTATTTGCTAATAAAATTTGTAGTGTAATCGTACATAGGATAAAAATTATCTTTTTCATGATGGAATATTAACACAATATGTTTGGTAAGTCCATTATATGAAAAAATATCAATACAAATACTTTCTCATAATGTTCCTGATTATAATAAGTTATTTTGAATAGTTTTGATAAAATAAATCAAGATAATCCAAGTCTTATCTGTCTAAAGTATGTTTTATAATAAATACTGGAGTGGTATCTATAATATTGACCCTGCAAAACTAGATAAACTCAAAAAAATCATCTATATGCTTTGTAGTTCAAAACCATATGAGCTCAATATCTCAAAAATAAGTTCTGCTGTTGGAGCTTCATGGCCAACACTTCAAAAATATTTAGAGCGAATGGACGCTGGAAGTCTTATCCATATAGTAAGAGGTGCAGTTGGGATGAGGGCAGTTAATCGCCCTGACAAACTTTTACTTGATAATCCAAATCTTTTTACAGTACTTTGTGCAAATAGTGACATAGGTGCAATAAGAGAAAGCTTTTTTGTATCACAAATTGAACTATCTCATCAAGTACATTATCATGATAAAGGTGACTTTATAGTTGATGATACCTTAGTGTTTGAAGTAGGTGGGGCAAATAAAGATGATAGTCAACTAAAGGGGCAAAAAGGTTATGTTATAGCAGATGATATAGAGGTGGGATTTGACAATAAAATACCACTTTGGCTTATGGGTTTTTTGTATTAGGATGCAATTTGTATGATGAAAGTAAAGCATTGTACTATGGACCGTTTGAAGAGGTGGAAAAGTCTCAGATCAAAGCTGTAAGGCTTATAAGTAATAGAGGTAGTAGATGTTAGAATGCAACTACTAAGAAATACTCGATAGTTCAAAAGATAAAGAAGTGGAATGTAGATAATAAGTTATTTTGAATAGTTTTGATAAAATAAACTAAATATTTAAAGGCTAGGGAAAATTTAGAAAAATAGGAAATTGTAGTTTATGAAGAATTTAGGTAATGATAGAGATCAAAACTTCACTACTTTTGTCAAAGAGATAAAATCTAAAATACTCTCATCTCAATACGAAGCACTCAAAGCCGTAAACAAAGAGTTAATAAATCTTTATTGGGATATTGGTAAAAATATTGTGCAAAAGCAAGAGCAGTTTGGCTGGGGAAAATCTGTGGTTAAAAATCTATCACATGAACTTCAAAAAGAGTTTGTCGGGATTAAAGGCTTTAGTGAACGAAACCTTTGGAATATGAGACAGTTTTATAGTGAATACCATGAAAATAAAAAACTCCAGACATTGGTTGGAGAAATTAGTTGGACTAAAATAATGTTTAATTTTGAATGCTTAATTTTGAATCGGAACTATTGTGAAAGATAATATCATTTTAGACAAATCATTTCATTTTGCAGTTAGAATTGTGAAATTGTACAAATATTTATGTGCTGAGCAAAAAGAGTATGTATTGTCTAAGCAACTTCTTAGATGTGGTACTTCAATAGGGGCTAACATTAATGAAGCACAAGCTGGTCAATCAAAAGCTGATTTTATAGCTAAGATGAGTATAGCTAGTAAAGAAGCTAGAGAGACTAAGTACTGGATAGATTTATTAATAAAAACAAATTATTTAAGTAACGATGAAAATCATGTAAAATCTTTATTAAAAGATATGGAAGAGATAATAAAACTTTTTAACTTCAATAGTAAAAAGTAGTCAAGGGAATAGATGAATAATTTAAAATTAAAAATTAAAAACTTAACATTATTAATGCCAGAGTATGCAGGAAAGATGAACTTCTATCTATCAGTACTTAATGATACGATAAAACTACCAGATGAAAATCCATCCATAGGGATTATTATTTGTAAAGAGAAAAAACGAACCACAGTAGAGTATGCACTCAAAGAGAGTAATCAACCTATAGGAATAGCTACTTATAAACTCACAGAATCACTGCCAAATGACTTAAAAGGACTTTTGCCAACTCCTAGTGAGATAAGTCAGAGACTAGAAAATTTATTGGACAAAATAAATAGATGACTTTGCTTGATCAAGCAAAAAGTACAGTAGTGACAACAATAAAAATATTCAAATACAGGAACCAAATGAATCATCAAGAAGTACTTGATAGTTAAAAAGATATAGAAGTGGAGTGCAGATAATAAGTTATTTTGAATAGTTTTGATAAAATAAACTAAATATTTAAAGGCTAGGCTATGAAAACGATAACATTAGAACAAGCAAACAAAGACTTACTAAGTCATATTAATTATTCTTTACAAACTCATGATGAAGTCAATATAGCATCAGAAAGTGGTGCCATGATTATGTTACCTCAAGAAGATTATGAGTCTATCATGGAAACAGTTAGACTTTTAGCTGATAAAAAATCACTCAAAGCATTACTAGATGCACACACACAAAGAGAGCAAGGACTTGAGCCAACTTCATATAGCATAGAGGATGTTTTTAGTGACTTATAAGATCAATATTTTAGAAAATGCAAATCAAGACCTAAACTACTTACGAAGAAATGATAAAAACTCATATGTAAAAGTGTTTGATCTTGTAAGAGAGATGATGGTTGATCCAAGAAGTGGTACTGGAAAACCAGAGAGATTGAAATATTTTGAGAAAGAGGTATATTCAAGACGAGTAAATCATAAAGATAGACTAGTATACACTATCTATGAAAGTGATAAAGTCATAGATATATCTTCAGCAAGAGGACATTATGAATAAGATAAAATTGTATCTATATATTCAAACACAGGAACCAAATGAGCATCATCAAATTTGAAACAATAGAAAGCAAACTAATAAAATATCACTATCAGAACTATAAAAAATCTTTACAGCCAGCGGTGTGAGTTTGAGATAGAGTATTTTAAAAAAGATAGCGATACATTTATTACCAATAAAGAAGTGCAAGAGAAAATACAAAAAGAGTATATCTATAAAATAGAAGATGAATGCAGTCTAAATGAGATAGTAACGGTGTATAAAAAACATGGATACTCTCTATCTCATGAAGATACGCAAGGAGCATTTAAGATCCAAGGGTTAAAAGATGAAAATATTGAATGACCCAAAGAGTGCTTGCTATTTGAAAGGAAAAAGCAATGAGTGATTTTTTAACAGTAGAGCAGTTGATAAATGAACTGCAAAAGCATCCAAAAAACTCTCTAATAAAGAAAGTTTAAATGCTAAATACAGTAAAATAGATATCCATAGAGCCAATAAAGGATATAGAATGCATACTTTAAAGCTAACAATTGAAGATGAAATTTATCATAATATCATGTTTTTATTGTCAAATCTAAATGTTCAAGGTCTCAAAATAGAAGAAGTTACTTATGAAGACTGGTCACATTTAGAATCGGAAATTGAGAAGGGATTAAATTCTGGTGTTAGCAGTAACTCTCATGAAGAAATTGTAAGTAAGATCAAGCAAAAATATGTATAAAATTCATTATTCAAATGAAGCAGAAAGTGATCTTGATAATGCAATTTCTCATATTGCAGATGAAAGTGTTGAAAATGCATTGAATTACTTAGCAAGATATGAAAGGAAAGTAGAACTTTTGAGCTTAAATCCATTTATGGGTGTTGAGTGTAAAAACAAACTTATACAAAGAGATTGTAGAGTTTTAGTGAATGAAAGTCATATCATAGTCTATAAAGTGCTAGAAGATAAAAGAGAGATATTTTTAATAAGAATATTTCATACTTCAGTGAACTATCCAACTAAATTGAATACAAAGTCATAAAAACAAAGTAGAAGTAAATTGTATCTATATATTCAAACACAGTAATCAAATGAGCATCATCAAATTTGAAACAATAGAAAGCAAACTAATAAAATATCATGATGTACTGTATAAAATCGCAAATAATCAAAAGCAAAACCTCTCACCCCAAGCACTTCATCAAGTAAAAGTATGACTTCTAAATATGGGATATCTTGACAAAAAAAATAAAATAATGGGAGTAAATTAAATGAACTTTACTAAACTAGATAATCTCAAAGCAAAACTTGACAGCCATAGACCATTAAGCCCTGATATAGTGAAAAATCTACATGAAGATTTAGTGCTTCGATGGACTTATCATTCAAATGCTATTGAGGGCAATACTCTTACTTTACAAGAAACAAAAGTAGCACTAGAGGGTATCACAGTTGGTGGAAAACTTTTGCGAGAGCATTTTGAAGCTATCAACCACAAAGAAGCGATACTTTTTATAGAAGAGTTAACTAAAAACGATGAACTACTAAGCCAACACACTATCAAACAAATTCATTCGCTCATTCTTAAAAATATAGATGATGAAAATAAAGGTAGGTATAGAAAAACAAATGTGATCATAAGTGGTGCCCAGCATAAGCCACCTCAAAGTATAGAAGTACCATCAAAAATGGAAAACTTTATCAAAGAGTATGAACAAAAGAAAAAAACTCTTCATCCTATAGAACTAGCTACTTGGGTACATATAGAGTTTGTAGGTATTCATCCATTTATTGATGGGAATGGTAGAACTTCAAGACTTCTTATGAACTTAGAGCTTATCAAAGCTGGATATCCACCTGTAGTAATAAGCGTAGAAGATAGACTAGAATACTATAAAGCACTTGACACTGCTCATACTACAGGTGATAACACTCTATTTTTAGAGCTTATGGAAAAAGTGGTAGAGAAAAGTTTTGAGCCATATTTTTATGTGTTGGGGATTGGCAATGAGTGAGTTTTTAACAGTAGAGTAGCTGAAAAATATTTGCAAGAAAAGATTATTTGAAAGGTTTATAAAAAAAACAAACTAATTTTTGTTCAAAATAATTGACAAATTAATATATATAAGCTAAAATTCAAATACTGAACGATAAAAGGAATTTAAGTAAATGAAGATAGCAATAGCAGGAACAGGGTATGTGGGACTATCAAACGGACTACTATTAGCCCAATACAATGAAGTAGTAGCTTTAGATATAATCCCCCAAAAAGTAGAACTACTAAACAATAAAAAATCACCAATAGAAGATAAAGAGATAGAGCAATATCTACAAAGAGATGATTTAAACTTCACAGCAACACTTGATAAACAAAAAGCATATAAAGACGCAGACTATATTATCATAGCAACGCCAACTGATTATGATCCTGAGACAAACTACTTCAATATCAAATCAATAGAAGCGGTAGTAAAAGATGTACTAGAGATAAACCCAACTGCTACTATGGTAATAAAATCAACTATTCCTGTAGGCTATACAAAATCACTAAATCAATCACTAATGACTAATAACCAATCACCAAAAGTCATCTTCTCACCTGAGTTTTTAAGAGAAGGAAAAGCCCTCTATGACAATCTATACCCAAGTAGAATAATAGTAGGTGAACAAAGTGATAGAGCAACAGTATTTGCAAAACTACTAGCTGGGGGTGCTATCAAAAAAGATATCGATATT
>JBNJFB010000013.1:0-50347 GCA_051746405.1 Campylobacterota bacterium
TGTAAATATTATAGAAAAGCTCTTTGTAATCACATACGTAACTATTAAAATAGATAACATAGTAGGAAGTTCATTGTACATTCTAAAAAATTTTCCATCTTTTTTACAATCATCATTTTCTAGCTGCTTTCTATACTTTTCAAGTGAAAATGAGTATGCTATTAAAAACAGTAATACAGTTAGCTTTGCATGCATCCAACCACCTGTAGCAAAAACTGATGTATTTAAGGCTATCATGGCTATACCACTTACTATAGTTGCCCACATTGCAGGTAAGCCTATGTATTTATAAATCTTATACTCTTGTATCTTTACTATTTCAACAAACTCTTTTTTATCTAAATTTTCAACGTGGTATACAAATAGTCTTGGTAAATAAAAAAGCATTGCCATCCATGACATAAAAGATACAACGTGAAAACTAAGTATCCATGTGTAATATTCCAATGTTAATCCTTGTTTTTAATTTTTTCTAACCATTGGGATAGTGTTTTTTCAAACCCAATATTTAATGGCTCATAAAATACCAAATCTTCATTTAGATAGTTTTGCTTAACATATCCACCATAGTCATGGGGATATAAATATCCATTATGTAATGAGTCAATATGCTTTGGTATTTCAAGTATCTTACCATTTTTAACTTCATGTATAGCTTTGTTTATTGCCTTATATGAGCTATTTGATTTAGGACATGAAGCTAAATATATTACACACTGCCCTAGCATTATTCTAGCTTCTGGGTACCCTATTTTGTTTGCTGTGTACATAGTATTTGAGGCTATATTAAAAGCATTTGGATTTGCATTTCCAATATCTTCACTTGCAAATATTACTAATCTTCTAGTAATAAAATCTACACTCTCTCCTCCACTAATTAATCTAGCTAAATAGTAAAGTGCTGCATTTACATCTGAACCTCTAATTGATTTTATCATTGCACTTGCTAAATCATAGTGTGTATCTGATGAGGATACTCCATCTCCTATAACATTACAACGCAAATCTTTTAAACTATTTAAATCAATATTTGATGTAACTTTTGAACAAAAATCAAGTAATGTAAGCATGGCTCTAGCATCACCACTACTTGATAATATAAGGTATTGTTTTGCTTCATCACTTAAAGTTATGTCATGAAGTTGATGTAAAGCAGTTTCTAGTAGTCTATTCATTTCCTTTAAAGTTAATGCTTTAAACTCAAAAAGAAATGAACGTGAACGAATTGCATTTGTTAATGTAAAAAATGGATTTTCAGTACTTGCACCAATTATAATTGCATCATAGTTTTCCATAATAGGTAGTAGTACTTCTTGTTGATTTTTTGACAACCTGTGAACTTCATCAATAAATATCAAGGGTTTAATTAAAGCATTTTTATATCTATCAAATACTTTTCTTAACTCTTCAACCTTTATTGAGGTTGCATTAAAGTAGTAGTAGTCTGTATTTATCTCTTTTGCAATAATTTTAGCTAGAGTTGTTTTGCCAGTTCCTGGTTTTCCATAGAAAAATAGATGGGGAATATCTTTTTTTTTGATTAGTTTGTAGAGAGTCTTATCTTGAGATATTATATGAGATTGACCCACAAAGTTTTCTAAACTTCTGGGTCTTAACTTATTTGATAAATCAGTCATCTTTATGGTTTAAAAAATATCTTAGGTCTCTATACTCATCTTTTGTTAGATACCTAGTTTTTCCTGTAGGTAGATTATTTAATGTTATTCCACCAAACTCAAATCTTTTTAAATCTAATACATTTAAGTCAAAATATCCAAAGAATCTTCTAAGTTCCCTATTCTTACCTTCACTGATTGCTACTTTTATCTTAGAAAATTTTGAATCATTTTTTAAAATATCATATCCAATAAAAGGTTTAAAGCTCATCTGTTTAATATCAGATTTCACATGTCCACCCTTTGTTGCATCATCTAACTCTAACCCTTTTTGCATTGCATCTTCAACTTGATGTGTAATCTCTCCATCTAATTTTAGTTTATAAACTCTTTGTAAATCAGAGTTAGTAAGTGCGTTTAAAACGTCCACAGAGTCAGTTAAAAGCAATAATCCCTCAGAGGCAAAGTCTAACCTTCCTATAGGCATAAAATGCTTAAATTTGCTACTTATAGACTCAAAGATTGTACGTCTCCCTCTTGGGTCATTTTTAGATACTATTTCACCTTTTGGTTTATTATATATAATTACAGTGATAAGTTTCTCTTTATCCTCTTTAATATTCATTTTGCCAATTTGAACTTTATCTTCAGGTGTAACTTTTGTAGCAAGGTTTGATACTACCTTACCATTTACTTTTACATTACCCTCTTGGATTATTGTATCTGCTTCTCTTCTTGAGTATTGACTATTATGTGATATGAACTTATTTAGTCTTATTGGTTCATTTTGATTTTTTTTCATTTTATTCCAGCTTCAATTAAATCATGAATATGTAAAACTCCAACTAATGAATCACTCTCATCTGTAACAACAAGAAGTTGTATTTTATAGTCCTCTATAACAGATAGTGCATCACTAGCTAAAAGCTCTTTGTTTTTCAATGTTTTTGGGTTCATAGTTGCTATTTCATCAACGGCACAATCTATAGAAAAATCTTCACTCATTAAAGCTCTTCTTAGATCGCCATCACTTAATAGTCCTACAACTTTTTTATTCTCATCTGTAATTATAACATTACCAAGCCTACCCTCACTCATTATTACAATTGCATCTTTTAGTTTTGTTTCACGTGAAACTATGGGTAGATTCTCTTTTCTAAGTAAGTCATCAACTTTGATAAATAGCTTCTTACCTAAGCTACCACCTGGGTGAAAAGAAGCAAAATCCTCTTTTTGAAAATCTCTTTTTTTCATCAAACAAACTGCTAATGCATCACCCATAGCCATAGTTAAAGTGGTTGATGAAGTTGGTGCTGTATCTAAAGGACAAGCCTCTTTATTAACATTTATATCAATAAAAACATCTGAATATTTTGCAAGAGTAGAGTTTGCATCTTTTGCCATAGATATTAAAGGTATATCAAATCTTTTTAGGTGAGGAAGAATTTGTACTAACTCTTCACTTTCACCACTATAAGAGATTCCAAGTACGATGTCGTCTTTTCCAATCATTCCTAAGTCGCCATGCATAGCTTCTGTAGGATGTAAGAAGAAAGAGCTAGTACCTGTACTTGCTAAAGTTGCAGCTATTTTAGAACCAACTAGCCCAGATTTTCCAACACCTGTTACTATTAACTTACCTTTTGAATTTATAATCAAATCAATTGCTTTGTCTATATCAAAAGTAATATTCAAAGAAGCTCTTTGTAACTCTAAAGCTTCAGTTTCTAAAACATCTTTTACAATCTCTTTAAAATTCATATTTCACCTTATTGTACAAATATTGTCGGAACTATCATAGGATATTTTTTATATTTTCTAAAGCAGTGTTTTCTAACTACTTTTCTTATTTCATCTTCTAAGATTCTTGTATTTTTAAATATTCCTGGTTTTACATTTGTTAAAAATGTAGTTAATAAATCTTCAATCTCTTTAGAGAATAGTTTGTCTAATCTATCAGGAACTAATCCAAATGAAGTAACTTTTGGTCTAGTTGCAAGTGTTCTATCACTCTCATTTATTTGACCAACTATCATTACAACACCTTCATTTGCCATAGTTTGTCTATCTATTACAATATCATCTGAGATTTTGTGATTCAGTTGATTGTCAATATATACTTTTCCTGTTTTTACTGTTTTTACTTTTTTAAGATATTTTGGGCTAACTTCAACTTGCTCCCCATCACTCATTATATATAAGTTTCTTTCTAATACACCACAGTCTATACCTGTTTGACCATGTCTTAAAGCATGGTTATATTCACCATGAACTGGCATAAAGAACTTAGGTTTAACAAGTCTTAGCATAAGCTTTTGTTCCTCTTGGGCTGCATGTCCGGATACATGAATATCTGAGAAGTTTTGATAAGCTACATTAGCCCCTGCTTTTAATAAGTGATTAATGATTCCTGATACACTAGCTTCATTTCCAGGAATTGCTTTAGCTGAAAGGATAATTTGGTCTTCAGGTTTGATTTTTATATGTCTGTGCTCATGAATAGCCATTCTATATAGTGCACTCATAGCCTCACCTTGACTACCTGTAGTTACAATAAGTACTTCTTTATCGTTATACTTATTAACTTCATGTGGGTCAATAAATTGATCTTTTGGAAACTTTATATATCCTAAGGTCATAGCTAAATCAAGGTTTTTCTCCATTGACCTACCAATTACACAGATTTTTCTATTGTATTTTAAACCTTTTTCAATAGCTTGTGCAACCCTATGGATATTTGAAGAGAATGTTGACATGATAACTCTTCCTGTTGCAGATGAGAATATTCTCTCAAATGTAGGACCTACACTCTTTTCTGTTTTAGAAAATCCAGGAGTATGTGAGTTTGTTGAATCACTTGTAAGAAGTAAAACACCTTTTTCTCCATAGTGAGCTAATCTATGAAGATCAGTTGGATATCCATCAATTGGTGTGTGGTCGATTTTAAAATCACCTGTATGTATAACTGTACCAGCATCTGTTGTAACAGCAATAGAAGATGAGTCAATAATAGAGTGAGTAATATGCATCCACTCTACTTCAAACTCCCCTATTTTTATAGGAGTTCTTTTTTGAATAGCTCTAAAGTATTTTCTATGCTCTCTCATTTTATGTTCATCAAACTTTGAACCAATCATTTCAAGTGGTAATGAAGTACCATAAACTGGAAATTGCATCTCTTTAAAAAGATATGGCATTGCACCAATATGATCTTCATGACCATGTGTGATTACAATACCTGCTATTTTATCTTTTATTTGTCTAATATAAGTAAAATCAGGAATTAAGATATCAACCCCATGCATATCTTCATCTGGAAAACTCATTCCAACATCAACGATAATAGCACACTTTTCAGTCTCCATTACCATCATATTTCCACCAATTTCACCTAAACCACCAAGTGGAGTAATTCTAATTTTTGCACTTGTATCTAGATTTAATTTATAGTGTGGGTTTAATCTATCTTTTTGAATCTTTTCATTTACCAAATGGGCTTTTTTAAGATCATTTACCCAGCCGTGACCTTTTATTGGTGGTCTTTTACCTGTAGGCTTCTTTTTTCTATTTGGGTTTGGTGGTCTTTTTTCTTTATTTAGATTGTTAGTTCTATTAGGAGCAGTCTTTTTAGTAGTATTGTCTTGTACAACAGTTTCACTTGTTTCGTTATTTTTTATCTCTTCCATATTTAACCTTTGTATACATTTGGCTATACAAAGATGAACTTACTTCATGAGGTCGAATGTTTTCATTGATTTGCAGTTCTTTATAAATTTGGGATATTTTTTCTTTATCTAAAATTGAAGAGAGATTTTTAGATAGCTTTTTTCTTGGCTGTGTAAAGCAAGCTTTTAAGAAATCTTTAAAATCTTTTTCAACTTTTTTGCCCAAATCTTTTTTTATATAAAGAACAGAAGACATCACTTTTGGTACTGGATCAAAAGACTCAGGAGGTACATCAAATAGTATCTTTGAGTCTTTTGATAAAAGTTCACATATTATTCCTAAAGATGAGTACTCTTTTTGATTTACTTTTGCTGTAAATTTTTTAGCAACCTCTTTTTGTATCATTACAATAATATGCTCACAATTATGGTCTTCTAATGCTTTTAATATAATATTTGTTGCAATATAGTATGGCAAGTTTGCGATTAAGTCATATTTGCCATTATTAAGGCTATCTTGGTTTTCCCAGATTTTTAAAACATCAGTGTGGATCAGTTTTAAAGTACCCTTTTCTATTTGCTGTTCAAATTTTTGTTTTAATATATTAATTAAATCAGTATCAACTTCATAAGCAGTTGTATCTTTGTACTTGACTAGATATTTAGTCAAATCACCTAATCCAGGCCCAATTTCAATAAAGTGGTTGCTATTATTGGGCATCGATTGGATGATCTTATCTAAAACTGTAGTATCTTTTAAAAAGTTTTGGCCATATTTCTTTTTTGCTATTATCATAATTCCATAAGTATATCTTTTTTTAACTTACACTTAGATAAGATATATATTAGTAATTATAAAGGAATTTATTTGAGTGATTTTGCAAAAAGAATAATACCATGTTTAGATGTTGATAACGCAAGAGTAGTAAAAGGCGTAAACTTCGTAGGTTTAAGAGATGCAGGTGATCCTGTAGAAGTAGCTAAGAGATATAATAATGAAGGTGCAGATGAAATAACTTTTTTAGATATTACAGCAAGCCATCAAAACAGAGGAACAATTGTAGATATTGTAAAAGAGGTTGCAAAAGAGGTATTTATACCTTTAACAGTTGGTGGAGGCATTAGAAAGCTTGAAGATATATATAGTTTACTAAATGTGGGTTGTGATAAAGTATCAATTAACTCATCAGCTGTTACAAATCCTGATTTGATAAATGAGAGTGCAAAAAGGTTTGGAAGTCAATGTATTGTAACAGCAATTGATGTAAAAAAAGTAGAAGATGGCTCTTATCATGTTTTTGTAAAAGGTGGAAGAGAAGATACAGGTCTTGATGCTGTGAAATGGGCAAAGGAGCTTTATAACAGAGGTGCAGGAGAGATACTACTTACTTCTATGGATACAGATGGTGCAAAAACAGGGTTTGAATTAGATATTACAAAACAGATATCATCTGTTGTGGATATTCCAGTTATTGCAAGTGGTGGTGCTGGTACGATGGAGCATATAAAAGATGCTTTTGAACATGGTGCAAGTGCAGCTTTAGCAGCATCTATTTTTCACTTTAAAGAGATAGATATAATGGATTTAAAAAGATATTTAAAACAAAACAGTATTCCAGTGAGGTTATAATAATGAAAAAAATAGTACTACTTCTTTTTTTAGTTTATAGTGCAGTATTTTCATATGAGCTATCATTTAATAAGAAGTTTCAACAAAACACTTATCCAGATATTTTACATGCATATGTAAAAGTAAGTATTGAAAGTGAAAATGAGAGATATATTAATGAAAATTTAGAAAAATTTAATAGTTTCATCAAAGAGGACAAAACAGTTACTAAAAAAAATGGTTCATTTGTATTAAATCCCATGTATAGATATTTTAAGGAACAACAACAGTTTATGGGATATACAGGTAGTTTAAGATATGAAATCAAGTCAAAAGATGCAAAAAAAATGAATGAATTTTTAGATAAACTAATAGAGATTAAAAAAGGTTTTAGAACAAGAGATATTAAACTAAGTATTAGTAATCTTACTTGGAAAATAAGTGATGAAAACCATGATATGTATATTGATAAACTAAGAATGAAAGCGATTCTTTGGGCAGATGAGTATAAAGATAGGTTATCTTCAAAACTATCAAAAAACTGTATAATAAAACATATAAATATAAATGATAATCCAAATGTATCTTATTTTAAAGCAGCAAAAACTATGGAGGTTAGTTCAACATCAAATTTAGCCCCTTTAAATAGTAGTCAAAAGATAGTTATAAATCCTAATTTTAAAATGGAGTGTAAATGATAATTTGTGCAGGGAGAAGTGAGGTTTTTTCACATGCAACACCTATGGGGGTTGGATTAGTTGAAATGGCAATAAATCTTACAAGGCAGTGTTTATTTGATAAACCTGAGTTTTTACTTTTTATTGGAACAGCTGGGTCTTATGGTGAAAATAAAATATTTGATATTATTGAGTCAAAAGTTGCAGCAAATATTGAGCTAAGTTTTTTACAGCAAAATTCATACACACCCCTTGATAATGTGCTTGAATCCCAAAATAAACTAGTTAAAAATGATACAATAATAAACTCATCAAACTATATATCAAAAAATAAAAAATTAACAAAAAAGTTTAGTGATTTGAATATAGGTTGTGAAAATATGGAGTTTTATTCAGTATTGCAAGTGGCAAAAGAGTTTGAAATACCAGCAGCTGGAATTTTTTGTATCACAAACTTTACAGATGATAATGCCCATGAAGATTTTATAAAAAACCATAAAGTAGCCATGGAAAAATTAACGCAATATTTAATTAAAAACAATATAATAAGGTAATGAGAATAATAGTATGACAAAAGCAGAGAAATTAACATCAATTTATGACTATTCACTAGATGATTTAAAGCAAAAGTTAAAGCCAGCATTTAGAGCAAAGCAGGTTTATAATTGGCTTTATAAAAACTATGCTTCATCTTATGATGAGATGAAAAATATTCCAAATGATTTAAAGCAACAACTAAAAGATGAATATCCAATAGATATAATGGAAGCAGTAAAAAAAGAGCAAAGCAGTGATGGTAGTATAAAGTATCTATTTAAGTTAAGAGATGGTCATACTGTTGAGGCTGTTTTACTTCTAATGAAGAAAAAAAAGCTGGATGAAGATGGCAATATAACAAGAAGTGAACAGTACACAGTTTGTATCTCATCACAAGTTGGTTGTAAAGTTGGATGTACTTTTTGTCTAACTGCAAAAGGTGGATTTGTTAGAAACCTTACAGTTGGAGAGTATATCGCTCAAATAGTAAATATAAAAAGAGATAATAATATACCAGAAAATAAGTCATTAAATATAGTTTATATGGGTATGGGTGAGCCTTTAGATAATTTTGAGAACTTCACAAAAGCAGTTGAAGTGTTTTCACAAGAAGAGGGGTTAAGTATAAACAGAAGAAGACAAACAGTTTCAACCTCTGGAGTAGCATCAAAAATTAAAAAACTAGGTGAAAAACAACTAGGAATGCAGCTTGCCATATCTTTGCATGCTGTTGATGATGAGTTAAGAAGTGAACTAATTCCTATGAATAAAGCTTATAATATTGCATCAATTATTGAAGCAGTAAAAGCTTTTCCTGTGGATACAAGAAAGAAAGTAATGTTTGAGTATTTAGTAATAAAGAACAAAAATGATGGAGTAGATTCAGCAAAAAAACTCTTGAAGCTTCTTGAGGGAATCCATGCAAAAGTAAACTTAATATATTTTAATCCATATCCAGGAACTTCATATCAGCGTCCAGAAGAGAAAGATATGATAAAATTCAAAGATTATTTAAATGACCGTGGGTTAATTTGTACTATTAGAGAGTCAAAAGGTTTAGATATATCTGCTGCATGTGGTCAATTAAAAGAGAAGGAAACAAATGGCAACACTTGAAATAGCACTGTTACTTTTTATTGTAATAGTTGTGGTTGTATCAGCAGTAGGTTTTTATATTAGTAATAAAAAAGATGAAAATGAGGAGAATTAAGTAAATGGCAATTACTAGATTTGCACCAAGTCCAACAGGATATTTGCATATTGGTGGGCTAAGAACAGCTTTATATAGTTATTTATGGGCAAAAAAAACAGGTGGAGAGTTTAAACTTCGAATTGAAGATACAGACCAATCAAGAAATAATGAAGATGCTGTAAAAGCAATATTAGAAGCATTTCAATGGGTTGGAATGCCAAGTGATTGTGAAATAGAGTATCAATCAAAAAGAGTTGAACTTTATCAAAACTATATTCATAAACTTTTAGAAGAGGGTAAAGCTTATAAATGTTATATGTCAAAAGAGCAACTACTTGAATTAAGAGCTAAGCAAGAAGCCGCAAAAGAGACTCCAAGATATGATGGTACATGGAGACCACAAGAGGGGAAAGAGTTACCTCCTATTCCAGATGGGGTTGAGCCTGTTATTAGAATAAAAGCACCAAAAGAGGGAAAAATTCAGTTTGAAGATGGTGTTAAAGGTTATATGAGTTTTGATGCATCTGAAGTTGATGACTTTGTAATTGCTAGAAGTAATATGATGCCTACATATAATTTTGTTGTAGCTATTGATGATGCTTTAATGGATATATCAGATGTACTAAGAGGTGATGATCACCTATCAAATACACCTAAGCAGATAGTTATTTATAATGCTTTAGGATTTGATATTCCTAAATTTTATCATATTCCAATGATTAATAATCCATCGGGTAAAAAACTATCTAAAAGAGATGGAGCTATGGATGTGATGCAGTATAAAAGGGATGGATATCTACCTGAAGCACTACTAAACTTCTTAGTTAGACTTGGTTGGTCAAATGGTGATCAAGAGATATTCTCATTAGAAGAGATGTTAAGACTGTTTGATCCAAATAGTATAAATAAGTCAGCATCATCATACAATCAAGAAAAACTTTTATGGTTAAACTCCCATTATATAAAAAATGTTTCAAATGAAAGATTAGCAAAAGAGTTAGTGTATTTTGATTGTAAAATCCATGGACATGATAAAAAAGAGATGATACTAGATTTATCAAAACAAAGAGCAGAGACTTTACTTGATTTAAAAGACTCTATAAATAAAATCTTAGATACACCTATCTCTTATGAAAAAAAAGGTGTTAAAAAGTTTATAAAAGATGAAACTATTGATATGTTAAAAGAGTATATAAATCTTTTAGAGCAGAATAAAGAGTCACTGCATATAGCACCTGATTATGAAGCTTTAACAAAACCTTATGTAAAAGAAAAAGAGCTTAAATTTCCTCAACTATTTCAACCTATTAGAATAGCTTTAACAGGTGGAACACAAGCACCTTCTGTTTATGATATTATGGCGGTTTTAGGGTTTGATGAGGTGAAAAGTAGGATTTATACTGCAATTGATAAAAATTTTGATAAACAAGAGTAATAATCCTTGATTATTCTTAGATAATAGGGCATAATATTCTTACTTAAACAAAGGATAAAATTAAGATGAATATATATGTTGGAAATCTGTCTTATAGAATGACAGATAAGGATTTAGAAGAGGTTTTTGCTGAGTTTGGCGGAGTTAAAAGTGCTAAGATTATTATGGATAGAGAAACTGGAAGATCAAAAGGTTTTGGTTTTGTAGAGATGGATTCATCTGATGCAGGAAGCAAAGCTATCGAAGCATTAAACGGAAATGATTGTGAAGGAAGATCTCTTAGAGTTAACGAAGCTAAACCAAGAGAAGAAAGACCTAGAAGACAATTTAACTAAATTTGACTTGAAAACATTAATAAAAAGGTATCCACTTTGGGTACCTTTTTTATTGCCACTTTATTTAATACTTTCATATACACCTGTTGAACCATCTTTATTTATATACAAAATATCATAAGACTGTTTCATATTACCTTGTTCCATACCTGGACTTCCTATTGGCATTCCTGGAACGGTTATTCCTTTTATTTCAGGTTTGTTTTCTAGCATTTTTTTAATAGCAGAGTAGTTTACGTGACCTTCAACAATATAGCCATCTACAATGGCTGTGTGACAAGATGCTGTTTCTCTTGTGATTCCAACCTTTGTTTTTATTTCATTTACATTATCTACTTTTTTTGTAGTTACATTAAAACCTTTATCTTCCATAATTTCAATCCATTGGGAACAACAACCACAAAAAGGTGATTTATAAACTGTCATATTTTTGCCCTCCATTGCAAATAGTGAAGTGGCAAATAAACTTGTTGCTAATAGTGCTTTTTTTAGACTCATAATAAGTATCCTTTTAATTTATTGTTTTTTTAAGCTCATCATACTCTTCTTTTGATATTTCACCTTTTGCTAATCTTTTTTTTAAAATATCTAAAGCAGACTCGTTTTTTGTTGACTCTTTTTTAGTAAATATAGAGACAATAATAAAGAAAAAAACCAACCAAAAAATAAACATTGAAAAACCATGAAATAGTGTCATATTCATATCCATATATCCAAACATAATAACTCCTTTTGTAAGATTTTAGTATTTTAATGTGGATTTTGTGTGTAGACTAAATATTGAGATTTATTAAATTTTATATGCTACAATAGCTAAGATAATAAGGATTAATATGAAGATATTACTACTAGAAGATGATTTAGTATTAAATGAGATAATTGAAGAGCATTTACAAGAGCAAGGGCATAGTATAACTACAGTTTTTGATGGAAATAGTGCCCAAGAATTAATATACTCAAAACTATATGATTTATTACTTTTAGATGTAAATGTACCTAATATAGATGGATTTGAGTTACTAGAAGATATAAGACAAAAGCAGATAAAAACCCCTGCTATTTATATAACCTCTGCAAATATGTTACAAGATATGGAAAAAGGGTTTAATATAGGATGTGATGATTATATAAAAAAACCATTTGAGTTAAGAGAGCTTGATTTAAGAATTAAAAATATTAAAAGACTTAGAAATATATCCACAGAAGATATAATCGATATTTCAAATAGTATGACTTTAGATATGGAAAACTCAATATTGTACAAAGATAAAAAGCAGATACATTTACCACAAAAAGAGTGTGAAGTTCTATTTTATTTGATAAAAAACTCCCATAGGCATATAAGTATGCAAGAGCTTAGTTTAAATATATGGTCATATGAAGACTCACCACTAGATTCAACAATAAGGACATATATAAAAAATCTAAGAAAAATCTTAGGCGAGGATATTATATCTAATATAAGAGGAGTTGGTTATAGATTTAACAAGAAGTGAGAAAAGAACTTTTATTAGCTTTTTGAGTCTATATTTAGGCTCTTTATTTGTGATGTTACTATTTATTGCATTTTTTTATTTTCAAAATGAAAAGAGATTATACTTTGATTTAACAAAATCAAATATGCAAAATGTAGCATCAAAAATATCTTCAAAAATAGTATATGCTCATATGAGTAATGCAAGGTTAGATATATCAAATATTTTAGAATCAAATGACTACAAGGTATCTTTTTATAATAAGAAAAAAGAGAAACTATCAAGAAAAGAAAGTAGCAATATAGATTTTTCAAAAGATATTATTAAAAAAGATAATAGAATTATTTTAGTTGATAGCTCTACTTTGGGGCATTTAGGTATATATTATATAGTCATAGAAGAAAATAAGTTTTATAGTCGAATAGAAAAGCTTAAAATAGATACAGCCCTATTTTTTCTTTTGATATACTCTTTTATTGCATTAGTAGGATTCTATCTTGCAAGGCTATTTCTAAAACCTATAAAACAAGAAAGAGAAAAACTAAATAACTTTATAAAAGATACTACCCATGAGCTAAATACACCAATAACTGCAATTTTGATGTCAACAGAGAAATCAAATCTATCCTATAAGCAGATTGAGCGAATAAGATTAAGTGCAAAAAGAGTATCTGAAATCTATAAGGACTTGACATATATTTTTTTACAGACAAAAGAGAATCAAGAATTCTTAGAGTATGTGGACTTAAAAGATATTATTGATGAACAGTTAAAATATTTTGAAGCACTATCTGCTAAAAAAAGAATTAAAATCATAAATGAAACGGAAAGTTTTAAATATAAAATCGATCAAGATGACTTTATAAGAGTGATAAACAACCTAATATCAAATGCTATAAAATATAATAAACATAATGGAGAAATAAAAATAGTATTAAAAAACGGTATATTAAAAATAAGTGATACAGGTATAGGAATAGATACTAAACATAAAAAAGATATATTTAAGAGATATTATAGAGCAACAAATCAACAAGGAGGCTTTGGTATAGGACTTAGCATAGTAAGTTATATATGTGAAAAATATAATATAAAATTAGATGTTCAATCAAAGTTAAAAAAAGGAACTACCTTTATTTTAGAATTTTAACTCTCCACACTAACTCCACACAACTTAGCTAATATTTTAAAATTAAAATTTAAGGAGTTAGTTTATGAAAAACTTATTTAAAGTAGTTGTATCGCTACTATTTACGCTTGGTGTATTAAATGCACAACCACTATCAGAAGAGTTACAAAAGGGTGATTATACAGTAAAGATAACATCATCAAAATCATTAACTGTTGGAAATAACGATATTTATGTACAGCTTTTCAAAGATAACAAAGCTGTAACTGATGCAAAGGTAAAGTCAAAATTTTTTATGCCTGAGATGCCGGGTATGCCTTATATGGAGTATAAGGACAAAGCAAACTTAGTTGGCAATAAGTATAAAATGACAATTAATTTAGCAATGAGTGGAACTTGGCAGTATCAATTAAAGTTTAAAACAAAACAAGAAAAAATATATACTCTAAGAGGGAAAGTGAATCTATAATGAAAAAGTTAGCTTTTACTCTTCTTTTAACTACAACTTTAGGATTTGCTGTATCTATTGAACAGATAGTATCAAGTGGTTTAGAAAATAGTAGGGATTTAAAAAGTATTAATTACTCAATAAAAATAGCAAATGAAAATATAAAATTAGCTTCAAAATATAGTGATCCAATGCTTACTTTTGGAGTTAATGATATTTGGCTTAATAAACCATTTAAAAGAGATAAAGAGGCTATGCAAGCATCTTATATCGGAATATCACAAGTCATACCTACAAATAATAAGCTTGAGATAAAAGAACAAATTGCAAAGAAAGATATGAAAATACAAAGTTTAGTATTAGAAGAAAAAAAGCTAAAATTAAAATCTAAGATTTATGAATTAGCTTACTCTATAGTAGTCTTAGAAGAAAAACTAGGGTTACTAAATGAGTATGAACAAAACCTTATTAAACTACAAACTTTATCAACTGATTTTTATAAGTTAGGAAATGGAAATCAAAATGAGGTGCTAAATACTAAAGTACTACTTTTAAATCTAAAAATTAAAAAAGAGAAGTTTGAAAATATAATTAATAATTTATATTTAAAATTAGAACAAGTGTCATATATGAAAATAAGAGATATTGACATAGGTGAAAAACTTAAAAAGCTAGTTTTAAATATGGATAGTAACAAACACCCTAAAATAAAGCAAGGGTATATAAAAGCAAAAAAATATATATATCTATCAAAACTTGAAAGAGCAAAAAAAATACCAGATATAAAAGTAAACCTATCATATTTTAGTAGGGACAGTAAGTTTGAAGATTATGCAAACATATCTGTAAATATTCCTTTGACTATAAATAATACGCAAAGTGTAAAGTCTTTAAAAGCAAAGTTTAAATCAAATGAAATATCTTCAAAACTAGATGATACAAAAGAGGAATTACAAGTAAAGTTTAAATCTTTACTTAATAGTGCAAATAGTGCATTAAGAAACTACAAACTTATAAGAACAGAGATAATTCCCATAAAAAATACAATTCAAAACAACTTAGAAAACTATAACAGTTTTTTAGAATCAAAACCTCAAATGATTATAAAAAACCTAAATAGTTTAATCTCATTTGAGATGGAAGCTTTAGATGAGAAGTTTGAGTATTTTTCAAACTATGCAAAAACAAAATATTATATTTTAGAGGATAAGTAATGCAAAAATACTATTTTAAGATAACTATATTTTTATTTATAGCTATTGCTACAAGCTTAAATGCAAAGATTATAGAAGTTGAACAGCTATTTAATAGAAAAACAACTAATGTTAAGCAAGAGGATATCTCAATCACTAAAAGCTTTTATGGAAAACTAAAAATAGATGAATCAAAAGTTATTGATGTGGTTACAAGATTTAATGGATACATCACAAGTTTAACTGCAAATAAAACTTTTATGAAAGTAGATAAAAACCAAGAGCTATTTCAAGTATATTCAAATAAGATTTACTCAATTCAAAAGGAGCTTGAAGTTTCAAAAAAGATGAATAGGGCTATATATCAAAGTACTTTAGAGAAATTAAAAGCTTTAGATATTCATAAAAAAGAGCTTGAAAAAATCAAAAACTCAAAGCTTACATACAAAGGTGTAAAAGTATACTCTCCAGCAGATGCAATAGTTTTTAAAAAAAATATAAATGACAAAGGTGCCATCAAAAAAGGTAACCTTTTATTACAGCTTGCAAATATTGAAAAACTTTGGTTTATTGCAAATATCTATCAAAAAGATTTAGGATTTTTAAAAGATGATATGGAATCTTTAATTTATATAGATGGACTATCAACTCCAATAAAAACAAAACTTGACTATATCTATCCAAATGTTAATGAAAAAGATAAAACTGTAGATGTAAGGTTTGTAGTTGATAATAAAAACTTAAAACTATATCCTAATATGTTTGGAACTGTTAAGTTAAAATCTACACAAAAAACAGTGCTTACTCTTCCTAAAACAGCAGTATTATCAAAGGGAAGTGAATACTATGTATTTAAGCCTATTTCAAAAAAAGAGTTTGAGCCTGTAAAGATTGAAGCAAAGAGGTTGTCATCTTATAAGTATGAGATACTTGATGGTTTACAAAAAGATGATGAGGTAATAAATAATGCTCTGTTCTTATTAGATTCAGATGCAGTTACAAATGCACTTTATGACTCTGATACAGATGATGATTGGTAGGGATTATTATGGTTGAAAATATAATCTCATATAGTATAAGAAATAAGTTTTTAATACTTTTTTCTGTAATAGTTCTAAGCTTTGCCTCTTTTTGGGCTGTAAAAAATACATCACTTGATGCAATCCCTGATTTATCTCCACCTCAGGTTATTGTTCAAGTAAAATGGCCAGGACAAAGTCCTAAAACAATTGAAGAGCAAGTATCATATCCTCTTATCTCAAATCTTATGAGTCTTCCTAATATTGAAACAGTAAGAGCTATGAGTTCATTTCAAAATGGCTTGATTTATATTATTTTCAAAGATGGAACAGATTTGTATGACTCAAGAAATAGAATATTAGAGCAGTTATCTCAACTTCAAGGAACATTCCCCAATGGTGTAGATGTGGCAATTGGTCCAGATGCAACAGGTGTTGGATGGGCTTATGAGTATGCTTTAAAATCAGATACAAAATCCCTTGATGAGTTAAGAACACTGCAAGATTACTACTATAAATATGCACTTTTAGGGGTTGATGGAGTTAGTGAAATAGCCTCTATTGGTGGGTTTATAAAAAACTATGAAATAACTTTAAACCAAGATAAGTTAGTGCAGTATGATTTAAGTATAAAAGATATAAAAAAAGCTATAACTTCAAACAATGATGAGCAAGGTGGAAGAATAATCTTAGAGAATGGTTTTGAACATATGATTCAAGCAAAAGGCTATTTACAAAGTGTTGTTGATATTGAAAACATCACAGTAAAAACAGTAAATAGTACACCCTTAAAGATTAAAGATATTGCAACTGTAAATATAACTTCTACAAATAGAAGAGGTATGGCTGATTTAAACGGTCAAGGAGATACAGTAGGTGGAATAGTTGTTGTTAGATATGGAGAGAATCCTTATGCAGTAATAAAAGATGTAAAGAAAAAGCTTGAGACATTAAAAGTTGAAGGAGTTGAAGTAGTAGAGACTTATGATAGAACATCACTGATTGATAAGGCTATTGATACTTTAAAAAATACTCTTATTGAAGAGTCCATAATAGTTATTATTGTAACTGCACTATTTTTATTTCACTTTAGAAGTGCTTTGATTATTATCATTACTCTACCTATTACAGTTTTGATAACTTTTTTACTAATGAAGCTGTTTGGTATGGGCTCAAATATAATGAGCTTAGGTGGTATTGCTATTGCAATTGGTGCAATGGTAGATGCAACTATTGTAATGGTAGAAAATGCCCATAAGTACTTACAAGGAAAAGAGAATATCTCTAACAAAGAGCGAGTGGAGATTATAATAAAGTCTGCAAAGCAAGTGGGACGACCTATCTTTTTTGCACTTGTTTTAGTAGTAGTATCATTTTTGCCTATTTTTGCTTTAACAGGACAGGAAGGAAGACTATTTACTCCACTTGCTTTTACTAAAACCTTTGCCATGATTGCAGGTGCTATTTTATCTATTACTTTAGTTCCTATTTTGATGGTGTTTTTAATAAGAGGGAAAATATTAAATGAGAATAAAAATATCTTAAATAGATTTTTTACCCTACTTTATTCACCTATATTAAAAACCTCTTTAAAACTTAGATACTTTATTGTTTTAGCTTCAATTGGTACTTTAATTGCTGCATATTCAGTTTATAAAAAGCAAAACTGGGAGTTTATGCCAATGATGAATGAACAAACCTTTATGTATATGCCTGTAACTCCTTATGGAATTGGTGTTGATTTAGCAAGGGAGCTTACAAATAAAACAAATAAGATTATCAAGTCTTTTCCTGAAGTTGATACAGTATTTGGAAAAGCAGGTCGAGCAGACACTGCAACAGACCCAGCACCACTTGCTATGATTGAGACAATTATTACTTTTAAACCCCAAGAGCAATGGCGAGAGGGAATGACTTATAAAAAACTAATGGATGAGATGGATAAGAAACTAAGAGTAGCAGGACTTATAAACTCATGGACATACCCTATTAGAGGAAGAATAGATATGCTTCTTACAGGGATTAGAACCCCTCTTGGGATAAAGCTTTATGGAGATGACCATAATCAGTTAGAAACAACAGCAGGGCTAATAGAGCAAAAACTAAAAGGGTTTGATAAGACTCTATCTGTATCAACTGATAAAATAAACTCAGGTTATTACTTAAATATTGATATAAAAGAGGATTTATTAGCAAGATATGGAGTTACAAAAAATGATATCTTATCAACAGTTAGTTTAGGTGTTGCAGGAAGTAAAATATCCACTTTTATTGATGGACTTGAGCGATACCCAATAAGTCTAAGATATGAAACAGCACAAAGGGAAGATATCACAGCTTTAAAAAACTTACAAGTAAAAACAAAACTAGGGTTTCAGCCTTTAGAGATGTTTGCAAAGCTTTACTATGAAGAGGGGCCTTCTGTAATAAAATCAGAGAAAGCTTTAAATGTAAACTTTATATATATAACACCTAAGAGTGATATATCATCAAAGCAGTATAAAGATGAAGCTATGAAGCTTTTGGAAGATGTGAGCTTACCACAAGGCTATTACTATGAGTGGGCAGGACAGAGTGAGTATCTTGAATCTGCTATGAAAAGACTTATGTATATAGTACCTTTGACATTTGTGATAATATTTATTTTAATATATTTTGCACTTAGAAATATTACATATACAGTAATAATATTTTTTACACTACCTTTTGCCTTAACAGGAGGAGTATTCTATTTAGACTATTTAGATTTTAATATATCTATCGCTGTAATAGTTGGCTTCTTAGCACTTTTAGGAGTTGCAGCTGAAACCTCAATAGTGATGCTTGTATATTTACATGAAGCTATGAGTGACTTAATAAAAAAGGAGATAGAGTTTACAAAAGAGCATATTTTTCATGGAATCTATAAAGGTGCAGTTTTAAGGCTAAGACCAAAACTTATGACTCTATTTGCTATTTTAGGTGGTTTAATTCCAATTATGTACATAGATGGGGTTGGTAGTGAAGTGATGCAAAGAATAGCAGCACCTATGATAGGTGGAATGGCTAGTTCAGCTTTATTGACACTTATTATAATACCTGCTATATTTTATATATATGCCATTTATAGAAAAGATAAGTTAAAAGATATGACTATAAGTCATTAGTTTATGGTAAAATTATAAAGTCTAAACATTTACTACACAAAAAGTATATAGAATTTTGCATAGATTTAAAAAAAGGGGATATTATGGGAAGATTAACAAAACTTTTAACAGCAACGATACTTTCAGTTGGACTGCTAAACGCAGCACCATATGAACTAGACACATCACACTCAAATGTGGGCTTTTCTGTAAAACACTTAATGATTACAAATGTAAAAGGTGACTTTAAAGAGTATAGTGGGGAAATTGATTTTGATAAAGATACAAAGACATTTAATAAACTAAATGCCACTGTAAAAACAGCTTCTGTTGATACAGGAATTGAAAAAAGAGATAATCACTTAAAAAGTGCAGATTTCTTTTTATCAAAAGAGTATCCAAACATGACATTTACAATGCATAGTTATGATAAGAAAAAAGAAGAGATGAAAGGTGATTTGACTATAAGAGGTGTTACAAAACCTGTAACTTTAGAAGTTGAAGATTTAGCAACTATAAAAGATTTACAAGGAAATACAAGAGTTGGATTTACACTTGAAGGTGAAATAAACAGAACAGACTTTGGTCTAAAATGGAACAAAGCATTAGAGTTTGGTGGGATAGCAGTAAGTGAAAATGTAAAAATTTTAGTAGATGTACAAGCAAAAAAGAAATAAAAAAATAGAAAGGATAAACAAATGAAAAATAAAAAGATGTCATTAGCAGGTGTTATGTTAGGTGCAGCACTTACAACAACAAGTGCATTTGCAGGTTCACATGGAGGATGTGGTTCTTCTAAATGTGGAAATGAAACAAAGAAAAAAGTAGAGAAAAAAGGAGCTTGTGGTTCTTCTAAGTGTGGTGCTGATACAAAAGCACAAGAAAAACTAAAAGATAAGGCAAAGTGTGGAAGTGATACAAAGAGTAAAGCACAAGAGAAGAAAGCAACAGGAGCTTGTGGTTCTGGTAAATGTGGGTGAAATGGAGAAGATGAATAGATGATAGATATAAAAGGTTGTGGATTAGGACTTAGAAGTGATTTTTTGCTTGATTTAAAAAACCATGAGTTTAGACCTGATTTTTGGGAGATTACTCCTGAAAACTGGATGAATATGCCAAAAATATTCAAAGAAGATTTTGAGCAAGCAGTTTCACAAAGACCTACCATAGCCCATGGTCTATCTTTATCAATTGGTTCTGTTGACAAACTAAATAAAAAGTTTGTCAAGCAGATGAAAGAGTTTTTAGATAGATACAATATAGAGTATTACTCTGAGCACCTTAGTTTCTCTTCACTTGATAATAAACAGTCTTATGAGTTACTACCTGTACCTATGACAAAAAAGATGGTTGAGGTTATAAGTGATAGAATAAAAGAGGTTGAGGATATTACTCAAAGAAACTTAATACTTGAAAATGCCACATACTACTTAGTACCATATAGTGAAATGAAAGAGACAGATTTTATAAATGAAGTTTTAGAAAAATCTGGTGCAAAAATGCTTCTTGATGTGAATAATGTATTTGTAAACTCAATAAATCATGGCTTTAAAGCAAGAGAGTTTATAGATGAAATAGATACAAGTAAAGTAGCATATATGCATATGGCAGGACACTATTTTGATAAAGAGTTTGATATGAGGATTGACTCCCATGGAATGCCAATAGAAAGTGGTGTATATAAACTTCTGCAATATACTCTAAAACAAGCAAATGCTCCAATTTTGCTAGAAAGAGATAATAATATTCCCCCTTTAGATGAATTAATCACAGAGTATAAGCAAATAGAAAAGATTTATAAAGAGGCACAAAATGGCTAAGGTAGAAAGAGAAGTTGAAGATAGATTTTTTGATATTATCACAAACCAAGCTAATAACCCAACTTCAAATGCATATAAAGTCTATCAAAAATTAGTTTTTATGAGATATGAAGAGATTATAAACAATACCTTTCCTCAGTTTATAAAGCACATATCAAAAGAAGAGCTTGATAAGAGTATATATTTATTTATGAAAAATCCGCCTTCAACACCTTTTGTATGGCAAATAGCAAATGACTATAGAAAGATGGTAAAAAAAGAAAAACTTTTTAATGATAGAAAATATCTTTATGATTTATTATATATTGACTGGATTGAAGTTGAGATTTTGATGAAAGAGTATGACTTTAAAAAAGCAAAAAAGTTTTCTTGGAAACAAAGCTATAAAATCTCACCTAGTGCAAGAGTTAAGACTTTAAAGTATGATGTTTTAAATGAAGATTTTGAAAATAAAACCAATAATCCAATTGTGGTATATTATGACTTTTCAAATGATGAGGTTATATTTCGACATATAAATGACTTTTTGTACCTTTTATTAAAAAAACTTAATAAAAAAGATACAACACTACAAAAAACACTTAGAATACTATGCAAAGAGAATGATATAGATTTAAAAAAAGCAAAAACTATACTAAAACAACCAATTTTAGAACTTATTGAAAATAGAGTCTTGATTTTTAAATAGTATCTATTTATATAACTATATTAAAGTATGATTATAGCTATAAACTTTTAAAGCAATACTTTTTTAACATACTATTTGTATAGTAGTATGCAAATATTGCAGCAGAGTATATAACTATAAGAACTCCTACCCAAAGTGATGCAAAGCTCATTTCAAAATATTTTACTATGAAATATGCAACTATAACTTTTGCAAAAATCTGTCTATATAGGGCTATATATAAAATCATATTAGGTTTTTTAATTCCTTGTAGAGTTGAAACAGATATAAATAAGACTATATATGCGTAAAAAATCCATATTTCAATTAGTAAGTAGTCCAGTCCAAAAGCTACTACTATCTCATTGGAATCAAATTGTGAGATTATTAGCTTACCAAATATAGTAAGAACTATAATACCAAACGTAGATATCAAAAACCCATACTTCATAGCTGTTTTAATGGTCTCTACTACCCTATCATATTTTTTTGCTCCGTAGTTATTTGATACGAGTGTTAGTACAGCTGTATTTAGACCAAGAGCAGGTAGTAGCATAATCTGTTCTACTCTAAATCCTATACCATAACCTGCAACTGCTTTCATACCATAATGCGAAACAAAATACGTAAGTATTAACGAACCAAAAGACATAATAAGCATATTTAAACTTGCAGGAACCCCTTGACTTAGGAAGTCCTTATACACTCTAATATCAGGTAAGAAATAGTCAAGTCTATCATACTTTATAATATTTGTTCTATTTACTTTGTATAAAAGATAAAACATATTTAGTATTTGTATTAGTACTGTAGATAGTGCAATACCTTGAATTCCCATTGGTGGTATAAATAAAAATCCATAAATAAAAAGTGGGTTTAATACTAAGTTTGCTACAAATCCAAATATTAAAGTATTTCTGAATGACTTAGTATCACCTTGTGCAACTAATATGGCATTTAGGGCAAAGTTTATCATAAAGAAAACACTGCCATAAAGTATGGGATTTATATAAGCAAGAGCATCATTTAAATACTCTTGCTTTGCACCAAGAAGTGTAAATATAGCAGGTGAGTATATAAGCCCTATTGTAGTAACTACTAGCCCTAAAAGAGGTACAAAAACTAAACCTTTTTGTGCATAAAGTGAAGCTAGTTTATATCTTTTTTTCCCAAACCAGTTTCCCACAAGTGCTGTTATAGCTGTTGAAAAACCATGACCAAAACCAATAATAGAAAAAAATATCATAAAAGATAAAGATAAAGCTGCAACCGCTTGAGTTGAAATAAGCCCTGCATAAAAGGTATCAACAACATTATACATAGTATTAAAAAATATTCCAGTACTTGCAGGAATTGCTAATTGTCTAAGAAGTTTTGGTATCTCTTGTGTGGTTAAGTGGGTATTATGATTCAATATATTTATAAGTTAAATAGAAGGATTTTATTATCCTTCTATTCTTATCATCATAGGTTTTTTAGTTACTACACTTGTATCTTCAAGTGTTTTTATAGCATCATTTATATCTTTTTCAACTGATGTATGTGTTGATAGTAAAATATGCGCTGTCTTTTTATCTATTGGTTTTTGAATCATTTTTTCAATAGAGATATTTCTATCTCCTAAGATATTAGAAACTTCAGCTAAAACCCCTGCTTTATCTTCGACTGTAAGTCTTAAATAGTATTTAGTTCTGATTTTATCTTTTGGCATTAATGAAAGCTTTTCACTATTTGGAGTTTTAAATCCAAGCATTGGTGAGCCTTTACCACGTCTTGCCACATCAATAATATTTGCAATTACAGCAGAAGCAGTTGCATCTCCACCAGCTCCTGGACCATAATACATCGTCTCCCCTACTTTATCACCAATTACAGAAACTCCGTTCATAACCCCATCAACCTTTGCAATCATTTCAGACTGTGAAATAAATACAGGATGAACTCTTAGTTCAATTTCATTTTTTACTTTTTTTGCTATTGTAAGAAGTTTTATTGAGTAGTTAAACTCTTTTGCAAAAGCAATATCTTCAGGTTCGATATTTTCGATACCCTCAATTAAAATATCTTCAGGTTTTGCATCAATCCCGTATGCAATAGAACCTAAAATAAGTAGTTTATGAGCTGCATCAAAACCACCAACATCAAATGTTGGGTCAGCTTCTGCATAACCTAAGTCTTGAGACTCTTTTAAAATAGTATCGTAATCAACACCTTCATTTATCATCTTTGTTAGCATATAGTTACAAGTACCATTCATAATACCTCTAATTGTATCTATATTATTTGCTGTTAGTCCTTCTCTTAGGGCATTAATAATTGGAATACCACCTGCAACGGCTGCTTCATACTCAAAAGCTGTATTTCCAGATATCTCTTGAAGTTCATATCTATGGTAAGCAAGAAGTGCTTTGTTTGCAGTAACTACAGCTTTACCTTTTTCAAGTGCTTTTTTTACTACTTCATAAGGCTTTTCAATACCACCCATAAGCTCAACTACAATATCAATAGAGTCATCTTCTAAAACTTCATCAATATTATCTGTTAGCTTTATTTGAACATCTCTTTTTTTATTTAAGTTTGATACAACCCCTATTGTAGGCTCAATTTCAACACCAGCTCTTGCTGTTATAATATCTTTATTATCTTTTAAAATATTTGCAACACTACTACCTACTGTTCCTACACCTATTATTCCTACTTTTAACATCGTTATTCCTATTTTTCTAAAGATTTTAAATATTTTTTTATATTTTTCGCTGCTTGTCTTATTCTTTTTTCATTCTCAATTAGAGCAATTCTTACATAATTATCTCCATATTTACCAAAGCCTACACCAGGACTTACTGCAACTTTTGCTTGGGTTAGTAGCTGTTTAGAGAACTCCATACTTCCTAAGTGTTGAGCACATTTTGGTATTTTTGCCCAAATAAACATAGATGCACTAGGAGTATTCATATGCCAACCTGCATCTGCAAATGCACTTATCATAACATCTCTTCTTTTATGATACTTTTCAATATGCTCATCCACACACTCTTGTGGTCCATCAAGTGCAACAGTTGCAGCAACTTGAATTGGTGTAAACATACCATAGTCAAGCCATGATTTTATTCTTTTTAGTGCCCCCACAAGCTTTTCATTACCTGTGATAAAACCTACTCTCCATCCTGCCATATTATATGACTTTGATAGAGTAAAAGACTCAACAGCCACATCAAGTGCACCCTTTGTTTGAAAAATAGATGGAGTTTTATATCCATCAAAAGTAATATCTGCATAAGCAATATCAGAGATGATATAAAATCTCTCTTTTTTAGCCATGTCAACAAGCCTTTGGTAAAACTCAGGTCTAACAGTGGCACAAGATGGATTATGTGGGAAGTTTACAACCACATATTTTACTTTTGGAATTGATTCATCAACTGTTTTTTGTAGTCTTTGGAAAAATAGCTCTTCATCAACTTTATACTCATCATCAAAGCTAAGTTCAAACTTATGAATAGCTGCACCACTTAGCATAAAAGCGTATGAATGAATTGGATAAGTTGGGTCTGGAACTACTGCAACATCACCTACATTTACAATAGCTTGAACTAAGTGAACATAACCCTCTTTTGAACCCATAGTAGCAACTGCGTGTTTATTTGGATCAAGATAATCAACACCATACTTTCTTTTATACCAGTTACAAATAGCTAATCTTAGTTTATAAATTCCTGCACTTGCACTATAGCCATGATTTTTTGGTTTTTGAGCAGCTTGTGTTAGCTTATCTATGATGTGTTGAGGAGCTGGTCCATCTGGGTTACCCATAGAAAAATCTATGATATCCTCCCCTCTTCTTCTAGCTTCCATTTTTATTTCATTAACTTCTGCAAATACATAATTTGGAAGTCTTTTCATTCTTTCAAACTCAATTTCTGGGAACACTTTCTTACTCCTTAACTATTCTAATACCTCTTTTTAAATTAGATAGAGAAAATAGATCATCTATTTTTAGATATTTTGCACTATCTGGCACATCTAATGTTATATTTTTATAAATCTTATTATCTTTTAAAATTTTTAAAATATTAAAGTCTCTATCATAAAAAACAATATATGGATGCCACCTATTTCCATACTTTGATGCCACTCTTAAACTATTAGTTCTATTGTCAAGTCTTATAAAATAAGGCTCAAATGGCTTTTTTAAATCTATGCTATTTTTATAATACATATTATTTGCATTTGGTAGCAGACTATTTGTGAAGTCTATCTTATACAAATAACTATACTCTCCCTCTTTTATTATCTTAATTATTTTACTATTTGTAGCTGCTAATAGTTTTGATAATCTAAGAGGGTTTATGGCGGCTTGTGTTTTTAAATCTATATTCCATAAGTAAAGATTACTTTTAGTATTGGCACTTTTTGTAAAATAGTAAAAGTAACCTAATGATTTTAGACTATCTTCCAAGATAAAAAGAGCTTTTTTATAGTTTCCTATAATTTCAAATTTAATATCTAAATTTACCTGCTTAGGATACTCTAAATTTAAAAGATTATTCTCTTGAAGTTTTTGGGATACTAAATAGTAGTTTAATCTATCTTGTGTATAGAATCTTTGTTCATTTGTAAAAATAAAATTAATTAAATTTTCATGCATAGAAAAAGTCTCTTCACCAAGCATATTTTTCAATTGTGTTTTTAAATCTGCATTTGCATTTAGTATTAAAAACAGAGAGATTAAAACTACTTTTTTTATCATTTTATCTTACTTTACTTTTTGAGATTGTATATTAAAATACCAGCTGCAACTGATACATTTAGTGAGTTAAAATCATTTTGCATACCAATTGAAACCTTTAGATCAAGTTTATTTATTACTTTTTTAGATATACCCTCACCCTCACTTCCTAAAAATAGAGCAACTTTATCTTCTTGTGTTATTTTTCCATATTTTTTAAGGTCAGTGCCATTCATTGTAGCCCCAATAAGTGCAAAACCAGACTGATGTAGCTCATTTGCCAAATCTGAACATCTAGGATAGATAGTAAAAGGCATATCAAGCATAGTACCTGAGCTTGTTCTTACTATTCCTTGATTATTTAAAGTTTTAACATTTGAAGCTACAACTGCTTCAACACCAAGTGAGTAAGCTGTTCTAATAATAGCCCCAATATTCCCCACATCTGTTACACCATCTAAAACCAATATAAAATTACAATCTTTTATATCTTTTATATCTGTGTATTCGTACTCTTTTAGCTTTAAAAAGAAGCCTTGGTGATTACCACCTTTTGATAAGCTTTGTGCTTTTTTATTATCAAGACGTTCTATTTTTTTGCCTAGTTTTAAAAACTTAGAGAAGATTTTACTATCAATCTCTTTAGAGAACATTACATTTTCAACAAGTTCAGGATGTTTTTCAAGTACATGCAGTACTATTTGTTTGCCATATATAATCATGACAAGATTTTACCTAAATGTTGTTAATAAAACTCTTTAACTATTTTATCAACTCTTCATAGATATCTTTTGTTTTTTTCCCTGTAAGTTTTGAAAGAAGTTTTGCTTTTTCTTTAGGAGCTATTTTTAAAGAGTTTATATCATCATAAGTAATAGCATCACCTTCATAAGTAGTTGGTTCAATTACTACTACCCACTCACCTTTTATTTGTTTATCTTTTAATTTATCATATAAGTTTTTTGCACTATCTTTATAAGATTTTTGATAGAGCTTTGAAATCTCTTTTACTAAAAATATAGTTCGATTTTCATCTAGTATTGAAAGCTCTTGCAAAAGCTTTATAAGTCTATGGGGTGATTCATATAAAATACCTAAATGCTGACTATTTAAAATAGTATTCAATTTTGAGTTTCTTTGAGAACCTTTATGTGGTAAAAAACCATGAAAGGTAAAAGTTGTATTTGTAAAACCACTCATAGCATAAGCTGTAAGTACTGCATTTGCACCTGGTATTACATCATAGTTTATGCCGTTTTCTAAACAGTATTGAACCAAACTAGCTCCTGGGTCTGATACGCAAGGCATTCCAGCATCACTTACATAAACTATATTTTTACTAAAAGTTGATTTATCAAAAGATTTTAAGACTGAAGTTTCATTGTGGGAATGAAAAGATTTGAACTCTTTATTTTCAAAAGATACGTTGTATTTTGTCTCTAAAAGATTTAGTAGTTTTTTTGTGACTCTTGTATCTTCACAAAGTATTAAGTTGGCATTTAACAACGCCTCAATAGACCTTGAAGAGATGTCCTCAAGGTTACCTATTGGAGTTGGAACAAAAGTTAGCACAGTGTTGTACTATTTGTTCATATTATATTTAGCTTTAAACTTCTCAACTCTACCAGCAGCATCAACAATTTTTTGCTCACCTGTAAAGAATGGATGACAAGCTGAACAAATATCAATTCTTAATGTATCAACATTTGACTTTGTTTCAAAAGTATTTCCACAAGCACAACTTACTGCACAAGTTTTGTAATCTGGATGGATATCTTTTTTCACGCTCATTTCCTTATTTTGGTTAATGTAAAATAAAAGATCAAGTCCTAATGTTGTCCTTTATTAAACTCTTGTAAGGCTGGATTATATCTAAAAAACCTTAAGTATTTCTGATTTTAAGTTTTCTATAATATTAGATATTTGCATTTGATTAAATTGTCCCTTATTAAAGGTATTCTGTCTCTTTGCTAGTTTTGCTGTATTTATGGAGATTTTCTCTTCAAGCTCTTGCTTTGTAAATTTTCCATCAAGATATTGCAAAGTCTCAGCTATACCAATAGAGCTCATGCAGTTGGGTTCTCTTGTATATCTATTTTCTAAATAGATTACTTCATCTATTAAACCATCTTTTATCATCTGTTTTGTTCGCAGGGCTATTCTTTTTCTTAATTCCTCTCTATCCCATAGGATTTCAAAAAGTTTAATATCTTTTGCTATTGGTACTTTTGGATTTTCTTTAAAGTATTGTGTGGGGGATTTATTTGTTTGTTTATAGATACTATATGCTTTTTGAATTCTATACTTATCATTTTGTGATATATTTTGCATATACTCTTTATCAAGAGAGTATAAAAGCTCATAAGCCTCATTTAAACTTATATCTAGCTTTACATCTTTTGTAAGTCCTGTGGAAATACCATCAATCAAAGCTTTAAGATAGAAGCTTGTACCCCCTACTATTATTAAATTTTTATTATTTTCTTTAGCATAGTTTTTTGCTTTTTTATAAAGCTTGATAAACTGCATCACATCAAAAACTTCATTAGCATAGACTTCATTAATACCAAAATGCTTTATATCGCTCATTTCACTAGGCGTAGGTTTTGCAGAGGCTATATCTATATGTTTGTAAACACTTAATGAATCAAGCGATAAAATAATAGAGTTTGTCTTAGATGCAATATCTAAAGCCAAAGAAGTTTTACCTGATGCTGTTGAACCTATAATTGCAACTTCAGTCATTAAGTACCCTACTTTCTTTTATCATCTTTACACTCTTCAAGTTTTTTTGAGAGTTCATTTATCTTCTTCTCTTTTTTCATTAGGTCATTTATCAAACCTGAAACATCATCTTTGCTAGATGCCAAAACATCATCTTGTGATTTTGTACTACACCCAGCAAATACTAGGGATATAAATAAAATAAATACTATAGTTGTTAATTTTCTCATACTTTCTCTTTTTGTTTTACAAATTTTAGCAAAAGTTTATTAATCTAATATTTTAATTATTTAGATAAAATCTCATTTATGGAAAAAATAATAGAAAAAATAAACAATTTTAATGAGCTAGTAGCTTTTAAGCACTCAATCTTTTCATTACCTTTTATTTTTATAGCAATGATAGTAGCAGCAAATGGATGGTTTGGGTTTAAATTGCTATTTTTAGGAGTTTTAGCAGCACTTACTGCAAGAAACTTTGCAATGGGATTTAATAGATATTTAGATAGAGATATAGATGCACTAAACCCACGAACACAAAATAGACCAAATGTGGATGGAAGAGTATCTGCAAAAGCTATGATGATTTTTAATCTATCAAATGCATTTGGATTTGTAGCTGTTGCTTACTTTGTAAATGATTTGGCATTTTACTTATCTATACCTATTTTGATAGTAATAGGCTCTTACTCATACTTTAAAAGGTTTTCCTTTTTAGCTCATATAATATTAGGTGTATCATTAGGGCTTGCACCTATTGCAGGTGTGGTTGCAGTTCAAGAGACAATACCACTATGGACAATTTTACTAAGTATTGGAGTTATGTTTTGGGTTGCTGGATTTGATTTGCTTTATTCACTTCAAGATATGGAAATAGACAAAAAACTAAATCTACACTCAATACCATCAACTTTTGGTGCAAAAAAAACAATGTACATATCAAGAGCGTTTCATAGTATGACTGTAGTTTTTTGGTTACTTTTTGTAATAGTATCTCAAAGCTCATTTTTTGCTTACCTTGCAGTTGCAATAAGTGCTATTATGCTTAGTTATGAACACTATTTAGTAAATAAAGATTTCAAAAAAATTGATAGGGCATTTTTTACAGTAAATGGATACTTAGGAATAGTTTTCTTTATTTTAATAGTATTGGATAATATTCTCTTTTAAATTAAAATTTTTAAAATATTAAGTTTTAATATGATAAAATTTCAACTCTTAAAATAAGTGCGTCTGTGGCTCAACTGGATAGAGCGCCGGGTTTCGGCCCCGGGGGTTGTGGGTTCGAATCCTACCAGGCGTACCATTGTATAATCCTAATCAATCTAGCTTACTCTTGATTTTTTAGGTTACTTCCTCACTCTCATTTTTTTACTTTCAAACTCTTCAATACTTTGTGTAACACTTTGCTTTAATAAATTTTCTAACTCATTTATTCGCCCAAAACTTCTCATAACTTTTATAAAATTTAAAATCGATATTGTCCCTTTTTGTTCAAAGTTGGAGTAGGTGGTTGCTGAACTTAAATCTGCTTCAGTGCTAAACTCTTTTTGTTTTTTGTTTTGTGAAATTCTTAAATTTTTAGCACGAAGTGCCAATACTAAAGATATCTCTTCATCTGTTAGAGTATTAAAATTACTATTTACATTGAGTTTTTGCTTTTTTGTTTTTTGTAGGTTTTTTGATGATTTTTGTAGTTTTTCTAAAAGATTATTACTCATTTATTGCTCCTTGTAAATCTCTACTATTCACTTCATTTAAAAGGCGATTTTGTTTTGTATTTGGTATATTAAACTGCTTTAAAAGTTTTGGTAGTTCATTATCTCTTAAGTTTTTCATAGTTTCTAAGCCATTTGCTACAAACTCTAAATCTATAGAAAACTCTAAAGCCAGTTGTGTAATATCATCTATTGTAATTTTTGAGAGTGCTTTCCCATAAAGAGATAGCTGGTGTTCCACTGTTTGTTTTTCCCCTTTTGAAAATGTGATGTCATAAGCAGGAGTTGCTTTGTATTGAAAGTCTTCATCACACATAAAAGAAAAATTTCTACTATGGTCATCTTGATTTACAAACATATAGTTAAATAACATTTGCAAGAAGAGTTGATTTAAACTTTTTGTTGCATTGAGTTTAACAGCTGTTCTTAAAAGATCTTCATATCCTATGGTTCTTGGTATATTATAATCTATTTGCAACAATCCTGCTAGGGAGTGTACATGGTATCGTTTACCATTTGACTCTATATCAAATCTTTTGGTTACAAAATGGTGTTTTTTATCAGATTCTACTAAAAAGCACTCCATCATCTCTATTCCAGATTTTTTTGCAAGAAGATAATAGATATATTCTATTTTTGAGTAGGTTGATCTATTTTCATCACCATGTGCTGTATCATCATATTTTATAATGGCGTGGATAAATCCATCTTTTAAAGGCTTTGTTCTATCTCCTAAAAAAACCTCTTTTGTTTCAAGATTGATTCCACATACAGCTTTACTTCTAGCACCCCCTATAAATGAGTGAGCTGATACTAAAAATGCACTGTGCAGTGAGTGATAGTCACCACCTTTTTGAAGCTCTTTTGCTTTTGTAAACATATCTTTGAGTTTAAGTGTCTCTTGCATATTGTTATCATATTGCTTAGATGGATGAAATGTTAATGCTCCTAATCCTTTATTGCCTATAAAAAGTAGTTTATCACTTACTGTTGGGTATTTATTTTGATTTGTTAAAAAGAAATTTTGGAATATCTCATTACCAAAATTACCTGGTAGGGAATCACTAATAAATCCAGCTACTTTCTCTAAATAGTGAAGATGGGTGGTTTCTATCTCTTTTAGATCTTTGGACAAGGATATAGGACTTGCTTTGTAACATAAATCATCCACTTGTTGTAGATATACTCTATCCCCATCTTGAAACATATTTGCTATATGTTTGTTAAATAAGTAGATTGATATTTTTTGTTTCATTTTAATCCTTATTCATATATATTTGTAATTATACCATAATATTGTAGACAAATACAAATATATATGAATTAGTAAAGTTAAAACTCAAGATGAAGCAGTAGATTTTGTTTTAGGTGTTTGACTCTAAATCTTCTATCTCAAACTTTATCTTGAAACACTGAAATATTTTTATCTAATATATTTAAAAATCTTACCTTTATATGGTTCATCTAAGTAGTGTGTGTCAGGTATATGTGCTGAACTAGTAAAACCGTAGGTTTCCATGATTTTACCAAATTTTGATTGCATTTTTCTTCCTGGGTCTACTATAATTACTTCACATTTATCTTTTGCATGGGAGTTAATAAACTTTGATAAAAGTGTTATATGGTTACTTTCATATAGAAGGTCACTTCCTATTATTAAATCAAATTTTCCCAACTGTTTATTATAATCATCTTCCCATGATGTTCTTACAAAAGGTATTTCACTGTCATTATTTAACTTTGTATTCTCTAAAAGGTATGCTTGTACCTCTGGGTGATAGTCAGTTGCTGTGATATTTGCTTTTTTATGATTTAGAAGTAGGCTTGATAGTCCTATTCCACAACCAACTTCAAGTATCTTTTTATCTTTGATATCATAATCATACATTAGATTTGCTAGTACTTCACTTGAGGGCCATATTACACCAAAAAGTGGCCATGTGGCACTTGAAATACCTAGTTTTTTTGCTATATCATCTTTATCAAAAAATTGTTGTTTATCTCTTAGAGTACGAATATGAATATCTGTTGTTAATCCAAACTCTTTTGTTTGGTATTTAAATCTTATATTTGACAATTCATTTGCCATTTTTTTCCTTGTTTTATTTTAGTAAACTATTTCTAAGACCAAAGTTTTAATTTTGGTAGATAAGATACTGCTTTTATTATATCTGTTTTTGATACTATTCCTACTAAAATATCATTGTCATTTACAACAGGCATTGCATCAAGTTTAAAATCAAGCATAACTTTTGATACTCTTCTTATATCAGATATTGGATCTGCTGTTATTGTCTCTGGTAAAAAAATATCTTTAATTTGTCTTTGCATAATTAATTTTGCATTATCAATATCTTCAAGTATTAAGTTTAAAATTATCTTTTTGCTGATAAGTCCAGAGATTTTTTTTCCACTGGTTACTGTGGGTATATTACTTACTTTTTTATCTTTTAAAACCTCATACGCTTCTTGTAAAGTTGCATCATTGTAGATATAAAAGCTATCTGTTGTCATAATATCTTCAACATGATAAACCTCTTCTTGATTATTTAATTTTGCTATTTTTTTATATATACCCACAGCTTCTTGTTTATTTGTAGGGTTCTTTTTTCTTTTTTGAGTAAAATCTTCAATAGCTGTATCATCATCAGGTTTCATTCTAGGTGCACCTGGAGCTTCTGTAGTTTTTAATTCATATAGATTATCAGCAGTACTTCTAAATCCTACACTTCCATTATTGTAAACAGCAAACATAGCAAATCCTTTTGTTTTATTAATTTTAGTGTAGTTTTACTAATAATTAGTTAACTAAGAGATAAAAAATAGTAGTTTAAAGTAGTTATAGTATAATAATAACTTATAGATTATAAATATATTATATATTAGTGAGTAGAGTATGCATAAATTATTAGAAGAACAAATAAACAAGTTTTTTGGAAGCTATAAAGAGCTTGAGCAATTAAGCCCTTATATAAAAGAGTTTTTAAATAATATCTCTAACTCTTATGAAAAATTTGAAAAAAAAGAGCAAGAAAATAGAAATGCTATAAATATATTACAACAATATAAGGATGCTATTGATAAATCTTTGATTGTAAGTAGAACAGATGGATATGGAAAAATCATATATGCAAATACTCTTTTTTGTAAGATAAGTGGTTACTCAAATAGTGAACTTATAGGAAATACCCATAGACTAATAAAAAGTAAATATAACGATGAAAAAGTATATAAAGATTTATGGGAGACAATTACAAACAAAAAAATATGGTATGGAAAGTTAGCGAATAAAAAGAAAACAGGTGAGATTTACTATGTGAACTCTACTATAATCCCTCTTTTTAATTTACAAGGGGATATTCAAGAGTTTATAGCATTAAGAGAAGAGATAACAAAAGAGTACCTTTTTCAACAAAGACTCAAAGAGAAAACTGAGCGATTAAATACAATTTTTGATTCCCAAGAGAATATTACAATAATAATAAAGCCACAAGAAGGTGTGGTAGATGTAAATAAAAAGTTTTTAGAGACATTTGAGTTTGAAAATTTAAATGAGTTTAGACAAAAGTTAGGTTGTGTTTGTAAGCTGTTTAATGAAGAGCAGATACTAAAAGATTATGAAAATGGTGATATAAAATGGTATGAGAGGTTTTTGAACGAAAGTAGTAATAAAAACAGAAATATATCCAGAAAGAACTCAAAAGGTATCAATGAGATTTATAGAGTCTCTTGCAAGAGAATTTTTTTTAATAAGCAAGAGCACTTTTTAATCACTTTTATTGATATAACACAACTAGAACAAGCAAGGCAAAGTGCAGAGATGGCAAAAGAGGCTAAGTCTACTTTTCTTGCGAATATGTCCCATGAAATAAGAACTCCTCTAAATGCAATTATTGGTTTTTCTGATATATTAAAAATTAGAAAGCTTGGCTATGAAGAGAAAAACTACGCAAACATAATATCAAAAAGTGCTGAGTCCCTACTTGATATTATAAATGATGTACTTGATATCTCAAAAATTGAAAGTGGTAAGTTAGATGTGGAAGAGGAGCCTTTTGCTTTAGGTATATTTATTGATAATATTGTTGAACTATTCTCTATAAAAGCCCATGAAAAAGATATTAGATTTATGTATGACTCAGACCCATCTTTGCCATATAGTGTGATTAGTGACTCAACTAGAATAAGACAAGTTTTATCAAACCTATTAAGTAATGCAATTAAATTTACAAATGAAAAGGGACAAGTAAAACTAAAAATAAAACTTTTAGAAAAAAAATCCCATGAAGTAAAAGTAAAGTTTGAAGTATCAGATAGTGGTATTGGTATTTCAGAAAATGAACAGAAAAATATTTTTACACCTTTTGTTCAAGCAGATAGTGGTATAAGTAGAAACTATGGTGGTACGGGATTAGGATTATCTATTTGTAAAGATATATTAGGTTTACTAAACTCAACTATTGATGTTAAATCAAACAAAGGTCAAGGAAGTACTTTTAGTTTTGTTGTTGATTTAAAAGTTGATAAGTTTATTGATAATAGGAATCATCATTTTAAAGAGACAAATTTTGGTATAACAAAAATAGACAAAGATGAAGAGAGTTTGCACTCAAGTGTTGTTAATTATCTTTCAAAAATCGGAAAGGTTTATGAGTTTGATAAAAATGCAAAGTTTAATCATATTGATATTCTTTTTTGTTTTTACACTAAAGATATTGGAAATATAATAGATAACTTTATTAGATATAATAGTAGCTCAAAGATAGTTTACGTGGGACCAAAAGCCCAGATTGAGGTACTGGGTATTGAAAAAAGAGTAACAAATCATATTGATTTACCTATTTATGGTTCAAAGATATTTGATATCATTTCTGATAATAATACCAAAGCTTTAGAGTTAGAATCATATGAAAAAAAGAGAGATATAGAGTTTGAAAAGAGTATTTTGGTTGCAGAGGATAATATAAATAATCAAAAACTAATAGAAGTACTTTTAGAGCAGTTAGAGATTAATTGTACTATTGCAAATGATGGGATTGAAGCTATAAATTACTATGACAAGAATGTATATGATTTAATACTTATGGATATAAATATGCCAAGACTTGATGGTGTAGGGGCTACGCAAGAGATTTTAAGAAAGCAAAAGCAAGAGGGTAGCTACAAAGTACCTATTGTAGCTTTAACCGCAAATAGCCTAAAAGGTGATAAAGAGAAATATATATTAGCAGGGATGGATGACTATATATCAAAGCCAATAGTTTTTGAGAAGTTAAAAGATGTAATAAATAAGTTTACAAGTAAGGCTGTTAAAAAAGCATCAAAACAGTATGAAAAAAAAGAAAAAAGTAATAAAATAAAAAAATCAGAAATAACATTTAAAAAAGAGGATGTTGTAAATCAATTAGGTATAAGCACATCAGTTGTAAATATGCTTTTAGCAAACTATTTTGAAAGTTTTGATGATGATATAAAAAAACTAGAAGAGTCTGTCTTAAACAAAGATTATGATGCTGTTTCAAAGCAAGCACACTACATAAAAGGCAGCTCTTTAAATTTAGCGTTAAATGATGTGGCAAATATCTTAGAAGATATTGAAAAAAAACCAAAAAGTTGTACAAAATCTCATATAGAAACTATAAGAGATATGGTAGAATTTATTAAGAAAAACTGTTAAAAGTAGGTTACAAATGGCTAAAAACAATGAATTAGTAGTTGTGGGAATTGGTGCTAGTGCAGGGGGACTTGAAGCTTTACAGGTGATGCTTTCAGACCTTGCAGATATAAAAAACTGTTCATATATAATAGCACAGCATTTAAGCCCAACACACAAAAGTATGATGGTTGATTTGCTATCAAGAACAGCTAATATTCCAGTTTGTGAAGCAAAAAATGGAATGATTATAAAACCAAAAACAATATATATGACACCTGAAAATACAGATATATATGTTAAAGCTGGAAAGATATTTCTAAGAAACATGGAGCAATCTTTTGGTCCTAAACCCTCTGTAAACTACTTTTTTAATTCATTGGCTACAAGTTTTGGTAAAAGAGCAATAGGTGTTATTTTATCAGGTACGGGAAGTGATGGTTCATTTGGAATTAGAACTATAAAAGCAGAAGGTGGTATAACAATAGCACAAGCCCCAAACACATCTAAATATGATGGAATGCCTCACAGTGCAATAAATACAGGAAAAGTTGATTTAGTTATACCAATTGATAATTTAAGTAATGAAATAGAAAGAATTGTAAAAACAATTGATTCAAATTTTGATATTATCTCAAATGAGAGGCTACTTCAGCAAATATTTAGAACTATATTTGATGAAAAAGGTGTTGATTTTTCACTCTATAAAAAAAGTACAGTTATAAGAAGAATAGAGCGAAGATTAGCTGCTTTAAAAATAGAGAGTTTATCAGAGTATATAAATATATTAAACTCTTCTAAAGATGAGATTAATAACTTATATCATGATATTTTAATTGGGGTTACAAACTTCTTTAGAGATGCAAAAGCTTTTGAAAACTTAAAGGATTATATTCAACTAATTCTTTCTAAAAAAGAGCAAGGTGAAGAGATAAGATTTTGGTCTATTGGTTGCTCAACTGGTGAGGAGGCATACTCTATTGCTATTATTTTATCTGAGGCTTTACAGGATAAAATAAGTAGATACAAAATAAAAATATTTGCTACAGATATTGATGAGGAGTCTTTAAAAATTGCAAGAACAGGTGTATATTCTGAAGCATCACTTGAGGGTGTAAGTAAAGGTATTATTCAGAAGTACTTTAGTGTTCAAAAAAACAACTTTGAGGTAAAAAAATCAATAAGGGAATTAGTGGTATTTTCAAAGCATAATATTATCTCTGATTCACCTTTTTTAAGACTTGATTTAATCTGTTGTAGAAATATGCTTATTTATTTTGATAATGAGCTTCAAAAAAGATTTTTTCCTATTGTTCACTACTCTTTAAATGATAATGGATACTTGTTTTTAGGTAAATCTGAGTCAATAGGTCAGCATGTGGATCTTTTCAGTGTTGTTGATAATAGCTCCAAAATCTTTAAAGCACAGTTTACAGGTGTAAAAGAGCCACCAAGACTTTATAACTATTCAGGAATTCATAAAAGTTATGAAGAGCCAAAAGTAAAAGATTATAGAAATGAAGAGGAGCTTCTAGAAGAGAGAGTTAATGAAGCTATTTCTGAGACTATATTAGATAAGTGTGTAGTAATAAACTCTTCTAACGATGTTATTTATATAAAAGGTGATATACCATATATAAAGTTTAATCAAGGTCGAATGACAAACAATATTTTTAAATTAATTAGTGATACTTTATCCCTAGATTTAAGAAGTAGTATAAATGAAGCAAATAAGAAAAAGAAGATTCAATATACCCCTTTTAGGTCAGTTAATGTATTTGAAGATATTATAAAGTATGTAAGAGTTATTGTTGTACCTCTAAAAGATGATAAGAGTGATGATTGGATGAATATTCTATTCTTCCAAGGAGAAGAGGCTGTAAATATAAAAGGTCATGTGGTATCAGGTGAAGATGAAAGTGATGTAGTTGAGAAGTTAACTTTAGAACTTGATAGTACAAAGTCACACCTACAAAATGTAATTGAAGAGTTAGAAACATCTTATGAGGAGATGCAAAGCTTAAACGAAGAGTTACAAAGCTCAAATGAAGAGTTGCAAAGCTCAAATGAGGAGCTAGAAACAACAAATGAAGAGTTACAAAGTACAAATGAAGAGCTACAAACAGCATACTCAGAACTAAGAGTTTTATATGAAGATAAAGAAAAAAGAGCTAAACAGTTAGAAGAGTTAACGGATAAGTTAAGTGCTAAAAATGAAGAGTATAGAAAACAAAAAGAGTTAACTGAGACTATTATTGATACAGCTACAATTGCAATTTTGATGGTTGATACAAATGGTGTGATTACATTTGCAAATAATCAAGCACAACTTCTATTTTCTCTATCTAAAAAAGAGTTAATAGGTAGAAATTACGATACAAAAGATTGGGTAATTAGAAACTTTGATGGTAGTAGCTTTGATGAAAATAAGCTGCCTTTTTCAGTTATAAAAAGAACATATGAAGCTGTAAGTGATATAAAACATGTGATTCAAATGAGTTATAATAAGCTTTACTTATCAGTAAGTGGTGCTCCACTATTTGATGTGGAGGGGAAGTTTCAAGGTGCGGTATTAAGCTTAGAAAACCTTACAGCAAATGAGGTTTTAAGAAGTGATTTAGAACACTATGAAAATAGAATGGTTAATAATAAGACAAATCTTAATATAGCTAATGAAGACTTTGATATGCTTTCATTGGCTTTAGTTGATATTACTACAGATATTAGAAATTCATTGAATGAGTTAGTTTTAGTAAGCAATGACTTAAGAGGTGACGTAAAAAACAGAAGTAAATTAGAGGCGTTTGATACTAGAATAGGTTTTGTATCAACACTACTTGATGAAAAACTTGATTTTTATTTAAGTAAACTAAAGTTTAAAAGAACATTAATAGGTTTAGAAATTATTTCAATGATAAGTCTATTAAAACCTGTTTTTGAAAATAACTCAATAGAAATAGATAATAGAATTGATGAGAGTATTGATTTTAAGATTTCAGTAAAAACAGCTAGAAAAACTTTTTATATGCTATTTGAGTTTATAATTGGATTTAAAGTAGATGAGTTGGAAGATTATGATTTAAAATTGATTTTTAAATCACAGGTTACAGGTAATAAGTATAGTTTAAAGATTTTCTTAGAAGCAAAGGGTATTCATAAAATTGATAAAAATAGCTTTGATGGTTATTTTGTAAATTTAGAAAAGATGTTAGATAGTAGTGTAAAGAGTTCATATACTATAAATAAAAATAGCTTAGAAATAAAAATGGTTTTGTAAAATGTTGAATCAAAATACAATAGCTGCTAGCATAATTTTTGATAGTAGTGTAAACTATGATTTTTATAAAAATATTATAAAAAGATATGATATTATCTTAGATAGAAGAGTAGATTTATACTCTATTGAAAATAGTGTGGATATTATAAATAGTGATTTTGTATTTATTGATATATCACACAAACCTATTGTAAAAAAACTAAAGTATTTAAATATAAAAAGCAATACTAAAATAATAGTGGTATCCTCTTTTACTCAAAATTTTATAAAAATACCCCTTGAAATAAAAACAGACCTCTACCACTATTTTACAAAACCTTTAAAGGTTGAACTTCTAAAGAAGAGTTTAGAGTCCCTTTTATATCAGATAAAAAGATATAAATTTTTAGAGAATAAAGAGTCCATACTAATGGATTTAGTTGATAAATCACCTTTTTGCATGGCTGTTTATAACGTGCAGGGCAATTTAATATATGCAAATAAAAGTTATGTAAATGTTGAAAATTTAGATTTTGTTTCAAAAAAAAGAAACTTTAACTCAATCTCAAGTTGTAAGTTGAACTTTAAAGAGATAGTACACAATTTAAAAAAAGTAAATACCTTAAAGCAGGAGTATGAGAGTATAAAGCACAACTATGTATCATACTTCTATTTTATTGAAAGTCAAAACTATATTGTTGATATAAGTTTTGATATAAGTAAGCAAATAAGGGATATACAAGAGCTTAAAAAGAGTGCTTTCTTTTTTGAAGAGAGTAGTGAGGGTGTAGTAATTACAGATGAAAATGGCAATATACTTACAGTTAATAGTGCATTTTGCAAGATTACAGGTTATACTAAAGATGAGGTAATTGGCCAGTCCACAAGCATCTTATCATCTGGGATACATGATAAAAACTTCTATGAAAACTTATGGGATAATTTGAAATATCATGGTAAGTGGCAAGGGGAAGTTTGGAATAAAAGAAAAAATGGTGAAATTTATCCTGAGTGGCTTTCAATAACAAAAATAAATAGTGAAGATGATGAAGTTAATTATATGGCACTTTTTACTGATATCTCATCAATAAAAGAAGCAGATAAAAAGTTACACTTTTATGCAAAACATGACCATTTAACAGGACTTTTAAATAAGGTACAGTTTGAAGTAATGTTAAACAACTGTATAAATAGGGCAAAACGAAATGGAAATATGTTTGCACTAATGTTTATTGATTTAGATAAATTCAAAGAGATAAATGATTCCCATGGACATGATGTGGGAGATATAGTTTTAAAAACAATTGCATCTAGAATACAAAAGGTTTTAAGAAAAGAGGATGTTGTATCTAGAATTGGTGGTGATGAGTTTAATGTATTAATTGATAATATAAAAGATTTTGATGATGCAATATTAATAGGTCAAAAAATAAATGATGAAGTAAAAAAAGAGGTAAAAGTAGAGAATAAAGGTTTTTTCTTAAGTTTATCTATTGGTATTAGTGTATTTCCTGAACATGGACAAAATAGTAGTGAACTTATTAAAAATGCAGATGCTACAATGTATGAGGTTAAAAACTCAGGTAGAAATGGAGTAATGATTTATAATTATGAGTTTACAAGAGTTTTAGAAAGAAAGTTAGGGCTACAAAGTAGTTTAAAAAATGCAATTAAAAATGATGACTTTCAGTTATATTATCAGCCAATTATATGTTTTAAAACAGATAGGATAGTTGGAGCCGAGGCTTTAATTAGATGGTATGACAAAGAGTCAAAAGGTTTTGTGCCACCTGATGTATTTATTCCTTTTGCAGAAGAGAATGGTTTAATTGATGCAGTTGGAGAGTTTGTTGTAAAAAAAGCATTTGAAGACTTAATGATTTTACTAAATAGTTTTGGAAAAGAGTTTAAACTCTCAATAAACGTATCTTCAAAAGAGTTTTTTAGTGAAAACTATATTGAAAACTTTTTACAAAAGTGTGAAGATTTTACAATAAAACCATCAAATATCGAGCTTGAAATAACTGAAACTCATATTATGAAAAACCATTCTGATGCAATAAAAAAGTTTGAACTTTTAAAAAAGAGTGGTTACTCATTAGCAATTGATGATTTTGGTACTGGCTACTCATCTCTTGCATATTTAAAACTGTTTCCAATAGATAAACTAAAGATTGATAAGTCATTTGTACAAGACCTTTTAGATGATAATGATGATAGAAATATTGTAGAAACAATTGTATCAATGTCAAAAAACTTTAATTTTTTAGTTCAAGCAGAGGGTGTTGAGTCAAAAGAGCATGAGAATATTCTAAAAGAGTTGGCATGTGATATGGCTCAAGGTTACTTCTATAGCAAGCCATTGCCTTTAGAAGAGTTTTTACTTTTAAAAGGTGAATATTATGAATGATATGGATTTTAATAAACTAAAAATTTCAAAAGCTACTTTAAATAGTTTGATTAGATATAAAACTGAGATATTGATTGATGTTCATGAGGAAATTTTAAAAAATGATTTGCTTTTAGTAAAAGAGTCTTTGCTTTTGATTAACGATACAGAGCTACACTATATTTTAAAGTATCATGAAAAAGTGGTAATAAACTTTTTTTATTTTAATGAAAATAATATTTTGAAGAACTACTTATTTTGGCTTTATAGGGTGTACTATACAAGAGGAGTTGATTTAGATTTTTTAGTAATTATTTATAAAACTTGGAAGAAGTGTTTTTTAAGATATCTAAGTAAAGTTAATAGCTATGAGTTAAATCTATTTTATGATGTTTTAATTGAAAATCATAATAAAATTGAACTAGAAGCTTTAAAACATACTAGATTTGATGTTAATAAAGAGGTTGAAACTATATATAATCTTTTGGTTGATAATAAAGAGGAAGAGGTGAAGCAAATAATAAAGCTTAGTTCAAACTCTTTAGATGAGTTTATAGATTTTTTTAGCTCAAAACTTGTAGTAGCTTTACAAAAAGTTGGTTTTATGTGGGAAGTTTCAAAATTAAGTGTTGCTAAAGAGCATATTTCAAGTCATATTGTTGAAAAACTATGTTTAGAAAAACTTGATGAGTTTGTAGGTGAGGAGTCAAAATCAAAAATTGTGCTTTTAACAAATGCACCAAATGAGTATCACAGCATGGGACTTAAAATAGTTTCAAAAATATTAGAAAAGAAAGGTTATGATGTGTCAATGTTAAAAAATACAGATAGCCTTAAAAAAGATATTACAAAGGCTATTCACAATTTTGATGTTGACTATATAATGTTTGGAATATCTCTTAGTATAAGCCTTTATGAAGTAGTTAAGATAGTTGAGTCGTTAAATGAAGATAAAAATCATAAAAAGTTTGAAATAGTAGTTGGTGGAAATGCTTGTAAGCTTTTAAAAGAACCAGCAAAAGCTCTAAAAGCAGATATCTACTTGGAAGATATCCACAGTATTATTAATTTTTTCTAATACTAACTTTTATTTAGTCTATTTCATTATAAAACATTTCATCATATTTTTGAAGGTTACTATTTTTTATTAAATTTCCCAAAATCTCTAAATAGTTATGACCTATTCCTGAATACTTTAACATGGTTTGAGATAGTTTCAATCCATTTGGTAATTGATTTTGCTCCCTTTGTTTATATCTTAAGTTTTGAAACTCTTTGTATGCATTGTTTCTATTTAGATTAAGCATATAAGCACTAATAGAGTCTTGGATAGTTTTGAAGATTCTAATATAGTGAGTTGCATCTTCATCTCTACTAAGTGGCATCATTCCTATTTGTGGATTATATGTCCAGTGTCCAAATACATTGTTTGCTTCTTTTATAAATCTACTTTTACCCCAGCCACTCTCAACAGCAGCTTGTGCTAGTGCCATAGATGGGGGTATTACATCTATTTTTTTTAAGTAAACATCTACTGATAAAAGTTTGTCTATTTTATATTTCTCTTTTATTTCAAGAAGTTTTTCAAAGTTTGGTGAATCAAAATTTATGGATAAAATATTTTTATTTAAAAAACTTTTTATGAACTCTCTTTCTTTTAAAATCTTTTTATTCTCATTTTTTATTAACTCATAAAAGTAGTTATAAAAATACTCTTTTCTATCTTCAGTAGCATTTATCTTATAATACTCTTGTGGAAGTGCTGCTTTTAAATTAAATGCAAAAGTAGTAAACAGTAGTGCGCTTATTGTAAATATCTTAAAGCTAAACATAACTATATACTCGTACTAAAGATTTTTTTAACAGCACCTTCAAAATAGATTTTATCTTCTATTTTTGAAATTGTTAACTTCTCATTGCTTTTTGGGTAAGCTATAGCTTGAGTTTCAACTAATCCTAAATCTAAACTTCTTAAAAAGCAAGCAACCATCCCTGTACCACAGGCTAAAGTCTCTGCTTCAACCCCTCTTTCATAAGTTCTTACAAAAAGGTTACCGTTTTGTATCTTTGCAAAATTTACATTAGCATTGTACTCATTTCTCATTTTTTGTGATAAGTTATGGTCATACTGTTGTAAATCATCTACAAGAGTAACTAAGTGAGGAACTCCTGTATCAATTAAATGCCATGTAAAACCATCTTGTTCAAATGAGTCTTTTATAACCTTTGGAGTAGTCATTTGTGTTTTTACAATACTATCTTTCACTTTTGATTCAATAAGTCCAGCTTGTGTTAAAAACTTCATTTCATTAGATGCTAAACCGTTATTGTAAGCATAGTGTGCAACTGCTCTTGTTGCATTTCCACACATGGATGCAACACTACCATCGCTATTATAAAAAAGCCATTTAAAATCAGCTTCATTACTTGGAATAAGTGCGACTAAGCCATCAGCACCTATGCCTTCATTTCTGTTGCATAACTCTATAGCTTTTTTAGAGTAGTCTTTTTCTAAAAAAGTATGAAAAATTACAAAGTCATTTCCACTTGCACTATATTTAGTGTATGTCATAAAATCTCTCCTATTACTCTTTCAACTTCTTTTTGAAGATTTTTTAAATCTTTTGAGTTATCAATAACTATATCAGCTAAACTCTTCTTTTTTTCAATATCCCATTGGTTTGAAATTTTTAACAAAGCTTCATCTTTAGTTATATTATCTCTTTTCATTAATCTTTTTACTTGTATATCTTTTGGAGTATAAACCACAAGGGATCTTGGTATTGGATAGTGCATTTTTTCAAAAAATAGAGGAATATCTATAAGATATGGTTTGTTTTGTTCTTCAAAAAGCCTAGATTTTTTTACAATCTCATCTTTTATTAGAGGGTGAAGCAAGGCTTCAAGCTTTAGTTTATTTTCTTCATTTGAAAATATTATTTTACCTAACTCTTTTCTAATTACTTTACCGTCTTTATCAATATATTGATTTCCAAACATTTTGGCAACCTTTGATGAGTTCTCATCTAAAAGCTTGTGTGCTATTTCATCAGCATCTATAATCAAAAAACCATGTAATTTAAAAAGATTACAAACAGTACTTTTGCCAGTTGATATACCACCTGTTAAGGCTATTGCATTTTTAAATAAATCATTATTCATAAAACAATTGTACTATAATAATGATTTATTTATATTTAATCGTGTTTTATCTTCTTGCTATACCTGTAAGCTCTTTATGTTCGCAAGCAGGAAAAATAAAGCAAGCAGAGTGAATCTCTGTTGAGTAGTACTCTAAATCATCAAGCAAATCTGATCTTTGTAGAATAATATCTGCTGTTGGATGGTATCTTTTAGAGGCTAAAATAGCTGTTTCATGACCAAATCTATAAGGCATTGCAATCCAGAATTTTTGACCAATTAAATTTAAATCAGCTTTTAACTCTTCTTTATTTTTGAAAAAAGGTGTAGTAGCAAATGATATTACTCCATCATCTTTTAAAACTTTTTCTATATTTGCTAATAACAACTCATCAGGTTTAACATCTGTGAAAATTATTACATCTATATCTTTTTCATTTTTAGATGCTAAAAGTGATTTATCTCCAAACTCAACATTTGAAGTATAGTTGTGTTTAGCAACTTGGTTTCTTAAATCTTCATCTGCACTTCCTATAACTAGCACGTTTGAAGGCTCTTTGTGTGTACACAATGGTACATGTACTATCATCTCATTAAAATTCTTGTTACTCATAATAAAAAATCCTTAATATTTATAAACATTTTGTTATAATACCAAAAAAATTTTAAACTAAGTTAGTGTAAAACAAAACAAGTGAAAAAAGGTGTAAAATGGCAACAGTTAGTTACAAAGATGCAGGTGTAGATATTGATGCGGGAAATCAGTTTGTAGAAAATATCAAGCCACATGTGAAATCAACTATGATACCAGGGGTTCTTGGAGGAATTGGTTCATTTGCAGGTGCATTTGAACTACCAACTGGATATAAAAATCCTGTTTTACTTTCAGGAACAGATGGAGTTGGAACAAAACTAAAATTAGCAATTGATTCAAAAAAGTTTGATACTGTAGGAATTGATTTAGTTGCCATGTGTACAAATGATTTACTTTGTAACTTTGGAGAGCCACTATTTTTCCTAGACTATTATGCAACTGCAAAACTTGAAGTAGATGCTGCAAGTGATGTTGTAAAAGGTATTGCCCAAGGTTGTATTCAATCTGAGTGTGCTCTAGTTGGAGGTGAAACAGCTGAAATGCCAGGAATGTACAAGGAAGGTGATTTTGATTTAGCTGGTTTTTGTGTAGGTATTGCAGAAAAAGATGAGTTAAATAGAGTTGAGAAAATACAAGAGGGTGATACACTTATTGCTCTTCCAAGCTCGGGAATCCACTCAAATGGTTTTTCACTTGTAAGAAAGCTTTTATTAGAAAAGTTAGAGATGTCTTTAGATGATGACTTTGAGGGTAAACCTTTAAAAGAGGTATTATTAGAACCAACTAGAATCTATGTAAAAGAGTTCAAAGCTAACAAAGACAATATTAATGCCCTAGCACATATCACAGGTGGAGGTATTACAGAAAACCTTCCAAGAGTTCTACCTGAAAATTTAAAAGCAGTTGTTAATAGAAGCAAAATAAAAACACTACCAATCTTTGATTTTATGTCTAATCATGTTGAGCTAGAAGAGATGTATAGAACATTTAATATGGGTGTAGGTATGGTACTTGTAGTAAACCCTAAAAAAGTAAATGCAATTCTTGAAAATACAGATGGATATGTTATTGGAGAGATACAAGCTGGTAAAAAAGGCGTAGAGTTTATATAAAAGGTAAGAAAACTTACCTTTTATTATTATAATACCTTAAAATATCAACTACTTTAGAAGCATATCCCCACTCATTATCGTACCAAACTAATAGTTTTATCATTTTTTTGTTTTTTACATCTGTATATCTATGGTCTATTATAGTTGTTTTATTCTGTTTTTTAAAATCACTTGATACTAATGGCTCAAAGTTGTTTAGAACGATTTTAAAGTTTTGATTCTCTTCATATTTTTTGAATATATCTATAATCTCTTCTTTTGTTGAGTCCTCTTTTGTAAACAAAGTTACATTTATAGCTCCAACTGTATCTGTTGGAACTCTTAGTGAGTTTGATGAGATTAAATCATGGTTGATTTTTGGCATAGCAAAGGAGCATGCTTTTATGGTTGTTGTATTATTTGGTATGATATTTTGAGTAGCTGACCTTCCAAACTCAAAGTTATAGTCAACATCTCTTGTGGCACTTCCTACAAAGTTGCCATCTAATACTCTTTGATGGTTTAAAAGTGGATGAATTGTAGCTATATCTCCACATATAATCTGTTTTTTATCATCAACTATTTTAAGTGCAGGAAGTAGGGCACTTGCATTACATGAACTAGTTGATATAATCTTATGAGTTTTTGTATTTAGCTTTTGTTCATTTACGCCTAATACTAGATTTATGTGTGCATCTTTATTTGCATGGGTTAAAAATGTTGCTTTTACATCTAGTTTACTTAAGGCTTTAATATCCTCTTTAACTCCACTTGCATCAATTATATAGTCAATATTTTTTAAATCAATATTAAAAAGTGATTTATGATTATAAATCTTAATTTTGCTTTGGGAGTTTTCTATACTGTTTTTATCTATGACTTTAAATCTATCTTCAAGGTTTCCATAAGTTGAATCATAGTTTATAGAGTAAACAATATTTTCAATATATGGGTTTATCTCATTTATTGCAACTATTTCAAAGTTATTATCCCCTTGAAGTTGTTTGAGTATAGCTTTTCCAATGCGTCCTACTCCATTTAGTAGTACTGTTTTTTTCATATTTTATTTAGACCTATCTTAAATTTTTTGATATCTTATCACACTTTTGATTATCTTGATATTATTAAAGAAAATAAATTTCCTTTTAATTGAAATTCATGTAAAATTATTTGTTTAAAAATAAATATATTATAAGGGAATGTTATGTTAGAAAACTTGAAAATCTCACAAAAACTCTACATGGGATTTGGTTTAATGATTGCTATTCTTGTAATTGTTACAGTTATAGGAATTAATAGAGTTAATTTTATTGATGATACATTAAATGAGATAGTTGAAGTAAATCAAGTGAAACAAAGATATGCAATTAACTTTAGAGGTAGTGTTCACGATAGAGCTATTGCTATAAGAGATATTGTACTATCTGATAGTAAAAATGATGAGTTATTTAAAAAATCTCTTGAAGATATAAGACGTTTAGAGAAGTTTTATGTAAAATCAGCAAAGCCAATGGATAAGATTTTTGATGAAAATAGAAATGTTGATAAAAAAGAGATTGATATTTTAAATAGAATTAAAGAGATTGAAAAGAAGACTTTGCCTTTAATTGAGAAAATTATTTCAAATAAAAAAGATGGGAATCATGAAAAAGCTCAACAGATATTGCTAAGTCAAACAAGTGGATTATTTACAAAGTGGCTAGGTACAATAAATGAGTTTATTGATTATGAAGAGAGTAAAAACTTAATTGCAACTCCAAAAGCAAGAGATGCAGCAAGTGGTTTTGCTACCATGATTATATCTGTATTGGTAATAGCACTAATTATAGCCATAGCCATTGCTTACTTTATCTCAAGACAGCTAACAAACTCAGCTATAAAGATACAAGGTGGATTAAAAAGCTTCTTTGATTTTGTAAATAAAAAGAGTAATGATACTAAGCTAATAAAATTAAGCTCAAAGGATGAGTTTGGTCAAATGGCTAATATGCTAAATGAAAATATTGAAAAAACAAAATCAAATCTAAAAGATGATGAAGAGTTTGTAAAAGATGTTACAAGGGTTATAAATGAATTAAGTAGTGGTAATATGCTTGCTAAATTTCAAAAAGATACTAATACCCAAAGTTTAAAAGAGTTAAAAGGACTTATTGAACACTTGCAAGACTATTTAGAACACACAGTTGCAAGGGATTTAAATCAATTAATTGAAGTATTAGAAACATTCAAAAACAAAGATTTTACAAAAAGATTTCCAGATGCTTATGCTCAAGTAGCAGTTATTATAAATGGTTTAGGAGATGAGATTTCAAATCTTTTAAAACAGTCTTTAGATGTGGGTAAAATGGTTGAAAAGTCATCTAATGAATTAATAACCAATGTAAATACTTTAAATGAGAGTACAAATAATGCAGCTGTTAGTTTAGAAGAGACATCCGCTTCATTAGAAGAGATTACAGCAAGTGTTGTAAGCAACTCTAAAAATGTGAGTTTAATGAATGATTACTCTAATAGTTTGATAAACTCAGCAAATAAAGGGCAAACATTAGCTAAATCAACATCATCAGCAATGGAAGAGATAAATACTCAAGTTACAGATATAAGTGATGCAATTAGTGTTATTGACAATATTGCATTTCAAACAAATATCTTAAGTCTAAATGCAGCAGTTGAAGCAGCAACTGCAGGTGAAGCAGGAAAAGGTTTTGCTGTAGTAGCAGGTGAGGTTAGAAATCTTGCAAATAGAAGTGCTGAAGCTGCAGATGAGATAAAAAAAATAGTTGAAAATGCTACAAAAAAAGCTGTAGAAGGAAAGAGTATTAGTTCAGAAATGATTCAAGGCTATGAAAAACTTCTTGAAGATATAGATAAAACAACACATACAATAAATGAGATATCAGTCTCATCAAAAGAACAAGAAAAAGGAATACAGCAAATAAATGATGCAGTTTCAAAGCTAGATAAGCAAACACAGCAAAATGCACAAATAGCAAGTAAAACTCATGAAGTAGCCAATGAAACAGGTAAAATGGCTAAGCAGATAGTATCAGATGTATTAGAGAAAGATTTTGTAGGAAAAAGTTAGATTAAAAAAAGGTATAAATCTCTTT
>JBNJFB010000014.1:0-47800 GCA_051746405.1 Campylobacterota bacterium
ATTTTATAAACTTGTTTTTTTAAAGATCATTTCCTCATTCATTTTGCTTAAACTTTTTATTGTTTGTCTCTGTGAATTTGGACGGGAATTATAGACAAAAATTAATGCTTTGTCAAGAGTATTTTATTAAAATTGACTTAAATTTTTTAATTTGTTGTTTTTTCTAGGGTTTACTTGTTTTTTATTGGGGTTTATTAATTTTTTTGGATTATTTTGAAATTATTTTTTAGGTTTATAAGATTGAGGTATATTAAAAAAAGGGATTTGTTTTGATTAAAATTTGAATGGCTCCGGCACCTGGATTCGAACCAGGGACCAAATGATTAACAGTCATCTACTCTACCGCTGAGCTATGCCGGAAATTGTAAGTTAAAAAGTTGTTGTTGTTTAAAGTGGCTCCGGCACCTGGATTCGAACCAGGGACCAAATGATTAACAGTCATCTACTCTACCGCTGAGCTATGCCGGAATCTAAAAACAATATAATATAAAATGGCTCCGGCACCTGGATTCGAACCAGGGACCAAATGATTAACAGTCATCTACTCTACCGCTGAGCTATGCCGGAATTTATAATCCATTTTTGAATTGGAGTGGAATTATAGTAAAAAAAAAATTTTTTGTCAAGATTTATGAAATTTTTTTATGAAATTTTATGAAATTCCACTCCACTGCTATTTATAATTTTAACTGTATTATCTTTCACTAACTCTTCTAATATATTTTTAGAGTTTTTATCTAATAGATTATTTATATCTTCTAAAGTCATTGGCCTTCTTTTTAGAGTATTAATAATCTCATTTTTTGTAAAACTATTTAATTGCTTAGGTCTATTTTTATAGACAATATTAGTATTTAAAGATTCAAAATAGTTTGCAACATACTCTAAGTATTGATAATCAACAGGCTTTACATCATAAGCAGGCGGTCTATCTATTGTACCTATATCAATTCTATGGGGATTAATTTCTTGCAATGCTTTATAAAGAAGTTTCAACTCTTCTTCTTTATCATTTAAAGTCTTAACAAATAAAATCTCAATAACAAAGTTATTAAGTGTCTGTTTAGAAAATGAAACCATTGCTGGAACAATTTTTTCTATATTGATTTCATCATCAATTCTATCTAACTTTTTAAAACATTTTGAAGAGATACAATCAAGTGATAATTTAACCGTATCAATTTTTAACAATGCATTATAGGTCTCTTCTTTATAAATTGTACTTCCATTAGATAAGATTAATGTTTTAGTTTTACCTTTAATCCTATTTATTTCATCTATTAGTTCATTTAAGTATGGATACAGTGTTGGTTCACCGTTTGCAGTTAATGTAATTACATCAATCTTTTTATTTTTTGAAAATGTATGCTTGATTTGTTCTATTATTTCATTAACAGATGGATAGTCAGTCATTTCTGACACTGTTTTTGCTTTATCTAATTCACAATATAGACAGTCAAAATTACACTGTTTTTTATCAGGTGAGAGATCAATACCTAAAGAGATACCAAATCTTCTTGAAGCTACTGGACCAAAAATAATTGGATTTTTCATAATATAAATAAAAACAAGTAGTTTAAACTACTTATTTTTTTGAAACCCTATGACACTCTTGTACAAAATGTATTGCATTTTCTACTGGAACATCAGGTAAAATTCCATGTCCTAAATTGAAGATATGTCTTTTACCTTGCATGGTTTCTTGTATAACTTCAACACATTTTGTAGTAGCTTCTTTTGAGTATAATCTACAAGGTTCCATATTTCCTTGTAAAACATACTTGTCTCCAAGTTTCTCTTTTGCTAATGCCATTGGTGTTCCCCAGTCAACACCAAATACATCAAAGTCACCATATACTTTATCTAAAAATGCTGGAATTCCTTTTGGGAACATAATAATAGGAATATGTGGATACTTTTCTTTGATATATTTTGCAATCTCAGCCATATAACTCCAAGAAAACTCATCATATTTACCTGGTTCTATAGCTCCTGCCCATGAATCAAATACTTGAACAACATCTGCACCTGCTTGAATCTGTTTTTCTAAATAAAGTTTTATAGTATCTGTTACTTTTCTTAGAATATTATGTAAAAGTTCAGGTTGCGAATACATCATCTTTTTACAAATATTGTAGGTTTTTGTACCCTGCCCTTCAATCATATATGTAGCTAGAGTCCAAGGTGCACCTGTAAAACCAATTAAAGCTTTATCTTCAGGTAACTGTTCTTTTAAAAGCTTAATTGTATCATATACATACGTTAATTTACTAGCTGTATCTTCTGGACTAGCTAAGATATCAATATCTTCCTGGCTTTTTATAGTACCATGAAAAACTGGACCTTTACCTTTTATAAACTCCAAGTCCATTCCCATTTCATCAGGAATTACTAATATATCACTAAATAAAATAGCTGCATCAACCCCAACTATATCCAATGGCTGTAAAGTTACTTCACATGCTTTTTTTGGATTGTGGCATAAGTTTAAAAAACTTCCTACTTCTTCTCTTATGGCCATATACTGTGGTAAGTATCTACCTGCTTGCCTCATCATCCACACAGGTGTATACGGCGTTTCTTTTCCTAAACAAGCATCAACAAAAATTTTTGACATTATAAATCACTTTCCATTTCAATCCATTTTAAAGCAATTCTAACTGAGTTAGTTGCTGCACCTACTCTTACTTGATCTGCAACATTAAAGAAATGAACCATATTTGGTGAATAAACATCTTTTCTAATTCTACCAACATATGTAATATCTGTATCAGTTGATATTATAGGCATTGGATATGCATTTGCTTTTAAATCATCAATTACTGCAACATTTTCAAATGAAGCTAGACTATTTCTTACTTCATTTACATCAACATCAACATTCTCATCAAAAGTTACTGTAATTGATTCTGAGTGTGATCTTAAAACTGGAACTCTTACACAAGTAGCTGCAACTTGCATTTGCTTATGCATGATCTTTTGAGTTTCATTGATCATTTTCATCTCTTCTTTTGTAAATAAATTATCCTCTGGCTTATCTATTTGAGGAATTACATTTAGTGCAATTTGATGTGCAAATGCATCTTTTTTACTCTCATCTAATTTAAACTCAAAAAAGTCTTTCATCTGCATTACAAGCTCTTCCATTCCAGCTTTTCCAGAACCTGAAACTGCTTGATAAGTTGATACATCAACTCTTTTTATTCCATATAACTCATCTAATGGTTTTAATGATAATACCATTTGAATAGTTGAACAGTTAGGATTTGCAATAATACCTGATTGTCTCCATGCTCTTATATCTTCAGGGTTAACTTCAGGTACTACTAATGGAACATTTTGATCCATTCTAAAGTGACTTGTATTATCAATTACAACAGCACCTGCTTCAACTGCATATTTTGCAAATTTTTCAGAAATCGAACCACCTGCACTAAAAAATGCAATATCAACTTCATTTTCATCAAATACAGTTTCAGTAAGCTCTTGTACTGTTACTTCCTTGCCTTTGTATTCAACTTTAGAACCAGCACTTTTTGCACTGGCTAATGGCACGATATTATTTACAGGGAAATCATAATCCGCCATAACTCTTAATAGTTCTTCTCCAACTGCACCTGTTGCTCCTACGATTGCTACATTAAATTTTTTCATTATTTATCTTCCTTTTTATCTTCTAAGTTATCAATTAGTGATTTTGTTTCTTGAGCTTTTGAGCCATCATCAACTTCAATTTGCTCAATAATTTCACCCTCTTCATTATATCTAATTACATTACCATTTTCATCCACTTCAATCTCTTCATCTTGCTTTGGACATTTTGCAATTGATACAACTTTATCACCTTTGTCAACATCTACAATAATAACACCAGATGTATTTCTTCCAGCTTTTCTAATAGTTTGCATATCAACTCTAATCATTTTTCCAATTGAGGTTAAAGCCATTAGGTCTTGTGAATCATCAACTAAAACTTCACCAACAACATTCCCAGTTTTATTTGAAAGTTTCATAGATATCACACCTGAACCTGCTCTATTTGTGAGTCTATACTCATCTACTATTGTTCTTTTCCCTATACCTTTTTGTGATATTGTTAAAATCTCTTGCTCTTCATTATCAATTACATCTGCATCTACAACTATGTCACTATCAAGTTTAAACTTAATACCTCTTACACCTCTTGTAGTTCTTCCTTGCTCTCTTGTCTTTTCAATATCAAATCTTATACATTGACCCAAACTTGTAAATATCATTATATATTGTGAGTTAACATCTGTAATTTTAGCTGTTACAACCTCATCTACATCATCTAGTACAATTGCTCTAACACCATTACTTCTAATATTACTAAATTCAGATAGTGATGTTCTTTTTACAATACCATTTTTTGTAAAGAATGCTAATGACTTACTCTCATCAAAATCAGAAGTTGGCAAGATAGCCATTATTTTTTCATCAGCTCTTAAGTTTATTAGGTTAACTACTGCTTTACCTTTTGCTGTTCTGCTACCTTCTGGGATTTTATATACTTTTAACCAATATAGTTGTCCCATATTTGTAATAAACATTAAAGTATCATGGGTATTTGAAACAAAGAATTTCTCAATAAAGTCATCATCATGAGTAGTAACAGCTACTTTACCTTTACCACCTCTTCTTTGTTTTTCATAAGATTTAATAGGTACTCTTTTAACATAACCATTATGTGTTATTGTAACTACCATTGGTTCATTTGGTATTAAATCTTCAATATCAATTTCATCATATGAATCTTCAATCTCTGTTCTTCTTTCATCTGAGTATTTATCTTTTATCTCTACTAACTCTTCTGTAATGATTTCGTTTAATTTCTCTTCTGATTTTAATATTGCTTCAAGCTCTGCAATTAAAGCTAGTAACTCTTGATATTCAGCTTCTAACTTATCTCTTTGAAGCCCTGTTAATCTTCCAAGTCTCATATCTAAAATAGCTTGAGATTGAATAACTGATAGTCCAAATCTATCTTGTAGTTTATCTTTTGCTTCACTATCATTTGAGGAGCTTCTAATAATCTGTACAACTTCGTCAATATTATCAAGTGCTATTTTTAGGCCTTCTAAAATATGAGCTCTAGCTTTTGCTTTTTCTAAATCAAAAATTGTTCTTCTAATAATAACAGTTTTTCTATGAGCTAAAAAAGTATTTAGTAGCTGTGGTAAGTTAAATACCTTTGGTTCTTTATTATGAACTGCTAAAAGAATAATACCAAAAGTTGTCTCCATAGGTGTGGATTTATATAGATTATTTAATACAATTTCACCCATTGCATCTTTTTTAAGTTCAATTACTACTCTGATACCTTCTCTATCAGACTCATCTCTTACTTCACTGATACCATCGATTTGTTTATCTTTTGCTAAAGTTGCAATTTGTTCAATAAGTCTTGATTTATTAACTTGGTATGGTAACTCATCAAGTACAATTACCTCTTTTTTACCTTTTGTCTCTATATGATGTTTTGCTCTTATTTTTACTCTACCACGTCCTGTCTTATAAGCATCAATTATACCTCTTCTTCCAAAGATTGTACCACCTGTTGGGAAATCAGGTCCTTTAATAAACTGTAGTAACTCATCTGAAGTTGAACTAGGATTTTCAATCATATGCAGTACTGCATCTAATAGTTCACCTAAATTATGAGGAGGAATTTTTGTAGCCATACCAACAGCAATCCCCTCACTACCATTTAAAAGAAGTGTTGGTACTCTTGTAGGTAATACAGTTGGTTCTTTTAATGTATCATCATAGTTTTGAACATAGTTGATAGTATCTTTATCTATATCTTTTAAAACATCTTCAGATATTTTTGTCATTCTAGCTTCTGTATATCTCATAGCAGCTGCATTATCACCATCAATTGAACCAAAGTTTCCTTGACCATCTACAAGTGGTGCTCTCATTGAGAAGTTTTGTGCCATTCTAACTAATGCATCATAAACTGAACTATCACCATGTGGATGATACTTACCAATAACATCACCAACAATTCTTGCTGATTTTTTATAAGGAGATCTTGGGGAAAGGCTTAAGTTATGCATTGCATAAAGTATTCTTCTATGAACAGGTTTTAATCCATCTTTTGCATCAGGTAACGCTCTACCTATAATAACACTCATAGAGTAGTCTAAATATGAAGATTTGACAGAGTCTTCAATATTAATATCAATTATATCTTGATTTTCAAAAAGGTTTTCCATACTAAAAAGGCCTTTATTTATAAAATTTGAATATTATAACAAAAATGTTCTTAGTGTAAGTTGTAAAGGGAAGTCTAGCTAAAAAAAAAGAGAAAAATTCTCTTTTTATTAGCTATTTTTTTGTTTTAAAATCATATCGTAGATTTCATCTTTTAATTTAAGTTTTTGCTTTTTCTTCTCTTCAATTGTAAATTGATCAGCATGCTCTTTTTCCATCTTCTCAATTTCATCATCTAAATTATTATGCTTTTCAAATACTGCATTAAAGTGATTATTTGTCTGCTTTAGCTCTGCTATTGTATCTCTGTGTTCGTGAAACATTTTAAATCCTACCTTTTTATAAATTTAAATCTATTTTACTATTAATGAACTTAATACTATTTAAACTCATGTCCTATAGTCTGCATTAATTTTTACATACTCATAACCTAAGTCACAGCCATAAGCTGTAAAGCACTCTTTTCCTTGTCCAATATCACAAACTATTTTAAAACTGCTATTTTTTAAAACATCTGCAGCTTTTTGCTCTTGGGCTTTATCAAATATAATCTCACCTTTTTTATACACTATAACATCATTATAAGATATAGTTAAGGTTTGTTCATCACACTTAATTTTTGATGCACCAATAGTTGAAGCTATTCTTCCAAAATTTGGGTCTTCCCCAAATAATGCTGTTTTTACTAGTAGTGAGTTTGCTAAAGCCTTTGCAGCTTTTTGTGCCTCTTCATAGGTAGCTGCATTTTTAACTTCAAATGCTACAGATTTTTTAGCACCCTCTCCATCACTTACCATTTTAATTGCTAAGTCATGCATACACAATCTTAATGCTTCTTTAAAAGCCTCTTTATCATAACTATTTGATTTTTTATTTGCAAGTAACATTACTGTATCATTTGTTGAAGTATCACCATCTACTGAAATAGCATTAAAAGTTGTTTCACTATTTTGTTTAAGTGCTTCTTTCATATCTTGCGATGGTATATTTGCATCAGTCATTATAAAACATAGCATAGTTGCCAGGTTTGGATTTATCATACCTGCACCTTTTGCAACTGCTTTTATTCTAAAAGATGTGTTGTCTTCTAAATTAACCTCATACATAACCTCTTTTTCAAATGAGTCTGTGGTCATTATAGACTTAGAGAGATTTGAGAAGTTTTGAGATTTTAAATCAAATCTATTTGCACCATTTATTATTTTTTCTTTTGGAAGTCGCTCGCCTATTACTCCTGTACTACTCATAATTGGATTGTGTAAGTTAAAGCTTAAAGAGCTTAATATATCATCAATATCTTCAATACCTTTTTTTCCTGTTAATGCATTTGCATTTTTTGAATTTATCAATATAAAGTTAGTTTTAAAACTCTCTTCTTTTGATAAAAAATGCAGTAGTGGTGCTGCTTTAAATCTATTTTCAGTAAATACAGCTTCTATATCGCAAAGTTCGTTACTATAAATAAATCCCAAATCATTATTACCATTTGATTTTAATCCCGCATTTAAGCCATCATAAAAAAATCCATCTATATGGTTTTTGTTACTATTTAATGGAGTAATTGTAAACATCTACAAGTCCTTTGGTTTATCTGTTAAATTAATTATTCTTTTTGCTCTTGCAATACCTTTTTGTGAACCAACTAAAAGAAGCTTACTATTTGCAGTGATACTAATAGTACCTTTTGGCATTTGAATAAATTTTCCTTTTTTTTCTGTTATTCCAATAACTGAAACTTTTAATCTATCTCTTAAGTGTAAATCTTTTATCTCTCTATTTACAACCCATGAGTCTTCATTTACATAAACCTCTTCCATATCAATAGGAGTGTCACGCTTATATAAAAACTCATCAAGTACATTTTCCATATCAGGTCTAATAGCCATTGCACTCACTCTTTTTGCCATAAGCGAAGGTGTTGCTACAACTTTATCAGCACCTAGCTTCTTAAGTCTAATTTTTTCATTTTGGGTCTCTGCATTTGAAATAACCAAATAAGGACTTCTACCTAACTCTTTTTCATAAAGTCTAACAGATGCAATCAAAGTAATATTGTTTGAGATATTTTTTGATAAAGATATGGCACCTTTTGCAGAACTCAAGTGAGATTTTAGAAAAGCAACCTCTTTATATGGTTCCTCTTTAACATAATAGGGATATCCATATGTTTTAGCTATATCTTCTATATCATCACTTGGGTCCACAACAACAAATGGAATATGATTCTCTTTAAACTGTTTTGCTAACTGAGCTGTGTATTCATTATGATAAAAAATAACAAAATGTCGTCTTAGCCTTGCAATTTTATATAACATACTACGTTCCTTTAATAACTCTAAAATATTTCCATTTGATATAGTATCAATCAAGATACCAACTGAAAAAGTAAGTACAGCAAATCCTAATAACATCAAAGTTACTGTAAATATTATACCTTGGTTACTAAAATTACTCTCATTAAGTACTCCAAAACCTGTAGTTGTAAAAGTATATGCAGACTGAAAGATACCATGCATTAAACTGTAGTCTTCAAGATATACATAACCTAATGCACCAACCATAAGAATAATTTGAACAAGTATTAAAGGTAATCTAAAAGGTTTTAGTTTGGAATATATTATAGGGTTTAAATCGTATTCTGGTTTGGCTGGTCTAATATCCCAGCCAAGAGCTTTTTTTAATCTTCTAAGAAGGCTCATAGAAGCACTTTTCTAGTGCTCTCTTATGAGTTTTTTTTAAGAGTTCTTAACTCTTTTGCTGACATTTTGATTTTTCTTGTTGTACCATCTTCTAAAGTAACTCTAACAGTTCTTAAGTTTGGTAAAAATCTTTTTTTAACTCTGTTTTTAGCGTGACTCACGTTGTTTCCAACCATTGGTCCCTTACCTGAAATTGCACATTTTCTTGACATTTGTCTTCCTTATCTAGTGAAAAATATTTGCGTATTTTACCTTATTATTCTTAATATATATTTAAATACTAGCTAATATCTCTTCGAATCTATTTAAATTTTTCTCTAAAGTATAGTTTTTTGCTATATCTCTATTTTGTTTTTTAATACTTTTCATCTCTTCTTTTTGCATTAAAACTGCATCAATTTTAAAAGTAGCAGACTTATCACTTGGATTTTCCATGGTTGAAAAAATATCAATTAACTCTTTTGAGTGATTAATAGCTGTTGTAAAAACAACACACTTACAATACATTGCTTTTAATACATTTGCAGCAAAAGCTTTATAGTTTGTAGGTAGAAAAAATATATCAGCTGCTAAAAATAGCTCATCTATATTTTCATGATTTTCAACTAAAACTATTTTATTACTATAATTAAACTTTGATAAATGAAATTTTAAATTTGTAATCTGATTAGAATCACCAGCAATAATTGCTTGAAAATTATCTTCTGAAAGTGAAAAAATCACTTCAATAAACTCTCTAGCACCTGAGTTTTTAAATTTTTTTGCAGTGAAAAAAATTAACTTCTTTTTGGAATCAATATCCAACTTCTCACAAACTCTTTGTTTTACTATCTTTGGCTTTTCATACTCTATATCAACACTTGGATAGATAACCTTTATTTTATCTTCTTCAATTCCATAGTTATTTATAAGTTCATATTTTGAAGCTAATGAATTGACAATAGTAATTTTTGAGTTTTCAACTTTTTTTATTTCATCTTTATTTAGCACTCCTGAAGTAAAATGAACATCAGCATATCTTTTTTTGATAAAAGGCAAACTACTTAATAATCCATCATTTTTTATTAATGAAATCTGCTCTTTTTGTAATATTTTATCAATCAAACTATTCTTTGTCTTATAAGATACAGTAACTTTACCCATCTATCCTCTTTTAGTTAAAATTCAAAATTATTATAAAATTTAAATTTACCGTAAACTTTATTAAAATACACTATTATATAAATAAATTATAAAGGAGAAGTTTTGAATAAAAAAAGAGTTATTTTTTTAGATAGGGATGGTATCATAAATATTGATAAAAACTATGTTTACAAAATAGAAGAGTTTGAGTTTTGTAATGATATTTTTGAGTTATGCAACTATTTAAAAAAACTAAACTATGAATTAATAGTAGTAACTAATCAGTCAGGCATAGGTAGAGGATACTACACTATAGAGGATTTTAAAAAACTTACAAACTGGATGATAAGTCAGTTTAATAAACAAAAAATAGAACTATTAGATATTTTTTACTGTCCACATGCTCCTGAAGAGAACTGTACTTGTAGAAAACCTAAAACTGGAATGATAGAAAAAGCTAAAAAAAAATATAATATAGATTTAGATAGCTCATGGTTGATTGGTGATAAAATCACAGATATTCAAGCAGCAATAAATGCAAAAATTCCTAACCAAATCTTAGTAAATAGTAAGAAAATAGATTTTGAATATAAAGTAGAAAAATTAAGCCAAATCAAACAAATAATTAAAAAATAACTCAATACTCATCATCTATTAACTGACAAATTATATGTATAAATAAAATATGAAGCTCTTGAATTCTAGGAGTATTAAAAGAGGGAATATCCAAAATAAAATCACTAATTTCTTTTAAATTTGAGATATTATTACCACAAAAAGCTACTGTTGTACATAGTTTTTCTTTGCCTTGACTTAATGCATTTAGTATATTTTTACTCTCTCCACTAGTTGATATACCTATTATAACATCACCTTCATTTGCCAAAGCCTCTACTTGTCTTTTAAAAATATTTTCAAATCCTAAATCATTACCAATAGCTGTTAAAACTGAAGTATCTGTGGTCAAAGCAACTGCACTTAAAGCTTTTCTATTTTTTTTATACCTACATGAAAGTTCAGTTGCAAAGTGTTGTGCATCAGCTGCACTTCCACCGTTTCCACAAATTAAAACTTTTTTATTACTTTTAAATGCTAATAAAATTTCATTTGCCACATCTTGCAAACTCTTAATTAACTCTTCATTTATCATATTTACAACATTTTGATGCTCTTTTATTTCACTCAAAACTATATTTTTAATCATTTATTAGCCTTGTTTTTATCTTATCTATAATTAAAGTTGTACTTCTTCCCTTTTCAAATTTAATTAATTTAACTTCATTTACTAAAGTAGAACCTACAATATCTCTATTTTTGTAATCCTCACCCTTTACTAGTACATCAGGAAAAATTGATTTTATCAACTCAAGGGGTGTATCTTCAGCAAATATTGCTATATAATCTACAAAAGAGTAAGAACTAAGCATATAAGCTCTATCATTTACATCATTTATAGGTCGGTTTTCACCTTTAAGTCTTTTTACACTCTCATCTGAGTTAAGACCTATTATTAAAATATCACCTAACTTTTTAGCCTCTTTTAGATATTTCACATGTCCCTTATGCAAGATATCAAAACAACCATTTGTAAAAACTATCTTTTTATCTTCTTCTTTTGCTTTTTTAACAACATCTAAAAGGCTAACTTTATCTTTTAGTTTACCCTCAAACTCATCACTAGAACTTTTTTCTTCAAATATCTCTTCTAAAGTAGCAGTTGCACAACCAATCTTTCCAACAACTATTCCAGCTGCTTTATTTGCATACTCTATAGAGTCATTTAGTGAATACTTCTGTGCAATAAAATAAGATAAAGTTGCAATAATAGTATCCCCTGCACCTGTCACATCAAATACTTCTTTTGCATATGTAGGCTTATTTATAATCTCTGTTCCTACTTGATAAGCTATTCCATTTTGGCTTAACGTAACTAAAGGTATATCAATATTTAAATCTTTTCTTAGGTACTTAAATAACTTCTTTAAGCTCTTTTTACTATTTAATTCTTCTTTTAATATTTCTTGTGCTTCTTTTTTATTTGGTGTTAATAAATATGCATTTTTATATTTATCAAAACTCTTTCCTTTTGGGTCAACTACAACCTTAACACTATTTTTATTTGCAATCTCAATTATTTTTTTTGTTAGTTTATTAGTTAAAACACCCTTATTATAATCTGACAAAATAACTATATCTATATTTTGAATTGCATCTTTTACTTTATCTAATATAGTATTAACAGAGCTTTTTTTGATATTTTTGATATTTTCATTATCAAATCTAACAACTTGTGAGTTTGTAGCAATTATTCTTGTCTTTTTTGTAGTTACTCTTTTTGCTTCTTTTATCAAAAAATAGTCTGAACATTTAACTTTTAGTAGTTTTTCAAGTTCAAAAGAGTTTTTATCTTCCCCTACTACTGAGATAGCTGTAACATTTGAATTTAAACTATTTAGATTATTTATAACATTCCCAGCACCACCAAGATTTAATGTCTCATAATCAATATCTATAATCTGAACAGGTGCCTCTGGTGAGACCCTATTGCAAGAACCCCATAAGTATGCATCTAGCATTAAATCACCTATTACTAAAATATTTGGCTTATTTTGCATTTGCTACTTCTTTATTATAAATATCTTTTATATATGGAATATAGTCCTTTATTCCCTCTTCCAAAGAGTATTTTGGGTTATAACCTAGATTTTCAGTAGTATCACTAATATCAGCTTTTGTATGAAACTGATAACTACCTATATATGGATTTTTAATATATTCTATATCTAATTTTGTATCAAGCTCTTTTTGTAAGATATCTACAATATCTTTAAAACTTCTCTCTTGTCCAGAACCAACATTGTAAATACCTGAGTTAGTAGCATTTGCAGCTAATATGTTAGCTTGCATCACATCTTCTATATATACAAAATCTCTAAATATTTTTTCACTATTTTCAAATAACCTTGGCTTTTTTTTACTTAAAAGTTGATGCCCAAACTGTAAAACCATCGATGCTGTTTTTTGCTTATAGTACTCATTTTTACCATAAACATTAAAATACCTTAATCCTACAATTGAAATATCAAGCTTTTTATTTATATATTTTCTTGCGATATTATCCATCATAAGTTTACTAAAACCATATACATTATTTGGTTGTTCATTACCTACTTTTTGTGGTGACTTTGCATCTCCATACGTTGCTGCAGAACTTGCATATACAATATTTGCATTATGTTCTATTGCTATTTTTATCAAATCTTCAAAAGCATTTACATTTGTTTTTATCATCAAATCTTGCTCTTGAACAGTAGTATCTGAAATAGCTGCTTGATGAAAGATATAATCAAACTCAAACTTTTCATTTAGATAGTTTAAATCATCTTTATTTGTAACATCTAAACTAAGTAAAGTACCATTAAAACCAAAAAGATTCTTATAACTCCCATAACTATATGGATTTCCATTTGAAAAAAAACTATCTGTTTTAAAAGAGTCTAAAGCAACTATCTCACATGTAGGATACGTCTTTTGTAGATATAAGCATATATTTGAGCCAATAAAGCCAGCTGCTCCTGTTACTAGTATTTTTTTATTTCTCAAGCCTATTTCCAAACTCATTATTTATATCCTATCTTTTATATTTTATTTATCAACTAATACTATATTTTCAATAAATTTAAAATATTTTTTATTATGTGTATATTCCAGGAGTGTCTATTGAAATATTCATAGTATATCCTCGTTTAATTTTTGTTCTCTTGTTTCTAAAAATTCTTGAATATTGTGAAGATTTTGTCTCAAATCTAAAACTGCCACGATAGTTATAGTATGATTACTAAAGTCATAATATATTCCATATGGAAATCTTTTGGAAAGAAGTCTATATAAGCCATTTATTTTTATATGAACTCCTCCATAAAGCCATATAATTACCCAATCCAATATTTTGATTTTCATAGAATAACTCTCCTATGTCTAAATCAAGTGCAACTTCTTCAAGTGCTACTATATTTTTAACTATCATTTACTTTTTCTAAGCTCTTCTAATGAAATTATTTTTGCTTCACCATTTTGCATTTTAGCAACTCTAGTTTTTAAGATCTCCTCATGCCATTTGGGTGTTTCTATAGTATGATCTTGTTTTTCTAAACTTTCCCAAATCTCATTCATTAGGATTATTTTTTCTTTGGTATTGAGGTCTTTTATTTCATTTATACCCATTTCTTACCTCCATAAGTTTTTATTTTATTAAATCTTTCATAAATTCCATGTAACTAATTCTTTAATTTATTTTACCATATCTTTCATAAGTTCCATACAAATTACTTTTTTGAGTAATTATCAATACAAAAATACAAATAACAATAAAGGTATTTTGTTTTTAGATGCAATCTCAATATCATCACTTTATTTAAAAGATTTATCACCAGTTTATAATTTGAAAAAACTATCTGTCTTAAAAGAGTCTACAGAAACTATCTCACAAGTAGGATACATCTTTTGCAAGTACAAACAGATATTTGAGCCTATGAAACCAGCTGCTCCTGTTATTAGAATTTTTTTATTTTTTAGATTCATTTGTTTTTAAATACCACTCATACATAATTTTAATACCAGCTTCTTTATTAGTGCTAAGTGCTAAGTGTTCAGTGTTAAGATTATTTAGCATCATTTAGATACCAACTATACATTTTTTCTATTCCTTGTTTCAATTCAATATTATGTTTCCAGCCCAAACTGTTAAGTTTGCTTACATCTGTAAGTTTTTTCATAGTTCCATCTGGTTTTTCTGTGTTGAAGTAAAGTTCACCTTTGAAGCCTATGATGTTTTTTATAAGTTCTGCTAGTTCTTTTATGCTTATGTCTTTGCCTGTGCCTATGTTAAGATGAGTATTTCGGATTTCATTCGAAAACTCATCTGTGTTAGGTGCTAGGTGTGTAGTGTTAAGTATATCTTGGAAGTTTTTATTTTCCATAAGAAATACACATGCGTCTGCCATGTCTTCACTCCATAGAAATTCACGGCGTGGTTTACCACTGCCCCAGATTTCTATGGAAGTGTTAGGTGTTAAGTGTGTAGTGTTAAGAAGTTTTATGCCGTATTTTTCTAGTATATTCAATATTTCTTCTTTTGTGGAGTCTCCTGTGATACCTTCAATAGGATTACGATTTAAGTCATCTTTGATTTTTTTCCAGTTTTCATCACTCTTAGCACTTAACTCTTCTAACTTAACACTATCTAAGCATTTTCCAAGATGTATCTTTCTAATAAGTGCTGGAAGTACATGTGACTTTTCTAAATCAAAGTTATCATTTGGTCCATATAAATTTGTTGGCATTACAGATATAAAGTTTGTGCCATATTGTAAGTTATAGCTTTCACACATTTTTATACCTGCTATTTTTGCTATTGCGTATGGTTCATTTGTATACTCTAGTGGGCTTGTTAAAAGACAATCCTCACTCATTGGTTGTGGTGCATCTTTTGGATATATACAAGTACTACCTAAAAACAGAAGTTTTTTTACTTTATATTTATATGAGTTATGAATAACATTATTTTGGATAGCTAAGTTTTCATATATAAAATCTGCTCTATAAGTATTATTAGCAACTATTCCACCAACTTTTGCAGCTGCTAGTATTACAAAGTCAGGTTGTTCACATTCAAAGAACTCTTCTACAGCTATTTGATTTGTTAAGTCTAATTCCTCATGGGTTCTTACAACAATATTAGTATAACCTTTTGATTGAAGGTTCTTTACAATTGCAGAACCAACTAGACCTCTATGTCCTGCAATATATATTTTTGAATCTTTTGCGATACACATAATTAATAAAACCTTTTATTCAAAATAACTTAAAATCTCATAGCCACCATCTTTTAGGTATTGATCTTTTGTCATTAGTTTTATATCACTTGACATCATATCATTTACTAAATCTTGTAGGTTATACTCTCTATTCCAACCAAGCTCTTTCTCGGCCTTACTTGGATCTCCTAATAATAAATCTACTTCTGTTGGTCTAAAATATCGTGGGTCTACTGACACCACGATAGTGTTAGGTGCTAGGTGGGTAGTGTTATGTTCATTACACTCTTTTCCTATCTTAGCACTTAGCACATCCCACTTAACACTATCAATTACACCTATTTCATCAACTCCCTCATTTTCAAATCTAAGGTTAATACCTGCATATTCAAAAGCATATTTTACGAAGTCTCTTACAGTTGTTGTTTGTCCAGTTGCAATAACCCAATCTTCTGGAGTATCTGTTTGTAAAATCATCCACATCATTCTTACGTAGTCTTTTGCATGTCCCCAGTCTCTTTTTGCATCTAAATTACCTAAGTATAGTTTATCTTGTAAGTTAAGTGCGATTTTACTTGCAGCTCTTGTAATCTTTCTAGTTACAAATGTCTCACCTCTTACTGGACTTTCATGATTAAAAAGTATTCCATTACAAGCAAACATATCATAAGCTTCTCTATAGTTTACAGTAATCCAGTATGCATACATCTTTGCTACTGCATAAGGAGATCTTGGGTAAAAAGGAGTTGTTTCACTTTGTGGTGTCTCTTGTACTTTTCCATAAAGTTCACTGGTACTAGCTTGATAGATTTTTGTTTTTTTAGTAAGTCCCAGTAGCTTTACAGCTTCAAGTATTCTAAGTGTTCCTGTACCATCTGCATTTGCTACATATTCAGGTATTTCAAACGAAACATGTACATGAGACATTGCTGCAAGGTTATATATCTCATCAGGTTGTGTCTCTTGAATGATTCTTGTTAAATTCATACTATCAGTCATATCACCATAATGCAAGATAAGGTTTCTATTTTCCACATGAGGATCTTGATACAAGTGGTCTATTCTATCTGTATTAAATAGTGAGCTTCTTCTTTTTATACCATGTACTTCATAGCCTTTTTTTAGCAAAAATTCTGCTAGGTATGAACCATCTTGTCCTGTTATTCCTGTTATTAGTGCTACTTTTTTTTCAGCCAATTTTTTTCCTTATATTAATCTCTTTTAAAATCATCATCTAATCGAATTATATCATCTTCACCTGTATATTCACCTACTTGTGCTTCTATGATGATAAGAGGAAGTTTTCCTTGATTTTCTAATCTATGAAGTTGTCCCGCCTTTATATAGGTACTTTCATTTGGGTTTAGTATAAAAGTACTATCTTCAACTGTTACCGTTGCACATCCACTTACTACTATCCAGTGTTCATTTCTATGGAAGTGTTTTTGCAGGCTTAATCTTTTTCCAGGTTTTACTTCTATTCTTTTTATTTTATATCCTGGTGAGTCTTCAAGTACAGTATATGTTCCCCACGGTCTATGTCCTGTTATATGAGTGCTAAGTGCTAAGTTTGAAGTGCTATGTTTTATTTTATTAACTATATTTTTTACTTTTTGAGTTTCACCTTTTTTAGATATTAGCAAAGCATCATTTGTATCAACTACAACATAATCTTCTAATCCAATAGTAGCTATTATTTTTTCAGAATCATCACTATAGTAGAAGTTATTTTGACTATTTTCTTCATAACACTTAGCACTTAACCCCTCACACTCTTCAATGAGGCTATCAAAACTCCCTACATCTGACCAAGCTATATTTGAGGGTATTACTTTTACTTTTTTTGAGTTTTCCATAACGGCATAGTCTATACTATCTTCTGGTATATTTGCCATACTATCATAATCTATTCTAGTTAGGTTATTATCAGTTTTTGAGTTTTCAAGGGCAATTTTTGCTTGATTATATATATTTGGTGAATATTTTTTTAGTTCTTCTAAAAATACTCCTGCTTTAAACATAAACATTCCACTATTCCATAAATAAGTGCTAAGTGCTAAGTGTTCAGTGTTAAGATTATCATTTTGCTTTAAATACTCTTGAGCAGTTTGTAAGTCAGGCTTTTCATGAAATTTCTTAACACTTAGCCCGTCATACTTAGGACTTGAAGTTTCTGCCTCTATATATCCATATCCTGTCTCAGGGTAGTTTGGCTTAATACCAAAGGTAACTATATTATCTTGCTGTGCTAATTCTTTTGCTTTTTGAAGAACTTTTTCATATTCAGTTTCATCTTTTATTAGATGATCACTTGGAGTTACTAATACTATCTCTTGGGGATCAAGTGCCATACAAGCCAAAGCTATTGCAGGAGCTGTATTTCTAGCAACTGGTTCAAGAAGGTATTTATTATTTATTTTATTTAATTCCTCAAGTTGATCTAATGCTAAAAAGTATTGTTCACTATTTGAAACTATAAATTGACTATTACACACTTTACTATTTCTTTTAACTGTTAGTTGAAATAGTGATTTATCATCCTTGTGCTCTGCACTCTCTTCGAGAAATAGTTTTACAAACTGTTTAGGCATTAGGGTTCTACTTATGGGCCATAGTCTTGTACCACTTCCTCCGCATAAGATTATGTTTGTCATCTTAAGCCTTTAAATTTAAAGTAAAATTCTTAATTTTCCATCCAAGAAAAGTAAATAAGTCAGAGAAACTTTTTGTTCTCATTTTTCTTCTATTAAAGATTTTATTTTTTGAAGAAATTTCAGTTTTTTTTTCATTTGAATTTTCAGTAACAATTTTGTCTATCATAGATAATAAATTATACTCTTCAATTACTCTTCTTCTTGCCTCTTTTACTGCAGGTAATCTTCTTTCATATTCACCAGGAGTTTCTATAATCTGCTTAATCTTTTTAATTGAACCTTCAACATCAAAAATATCAATTAGTATAATACTATCTTTTGGAAAATAATCATAAACATTTGGACATCCATAATAAATAGGTACTGCATAACCCAAAAATGTATCCGCAAGTTTTTCAGTCCAAATATCTTTAGCATAATGATTTTCAATAGCTATATGAAACTCATAATCATCAATTGCATCTGCTTTTAAATCAATCCAATTATAACCCTTCCCAAATCTTTCTAATTGAGGAACTCTTTTTTGTACTACTTCTGTGAATTCGAACCTTTTTTTATGTATTGTATGTCCTTGTTGTTTATTAGAACATACTGTAGAAATTTTCTTTGTTTTATTTGGTTCTTTTACTTCTTGAATCTCATCAAGTGTTTTGCCATAAAACCATATATTTCCTGTTTGACCTCTTTGAGCATTATTATGGGAAAGATATTTTTCATCTTGATTCGTAATTAAAAAATTAAACTGATTTGCAAATGCTTTTCCATATTTAGTAATTGACGGTGGTTCTGTTGTTACTAATATAGTATTTTCTTTGGGACATTTTAGGATTTCGGTTCTATTTGGTATTCTTTTTGTTATATCATCAATAATAACTAACCAATCATAATCATCAGATAAAGGATTAAAAATAAATTTACAATTACCAATAGTATCATTATTTTTAGTTTGTTTTTGATACGGTGAATTATCACCCAGTTCACTTCCCCTATGTATAAACTTAACTTTAAATTTATTATGCATATTACTACCTATTTGTTAATTTATTTCCAATACTCTTCTATCCAAGGACAAGGTTTACAAACTTTATATAATTTCTTCCAAAATTGCCCATTTTTAATCTTCCATATACCTTTTACCGCTTCTTTTGGCTTAGGATCACCATGAAATGCAATTACTTTAAGTCCTTTTATATTTGGAATTTTAGGCTCAAGGAAATGTCTTAAAGGACCAATTTTATGCAAACAATGAAATCTAAAGGAACAAAACCAGTTTTCAGGCCAAAAATTTAGTTTTCCATTTTTTTCTATAATTTTACTAGATAAATACTCTTGAGATGCTGTATAAAACTTATCAACAACCTCTTTTGGATTATTTTCATAATATTTCTTTATATAACCTAATGTTCCAACAACCCAAGAGTAGCATGTAGCTTGACCAACACTATTATCTTTTGTATTCCAATCATTGATTATATAAAATTCATCATTCTTAGGAAACTCAAAGAACTCATCTAAATTTGATATTATAACAACATCTAAATCAAAGAAGAATACTCGTTCTCCATTTAATCCACCTAGAGTGTCATCACATAAACCAGCTTCTTTTCTATATGCATATTTTTCTTTATACTCATTTTTTGTATTTAACACAGGTAATGGTTTAACTATTATATTCTCATTTAGTCCTTGTGAATTCTCTGTAAAACAATGAAACTTTATATCATAAGAAGTATTTCTTCTAATCATAGAATATAATTTATTAACATCTTCACTAGAATATAAATTTCCCCATTTTATACAAATTATGTTAAATTCTTTCTGCATTTAGTCCTCTTTTAATTTTCTATAACTACTAATAATAATTAAAAATATAAGTCCCAAATATGTGATAAACTGCCAATCACCCATAGTAAAATTTCTACCAAACTGAAATGGAGTGATACAATATAAAAAGCCAATTGATGCCAATAAACCAATTTCATTACCTTTTATAAATTTATTATATATTTGAATAAGTATATAAATAAAAATTAATGTTCCTAATATTCCATAACTTAATACAATATCAATTCCAACACTATGTACATGAGTTGGAGTTATTTCAGACCATTTCTTCACATAATTTTCTGAATATTTAGATTTATCAATTTTTTCAAAATATTTTTTATAATAGAATCTATAATTATGTGACCCTATACCTAAAATTAGATTATCTTTAATAGCTTCATAACCAACATCAAATAATAGTAATCTACCCGATGTTGCTTTATTTGTTGTTGGATTTAAAAGATCACTATAAGCCTTATTAAGTTTTAAATTCAAAAATGATAAAGAAAATAAAATAGCACATAAAGAAAGTATCATAAATAAATATTTTTTCTTATTACTAAATAAACCAATAATTAATATTGATGTGAATAATGCAAGAATAGGACTTCTATTGCCTGCTAAAATAAAAAGTAATAATGAAAGAGAAAACACTATAATTGCTAGAATCTTTTTATTATCTTTAAAAATAAAGATTGAAGCTATTAATAATCCAAAAAATTGTCCCATCATCATACTAACAAGTGGAGAGTCTTGCCATGCTGTTATTCTCCTACCATTTCCATACATTTCCTGACCAAAAAAATCTACTCCAACTAAATATTGATATAATGAATCAATAAATAAGAACATTAATATAAAATAAGAAACATATATCATGTTTCTAACTTTCTTTTTACTATTAAAGTTATATATTGCTGCAAAAACTAAAATAATATATAGTATTGTTTCAAATGATGACTTAAAAGTATAATAGTTATAATCTAAAAGAAGAGACTGTAGTAATATATAAAGAACAAATACAAAAAAAGATAAAATTAATTTTTTATATTTATCATAGTACTCTTTTATTATAGTTTTATTAACATCTTTTGATATCTGATATAAAAATAATAGATCAATAATTAAAGTTATTGGTTTAAACACTTTACCAACAAAATATAATAAAACTAATAAATAAAATAAAACTTGTATAGTAAATTCAATTTTTGAACTCGTACTGCCATCATTTTTAACTCCTACTATATTCACTATTAATTTCCCCTTACTTTATTATAAACCTCAATAGTCTTATCCAACATACTCTCCAATGAAAAACTATTTTTGATATATTCCAACCCATCAAACTCTAACTCTTTTGCTTTTATTATTTTTTCACAAAGTTGCTTTTCATCACCTATTTCAAAGAAAAAGCCATTTTTATTCTCTTTGATTATATCTTTTACTCCACCATGATTTGTTGCAACCACTGGTGTATTTAAGGCAATTGCTTCTGCTACTGCTCTTCCAAAGCTTTCTGGTTTCTTTGAGCTACTCACTACCACATCACTTATACTATAAATCTCAGCTATTTTACTTTGACTTCCTGTAAACTCCACTTCATTTTGTAACTCTAAAGTTGAGATGAGTTTTTTTAGTGAGTTATAATACTCTTTTTTATCATCTCTAACACCGCCTACTATTATAGCTTTGACATTGGGAATAGATTTCTTTACTTCTAAAATAGCTTTTATAAAAGTTTCATAATCTTTTAGTTGAGTTACTCTACCTACTATTGAGACTACAAACCTATCTTTTAAGTGAAACTCATCTTTAAACTTTTTAATAAAACTATTATCGATACTGTTTTCATTAAAAAGTCTAGTATCTATTCCCCTTGGTATTACTGTTATTATATTATCATTTGTTTTATAGTTTGCTTGTATATACTCTTTTATTGAGTTACTTACACATATTACATGGTCTGCTTTTGTCATTATTTTACTATAAAAACCAATACTATTAAACCCATGTACAGTAGTAACAAATGGAATTTTTAAACTTTTATTAGCAAAATAAACCAACCACGCAGGAACTCTACTTCTTACATGAACAATATCAGGATTTAGTTCTTTTAAAATTTTTCTTAGTTTTATCACTCTAAGAGGTACTGTTAAGATATTTTTACTACATACATCAAAAGTCATATGTTTACCATCATCTTTTTCTATTTGAGATACTAGTTTCCCACCATTGCTTATTACTATAGACTCTATGTCTCTTTTTATATATTCTCTACTTAACTCAACAGTTCCTCGCTCTACTCCACCTTCATTTAGTTCAGGTAAGACTTGTACTACTTTTAACTTTTTGATTTTATATTTCCACTCTTTCTAAAAGCTTTTTAAAATCAACTTGTCCATCAAGTTTTGATAGATTTTTTACTAGTCTGTGATATTTGGTATTCTCTTTTTTGGATTTTAGTTTTATTATATTTATCTTAGCATCTGTATTTGCTCTTGCTTCACTTAGCATTGTAGTTGAATCTTCTGTGATATAAAGCTCATCACAAACATTTATAAAATCATGTATTGGATTAACTTCTGGTTGCCTTGAGTAAATCAGTTTATAGTCAAACTCATACTCATCTATTAGTTCATCCACTTCAAAAGGTGTTCGAGGACTTGTTGTAATATACTTTAGACTATCTTTGTTTAAATCAAAAATCTTATTTATCTCTTCTTTTATATCTTCTATATCTAGGGTGAAAACTTTATTATTTCCACCTATTATTATTCCTATTGCTTTTTTCTTTTCATCTTTTTTTAAAATATTTTTTGGTTTTAAATATGATAGGTTTAATGGTACTTTTATGATATTATTCAAATCAGCTGCTTTATCATGCTCTTGGGCAATGATAAAATCAAAATCAATATATTTATAACCTTTTGGAAGCATTAAGGCTATTGACTTTTTATTCTCTTTTTTTGAAATAAACTTATTAAAGTAGTATGTTCCAGAGCCTGTACTTACAACAGCATCATAAAATTCATAGTAAAACTTCTTATAATCTTCAAACAACTCATCAGTGTAGTAGTTTATTCTATCAAAGAAGTAAGACATAAGTTTGTGGATTTTTGATTTAAATCTTACTTCTACTATGTCATAACTTATGCCTTTTATTTTACAAAAGGCTATTGACTGATTTAAATGTCCTGGTTTTCCATCACTTATTATTAGTATTCTTTTCATATATCTCTCTGTAGTGGCTTTTAAATCTTTTGTGTGGCCAAAACCACTGTTTTTTATCAGTAAGTATTATATCAGATATTGCGTTTGCATGCAACTGTGAAAGCTGCTTTAAATCTTTTTGTTCATCACTTGTTTTTATTGGTTTTATTGGTTCATATATTTTTATCTTATATTTATAGTTTTCTTTGTTAAAAATAGCAACTGGAACAACTTTTGCACCAAATTTTCTTGATAGCAGTGCTGCTGTGCTTGCTTGATTTGCTTTTTTCCCTAAAAACTCAACTTCAGTACCTGCTTTTGAGTTAATATTTTGGTCAATTATTAGTGATACTACTTCTTTTTTCATCAAAGCTTTTACAAGTTTTTTTACTGCTCCATCTCTAAAAACTATTTTTGAACCCGATTTTTCTCTAGCTTTTACTATAAAGTCATCCATTTGTTTAAAGTTTGATTTTCTAGCTACTTGGTAGATATTTGTAACAAATCTATTTAAATAAGAGCTTAATATCTCCATATTTCCATAGTGTGCTGAAATAAGTATAATTGGTTCATTATTTTGCTTTAACTCTGTTAGTATCTCTTCACCCTCAATATCTACACTTTTTTTAAGCTCATCATCACTCATATCAAAGCTCTCTATTAAAGATAAAGCCCATAAAGTCATATTAAAATAAGAGTATTTTTTTATCTGTTCAATCTCATTTTTTGGTAGTTTATTATCAAAGACTAGTTTTAAATTTGCTTGGATTATTCTATTTGTTTTAAAAGCAAACTTATATGCTAAATAAGCAACAATTTTAAAAAATGCTCTTCTTATTTTTTTAGGAAGTTTTCTTTGAATAGATACAAAACCAAGAAATATATAGTAAATAATCTTAGACATTAAATCAACTCTATTTGAATTTTCTTAGGTAGTTCTAGTTTCTCAATATTTGATTCTATAAAAAAGCTTCTATTTTCAAGTTTTATTTTCAAGGTGTTTCCTTGAAGTATATACTCAACATTTGGTCTTGATAAGTCTTCATTAATAGAGATATTTAATGAAATCATAAAAGACATCCATTTCATATCACTTGGCTTTGGAAGTAGTTGTTGATATAGGGCTAAATCTTTTTTTGTTGGCAGTGATTTTTTAGAAAACTTAATTGTATGAGCTATAATAACTCTTGAAGTATGTAAAAAGTCATAATTTAAACCATTTAAAATAAAATCAAAAGCATTATCATTTGATTTATAAAAGTTCAAAGTATTACCGATACTATGAAGCTTAGAAGAAAGAATCAAAAGTCCTCTTAGTCTATCATCCATATTATGTATTGGTTTTAAAACATCAAAAATCTTTCCAGCATTATTCCCAAAATAGGCACTTTGTTTCCTATCTGTTTCAAATCTATCCAAAAGACTTCTAACACTTACATTAAAGTTTGATGGAAATTTATAGTTACTGTTTCGTAGCAAATCAGTTAGATAAACACCCTCTCTAACCCCTGCACCTGATGTTATAACTCTTTGAGTATTAAGCTCTTCTAAGATAGTTTTAAATATAAATGTACCCTCTTTTATAGTATCAAACCTATCTTTTTTTATACCTATCTTTTTTAACTCTTTAACACTATTTGTTTTTACTATTTTATCAAAAGTTTTTAATTCATTTTCCACTTTGTATTTAAATCCATGGATAATATCCAAAGGGTAACTATTTTTTTTCATTACCACTTTAGATAGTGCTCTTATACTTCCTCCAATACCAACAACAGTATTAGGGATATCAACTCCCAAATTAAAAAGCTCTTTTAAACTATCTAAAATATATTTTCTTGCACTTTTTATATCATTTCTACTAAAGAAAAGCTCTTTTATTCTAACAGTTCCTATATTTAAAGAGATAGATTTTAATATTTCACCATTTTTAACAAAAGCAAACTCTGTTGAGCCACCACCAATATCAACAGTAATAAAACTATCTTCATGAATTAAATTAGCAGCAGCAACCCCTCCATAAAAAGCCTCTTTTTCGCCATTTATTACTTTGATATTTAGGTTCAACTCATTTTTTACTTTTGCTAAAAAAAGTTTTGCATTTGGTGCATCTCTTAATGCAGAGGTTGCTACACATATTGTTTTTCTTGATTTAAGTGATTTTGATATATTTAAAAAAGATTTTAAAGATTCAAAGGCTCTTTGCATTGGCAGTTCTTGAAGGTTGCCACTGTTTTCATAGCACCCTTCTGAAATCTTTACTCTACTTTTAGTTTCATTAACTAAATTAAAAGCATATCGGCTACTTTTTTCAAGTACAACCATACGCATTGAGTTTGAACCAATATCTATTATAGTTGTTACCTTAGCCATTAAGCTTCTTCTTGTGCGATTTGTTCATACTTAAATTGAAGCTCTTCCATTGTTTCTTGATTATCTGTATCCACTACAATACAATCAACTGGACAAACCTCAATACATGAAGGCTCTTCAAAGTATCCTACACACTCTGTACATCTATCTGGGTCAATAATATATATTGGATCCCCTTCTTCTATCGCGTAATTTGGACACTCATCTCTACATGCATCGCAAGCGATACACTCATCTGTAATTTTTAAAGACATATAATACACCAATCCCTAGTTTAAAAATATTATTATGGATTTATAACCTAATATTCTTTAATAATTTCTTATAGTTTGAGTTTTTTTTATATGTTATGACTAAGTTAAGTTGAAACTAAACCTAAAAAAGGTTTAGTTTTTAGTTATGAAAGTTTATCAATAATAAGTTTGGCAGCTTCTCTACCATCAGCAGCAGCTGTTACAGCAAGGTGTGCACCTCTTTGACAGTCACCACCTACAAACACTTTTTCATTGCTTGTTTGATAGTTTGTAGCTTCAATACCGCCCCATGAATTAGTTTCTACATTTAAATCTTGTAAAAACTTTGGTGCTTCAGGAGAGAATCCAAGAGCCATGATAATCACTTCGGCTTCTTGCATAAATTCACTTCCTTCATTTATTACTACTTTTTGTCTTCCTGTTTCATCAGGTTCGCTCATTGAAGTTTTAAGTAATTCAATTGCAGTTGCTTTTTTACCATCTACTTTAATAGATTTAGGAGATACATTAAACATATACTCTACTCCCTCTTCTTTAGCATTTACAACCTCTTTTTTACTTCCTGGCATATTAGCTTCATCTCTTCTATATAGACATCTAACAGACTTTGCTTTTTCTCTCACTGAAGTTCTTACACAGTCCATAGCAGTATCACCACCACCAATCACAACTACATTTTTATCTTCTACATTTATGTATGATGTATTTGTTCCAAGATTTCTTTTTTGAATACCTGTTAGAAAATCCATTGCTAAGTGAACATTTGATGCAGCCTCTTCACCCTCAATTCCTGCAAATCTTCCAGCTTTAGCTCCAATTCCTAAGAAAATTGCATCAAACTGTTCATCTAGTTCTTTAGCTGGTTTATCTTTCCCAATTTCACAGTTTAAGTGAAGTTTCATTCCTGCTTCTAATAGCCAGTTTATTCTTCTTTCTACGGTGCTTTTATCAAGTTTAAAGCCAGGGATTCCATACATAAGTAATCCCCCTGCTCTATCTTCTCTTTCAAACATTTCTACGTTAAAACCTCTTCTTAATAAAAATGTAGCAGCTGAAATACCAGCTGGTCCTGAACCAATTATTGCTACTTTTTTATCATTTTTAGTGTTTGCAAACTTTGGTTTCATACCTTTTTGAAATGCTTGCTCACTAATATGAGTTTCAATAGCTCCAATAGAAATAGCACCATGACCTGTATTTAAAGAACACTCACCCTCACATAATACATCTTGCGGACAAATTCTACCTAAAATCTCAGGGAAAGGAGATGTTTCATTTGATAGTGCAAATGCAAAATCTAAGTTTTTAGTTGCTGTTTGTTTAAGCCATGCTGGAATATAGTTACCAAGTGGACAGCCTGTATGACAGTATGGGTCACCACACTGCATACATCTATCTGCTTGTTCTCTAGCTCTGTGCTTACCAAATACTTCATAAACTTCATTAAAGTCTTTTAATCTTTGAAGTACATCCCTTTTTTCAGGGTTAATTCTTTCAAACTTAGTAAAATTAATCATATTTTAATCTCCCTCATCTGGATCTAATGGTAGAACAGTCATATTCTTAGGTTTCACCATCCAGAAGTTTCTTATTTCAGCTCTAAAATTCTCTAAAATATACTCAGCTAACTGGCTATCTGTTTCGTGGATATAATCAACTAATAATCTTTTTAGATATAGTCTTTCTCTCTCTGTATCATCTGTATCAATTCTTACAGCTTCGATTAGTTCTTGATTTATCTTATCTACAAAAGTTTTTTGTGCATCATATACAAATGATATACCACCTGTCATACCAGCACCAAAGTTAAATCCAGTTTTACCTAGTATAACAACAATTCCACCTGTCATATATTCACAAGCGTTATCACCTGTTCCCTCAACTACTGAGATACAACCTGAGTTTCTAACTGCAAATCTTTCACCAACACAAGCTCTTACATATAGCTTACCACCTGTTGCTCCATATAGACATGTATTACCAGCACCTGCGAACTCTTGTCCTTGATGTGGAGGATTAATCATAATCTTTCCACCACTCATACCTTTACCAACATAATCGTTTGCAACACCATCTAAGTTTATATTTACTCCATTTGATAAAAATGCACCAAAAGATTGACCTGCAATCCCTTTTAGATTTATATTTATAGAGTTTTGTGGTAGTCCTGTATCTCCATAATATCTTGCAATTTCACCTGAAATTAAAGCACCAAATGATCTATTTAAGTTAGATATTTGACTACTTACTTTCACAGGAGCATTTGGATTTTCAATTGTTTTATGAACTTTTTTTAGTAACTCTTTTTCATACTTATTATCATCAAATGGCTCATTTGAATCTTTTTGACAAGTATCAATACCATCAACTCTTCTAAGTATATTTTGAAAGTCAAACTTTTTAGCAAACTTATCATCTATAACTTTTAATAAATCACTTCTACCTATAATCTCTTCAAGTGAGCTATAACCAAGCTTAGCTAGTATCTCTCTAATCTCTTGAGCTATATATGTAAAGTAAGAGATTAATCTTTCAACCGTACCTTGGAAATGATCTCTTAGCTCTTCATCTTGAGTTGCAACCCCAACAGAACATTTATTTGTATGACAAATTCTTAGGATTTTACACCCAAGAAGAGTTAGTGCAGCTGTACCAAATGCATAAGATTCAGCACCTAATAGTGCAGCTTTTACAACATCAAGTCCAGTTTTTAATCCACCATCAGTTTGTACATGTACAAAATCTCTTAATTGATTAGCTTTTAGTGCATTATGTGCTTCACTTAATCCCATTTCCCACGGATTACCTGTGTGCTTAATAGATGTTAATGGAGCAGCACCTGTACCACCATCTCCACCTGAGATAATAATCTTATCTGCATAAGCTTTTGCAACACCTGCTGCAATTGTTCCAACACCTATAGAAGATACTAACTTAACAGTAATTTTAGCTAGTGGATTGATTTGCTTTAAATCAAAAATCAACTGAGCTAAATCCTCAATAGAGTAAATATCATGGTGAGGTGGTGGTGAAATCAGTGTTACACCTGGAACTGTATGTCTAAGTGTAGCAATTAATGGTGTAACCTTATGTCCTGGTAACTGTCCACCCTCACCTGGTTTTGCACCTTGTGCAACTTTGATTTGTAGCTCTTGGGCACTTCTTAAGTATCCAGGAGTTACACCAAATCTACCCGATGCAATCTGTTTGATTTTAGAGTTTTTTAAACTCTTAAATCTTTTTGGATCTTCTCCACCCTCACCTGAGTTAGAAGCACCGCCTATTGTATTCATAGCTTGTGCTAAAGCCTCATGAGCTTCAGGTGAAATAGAACCACATGACATAGCAGCAGTTGCAAACCTTTTAAAAATCTCTTCTTTTGGTTCAACTTCATCAATTGAAATTGATTTTTTATCTGAATCAAACTCAAAGAAATCTCTAATAAACTTCTTATCTCTACTCTCAACCATTTTTTTCAAGCCATCAAAATCAGAAATATCTTCTTGTTTTGATGCACCTTTATTATGCATTGCTCTTGTTGTAGCTGGTCCATAGTCGTGGTATTCACCACCATTTATATACTTATAAAAACCACCTAAATCAAGTGGGAACATATAATTATCATCATGGTAAGCATTAAAATGAGATTTTTCTATTCTTTGTTCAATATCTTCATAGTCTAAACCTGCTAAGTCTGTATATGCATCTGGGAAACAGTCTTTGATAATATCATCACTTAATCCAATTACATCAAATAAAGCTGAGTTTCTATATGAAGCTACTGTTGAAATACCCATTTTTGACATGATTTTTAGTAAACCTGCATTTAATGCTTTTTGAGTATTTTTAAGCAATCTTTGAATTTCATATCTTGTAGTATCTTTTTTCTCAAATAAAGATAATGCAGTTGCATACATCATATAAGGATATACAGCAGTTGCACCAAATCCTAACATAACAGCAGCCATATGTGGGTCATAAACCTCACCTGTTATTGGTATAATAGATACAGAGTGTCTTATCTTTTCATTTAAAAGTTTTCTGTTTATATACCCAACAGCCATTGCCATAGGAATTAGTTTGTTGTTTTCGCATATTTCTCTATCATCTAAGATTACAACTGAAACATTTTCATTTTCAACAGCATCAACTACTTTGGATGCTAGATTCTCCAATGACTCTTTTAGATTAGTTTTAAAAGTTGTACTAAAAATTTTATTTTTATAATACTCATCATATCTTGGAGAGTTTTCATCACCAAATGAGTATAAAACATCAAACTTCTCTTTCATTAAAATAGGACTTGCTACTTTTAATCTTTTTGCATATTCAGGTTTTTCATCTAAAATATTATGAATCTTACCAAAACCTGTTTCTAAAGACATTACAACTTTTTCTCTATATGGGTCAATTGGTGGGTTTGTAACTTGTGCAAACTTTTGTTTAAAAAAGTCTGTAAAGTTTCTATTTGCCTTTGAAAAACATGCAAGTGGTGTATCATCACCCATAGAACCAACAGGCTCTTTACCATCTTTTGCCATTGGCTCAATCATTTGATCAATTGCTTCATAAGTAATATTAAAATACTTCTGTTTTTTACTTAAATCACTCATCTTATAATCAGTTGTATTGAAAAATGACTCTTCAATATACTCTTGAAGATAATCCATATCATCATTTAGCCATTTTGTATAGTTTTGTGCTGATTTTAGATAATCATTAATATCCTCTTCTTTTAAGATAGTTCCATGCTTAAGATCAAGTGCAATCATCTCACCTGATTGAAGTCTACCTCTCTCTTTTATATTATCTTCATCAATACTTAAAGTACCATACTCTGATGTTATATATAGTTTTTCATCTTTTGTAATAACATACTTAGAAGGTCTTAAACCATTTCTATCAATTAAACATCCTATGTGTCTACCATCTGTTAAAGATACAGCAGCAGGTCCATCCCAAGCCTCCATTGCAGTTGCTGTGTACTCATAAAATGATCTTAAATTAGAATCCATATGAGGAGCATTTTGCCATGGTGCTGGTACTAAACTTCTTGCTGCTTTGAAGAAATCAACTCCATTTGCAAGCATAAACTCAAACATATTGTCAAGTGAAGCTGAATCTGAAACTTTTTCTTGAAGAATTGGCAACAATCTTTTTATCTCACTATCTGAGAAAACTTCAGATTTTAACTGCTCTGATTTAACTTCCACATTAAATCTATTTGCCTCAACAGAGTTTATCTCACCATTATGAGCAATTGCTCTAAATGGCTGAGCTAATCGCCATTGTGGTAATGTGTTTGTTGAGAATCTTTGGTGAAACAAAGAGAATGAGATTTTAAACTCTTCATCTCTTAAATCTTTATAAAAGTGCTTAATATGAGTAGGCATAACAAGCCCTTTATAAGCTATTACTTTAGATGAAAATGTAGGAATATAAAAGTCTTCTTTATGTTTTAATTTGTGTTCACACTCTTTTCTAGTTAAGTAAAGCATTGCTTCAAATCTTTTTGAAGTCATTAAAGTATTAGGTCTAACAAAAACTTGTACAATATTAGGTAGTGTACTTAGTGCTTGTTTTCCCAGTGCATCAGTTTCAACTGGCACATCTCTAGTTAGTACTACTTTTAAGTCGTTTTTATCACAAAACTCTTTAAATGTTTTTATATCTTCTAAATCTTTAGTGAAAATCATAGCTATACCATATGTTTCAGGTAAATCAATACCCTCTTTCATAGCTTGTTTTCTCATAAATTCATCTGGCATAGATAATAATAGGCCCGAACCATCTCCTGTCTTACCATCTGCTGCAACTGCACCTCTGTGCATCATTCTTTCTAGTGAAGTTATTGCGTCTTCTAAGTTTTTATGACTTGGTCTGTTTTGCATATCTGCAACTAGACCAAAACCACAGTTATCTTTAAAAGACGTTAATAAGTCTAAATTACAACCCATCATTTTCCTTTTTATTTATTCTTTTATATTCCTTAGAAAAGTGAAACATGGTATCTTAATTTTAATTAAAAAATGGTTAAAAACTATTTTTCAATAAATACTTACTATTAACTTAATTTTTTATACTAATAATATCTGAAAAGTAATATTTTATTACTAATATAACTTTTAAAATTTCTTCTAAAATACATAATAGTTACATAACTTTTTACTATAATTTTTTCATATCAAAAAATTAAGGAGATGATATGAAAAAATTAGTTTTAGGTACTATTGCAGCTGCAATGGTTACCACATCAAGTTTAGCAGCAGAGTATACTCTGAAGTTTTCACACGTTGTAAGTCCAAATACACCAAAAGGTAAAGCAGCAGCTTTTTTTGAAGAGAGATTAGAGAAGTTATCAGATGGTAAGATTGATGTTCAAATTTATCCATCATCACAGTTATATAGTGATAGTGCAGTTCTAAAAGCCTTGAGATTAAACTCAGTTCAAATGGCAGCACCTTCATTTTCAAAGTTTGGTAAAATTGTACCTCAATTAGCTTTATTTGATTTACCTTTTTTGTTTAAAGATGCTGATCACTTACATAGAGTTCAAGATGGTGAAGTTGGTCAAGCACTAAAAGATATGGTTACTGCAAAAGGCATTGTAGCTTTAGATTTTTGGGACAATGGATTTAAACAACTATCTTCATCAAAAGAAGCATTAATCAAGCCAGAAGATGCCCAAGGTCAAAAGTTTAGAATTATGTCTTCAAAGGTTTTAGAAGAGCAGTTCCATGCAGTTGATGCAAACCCTCAAATGATGCCTTTTTCTGAAGTATATTCAGGATTACAGCAAGGTGTTATTGATGGTCAAGAAAACACTATTTCAAATATCTACACAAAAAAATTCCATGAAGTTCAAACTGATTTAACTATTTCAAATCACGGTTATTTAGGTTACTTAGTAGTTATGTCAAAAAGATTTTGGAATTCACTACCTGATGATTTACAAGCAGATGTAAAGCAAGCTATGAGTGAAGCTACCAAAAAAGAAAGAGAGTTTGCAAAACAATTAAATGATTCTCAATTAGAAAAAATCAAAGAGTATGCAAAAAAGACAGGTAACTTAGAAATCCATACTTTAAGTGATAAACAAAGAGAAGCATGGAGAGAAAAAGTTAGTAAAATCTATCCAAAATTCTACTCAGATAAGAAGATTGGTGAAGATTTAATTAAGAAAACTATATCAACTAAGTAGTAGGCTATGTTTAATATTATAAGTAAAGTTATTGGATTTATTAACCAATCAATAGCCATCATCGGTATAACAGCCGGTGTTGCTATTGCTTTTACTAATGTTGTTGCAAGATATGTTTTTGACGCATCATTAGTATGGGCAACAGAGTTAAGTATTTATCTATTTTTATGGAGTGTTTTTTTTGCTGCTGCTTATTGCTTCAAAAAAGATGCACATATTGCAGTTACTATTGTACTAGATATAGTGCCATCAAAGATAGCTAAACCTATGTTACTTATTTCACATACGGTTACTATTATATTTTTAGCTGCTGTTGCTTACTTTGGTTATGAATACTTATTATTAATTATTGATTTAGATGAAAGATCAATTGATTTATGGAATTTACCTATGTGGATTATTTATCTTGTTATTCCTGTCTCTTTTGCGTTTGCAACATATAGAGTTGGTGAGAAAATAGTACATATATTAAAAACCCCACATGAGCAAGTAGTTAAAGAAAGTGAGGCTGAAATGGTACTAGCTGAATTAGGTGTAAAACATGATGATAATGAAAACAAACATGTTGAAAAATTAAACAAGATGGTAAGTGATGTAGAAAAGAAAACAGGAGGTATGCTGTAATGAGTGTAGCTGTACTGTTTGGTATATTTTTCTTTCTTATTATTTTAGGTTCTCCTGTTGCTATTGCACTAGGTTCTGCAACATTTGCAACATTGATGATGTTTACGCATATCTCGCCAATAGAGATTTCAGCAATGATGTTTGAAAAGATTCATCACTATTCATTGATGGCTATTCCTATGTTTATTTTAGCTGGTAATTTACTATCAAAAGGTAGTGCTGCAACTAGAATTATTGAGTTTGCAAAATCAATAGTTGGTCACCTTCCAGGTGGTTTACCTATCTCTGCAATTTTTGCATCTATAATTTTCTCTGCTGTATCAGGAAGTTCACCTGCAACAGTTGTTGCTATTGGTTCTATTATGTTTGGTGCAATTATGCAAGCTGGATATCCTAAAAGATATGCAGTTGGTACAATTGCAACTGCTGGGTCTTTAGGTATTTTAATTCCACCTTCAATTGTACTTATTGTTTATGGTGTAACAGCAGAAGTATCAATTGGTAAGCTTTTTATGGCAGGTGTTGTTCCTGGAATCATGCTTGGAGTTATGATGATGGTTGTTACTTATATAGGAGCAAGAAGATTAGGATTTAAAAGAACACAGCCTCAACCATTTAGCGTAAGATTACAAAAAATGAAAGAAGCATCATGGGGACTTATGACAATAGTTATTGTTATTGGTGGTATTTATGGTGGTATCTTCACTCCTACTGAAGCAGCAGCGGTTGCTTGTGTTTGGGCGTTTGTTATCTCTGTATTTATTTACAAAGATATAAAAATAAAAGAGGTATTGGGCACAGCATTAGAATCAGCTAAAGTAACTGCAATGATTATGTTTATTATTGCAAATGCAATGCTTTTTGCTCACTTTTTGACTATTGAGAATATTCCTCAAGCAATTACTGAAACACTAATTGAAGCAAATGTTGATAAATATATGTTCTTAATAGCTGTAAACTTACTGCTAATTTTAGCAGGTTCATTTATGGAACCAAGTGCAATTATTATGATTCTTGTTCCTTTATTACTACCTGTAGCAGTTGCATTAGGAATTGACCCTATTCACTTTGGTATTATTATTACAATAAATATGGAGCTTGGAATGGTCTCCCCACCTGTAGGACTCAACTTGTTTGTTACGTCCGGACTTACAGGAATGAGTATAAAAGATGTAATAGTAGCAGCATTCCCATGGACATTAACAATCTTAGCAGGACTACTTATCACTACATACATTCCCGAAGTAGCTCTTTGGTTACCAAATCTAATGTATGGTGGATGATAGAAAATAAACTCGAATTAAACTTACGATTTTATGGGAGCTATCCCATGAAATCGAAATACTTATAATAACAATATATTATTTCTCACCTTTTAAACCTTTTAGATAATTAACTAGCTCATCCATCTGTGTTGTTGAATTATCAGTACCATTTCTTTTAGCGGTTTCATTTGCTCTTTTTGAATTTGCTATTGCCATCTCAAGCCCAGATTTTATGATAGGTAACATAATCGCTTTATCACCTTTTTCATAATCTTCAATAAATACTTTCAAGTTGTTTTTGATTAGATCCATACAAGGACTATCTCCGCTTGTTCCAAACAGTTTTGTCGTATAGTCAAAATGCAACAATATCCAAAACTCAAAACATGGATTTGATACTATGCCATGAAGCTTTGTATCTTTATTTCTGTATCCATTCATTTGAGCAATTGCTGTATCAAAATCAGTATGTCTATCCCTATCTATCACGCAAAAAACATGATCATAGGGATCTTTAGTACTCTCTTTTATCAACTCTTTTGCATACCTCACTACACTTGTAGGACTTGAGTCACTGTTTGGATCTATTTTAATATTTGCTTGAGATAGCTTTAAGTGTTCTCTCAATGCCATTAAGTAATGAGGTTCTGTTTTTTCTCCCTCACAAACTATAAGCACTTTGTCATAAGGCTCTCTGCTCTCTTTAGCTCTTTGAAGCTGTGTTACCTTTTTTGCTTTACGCTTATGAAAAAGATCATCTGTACCCATGAGTTATTTCCCCATAGTAATACTTATATCTTGAAAAAATGGTAATGCACCATATCTTCCAGACAAGTATCCTTTTTCAAGGTCTTCAACCCCTTTTCTAGGGCTAAAATCAGTTAAAGGATATAAATTTGTAGCTCTATTTTGTTTTTCACAAAACCAAATCTGATCTCTTCTAAAAGTATCTTGATTTAGCACTGATGTCTCATGGGTTGTGAAAATTAACTGCGCATTAGATGTGTTCATATCTTTGTTATGAAACATTTCAATTAAAAACTTCACCATTAAAGGGTGAAAGTTATCATGAAGTTCATCGATAAGAAGTACATTACCATTTTCCAATGAGTCAATCCATGGGCCAATAAAAGAAAAAAGCTTTCTAGTTCCATCTGACTCATCATCAAAATCAAGAGCTACTTTTTTCCCATAATTATCAAAATGGTAAAATTTAGCCCCTTTAATTATCTCTTTTTCTTTCATATCCTTAGTAATATCTCTTTTTAACTCTTCAGGCATATCTTTTGGAAGTTTATTAGGAGAAAAATTTTCCTTTTCAACTTCAATATCTTCAATATCCATATCTGCGATTTTTAGAAACTTTAGAATTTTATCTTTATGAGTTTTATCCTCACATAACTCCATAGTAAAGTAAGGATTCCATCCCTCAACACCCGTTATTTTTAGTTTATCTGCAAACCAATCAAATACGGGTTTTAGTTGTTCACTATTTAGCTGAACTGCTGTAGATAAAAATAAAGCATTACTTCTTGTAGACTCTTGCCACAATTGTTTCTTACCCATTAGTTTATCTCCAAATTGCCATTGATACTCTTTTTTTTCTTCATCATATGCTCTAGCAAACCAGTTTTGTGGTCTTCCTTTTGGATATGCAATAAGCCACTCTTCAGTAATTCTCTCTCTAGTCGTTGCAAAGCCATACTGATACCTAATCTGATTATAAATAAAATTAATTTCAAACTCTGTAGACTCATTAACCTCATTGTCAAATAAAAATGGTTTTACAGGAAGCTCATCACCTCTTTGATATCTTGAACCACTTTCAAGTACAATTTCTTGCATGACTTCCATAGCTTTTAAAATATTTGATTTACCAGCAGCATTTGCACCATAAATAGTCGCTGTTTTTACCAAAGATAAACTTTTTGAAGTTGTAGGTAAAAAAGTATGCGTATCAACAAACTCTTTTTGTGAAGAAGCTACCATGCTTAATAGTTGTTCTTCTTTAATTGAACGAAAGTTTTTTACCCTAAAATCAACTAACATAAGTATCCTTTTTTATTTTGATGACTTATTTTAGCAATTTTTTGCAAAAAAATCAATTAAAATCGATTTTATAAAGCAATTCTAAGTCTAAACTAATAAGTTATGAAATTTAACTCAATAAAAAACTTTTGATACTTTTTTGATACTTTTTTTCTATATAATAAATTTATGGAAACAATAAATAAAAATCTAAATGAACTAATCGAACTTTGTGCAAATATGAGTGTTTTATATGTTGAAGATGATATAAGTCTAAGAGATGTTAATACATCAATCTTAGAAAATCTATTTGATTCTATTGATACATGTAGTAATGGACAAGAAGCTATTGAGCTTTATAATAAAAATCTAGAGATTAATAACTGTTATGATATTGTTTTAACAGATATTAATATGCCTTATATTAACGGTATAGACTTAGCTAGCCAGATTTTAAAACAAAATCCAAATCAACAGATTTTAGTAATATCAGCTTATAATGACTCTGCTAAGTTAGAAGCATTAATAGAACTTGGCATTAAATATTATGTTCAAAAACCTGTAAGTACTGAAAAGCTAATGAATGTTTTATATAAAGTAGTAAAAGAGTTTGATATAAAACAAAAAGAGTTATTAGAAAAAAAAGAGCTAACTAGCATTGATAATATCACCAAGCTAAAAAATACAACCTCTTTATATGAAGATATTAAAAAAACAAATTTTAATAACATACTTATAATCAAACTTATCAACTATGACAAGGTTCAATCAATTTATGGAGTTGATAAAACTGATGTGATTTTAAATGATTTAGTAAACGAACTTAAATCAAAAACTCAAATCAAAAACAACCTTTATAGAAGTGGTATAGATAAATTAGTCTATTTATTTAGTGATGATTTACACGATACTGCAACGCAGTTTGTAGAAAAACTTGATGAGAGTATTTTTAATTATGCTATTGGGTTAAGTGACCACAAAATTGATTTAATTTCATCTGCAAAAATGGCTCTTGAGTATGCAATAACAAATAATGAAAAGTTTAAGATTTATACAAAGGATATAGATACAAAAAAATTAGATGAAACTGAATTTCAAATGCAAAAGGTCATAGCAAAAGCTATTGTAGATGACACAGTATTTCCAATGTTTCAGCCAATATATAGTAAAGAAGGAGCAGTTTTAAAGTATGAAATCTTAATGAGAATTTCAATAATAGAAAATAACAATGAAACTGTTTTTTATCCTAATGAGTTTATAGATATTGCTATTAAAAATAGTAAATTTTTTGAATTAAACTGTTTAATGCTAAAAAAAGCTTTTGATATAATAAAAATTAGTGAAAAAAAGTTTTCATTTAATATATCATATAAAGATATCCAAAATAGTGCTTTATGCCAGTTTATTGAAGATGAGTTTAAAAAAGACCCTAATTTATCAAAAAGATTTATCTTTGAGCTTTTAGAAACAAATGAAATTGATGATTATAAAATACTTGAAAAGTTTATAAAAAGATTTAAAGACTACGGGGTGCAAATTGCACTTGATGACTTTGGTTCTGGCTACTCAAACTTAAATCATGTACTAAATATTGAAAGTGATTATATCAAGATTGATGGGTCATTAATAAAAGAGATAACTTTTAATAACAAATCATTAGCCATTGTAAAATCAATTGTAAGTTTTGCAAAGGAGACAAATCTTAAAACCATTGCAGAGTTCGTCTCATCAAAAGAGATTTTTGAAAAACTAAAAGAAGTGGGTATTGATGAGTTTCAAGGCTTTTATTTAAGTAAGCCCCTAAAAGAGATTTAATATGAGAATAAAAAGCCTAAAAAATATCCTATATAGCAACTTTTTAAAGACCACTTTAATACCTCTATTTGTTATTGAAGTATCTCTTTTGATTTTATACTTTGGAATTAGTAACTTTTTAGTTGATAATAGTAAAAATCTACTATCAAAAGAGATAAAAAACAATCTTATAAATATCTCAAAAAATGAAACAAAAGATATAAACTCCCAATTAAAGGAGATTTCAAGCTTAGGTTCACTTTTACAATATGAACAACAAAATGTATTTAAAAACAAAGAAGAAGTATTAAAAAAAGTAAAACAACCAGATTTCAAATTTGCTAAAAATGGTGTTTTTTACAAAATCAAAGATGATGGTGGAGCAAGTTTATTTTATGCTTCAACAACAAATATCAATAAAGAACAAAAACAAAAAGCCATATTAACTGAAGTTTTTGATGAAAACCTAAAATACTCAGTTGATAGAAATGAACTTATAGTAGCTTCATATTTTAATAGTTATGATGATATGAATAGGCTTTATCCTTTTATAAAAGAGGTTTATTTACAATATCCAAGTGATATTCATATGGAAAACTATAACTTCTATTATAAAGCAGATAAAAAACACAATCCAGATAAAAAACCTGTTTGGACCAGTGCTTATTTAGACCCAGCAGGACAAGGTTGGATGGTAAGCTGTGTTGTTCCAATTTATAATAATGAGTTTTTAGAAGGTGTTACAGGACTTGATGTAACTATTGATAAGTTTATAAAAACTGTTCTAAACTTAGACTTACCATGGAATGCAACTGCAATGCTAGTAGACCAAAACGGTATGATTCTAGCTATGCCAAAAGATATTGAAAATATTCTTAATATCAAAGAGTTAAATGACCATACTTACAGTGATGTGATAAAAGATACAAACCTAAAGCCAGATGAGTTTAATATCTATAAGAACAAAAAGTTAAATAAATATTTTAATGAGTTTACAAATAAAAAGCAGCAACTAATAGAAAAAAGAATAAATAATCATGACTATTTGATAACCCAATCAAATATAGAACAAACCAACTGGAAACTTTTTACTTTTGTGGATAAAGAAATGATATTTGAACCTGTAAATGAAATAGAAATAATATCAAATGAGATTGGTATGGTTGCTATTTTAGGTATGTTTATTTTTTATCTTATATTTTTTGTTTTTCTAAATAAAAAAGTAAAAAGTATATCAAATAATATTTCAACTCCTATATCAAGACTTGCTAGTCTAACTAAAAACTTCAATGCAAAAACTAAGATTAGCAACCCAATAAATACAAATATCAAAGAGATTGATTCACTCTCAAACAACTTTTATAAAATGACAAATGAAATATATGAAAAAAGACAAAAACTAGAAGAGCTAAATATATCACTTGAAGAAAGAGTGCAAAAAGAAGTTAAGAAAAATAGAGAAAAAGACCAACTAATACTAAGACAATCAAAACTTGCTCAAATGGGTGAAATGATTAGTATGATAGCACACCAATGGCGTCAACCACTAGCTACAATAGGCTCAATAGTAGTAAATATAAAACTAAAACTTGCCCTTAAAAAATTTGATTTATCAGATGAAAACCAAAGAGAAAAGTTTGTTGAATTTCTACAAAAAGAGTTTACAAATATAGAGAAGTTTGTAGGTGTACTCTCAACTACAATTGATGATTTTAGAGACTTTTATAAACCAACAAAAGAAGCAAAAGAAGTATCACTATCAAAAATCTGTAAAAAAGCCATATCAATACTAGAACCAGAACTAAAAAATGATAATATCACACTAATAGAAGATTTTAAGTGCACAAAAACACACATACTATATGAAAATGAACTAATACAAGTACTACTAAATCTAATAAAAAATGCCATAGATAACTTTAAAATAACAGAAAATAGAAACAAAACTCTTGAAGTTTGTACTATAAGTGAAAATGATAGCTTAAAAATAAAAGTAAAAGATAATGCAGGTGGAATAAGCGATGAGATAAAAGATAAAATATTTGAACCTTATTTTTCAACAAAAGATGATAAAAACGGTACAGGTCTTGGTCTATATATGTCAAAAGTATTGATAGAACAGTACCAAGATGGACAACTATACTTTAAAAATAGAAATGATGGAGTTGAGTTTACTATTGAATTAAAAAGATAGTCTACTATTAAAAGACATTTTTAATATATTAAAAAATAAAAATTATTTTAAAATTAGATCAGATTAATATTATTGGAGAAAAAATGATTTCAAATTTGAGTATTTTAAAAAAATTACTTTTTTTAATTGGGGTAAAGATGGTTATAATGGCAATCTTTGCAATGTGGCTACTATTTGTTAAATATGAAAAATACACGCAAGCTGACTACTTACAATCTCATGTAAAACTTTTAACCTTTATTTCAAAAAGTGTTCATGAAATTCAAAAAGAGAGAGGTATGAGTGCGGGATATCTAGGAAGTAATGGTGAAAATTTTTATATTTCATTAAAAAAACAAAGAGTTGAAACTTTAAAAAGTATTAAAAGTTTAAATAAAGTTCTAAATGAAAATAAATATAATAAAGATGTTTTAAATATTGTTAACACAGCAAGAGAAGACTTAAAAGAAATAAGTAAAATTAGGGATAAAATATCAAATCTTGAAATTAAAACAAAAAATGCAATTGAGTATTATACAAATATTAATACAATGTTATTAAAAAGTATAATAGAAATTTCTAAGAACTCTGACTCAAAAGTAATAACTCAAAAAATTAATGCATATAGTAATTTTTTACTAGCTAAGGAAGCTACAGGAATACAAAGAGCAGCAGGTACAAACATTTTAGCAACTAAAAATCCAAGTAACTATATTCAAGTTAAATTTATCTCGCTTATTGCACAACAAAAAACCTTAATAAAAAATTTTTTAAACTATTCAAATGAAAAACAACAAACCTTTTATCTTTCCAAAATGAAGAATAAAAGTATAAGTGAAACTCAAAAAATAGAAGATGAGATTTTATCTAATAATTATAATACACAACCTGAATTATGGTTTAAAACAATAACAAAAAAAATTAATATAGCAAAAGAGATTGATGATTATTTAAGTAATAATTTGCTTGAAAGTATTGCATTAAAAAAAAGTGAGGCTTTTAATCAAATGATATTTATGTTTGTTATTGGTTTAATTGGTTGGTTTTTTGTTTTTTATACGACCTATAAAGTTACTTTAGATTTAACTTCTAAAATGAAAAAATTTAGTTTATCACTTATGGAATTTTTTGCCTTTATTAAAAAACAAAAAAAACATGTGAATTATATTGATATTAAATCAAAAGATGAGTTTGGTATTATGGCTAAAGAAATTAATGAAAATATTCAAAGTACCAGTGTATCACTTAAAGAAGAAGAACTTTTTCTGCAAGAGGTTACTTCAAATATTGAAAATCTCAAAAATGGATATTTCAATAATACAATCTCAACTACAGTAAATAATCAAGCTTTAGAAGTATTAAGAAAAAAACTTAATGAAATGTTTGATACACTAAATAGACTTGTAGCAAGTGATTTAAATATTATCAATAACGCCCTTGAAGATTATTCAAAGAAAGATTTTACAAAACTTATTAATGACGATGGAAATATTGCTAAAAGAATAAATGGGTTAAACAATATAATTAATACTATGCTTACACAAAATAATAATAATGGTATTACACTTGAAAAAACTTCAAAAGAACTACTAAATAATGTAGATACACTTAGTAACTCTTCTAATGAAAGTGCTACAAGTCTAGAAGAGACTGCTGCTGCTATTGAAGAAATAACTAATACGATTTCAAATAATACAGAAAAAGTTGCCACCATGCATAACATAGCTCAAGAAGTTAATTCATCAGCAAATAGTGGTGAAAAGCTAGCAAACTCCACAAATATATCAATGGATGAAATAAATGTACAAATAAATGCAATAAATGAAGCAATTAGTTTAATTGATCAAATTGCATTTCAAACTAATATTTTAAGTTTAAATGCTGCGGTTGAAGCAGCAACTGCAGGTGAAGCAGGTAAAGGTTTTGCAATAGTTGCAAATGAGGTTAGAAATTTAGCTAATCGTTCAGCAGATGCGGCAAAAGAAATAAAATCTTTAGTTGAAGTTGCAACTTCAAAAGCAAATGATGGAAAAAAGAATGCAGATGAAATGATTAAAGGGTATAAACACTTAAATACTGATATTAAAAAAACCATTGAATTAATTAATGATGTAACACAATCAAGTAAAGAACAAAAATTAGGTATTGAGCAAATAAATAATGCTATTAATTTACTTGACAATCAAACTCAACAAAATGCTAAAGTTGCTTCAAAAACAAAAGTTATTGCAACTCAAACACTCAATCAAGCAAAAGATTTAGTTAAAGATGCAAATAGTATGAAGTTTAGAGATAATTAGGAGACCATCAAAAATATCATATAATAACTCAAAAGTTCATTGACATACTCCCCATAGCTGAAGTTATCTAAACTACAAAATAAAAAGAACTATAGCTACTAGGGATATGACTTTATATACATATTTATAACGTATCATAAAGTTTACCTTTTAAATTCAGGTATTGAAGCTTCTTTAGTAGGAAAAAATAAGCATTTAGGGAACCTAGTTGAAACTTTTGTATATAGTGAATTAATCAAACTAACACAAAAGTTTTAATTTAATATAAAGACTATTATGTCTTACTCTCAAGTTGTTCTTCCCTATGCTCAATTACATCCCTTAAATCTTTAATAATCTTACTTTGTTCTAAAACTTGGTTATTAAGCTTTTTATACTCTGTTTCCCTTTGCTGTAACTCTGCATTGAGAGATTTAATCTTTTTCATACTCATTTCATTGATTCGTCTTTGGTCTTTTAAATCATTATAAAACTTACCTGACTCTTCTTTGAGTGCTTTTCTTGATTTATAGTACTCATCGTCTAATTTTTTTATTCTATCTTCATAATAGTTTACTTGTGATTTTAGTTTTATATTTTTATCTCTTAATGGCTCTAAATGCTTTAATTTTCTTACTTGTGATTGTAGCTCATCAATTTTTACTCTGGCAATCATATTTTGACGCTTATTATCTACAATTGTTTTCATAACTTTTTGTTTAAATTTTCTTTTTTCTATTTCATCATCAGTTATCAAAAACCTCACACTCATATACTCATAGATTTGACCTGTATCATCAAGAATAGGATAAACAGTAGTATTTACAAAGTAAGAGCTTCCATCTTTTGCTAAGTTTTTAACTTTCCCTCTCCAGATATTATTGCTTTTAATAGTAGCCCATAAATCTTCAAATGCGGCACTTGGCATATCTGGGTGTCTTACGATGCTATGTGATTTACCAATAAGTTCCTCTTTTGTATAACCTGATATTTCACAAAAAACATCATTCACATATTTAATCTTACCTTTTAAATCTGTTTTTGAGACAATTGTTATTTGATTTAAAATATTTATATACTCTTGATTCTCTTTTTCTTTATTTTCAATAATTATTTGCTGATGTTTTATCTCTCCTATCTCATTAACACGCTCAACAAGCTCACGCATATTTATAGGTTTTGCAAGATAATTTAATGCACTATGTTTAATAGCTTTCATAAGATAATCAGGTTCAACATGGGAGGATATTATAATAAAATCAAGGTTTTTATCAAACTTTCTAATCTCTTCAATTAAAGATAATCCATCAAGTTTAGGCATAGTAATATCACTTATAACAACATCAATTGTGTTTGTCTTAATTAACTCTAAGCCCTCTAAGCCATCTTTTGCTATCAATACATCTGCAGATAGTTTTAAAAATAGATTTGAAAGTTTTTCTCGTATATTTTCATCATCATCGATTATTAATATAGTTAATTTTTTAACATGAATAGTATTCATCAAACTATTTTCTCCATTTTAAATGAGTATTCATTTAATTATTTAGTTGTATTATATCATTAATAAAGAAAAGTTACAATACAATAGCAAATTATTTATATTTATATTATTACTTGGAAACTTAAAATGAAGCTATTAGTAGAAGAGACTCAAAAATTATTAAACAATATTGATAAAAATACTCTTAGAAATTTTAATAAAAATATTTCTATAATAGAAATAAGTTTATCTAACAAAACTGCAACTTTATTTGATAAAAATATCATCACCACAAACCTATCAAAAAGCTACATAGATTCATTAGTGCTAAACCATCTTCATTTTGTAAAAAAAGTTTTTTATCTTAAAAATTCAAAACTTTTTATAGAGCAATTGTTTTGGGAAATAAGTACTTATAATAAGATGGGAATACCATATAAGTTTTTTAAATATCTTTTAAAACACTTTCTTGATTCTATTTGTAAGCTAGAACAAAACAACTACTCTTCTATTATAGAACTCTATAAATATCTTTTATCAAATTATGATTATATAATAAAAGAATCAAAGAGTTTTAGAGTTGATGAAAAAGTTGCAGTTCAAAAAGATATTTATGAAGAGTTTCTTAATGCTTTACTAAAACCATCACTAAATGATGCAATTAAAATATCCGATGAATTTATTAAAGATACTGATGATTTAAAACTATTTTGGGAAGATATTTTACTATGTGCTTTATATACAATAGGCTCAAAATGGGCAAATGGAGAGATATCAGTAGGTCAAGAACATACAGCAACTTCAATTTGCCAAAGAGTGATATCTATTCACTATGAAAAAATACTAGAAAATAGTGATTTGCCAAATGAAAAAGTTGCTATTATTGTATCCCCTTTTGAACTACATGAGATAGGAGCTAGAATGATAAGTGACCTTTTAGAGTTTCACAACTATGAAACATATTTTTTTGGTTCAAAATCTACACTAAAAGAGATAGTAGAAGTTATAAAAGATGAGGATATAAAAAATATATTGATATCTACGACACTGGTTTCAAACCTTGATGCTACAAAAGAGATGATTGCTAATATAAAAAATGAGTTAGATAATATAAGCATATATGTTGGTGGACAAGCTTATAATTGTGGTGTTGATATTGTAAATGATATGAAAGCAGATAAATATATAGATAGCTTTGATGTTTTATTAAATATTTTAAGAGAAGAAAACCATGATTGATTACAAAGTATTAAATGAAAACATTATAGAGAAACTATTTGAGAGTATGGATAAGTTTATATTTATTATTGATAAAAGTAGTAAAATATTAGATTATAATAAAAATTTTAGTGAATATTTTAATACTTTTAAATATTTAGAAGAGTTAATAACTTATACCCATAGAAATGAGTTTATTGAGAATATAAAAAAACTTAATACAGAAAACTCTACTATAAAGTTTGTGTCAAATTTTAGTTTCGATAAAAGCAATGTGGAAGACATTCCTAGTACATTTGAAATAGTTTTTTATTTAAATAAAGATGAAACAATTACTGTAGTAGCAGAAGCTAAGCACCCTTTATCACAAGATGATGCAAAAATATATTTATCAATGATTAATGATTTTTCTGAGACATCAAGAAAACTAACAAAAACTAAATTAAAACTAAAAAAACTAAACAATAACCTTCAAGAAGAGATCAACAATGCAGTAGATGAACTAAGACAAAAAGATAAAATACTTTTAAAACAAGCAAAAGATGCTGCAATGGGTGAGATGATTGACTCTGTTGCACATCAATGGAAAAGCCCACTAGGAGTGATTAAGCTACTTTCAGAAGCTATTAGAATGGAGTATGAGTTTTTTGATGAACCTGATTCTTCACAAATTATTAAGGATACTCTAAAAATAGATAATCAAGTAAAACATATGATTGAAACACTTGAAGAGTTTAGAGGTTTTTTCAGACCAAATGCCAATACTAAAAAAGTTAGCCTACTGTCTTTAATAGAGTCTGTGAACCATTTAATGAAAGATGAGTTGATTAAAAACTGTATAAATATAGAGATAAAAAGTAATAAAGACTTAGAAGTAGAAATAGTACCAAATCAATTTAAACATGTATTAATTAATCTAATTAGTAATAGTAAAGATGCTTTTAATGAAAACTCCATAAAAAATAGAGTAATAAGCTATAAAATAGAACAAAAAGATAAAACCGCAATACTTAAAGTATTTGATAATGCAGGTGGTATTGAAGAGAATATAATCAATAATATTTTTGAAGCGAACTTTACAACAAAAAGCAAAACAAAAGGAACTGGCATAGGTTTATATATGACAAAGATGATAGTAAACAAAGCAAAAGGAGATATAAAAGCACTAAACTGTAAAAACGGAAGTTGTTTTGAAATCTCTTTACCTTTAAATCATACAAAAACTATATAATTATTAAATTAACAAATAATAGTTCAGAAACTTTAAAACACTATAATATCAATATTCTATAGTCTTATATTTTTACACTTTCTAAAATGATACTTTTATAGTACTTTTTCTAACTACAATTAGTCATATATAGAAAGGCTAAAAAATGAAAACAATTAACCTAATACTTGTTTTAATATTTACAATGTTTTTAACTGCTTGCAGTAACAACAAAGCTAAAACCACAAAGGAAGATTGTCTTAAACAAGGTAAAAACTATAAAATAGAAAAAAAGCTAAATCTTAGAACAGGAAAATATACAGATACGATTAC
>JBNJFB010000015.1:0-47655 GCA_051746405.1 Campylobacterota bacterium
TAAAGCGGTAAAATGATTAAAAGTTTAAAAGATCTGCTTGATAAGTTTAGTAGGTTTATAAATTCACTAGTTTATGATGGTGGAATTTGCAAGCGGCTCTTTGATATAATATTTTTTTTAAATTTCAAGGATAGATATGAATAGATTTGACAAAGCAGCAAAAACATGGGATAAAAAACAATCTAGTATAGATAGTTCTAATGCTTGTGTTAATAATTTACTAAAAAAAGTAACATTAGCGAAAAACTCTAATATTTTAGATTATGGTTGTGGTACTGGGTTTATCGCTTTTGCTCTTAGTAATAATACAAACAATATAATTGGAATGGACTACTCTGATGGTATGGTTGAAAAGTTTAATGAAAAAGCAAAAGAGTTAAAGTATGACAATATAAAAGCAGTAAAGCACGATATGAACACTCAAGAGTTACCAAAAAATCAGTTTGATTTAGTAATATCATCTATGACTATGCATCATATAAAAGATACAAATATGTTTGCAAAAAAGTGTTATGAAGCACTAAAAAAAGATGCAATAGTTTGTATAAATGATTTAGAAAAAGAGGATGGAAGCTTTCACAAAAAACACAACAACGATGGAGTTGAACACTTTGGTTTTGAAAAAGAAAAAGTGTGTAAAATCTTTGAGAATCAAGGGTTTGAAATAATATCTTGTGATACAGTTTTCAAACATGAAAGAAATGATAAAGAATACCCACTATTTAATCTAATAGCAAAAAAATAAAGGAATCATATGCAAGAAAAGTTCGTAATATTTGGAAATCCAGTAGCCCACTCAAAATCACCACAAATGCAAAATGCAGGTTTTGAAGCACTAAACTATAATGGAGTTTATAAAAAACACCACTTAGAAGATGGAGCAACTATAAAAACTGCTTTTTTAGAAAACTCATATAAAGGAGCAAATATCACAGTTCCACACAAAGAGTTTGCATACAAAAACGCCGATGAAGTAAGAGGGTTAGCAAACAAAATCCAAGCAGTAAACACATATATAAATGAAAATGGAAAGGTAATAGCATACAATACAGATGCACCAGGCTTCTTAAAAGCAATAGAGTCTTTTAAAGAGGTAAAAAATGTACTACTTTTAGGAGCAGGAGGAACAGCAAAAGCAATCGCGCTTGCCTTGCAAGAAAAAGGAATAAAAGTAACCGTACTAAATAGAAGTGCAGGAAAACTAGAGTTTTTTAAAAATGAAGGTATCACTTCATACTCATGGGATGATTTCAAACCAGAAGAGTACGACCTAGTAGTAAACTCAACAAGTGCAGGATTAAAAGATGAGCATCTTCCATGCGACAAAGAAATCTTAGAGCCAATCTTAGAAAAAGCCTCATTTGCTTTTGACTGTGTATATGGAAAAATCACACCATTTTTAGCACTAGCAAAACAAAATGACTGTGAGATAAAAGATGGTGAAGATATGCTGCTTTTCCAAGGTGTTTTAGCCTTTGAATATTTCACAAAACAAAATGTTGGTGATGATGTGGTTGAAGCTATGAGAAAAGGCTTAAAAGGAGAGTAAATTTACTCTTCTTTTAAAATCTTATTAAAACCCATAAATCAGAAAATCAATAGAGTTTTTAATATCTTCTTTTTGACTATCTAAAGAACAAACCTTTTCATTTAGTTCATTTAATAAAACTGTACCTATTTGAGAAGTTACTAAATAAACCTTTTCATCATTTACAACTAACTCTTTTATTAAACCATTAAATACTTTTTTATCTCTAGATAGAGGAACTACAACTCTTGTATTTAGATGTTTTAGTACATCACTTTGTACATCTATAAGATATGGTGTTTTTTTATTTGTTCTTGGATTGTCATTTTTATATACATCAAATTGAGCCATTAGAACATCCTACTATCTTTTAGTATTAATCCCTCTTTTTCTACTTCTTTGTTATAAGCATCAATAGCTTCTTTATTTTCTTTGTACCACTGCTCTGCTTTTTCTTCTTTTGAAGCAATATTTAAATAACTAGTTAATGCTTCTCTAATAATCTGACTCTTCTTTTTCCCTTGATTTAAAGCTGCATTATCTAGTTCTGAAAGTATAAATTCTTCTAGTGTAATTGTCATTTTTCTAGTCATTTTAAATCCTTTACCATATTTTACCATATAATTTATAAACTTTATTATTTTCTCTTTTTGAAAACTATCTTTTAATTTTTTACTTAATAAACTAGTCTATAATCTATTATTATTTGTGTTTTTTTATTACTTAGTTCAATGTTATCCATAAAAAACTTCACTTTTAGAACTGTTTACATAACTATTATATGAAGATAAGATATTCTCTTATACTTTTGAGTATTTTGATGCTTGTTCAATTCCTACGGTTTAAACTTTTTCTTCTTTTAAATAAAAATTACGGTAAAATATACTATAAAACTAAAATGAAAGAGAAAATTTGAAAAAAACATTTAAATTAGATGATGGGAAAAGACATCCCGATAGAATTATTGATGCTATAAAGCATGAGGTTAGAAAATATATCAAAAGAGAAAAAAACAAAAAGCTACCCTCTGGAGTTGATTATTGGAAATTTGAGTGCAAAAGTGCTATAAACGAAGAAGAGCCTAAAAAAATTGATTTTTTAGATATTACGAAAGCGATTGATAATGCTTCGTCAAATAAAGCTGATAGTCTGTACTTAGAAATAATAGCTACTCATGGTCATAAGCTAGATAAAACAACACAAGAAGATACAAGAAAGTAGATTTATGAGTGCTATTACACTTTCTATTATAGGAACACTATCGGTTATTTTAAACGGCATTGGTATGTCCTATACAAACCCTGCAAAATCAAAATTTTTTGTAGGATTAGCTGTAACTTTTATTATTCCAGATTTATATTATAGTGGTGGTATTCATGGAGCTTTACAATCTATTGTAATAGCTATTTTGTTTTTTCTTGGAAGTTTAGAATTAAATAAGGTAGAAAAGATTGTAAAGTATTTTTTACCTATTTTTACGCTTTACTTACTTTTTAAACTACAAGAGCCAATAGGAACACTTTTAGTAATTGCAGGAATAACAACAACATTAGCAACTATTGCAAAAAACAACTATGATGTAAAAAGATTACTTTTTGTATCTCTTTTTTGCTGGGGTGCTTATGGTATTTATTATCAAGCTTGGTTTACAGTTGCATTTGATACTCTTGGCCTTGCTGGAATTATCTACTCACTGTACAAAGAGAAAAAGTCTAAAAACCAAATTTAAGTTAGTTTTTCATTAGCTTTATAGCTACTTTTTTGTAATATACTTTCAAAATTATAGAAATTATTGTTGTGCAAAGGATTAAAAACTTGAAGAAAAAAAATCATATAAAAAAAATATCAGATTATGCAATGGTTGGCGGGCTTGGTGCTATTTTAGTTACAGGTTTAGTTGGTTGTGATACAAAAACTAATAACAACCAACAACAAGCACAAAGTGATACTTTTTCAACCGCTTCTCAAAAGCAAGATGCTTTTGTAGTTATTGAAGAGTTAAAAGATGGTAGCTATGTTATTGCAGATGAATTTCCTGCAGCAAAAACTACAATAGTTTTAAGAAAACCTGATGGTACTGAGAGAATACTTTCAGATGAAGAGATACAAAAGCTAATAAAAGAAGAAGAAAAAAAGATTGACAATGGAACATCTGCTCTTACAAACTCAGAAGTATCAAATGGTGGTATGGGACTTGGAGGGGTTTTACTATCATCTATTGCAGGGGCTATGATTGGTTCATGGCTTGGAAATAAACTATTTAATAACCAAAACTTTCAAAACCAAAGAAAAGCCCAATACAAATCTCCACAAACCTATAGTAGATCACAAAGTTCATTTAAAAATACAGCTAGTTCAGCTAGCAAAACAAGCTCTACTAAGAAAAGTGGCTTTTTTGGAAGTAGCTCATCAAATACTAAAAAATCTACTAGTTCATTTTTTGGAAGTAAGTCTTCTAGTAGAAGATCATTTGGTGGATAGGGTATGAAATTAAAAAAACTAGAACCACTAACAAATGAGTATTTAGAGTCAATTGGCTTTATATGGCATACAGATGAAGATGATACTTCTTATATCTCAAATGAGGTAGTAGAGATTACAGAAGATGAAGCACAAGCTTATTATGAAGCTACAAATGAACTTTATGATATGTTTTGTGAGGCAGGTGATTATGTGGTGGAAAATAATCTATTTCATGAGTTAAATATTCCTTTTAATTTAGTTGATATGATTAAAGAGTCATGGGAAAATGATGTACATTGGCATTTATATTCAAGATTTGATTTAGCAGGTGGAATTGATGGTAAACCAATAAAACTTATAGAGTATAACGCAGATACACCAACATCACTATTTGAAACTGCAATAATTCAATGGGCTTTATTAAAAGCAAATGGTCTAAATGAGGCTAGTCAGTTTAATAATCTATATGAAGCATTAGTGGATAACTTTAAAAGAATAATAACTTTAGATACAGATGTAGAAAAGTTTGAAGAGCATTATGAAAATCTAGGCTGGAAAATACTTTTTTCATCTATTAGCTCATCAATTGAAGATGAAAATACTACAAAACTTTTACAACATATAGCAAATGAAGCAGGTTTTAATACTGACTTTGAATATATTGATAAAGTTGAGTTTAACGATGATGGTATTTTTGCCCATGATAAAAGCTATGAGTTTTGGTTTAAGCTTATTCCTTGGGAAGATATTGCTATTGATGAAAGTGAACTAGCACTTATCTTAACTACTATTTTAGAGAATAGAAATGCAATTATTTTTAACCCTGCTTATACAATTATGTTCCAATCTAAAGGGTTTATGAAAATATTATGGGATTTATACCCAAATCATCCTTTATTATTAGAAACTTCATTTGAGCCACTTAAAAATAAAAAACAAGTTGAAAAAAGATGTTTTGGTCGTGAGGGTGCAAATACTAAAATAATAAATGAAGATGGAAGTATTGAAGCACAAACAGGTGGTGTTTATGAAGGGCACAAAGCTATCTATCAAGAGTATGTACAACTTCCAGTTGATGATCAAGGTAACTCATACCAAGCTGGTGTATTTTATGCATATGAAGCATCTGCCTTAGGTTTTAGAAAAGGCTCAATTATACTAGATAATATGTCTAAGTTCGTAGGACATATCATAAATTGATACAAAAATAAGAAAAATATGGTACTATATAATAGTTCAAAATAATTTTTTAATTGGAGCTTTTTATGAATAGTGTTTTAGCTTTAGAAGAACTTATCAAAGAAGAAGAACAAAGAGTAAGCTTACTTCAAAAACAGATATCAATGCATGAATCAGGGGAAAATAAACTTTCTCGTTTAGGTTTTGCTTCCACAGAAAACTCCCTTGATGAAACCCGTGAAAAACTTGAAAAACATAAGCAGATGTATGAAGAGCTAATGAAACAAGACTTAAAAGAGCTCGAAGAAAAAGAGAAGCTAGAAGAAGCTATTAGAAGAAAGAAATATTTTGAAAACCAAAATCTAAGAATAAAAAACAATACCCAAAGACCTGATGACCAAAAACTAGAAGCTATGATGATTTTAGATGAGTTACCAAATGAAGTTAACTTTGAAGATGATGAACTATTTGAAATAGCAGATAAATCATTAGAATTAAATCTAAAAGACCATAAAGAATTAAGAGATGAACTATCCAAAATAAGACAAGATTTTGAATCAAAATTAAAAAACTGCAAAGATGAAAAACTATGCGGGATAGAACTTCTAAATGTAAGAATACCTATACTTATACTGCACTTTAGTGTTTTATTAAAAAATATAGAAAATAATTTTGTACCAAAAGAAGATAGTAAAGATAGTAAAGATAATAAAGAGACAAACAAAGAAGATGAAAGTAAACAAGAAACAAACAATACTCCAAAGAAAAAATTCAATGGATTCCCAAAGTACCAAGACTGGTGGATTCATGAGCTTTGGAATTCCCATCAAGCATATTTTGCACTATATAAATTCAAATCAATTATTATGAATCTATGTAAAACAGGAGAGCAAAAGAGGTCATGGTCAAAAATATTTGATGAGTGGGTATTTACTAAAAAAACATTAGCTGATAAAGGTGAAATGGCATATGATTATCATTTTGCTTTAGATGCTTTACTTCATAAATATGCAAAACTAGATGAGGAGCTTGAGGATAAAAACTTAGAATCAATAGAACGAATCATAAAAGAGATTACTAAAAAAGAAGATTTTACAAAGATGCCTAAAAATCACTCAATAGTAACTGAATATCTTAATTTTAAAAAGAAAAAACTCTCACAAGAGCAATAGATATTATAAAGTATAATACCTATTTTCTTGGGACTTTTTACCAATCTGCTTGAAACTCTAATTCACTATATGCATCAAAAACATTTCTTGAGTTTAACTCATCATATAAAGCCTTATCTTTAAACTCTTCTAGTTTAACAACATTTGTTACATTAGCTGCACCCACATCGTTTTCAATAGCTTCTAATACTCTTTGCTTCAATAAAGTAAAATACTTAACTGTCTCATCAATTGCACTTTTAGAAGTATCATATCCATGACCTGGAACTAATGTATCCCATTTTCTTTCTTTTATCATATCAAGAGCTTTAAGTGAACCTAATACTGTACCATCTCTATTAGAAGTTACTCTTCCATTCATAACTATATCACCACTAAATAGTATTTTATCAGATGGCAAATATACAAATAACTCATCTGATGTATGAGCTTTTACACCTGTGGGTACTATTACAAACTCTTTATTTCCAAACTTTTTAGTTACTGTTGAGTCTATTACTTCATCTAGTTGTACTAGTTTTGTTCCTTTTAATTGCTCTTCATTTAAAACACTAAATACTCTTGTATCTTTTTTTTGTTTAACTTGAGCATCAATACTTGTAGTACCTATTATTTGACTATTAAATCTCTCCTTAAAAAAGCTATTACCTAGCCAATGGTCATCATGACCATGAGTATTTAACACAGCTAACACAGGCATTTTCTCAATTTTTTTAATTGCTTCATATGATTGCTTTGCAAGATTATAGTTTGAACCACTATCAACAACAACATACCCATCTTTAGTTTTCACATAACAAAAGTTTGACATAAAAGCACCATTTTCTTTACTTGGTGCTTCAAGATTCCCTAAAAAACACCATGTCTGCTCACTTACTTGCTTTGGTTTTAAATCATATTCAAAACCAAATGAAACAGTTGCACTTAAAATAAGTGTTGCTAAAACTTTATTTATCATTTTTACTCTTCCTTTTATAATTTTTAATATATTCATCTACTATAGAAAAATCGATACTGTTTTTAAACTCTATTTCTAAGTTCATTAAATATATATTTTTTAATCTAAATTTTTGCAGTTTTACAAAATCTTTTGCAGTGGTTACTATACCATAGTTTGGATAACTATTTTCTATTTTCTCAATATCACTTTTTGTAAAATTATGATGATCTGGAAAACTTATCATCTCTATATTAGAAGGCAAATACTCAAGTAACCTTTTTGGTTTTGAAATTGCTGTTAAAAGTACTGTATTAGTAGGTAAAGTTGTTGCTTCTAAATCTTTTGTGATTGTAACCACTCTTTTAAAATCCCTACCCTCTTTTAGTTCCATATCCGCATAAAAATAGAAACTTTTAGGCTCTCTATAGCATCCACTTGGAAGACAAAATATATTAGTAGGCTCTAGTTCTGGTCTTAACAATATATTAAATTTTTCAATATGGTACTTAGAGAAACCATCATCTAAAAAAACAACTTCACAACCTAAATCTTTTGCTTTTTGTATAGCTTTTACTCTATTTTCACTAACTATAACTGTGGCATTTGGCAATGCATTTGCTAAAACTCTAGCTTCATCTCCACTAATACTAGTATTATTTTCTAAAAGTACGCCACTTTTTGATACCACATATAAGCCTTTTGACTCTCTTCCATATCCTCTTAAAATCACACAAGGATTATTGTATTTTGAAGCAAGAGCTATTGTAATAGGTGTTTTTCCACTTCCACCTACTACTATATTCCCTATTGATACTATTGGAATACCTAGTCTTATCTCTTTTGCCATAGCTCTTTTTGTCATAATAATAAACATATATATAAAGGTTAAAGGAAGCAATAAAAAAGATATTAGTTTTTGAAAAGCATTAGGATAGAAAAGATACTCTTCTACCCATGTATAAAATTTTTGTTTCAAGTTTTTTTATATCCACTGTGAAGCTACATCAATAACTTGGTCACAAACATAGTTTACCTCTTCGTCTGTAAGACCTGCATACATTGGAAGTGATAAGATTTGTTGGTAGTTATTAAGTGCATTTGAATATGCTGTTATTTTAATAGAGTATTTTGTTTTGTAGTATGATAATAGATGTAGCGGTATGTAGTTTAGTCCCGTTGCTACTCCCCTATTTTTCAACTCTCTTGCAAAAGCATCTCTATTTCTTGAGATTTTTACAATAAACTGAGTAAATATATGCTCATCTTTGTGTGGAGGAATAGTAATATGTTTTACTCCTGTTAGTCTCTTTTCATAAAGTGCAGCTATCTCTTTTCTTCTTTTTATAAATTTCTTTGTTTTATTTAATTGAGCTAGTGCATAAGCTGCATCTAACTCTGATAAATCGTATTTATGACCTATATCAACCACATCATAAACATAGTCTAAGTTACCATAATTATCATATGTAGTTGTTAAAGCATGGGTTCTAAGAAGTCTTGCTCTAGATGCTATCTCTTCATTATTTGTTACTATTATACCTGATCTTGAAATAGCATACTTTGAGTTAGATGGATTAGTAGAAAAAATAGTCATATCAGCTTTTAAATTTCCTACATTTTTTCCATTGTAAGTTGCACCCAAAGATGATCTACAATCTTCTATTAGGATTATTCCATATTTTTGTGCAATCTCATAAATTCTGTCTAAATTTGGTGTTTGACCACCTACAAAAGTAATAATTGCACCTCTTAATTTTTTAGAGTTATTTTTTTCAAGTGCTTGTTCAAACTTATCAACATCGATATTCATATCTTCCATATCAATATCAATAAAAACAGGTTCTGCATCAAAGTGTCTAACACATTCAGGTAGATTCACAAAAGAGTTTACAGACATTAAAATTTTATCACCTCTTTTAAGTTTTATAGCACTTAATGCAAGATGAATAGCAGCAGTTGATGTTGCTGTAGCAACTGCATATTTTGCACCTATAAACTCTTTCATTTTACTTTCAAACTCCAAAACCTTTGATAAGTCATCTTTTGACTCTAAAACACTTCTTATTTGGTTTAGCTCATCACTATCTAAAGATGCTTTATATATTGCTACTTCTCTTTTTTTCATAAATTTAACTCCAATTAATCTTAGCTATTGTAGGTAGTTTACCCTTGAAAGCATTTGCTTTTATTCTCTTTTGTAACATATCTATAAGCTTTTCATCAAAGCCTTGCTTTATAAGTTCATCTTTTGATTTATTCTCTTCAATCATTGGTTTTAACACACTATCCATTTGTGCATAAGAGTATCCAAGCTCATTTTCATCACTTTGTCCCTCCCAAAGGTCTGCACTTGGTGCTTTATTTATTATAGACTCTGTAACTTTTAAATACTTAGCAAACTCATACTCATCACTTTTGTAAATCTCACCAATTGGGTTTATTGCACATGCAATATCTCCAAATATAGTTCCATATCCTAAAAGCAGTTCACTTTTATTTGAAGTACCAATAACAAGTGATTTTTCCCTTGAGGAGATATCATAAAGTACTGACATTCTCATTCTTGCACTAAAGTTTCCAATTCTTAAGTCATCACTGTCCATTTTATCAATAAATGCACTTACCATAGGCTCTATACTTATAGTTTCATATTTTATATCAAACTTTTCACAAAGCTGTTTTGCATCATCTATTGAAGCTTTTGAAGAGAATTGTGAGGGCATTAAAACACAATTTAAATTATCACCAAAAGCCTCTTTACATAAAACTGCAACAACTGCTGAGTCAAGTCCACCTGACAATCCAACTGTTACTTTTTCTAATCCAGTTTTATCAACTTCTTGTTTCAAAAAAGTTATTAACTGTTCTTTAATATCTTTCCAATTTATCAAAACTATATCCTTTATTATAGGGTATATTATAACTCATTTTTTTTTGTTTTTTCATAAAGTTCGTCTAAAAAATCAACATTACTCTTATTTATACTCTTTTTTTTATTTAGAAGCTGTTTTTTTATATCTTCTAATTCATCAGTTTCAAAATAGTCTAAATAGTTTGGATTTATTTCAATCTTCTCTTCTTTTGATATTTTAATTAACTCTTTTATCTCTTCTATTAGCTCTTCTTTCATTTAAACTCTTATCTTATTTTTTAAACTTATCTAATATTTGCACTAAATAAAGCTCCATTTTTTCTGCACCTATATCATCTTGGGCACTTCTACATGACTTACAGCAAGTACCTGCATCTGTTAATTCACCTATTTCATCTATTGTACTAGCACCTTTTTCTTTAATTGCATAAATAATCTCTCCTAAAGTAACATGTTTACATGTACACACTTCATAGGAGTGAGGGAAACTTTTTGACATAAACTATCCTTAAATATTGTTTTTTAAAATCTCTTTACAATAAATCTTTTTTCTTATAACACCCATATCAGCCTCTTTTAAAAGACAATTTCTGCAATGGGTTCCAGCTTTTGTATAGTATTGTAAATCCCTTAAATTTTCAATTTTATTACATTTTATTGAATCAATTATATCTTGTATTGTAACTTTTTCACAATTACACACTTCATAAGAGTTATCAAAGTTATTCATTACTATTTACTTTTATGCTTTTTTATTAGCTCATATGCTTCATTAATCTCTTGTAGTTTTTTAGTTGCCTCATCAATAATATTTTGCTTAGCACCCTGCCCTGCTATTATATCAGGGTGATGTTGTTTTACTAAAGTTCTATACTTTTTCTTTATTGTTGCACTATCATCATTTTCACTACAACCTAATATTTCATAAGCTTTTTGTAAACTTATTGCTTTTTGTTTAGCAGCACCTTCATAAAATGCTTTAAAATTATTTACAATATTTTCAAAATCTATTGATTTTATTTTTAATGCTTGTGCAATATCCTCTGTAATCATTTTTTCAGTCTCTGAAAAATCTTTATCAATAAAAGCTAAATTTACAAGATATTCCATAATTTTAACTCTTTTAGTATAATCAAACTTTGTCAAAGAGTATAGTTTTTCACACAATTGAATTGTATTTTCAAAACTTTTCTTTTCTTCAGTATAAAGAATTTTCAACTTTTCTCTTACTTCTTGTTGATTCTCAAAATGACTTGAGATGTCATTAAAAGTATGTTTTAAAAGTTCTGCTTCTAACTCACATACTTTACCATCTGCTTTTGCAACTTTTGCCATTAAAGCCACTAATAAACCTGCTTCATGGTTCAATAGGTCACCATCAAATCTCTCTTTATAGTTTAAATTTATATTTTTAAACTTCTCTGTTTTGTAGTTTTTTGCTATCAAAAATAGAATAAAACCAATTATGAGTAAAATAATAATCTTCATTTTTTCCCTTCTATTTAAAATCATATGATTTTTGTTTTGCAAAATTTTATCAAATTTTAGGTAAAATCTTATCTTTAATTATTAATTGGAGTTATCTATGTTTGGAATGGGTTTTATGGAAATCCTACTTATTGCAATAGTTGCAATAGTTGCATTGGGACCTGAAAAGTTACCAAATGCAATGGTAGAGGTTGCTAAGTTTATGAAAAAATTTAAATCAGGTCTTGAAGACGCTAAGTCCACTTTTGATAGTGAACTAAATATTGATGAAATGAGAAATGAAGCAAATAAATTCAAAGCTCAAATAGAAGATGCAAAATCTTCAGTTAACTTTGAAAAAAGTAAAATGGATTTGGGGCTAAATAGTATTATAAATGACGATATGCAGCCTGAATCAAAAAAAGATAATACTGAAACTCAAAGTCAAGATAAAAAAGAAGAAAAAGTCTCTTTTAAAAAGAAAAAGAAAAAAAAGAAGAAAAAAGAGTCACAAGAAGAGATTAAGTCAATTGAAGAATCAAATGAAGAGTTTGTTCAAAAAGCTAGTGATAAATTCAAAGTAAACTTTGATGAAAAAGATAAAAATAAAGAGGAAAACGCTTAATGTTAGAAGATTTAAAACCACACATTGCAGACCTTAGAAAAAGATTGATGATATCAGGTGCATCAATTATTACAATGTTTTTTATATGTTTTTTCTTTTATGAACCAATACTTGATTGGATGATGGTACCTGTTGAAGAAGTACTTCCTCCAAACTCTCAAATGGTTGCAGTTGAAATTCAAGAGACATTTTTCACAGCTTTAAAAGTAGCATTTTTCTCTGGTTTTTTAATATCACTTCCAGTTATATTCTGGCAATTATGGCTATTTTTAGCACCAGGACTTTATGAACATGAAAAAAAACTTGTAGTTCCGTTTGTTGTATTTGCTACTATGATGTTTTTAGTAGGAGCTTCATTTGCTTACTGGGTTGTTGTTCCTTATGGGTTTGAATTTCTTATCAACTTTGGTTCTGCTGTTGTTACAGTTCTTCCAAGTATTGGTAAATATGTAGGATTTTTTACAAAACTTTTATTTGGATTTGGGGTTGCTTTTGAACTACCTGTAATTACATTTTTTCTAGCAAAAATTGGTTTAGTTGATGATAGGATGCTAAAAGATTTCTTTAAATATGCTTTAATTATTATATTTGTAATGGCTTCACTTTTAACTCCACCTGATGTTTTAACACAGTTTTTAATGGCAGGTCCATTAATTTTATTATATGGATTATCAATCTATATTGCAAAAGTATTTAATCCAGCTAGCAAAATAGAAGATGAGGAAGAGTAACTTTGATGTTAGACCCACTTAAGACCTCTAGTTATGACTATAAACTTCCACAGGAGTTGATTGCAAAATATCCGATCAACCCTCCTGATAGTGCTAAGCTTTTAGTTTATGATAGAAAAACCAACAAAATAACTCATACAACCTTTAAAAACCTTTTAGATTTTATACCAAAGAATACATCTGTTTTTTTAAATGACACAAAAGTAATAAAAGCCAGAGTTTTTGGTACAAAAACTACAGGTGGTAAAGTAGAATTACTCTTAAATAAACCACTTTTTATGAACAGATATTTAGTAATGACTAAAGGACGAGTAAAAGAAGGTACAGTTTTAACTTTTGACAATAACTTAAAGTGTGAGATTTTAGAACTAAATGAAGATGGTAGTAGAGTTGTAAAGTTTTTTAAGAATAATAAAACATTAGAATTCTTAGAGCTTGTAGATATTTTAAACGAAATAGGACATCTACCACTTCCTCCATATATGAATAGAGAGGATGAAAAACAAGATGAAAAAGATTACCAAACACTTTTTGCAAAAAACTATGGTGCAGTTGCAGCACCCACTGCATCTTTGCACTTTACAGAAGAGTTACTTCAAAAAATAAATGATAAATTTGATGTAAACTATCTAACGCTTCATGTGGGTGCAGGTACATTTAAACCAGTTGATTCAGAAGATATACTAAATCACCCAATGCATAGTGAATATTTTGAAATTGGTATAGATGCAAAAAAATCACTTGACAAAGCAAAAAATGTTTTAGCAGTTGGTACAACTGTAACAAGAACAGTTGAATACTATGCCAGAACAAATAAGATTCAAGGTGAATGTGATTTATTTTTAAATCCTGCAAACAAACCAATAAAAGTTGATAATTTACTTACAAACTTTCATTTACCAAAATCTACTTTAATAATGCTAATTGCATCATTTATAGGAATAGATAAAACACTTGAAATATACAATGAAGCCATAAAACACAAATATAGATTTTATTCATATGGCGATGGTATGTTAATCTTATAATATAAAAAAGGATATTTTCAAATGCCGCATTATGTACTATTTGATACAGAAACAACAGGAAATCAGCAAGAAGATAGAGTAATACAGTTTGGTGCAATGATAGTAGACCATACAGGAAAAGTTGAAGCTTATGATGAGTTTTGCCATAGTGATGTTGAGATAAAAATTGAAGCTATGGAAGTACACAATATCACTCCTGATTTAATAGAAGATAAACCCAAAGCTACTGAAACTACTTTTTATAAAAGACTTGAAGAGTTAAATAGTGATGAAAACTATCTCATTGCTCATAATATATCATTTGATTTAGATATGATACAAAAAGAGGGGTTTGCAAATAATTACCAATTAATAGATACCTTAAGATGTGCAAAACATCTTTTTGCTCAAATGCCATACCATAGACTTCAATATCTAAGATATGCTTTAGAACTATATAAAACTGAAGAAAAAGAAGCAGCAAAACACAACATCACAATAAAAGCCCATGATGCTATTGGGGATGTTTTAGTTATGAAACTCTTCTTATCAAAACTAGTTAAAAAATGTAGAGAGGTTTATCCAGATTATAATCCAATGGAAAAACTAGCAGAACTTACAAAAACTCCCGTATTATTAAAAACTCTTAGATTCGGAAAATATAAAAATAGAGATATTAAAGATGTTGCTAAAGAAGATTCAGGATATCTAAACTGGATGCGTTCAAATATGGACTTAGATGAAGACTTAAAATACACCCTTGATAAAATACTAACTAATATATAAAAATAAAGATTAAAACTATAATTTTAGTCTTTATTTCACTTAAATTTCATTTAATTACAATATAATTACAAAAAGTCAAAAAAGGGGTAACTTGAATAGCTTTTCAAGAATTGGATTTATATTAGCAGCTGCAGGTTCAGCTGTGGGATTAGGAAATATATGGAAGTTTCCATATATCACAGGTGAGTATGGAGGTGGTGCTTTTGTATTAGTATATCTACTTGCAATTTTATTTATAGGACTAACTGTATTTTTAGCAGAGACTGTTATAGGACAAAACTCCCAATCTGATGTTGCAACATCTTTTGTAAAAACATCAAAATCAAAAAATGAAAATTGGAAATTTGCAGGTTTTATGATTATAAGTGGTTTATTAATCTTATCTTTTTACTCTGTAGTTTTAGGATGGATTTTAAACTATGTCTTAACATCTTTTATGGCACTACCAACTAAAGCAGAGGATGCAGGTGCTGCTTTTGAGAAGTTAATAAGTGATGATATAGGTAACTTAATAGTTTATCATACAGTTATTGCAGGATGTGTGATTTTTATAGTCTTAAGAGGTATCAAAAAAGGTATTGAGAAAGTAAACTTAATTTTAATGCCACTTTTGGGACTTATTTTATTAGGATTACTTTTATATGCTTTTACCTTAGACGCATTTTCGCAAGCTATAACTTTTATGTTTAGTCCAGATTTTAGCAAATTAAATGGTGATGCCCTACTTGCAGCCTTAGGTCAAGCTTTCTTTACACTATCATTAGGTGTTGGTACTATTATGACTTATTCAGCATCACTACCTAAAAAAGCGAACTTTGTAAAATCATCTTTTTATGTGGCTGCTGTTGATACTACTATTGCACTTGTTGCAGGTTTAATTATCTTCTCATTTTTATTTGAAGCAGGTGCTCAAAGTACAGCAGGACCTGGATTAGTATTTATTTCACTACCTGTTATTTTCTCATCTTGGGGAGTATTAGGTCAAGTTATTGCTATTTCTTTCTTTACAGCTTTAGTTTTTGCAGGTATAACATCAGCAGTTTCAATGATAGAACCATCTTTAAAGTTTTTCATTGAAAGGTTTGGTTTTACTAGAAAAAAAGCAACTATTCTTTGTGGTGGAATTTTTTATAGTTTAGGTATAGTAGCACTGTTATCTATGTCAAAAAGCTTTGGTGATAAATTAACATTTTTTGGAAAAAATGCTTTTGATTGGATGGATTTTATTACATCATCAGTAATGATGCCAACAGCTGCTATTGTAACATGTGTTTTTCTTGGATACTTTGTAGATAAACAGATGCTAAAAGAGAAATTTACAGCTTATGTAAGTGAAACTGTTTTTAATATTTGGTATATACTTATTAGATATATAGTGCCAATTGCTATTATAATTCTATTTTTAAATAAATTAGGAGTTATATAAATAAAAAAAGGGAAAAGATTTAATTCTTCTCCCTTTTTGTTTAAATGATACTTTGTGTGTAGATAAACTTTTTATTTACCCCATTCACTTTATAGTGAATTTTTAGATTTTAAAGCTTAACAATTCTAAGAGTGATAATTCTTCCTCATTAACACCTCCGTATTCTTTTGTTAGTACAATTATAACACTTTTTTAACTTAAAAGTATATAAAACATAAACTATATTAGTGCATTTAATTTTTTATACTCATCAAGTGCAAAATCATCTGTCATTCCAGATATATAATCAATAACCAAGCGAACCCTATAATACAGCTCTTCTAATAGATATTTATTACTATATTTTTTATACTCTATTTGCGATATGCTATGTTTATATGCCACTATTTGTTTAGAGGAAACTCTTTTAATTAATCTTTGAGATAAAAAACAGCTAATTGTTTTATCTTCAATTAATGCTTCAAACTCTTTACATGAAAGATTTAATAACACACTATAGTTATCTAATAAACTTGTTAATATTTTGTGACCTTTTAACTCTAAAGTCTGTTTATCTTTATTGGTATAAATATATTTTTTTGATATGTTTTGTAGGACTTTTATAGCTTTTGTATATTTACTATTTTTATCATACTCAAGCAAGGCATTATTAAAAACTCCATTAAATATCTCTTCATGGTTTTGTACATATATATTAGCCACATGCTCTACTAACTCCCTTGTTAGTTTAGCTCTAGTTAGAGTTAAAAATAGATTAAACTGATAAGGCTCATCCTCTTTTTCTAAAGCTTTATTATAAAACTGCTCAACCAAATCAGAAAGATATGTCTCTTCCATAGTCTCACACTCTTGCTTTATAAGCTTATAAATATCCTCAAATCTTAATATGCCTTTATCAACTGCATCTTCCATATCTGCATTTAAATAGGAGATATCATCAGCTGCTTCCATTATATAAGTAATAGGAAACCTACACCCTGGTTTTATCTCTAATGCTTTACAGATTTTATTTACTATATCTTTTTCTGAATAGTAATACCCAGGTTTTTTCATAAGATAAGATAGTGGTTCAGATTTATCAGGTCTATTTTCATGTGCTACTCTTGAGTATTTTAAAATAGATGCAATTTGAGTATATGATAAGTTTAATCTTTGAAGCTTTGTCACTACTCTTATAGCTTGTGCATTTCCATCATAGTTACATATATCTTCTATAAGAATAGTTTTTAATCTTTTTTCATCCTTTGTTTCTATATCAATCATACAATCAAATATTTTAACAGCATTTCTTCTCATCCAATCATTTATAGCATCTTCTGCAAAATGACCAAAAGGTGGATTTCCTATATCATGTAATAGACTAGACATTTCAGCTGTTGAGATAAATGCATCATCAAGTAGATCTAACCCATACTTTTTATCAAGCTTTTTCAAAATAGTTTTTGAAATAAATCTAGCTGTTTGGGAAACTTCTAAAGAGTGAGTAAGTCTGCTTCTAACAGCTGCATTTAACTCCAAAGGAAAGACTTGAGTTTTTTTCTGTAATCTTCTTAACGCAGGTGCGGAAAAGATTCTTCCTCTGTCACTTTCATAAGAGATACTAATATCATCAATTGGATAAAACTCCCTATGGGTTGTTATTTTCTTTTTATAATCAATCATTTTTCTCTTTTTTGATTTATATTATCAACTTATCACTTACAACTTAATTTATTAATTTTTAAAAAAACTAATATATAATTGCAAGACATAAGGAATTGATAAAATGAGACTATTAGATGAACAGCACCGTATATACTTATTAGATTTAGATAACTTTGAGTTTCCCTCACTTGATATGATGAATGATGACTTAGTAGCAATTGGAGGTGATTTTCACCCGCAAAGAGTATTAAATGCATATAAAAATGGTATTTTTCCATGGTTTATTGATGAATATAATCATATTCATTGGTTTTGTCCCCAAAAAAGAATGATACTATACCCTCAAGAGATGAAAGTCTCAAAAAGTCTCAAAAAGTCAGTGAAAAATAGAGGTTTTATTATAAAATCAAATGAAAACTTTAAAGAAGTCATAGAAAACTGCGCATCAATAAAAAGAAAACATGAAGATGAAACTTGGATAAATGATGATTTTAAAATAGCCTATACAAATTTATATAATTTAGGCTATGCACATAGCATAGAGTGTTATTTAGATAATGAACTAGTTGGTGGACTATATGGAATATTAATAGGTGATGTTTTTTGTGGGGAGAGTATGTTTGCAAAAGTAAGCGATGCTTCAAAAGTTGCTTTTTATCATCTATGCAAACAAGCTTCACAAAATGGCATAAGGCTTATAGATTGTCAAGTCTATAATGACCACTTAGCAAGTTTAGGTGCATATGAAATACCTAGAGAAGAGTATCTAAAACTCCTGCCTTAATCTTGTACGTGAAGCTTTATCAACAAAATTAAATAGTAAATCAATATCATCTTTTGTTGAGCTTTTTTTATGTCCTTTTACTTTAATAATTTCAAAATTATATTTTTCGTAAAGAGTAAAAAAACTTCGATAAAGCTCTTCATTTCTAACTTTTTTACCTGTTTTTGTAAAGTAGTTTTTACCCTCAAGTCTCTTTTTTCTTTCTAACAATGAAAGAATATTTTGACAATCTGTATAAACTACAAATTTTGCTTTAGTATCTATTTCACTTATAGCCCATAATAGAGTTTGAACTTCTAGCTTTGTTGATGAAGTATTTGTAAATTTTTTTGTAACTACCATATCTTTTGTACAATTATTCAAATCATCACAAAATAGATAAGCACCAAAACCGATATTCTCTTTTGGATTTACACTTCCATCTACAAAAAGTTTCTTAATTTTTTCCATACTCTAAACCAAAACTATAAAAATAGTTTAATATTTTTTTTAAAAAATCCTCATTTATTACCATTCTTGCTTCCTTATTATATTAAACTTACATTTTAGCAAATAAAAGTAATATTTAGGTCAATTTTTTTACTATATATACATAAATAAAGTAAACCCAATTAATAAAATATTTAAAACAGTAAAAGCAGTTTTATAAGCTATTGCTAAAAATGAAGTTCCTAAAAATAAAATAAAAAACCAAAATGGAGTGCTAATCTTAAAAACCTCTACTTTCAAAGTTAAAAACCAATCCAAAAAACCATCAAGTATACCGCCAAAACCAAGTAGATGAGCAAATAACTCAAAAGGGTAAAAAACCGTAAAAGCTATAGTTATAAAAGGTGAAAGTAGCTGTGCAAATGATGTAACATCAAAAAAGTAGTGAACAATAGGATTCATAGCTAAATAAATCCAAAAGTTAAATAGTAGTATTTGAAATACTCTATTTTTTATATTATTAAAATATCTTATAAATAAAAATATATAAAAAACACCAAAAATAGAAAACCATAAAGATAAAGAGAATAGATAGTTTGGAAAAAGTGCAACTACTATGGCAAAAATCAAAAATAGTGTAGTAAAAGAGAAAATTTTAATATCACTCCTTAATAGATAAATCCCCAAAGCCATCATAACAAAAGCTCTAGTCAAAGATGCAACTAAACCTGTAAAGAGCAAATATACAAAAAGAAAAAATAGTGTAATAAGTAAGATATCAAATTTTCTATTTCTATAGGGAAAGTATCTTTTATGAAAAAAACTGTATGGATAATAGATAGTAAAATATATAATAAAACTTAAAACTGCAAGATGAAAACCACTTAGTGCAACTAAGTGACTAATTCCATAATTTGCACATATTTGTCGCAACTCTTCACCAATAGGATTAGCAAAAAACAAAGCTTGATAAAGCTCTTGTATCATTTCGTTATGATGTTGTGAATCACTATAATTTCTTAATGTTTTCCATATATTGTTACCAATTGATTGTTTTTCATAAAAAACTGTATTTACATAAAAACCTTTTAGAAAATCTATAAAAGTGAGATTTGTGGTGATAAAGGCTACTTTTAAAACATCATATTTTTTTACATCACTTCTTTTTTCAAAACTTGAAAAAAATGTAAAGTTTTCACTTTTAAATTTAAGTACATTATACTCTTGTTTATCATAGATATTTACTATTTGGGCTTTTGCTTCAAACAACTCTTCATATACTATCTCTTGGTATTTTGCATAGTAAATACTTAAGTTTATAATAAAAACAAAAAAACTGAGTGAAAAAATTAATATAATAACTTTATCGATTTTATATTTTCTAATAAACATAAAATCAATTATACTTAAATTTTACATTTTTTCACTAAATGTTTAAATATTTCTCGATGTTCTTTTAAATATATTAAGTATTCAGGGTGCCATTGCACTCCTAATAAGAAAGGATAATCAACTTTTTCTATAGCTTCAATTATTTTTTCATGCTTAGCTGTTACTTTTAGATTTTTTCCCACTTCTTTTATAGCTTGATTGTGAATGCTATTTGCTACAACCTCTTTTTTTCTTATTATTGAAAACAGACCTGTAAACTTTTTGATAAATACAGTTTTTATAGGAAAAATTGAGTTTTTATGAATAATATACTCATCTAAATCTAATATTGTAGGATATAAATTTCCTTTAAAATATATATTTATAAGTTGAGCACCTCTACAAATACCTAATATAGGGATTTTTCTTTTATATGCTTTATCTAGCATTTCAAGTTCAAAGCTATCTCTTTTTTTATCTAGTGGTGTATTGTGTGCATCCTCATTTGCTCCATAAATTGCTGGATTTATATCACTACCTCCACTTAAAATAAACCCATCAAGTTTACCTATATCCATATTTTTTCTTGATGGTTTTAACTTAACTGCTTTTGCATTTTGTAAATATAGATTTAATTTTATGAATATATATGCAAAAAAGTTTCCTTTATTAGGTAAACAAACACCTATGATAGGTTTTTTTCTACCCATTTGGTAATCTCCATATTCCATGTGTTTAAGTTTATTATAGTATCTAAATGATTGTAATATTTATCACTAAGCTCTTCTAGCGACTCTTTATCATTAGCTAGTTTCTCCACATAAATCCATCTATTAAACTCTTGGGAAACATTCCAGTTTTTATCACTTATTAATGAGTTTGATAATCTATAATGAAAAGCAGGTCTTTTTTTTATTTTCTCTTTTGGTAGATATGTTCTTACTTTTTCTTCATCTAAAAATGCAAGTATAGGTAACATGTCAAGTGACCTATTTCTTGTGGGATTAAATCTTATATAATCTTCAATAAACTCATCTTGCGATGGCTTATAACCTTTTTTTAGTATATATTTAATATAATCACTTTTAAAATCATCAATAAAAGGTGTAATTTTTCTAATAATATCAACCTTTGCATCGTGATTTAAAAAATCTTGTAAAATAACATAAGCTTTTAAGTACGAAAGTATGCTTTCTATATTTAATGAAACTAATTCAATATTTATATGCAGTCCAAAAGCGTTGTAAATTCTATCTTTTGTTCCATAAGCATTATTTTTACTTAAGTTACTAACTAACTCATCAACTTTATAAATCTTTGTTAAAGGTAAAGGAGGAGTACTAATCTCATAAGGCACTATATCTTTTGAAAAGTTCCCTATAAAATCTTGAATACTCTCTATATCCTTATCTTCGATAATAATACTTGTTTTATCAAAAAGCTTTTTAGCCTCTTTTTTTAATTTTTGTTTTGTAAGAAGTTCAAAATCAAGCTCTAATATATAAGTTCCATCTTGGGACTCTAGTTCATATAAAAAATTATTTATCTTTTTTATCTCAAACTTTTGAACCTCACTTAAAATATTCAAAATCTTTTGCATATCAATATTTGAAAACTCCAGTTCAAAACCAACCTTTCTAATAGCACCATCATAATTTTCTTGTATTTTTGGTTTTATAAAATTATCCATGTTATTCCTTATAGTATAAACATATTAAACAAGATTATCATTTATAAATTAATAATAGCTAAAAGCAAGAATTTTTATAAGGAATATATCTTGCCTTCAACAACTCAATTTGACTTTGTATATCTATCCAACAATTTGAAATCTCTTCATTATCAAGTCCAACTTCTTGTGCAGTTTCTTCAAAATCTTTCACAATTTCAATACAATCATCAATAATTTTTTTTGCAATTGATGGTTTTATAGTTTGTCTCTTTGCTATTTCTAATACATCTACCCTTGTAATATCTAAAGTTTTACCTGCTATAGTAGTAAGATGCTGTCTTGCTTGCCCTTTTGAATATGTAATATCATAAGCAGGAGATAAACTCCATTTTCCTTCTTTGTTCATCAAATAAGCAAAATTTTTGGCATGATCGTCAAAGTTAAAAATCAGAATATTAAATATCATTCTTTTATAAAGTTCTTCTATATCTTTTTGGTTTTTACATAACTTTCTAGTAAGTATAAATAGATACTCATATGAAGTTGCTTGAGGAATACTTATATCAATATGCATTAGACCTGATGCTGTACACATATGTATCTTTTCATCATCTTTATCTCTATCAAATCTTTTTACTAAAAGATGCTTTGCATTATTCTCAAAAATAAGTTCAAATTGGGCTGTGTTAATATCTGCTTTTTTTGCCATAGTCATAAAAATATACTCTAAAGTAGTAAGCCCAATGCTTCCTACACCTTCATATATCTCATCAAATTTTATAATAGCTCTTGTGAAATCTTTATATAAATTAGAACTATTTAATCTTATCTTATTTGTTTTATAGTTATATTGAACTAGCATCTTGGGTCTTCCTCCACCTACAGGAGACACACTATTTCTAATATTCATAAGAGATTGAATTGAAGAGTTTTCGCTTTCTATATTTTCTTTCATCTGTTCGTATGCTTCTCTTGCATTTATTATAAATTCAGATGAAATATTTTCATCTTTTTCTTGAGGAATATACTCTATAGCTCCCATACCTCTATTGCCAATAAAAGCTAGTTTATCTAATAAGTTTATTTCATAAGGTTTTTTATCTTTTTTTTCAAAGTATCTATCAATAAAAGGCATACCATGTTTATCAGGTAAGGAGTCAAAAAAAACTCCAAACATACCTTTATATAAATCTTTGTGTTCTTGGTTTGTTTGAGGAGTAGAGAATTTTTCTGTTGACATTTTAATAGGAGATATTTCTAAACTATCAAGTTTAAATTTCTTATCATACTCAAACCATATGAAACCATTATTTTCAATCATAGTTCCAATTTTTTTACCGTATATATAAGCATCAATCTCTTTCATATTTTACACCTTATTTTCTAACTCTTTTTTTTGTAATTTTTGAGTTTTTTTCTCTAATCTCATCAAGAGAATTAAATGATTCATTTTTAATAAGCTCATCTAACTTAGCTGTTAAATCAAGAGCGATTAGAAGATTTATTATATTAACAAACTTTGTACTTTTTGTTTTGATAAAGTTTGCATAAGATCGCTGAGTCATACCAGCAGCTTTATATAACTCTTCTTGAGTCATATTTTTTTGAACCCTAACATTTTCAATCATATCAACAAACTTTTCCATAATATCATAAGGAGTCATAAACTCAATCATATTTATACCTTTTTTGCATATTAAATTGATTATTTAGCTTTAATATTTCTTTTATTGCATATTATATCAGAATTAATCTTTTGAAAATCTATTTTATTCATATATGTTTATCAAGTTTTGATTTTATACTTACATCTTTTATGAAGTATTAAAATTTAACCTTATAGATTTTTTATTATATGAACTAAAGGATCAGGTATTGAATTGTAAACTTGGTTTTTCTAAAAGTGGAAATCGATGACCTAACTCTTATTTCCTTGCTAATCAAAAAAGACAGGATTACTCCTATCTTTTTTTCCAGATACTCATCTGTGAAATTGTATATTGGTGTTTTCTATTTGTCTCTTTTATTACAAAAGGAACATCAATAGTATCTACTAAATCAAAATCTTTTAAGTTTGCCTTTAAAGTATCTAAAGTTTTTACTTCTTTATTGTTTTTTATATATCCACCAAGCCAGTTCTCTTTTGGAGTGTAGTCCTCAAGCCATGTATAAGGTGAGAGAAGTACTAGCATACCTTTTTCATTTAATCTTGTAGGTATATCTTCTAAAAACTTTTGAGGATAGTATAATCTATCTATTAAATTTGAACAGAAAATCAAATCATATCCTGTATAGATATCTTTTAAGTTACAAGCATCACCTTGCATAAAAGAGACTTTATCTTTTAAATCATCTAATTCAAAATCAGCCAATGATATTGTTTTTTCATCAAAAAGTTCACCCTCCGTTTTGATTTTATAAATAAGTGAATCATACTTTTGAAGTTTTACACCCACATTTATAAAGTTTGCACTAAAATCAATACCTAAAACCTCATCAAAATCTTTTGCTAACTCAAAAGTACTTCTACCAACACTACATCCTAAGTCTAGTGCTTTTGTCTTTTTTAAATCCTTTATATAAGGTTTTAGTAGTTCAACACTATGTTTAGGGAAGTTTTTAACTCCAAGATGCTCTTTACCGTAGTGAAATTCACAATATTGTGATATAAGTTCATCAGTTTCATATACATTATCGTTTAACTTAGTTCTATATTCATTGTTTGATTTTACATATCTAAATCCAGCATGCTGGAAGAAATGCTTTCTAAATGCATATCTTGCACTCTTTAAAGTCTCATTTCCAAGTGAGATAAAAGAACCACCTTTTATAAGTGCATGTCTATCATCAAAAGTTGGTGTTGTAAAATCATCATAAATAGGATGAGTTTCAAAATCATCAAAAGGATAAGTTGGTGTTATACTCCATTGCCATACATTACCTACCACATCATAAAACTCATCAAACTTATATTTATCCACAGGAGATTGATTAAACTGTTTAAGACCTATGTTTGCTTCTTTTTGCCCTGCATTTGTGTAGTCATAAAGTCTGTAGTATTCATCCTCACTTGGAAGTCTTACTTCATATCCAAGTTTGTTACTTAGGTATTTACAAAAGGCTTGGGCTTCATATACATTTACATCAACTGGATAATTAAGTGGAAGTGGTACAACTCTATTAATCTCTCTTAAATAGTACCTACCCTCTTTTTTAACCCAAAAAGTAGGATGTTTTGCTTGTGTGAAATCCAACCACTCTTTACCCTCATCACTAAATAGTTCAGGTTTACTATATCCATTTGCTTTTACAAACTCTAAAAACTCACCATTTGATACTAAGTATTTAGAGGCTTCAAAATCATTGATGTATGCTTTATGGTATGAAAACTCATTATCCCAACCATAATAAATAGGATTTTGTCTATCTTTTTGAAGTACTACTTCCCCTCCTTTCACATTAAGAAGCTCATTTTTTGGATATGTTTGGCTTGCACTGTCTTCATAAGTAAATAGTTCTTTATCATTTAAAAACTTCATTTTTAATTCTCTTAATAGAACTGATGATGTCTCAATATGTATATTTTCATGCTCAATTCCCATAAGAATAATCCACATGGGACTTTCCCAGTTTATAGGCATAGTAAATTCAATAGTATCAATTAAATCTAAAACTACCTGTTTTACCTTATCTCTATAGGCTTTAGTCTGTTCAAAAGTAGGCCATAAATAGTTTTTTGAATCCAAATCATCCCAAGACATTTCATCAACACCTATTGCAAAGATAGATTCATACTCTTTATTTACTCTGTTTTTTAAGATATTTGCAAGAATAAGTTTATTTATAAAAAAAGTTGCAGTATGACCATAATAAAAAATTAATGGATGTCTTAATCTATTTGGTTGTTCTAAAATATTCTTCTTCTCTTTTAATAAATCAAATAACCTCTCATCTAATTCATATGTTTGAAGAAAATAGTTTTTTATCTCTTCTCTTTTTTTTTCAACTGTTCCCTCTTGTAAATTTATAGAGGTCCTAAAAAAATCCATCTCGTCTCCTTATACTATGGTTTTACAATTTCTTCTCTAAGAAATCAATTTTTTTGATTTTATTGCTTTTTACAAACTGTTTGTATATATCTAATAGCTGTTTGGACTCATTGTCATCAATTTTTCCATACTCACTTTTTAATCTATCTTTCATATTTTCACTGTTTATATTTGCTAACTCTTTTGATATAATACTCTCCATTAAAAGAACACCTAACTTTTTGCATGAACCTGTGTCATTTAATATATCCATTGCATTATCAGTAATTTTTATACATCTGTTTAAAATATTACTTGAAATTTTACCATATAATATTTTATATAAAAGATTCAATGCTTGATTATGCAACACTACAGGCATTTCATCCCTATCTCCAACAGATTGTTTTAGTTTCACACCTATATTTCCAAGCTTTATTGATTTTTCTATATTAGATTCATCATTTGGACTTTGAATATATAAAAATCTATATGCAATAGACATATTTATAAAAGTAGCACCATATTCAAAGGACCCAAGTGCTGGAATACTTAAACACTTTTTATAGTTTTGTATAGCTTTTTCATAATCCTTTTGCCACTCTTCATAGTTTGCTTTAATATTATAATAGTGCCAAAGCCATAAAGGTTCATTATTTTTATTATGAGCAAAAATCTTCTGTTTTAAACTACTTAGTGCTTCAAGCCCTTCTTCTTTTAGATTCTGCTTTCTTTGGCTTACTATTATCCATGCTTTTCTTTGAAGATATCTTACTTCAATATCATTTGGCTTATCTTCATATCTTTTTAGCAAAGTTTTTGGTAGTGAGTTATAAGCCTTATCGTACTGACCCATTCTTTCATATATTGAGCAAATAGTTACTGCATAACTGTTTTCATTTAATTCATATAAATAGTTTGCAAGCAATAAAGCTTCGTTAAAATAACCATTTCTTTCAAATAAAAATAGTAACCTATCCAAAGAGTTTATACTAAGCTTTCTATAATATGATTTTAATGAACTTTCAAAAACTTCAAAATCACTAAAATCAAACATTAAACCTGCTATTTCAAACCAATACATCTGAATTAATTCATAGTTTTGTTGCTTATAAATTGAATCAATTAAACTCTCTAATATTAGTATAACTCTTCTTTCATTTAATACTATATCCTTCACATAATAATATAAAATAATTAATGAAATTGGATTATCAAAATACTTAATACTCTCTTCTATATGATTTCTTAGATAATAAGATAATCTTCTTTGTTCATCTTTTAATTTTCTAAAGTCTATATTCTCATTTAGATATATATACATACTATCTTCTTGCAAAAGAAAATAAAAATCATCAAAAGCTCTACTTATAAAATTTTGGTAGTTTGATAATAAAATCTCATCATTTACTTTTGTACTTAGAAAATTTTTTGCACAATACTCAAAAAACTCTAAAGATAGATAATACTTAGTATTCTTATCTTTTTTGACAACCATAGTTGATGAAAGTTGCATTAAAGCTAATAGCTCTTTTTCTTCTTTAAAAAGCAAGAAGTCAAGCTTTGTATTGATTTTTCTTGATATTTTTTCCTGAGTGTTTACTCTTACATCTAATAGATTAAAACTGTTTAGTTTTGATTTTATATTTGAAGCCTGGTCATTTCTAACATATAGATTTATATTTGAAAACTTTGAAATAGTAGCTTTTAGTAAAACTTCATTTGCCCAATGAGTAGTTTTAAATAGTTCTATATTAAAAATATGAACAGTAACTTTTTCGTCAAAACCACTTAATGCTTGCTTTACTCTTCTTAACTTTTTAATATCTTTATTAAACCAAGAAAAAAGTATATCTTTAAACTCATTTTTTTCACCATCTAAAATAGATGGCATTAAAAAAAGTCCAAACAAAAAAATTAGAACAAAAAACATACCAATAGTATCATTTATAGTCCAATCAAAAGGAAGTTCAAAGATAATCTTTTTAAATAGGTCTTCATAAATAGATGCTGATAAAATAGCAAACATAATAGCTAAAATAGAAATAAATGATATAAATGTAGAAGATATCTTTTTTTTGATTTTGTAAAAAGATGTGTTTCCTGTAAGCTCATTTAACTCCTCTTCAAACTTTTCAAAACTATCATCTTCACATAGGGTTATAAATAACCCTTTATCATTTTTTGAGATAATTTTCTCATTTTGATTTAATCTTTTTGATAAATAAAACTTTGAAGTATAAATATTACAACAACTATTTCTCATCTACTTTGTTAATCCCTCTTTTGCGTACTTGTTTTGAGTGGGGTCACTAAACTTATATGAACCCTCTTTTACTTCAAAAGGTAAATTTTCTAAACACTTACTAAACTCTTGTACAAACTTCTTGTCATAATGTTTAAAAGCATTAGTTAAAATATCTATATATCTTGCAGGGATATAGCAGTTTTTATCACCAGGTTTTGCTAAAAACTTATCATTTGTTGTCATAAAAGCTACAACATCTTCATCTAAAGAGGCACCAATTACATCTTCTGCTTTAATAATAGCTTTTGAGTAGTTTTTTTCTCTAATCTTTAAAGCCTCAAACTCTTCATCTGTAATTTTTATAACAACTCCATTTGTAACAGCTTTTTCATCTTTTTGTAGATTTAAAAAAATACCATTAACAGTTTTATCTTCAAAGTCAATAGACACTATTGAATCCCATACTTTTTTATAACCTCTTATACTAGCAGGTACTAAATCTTTATAAGTAAGAGTTCTTTGAAATGACTTTTGAGCACTATTTAAATTTATAAGAGAACCAAATCCAAATAGATACATTATATTAAACTCTTTTTTGAAACTACAATTCCATCTTGATCCACATAAATATAGTCATCTTTATTTATTGTAACCCCATCAATACAAACAGGTACATTTATTTTAGCATCTTGAATTGGTATATATTTTCTAGGGCAAGTTCCAATAGCTAAAAGTCCTACTTCAAACTCCTTTGTCTCCACCACATCTCTTACATAACCATTTACAATAATTCCTTCAAATCTACTATTGTTTGCTAGTTTCATTAAATTTTCACCAACAACTGCATAGTATTTCTCTTCAACATCTACAACTACAACTTTTCCTGAACCATCTTCATCTTTTAAAAGTGAAATTAAATCTTTGTTATTTTTATCTAATTTGACTGTAATAGCCTGTCCTCTAAACTTTTTAGTCCCTCCAAAAGATTTAAATTTTGAACTTAATATTTCAATTTTGTCATCATACTCATCACACAAATCTGCTGTAAAAAAACCCATTTATTCTCCTATATTAGTATTAAAAACATATTATCTCATTTTTGGATTAATCTATACTTATTTATTCACTTTTTATACACAAATAGGTTATACTATAGCTTATAAAGGTGACAATATGAAAGTTTATTTAGGATTTATTAATATAGTTTTATTAACTCTTTTTTTAAGTGCTTGTACTTCAAAAGTTACTATAAAAAGAATAACACCCTCACAAATAGAAAATAGTAAAATTACAAACATCTACTTACAAGATATAGAAAATGATAAAATATCACAAGAAATAGCAATAAAGCAGGAACTTTTAAAAGCAAGTATTAATAATAAGAAACTTTTTAATTTAAGCAATATAAATAGTAATATAGATGCAATAATAAAAGCAGATATAACTCAATCTTCACTGGATTATAAAATCTATTATAAAAAAGAGGTTACAAATAACTGTCTTGTTTTTTTAAAAAAAACAAATGAGTGTATTGAACGTGAAATAAAATATATACCTTGTGAAAAAAGAACATACAAAGTAACCACTAATATTGAAGTTTTACAACCAGACCTTAAAACAACTCTTTTTGCTAAAAGCTACTCTAAAAGTAAATATGAGAATAGATGTTTTGAAGAGTTTTATGACCATTTTAGTATGTATAGAAAAAAGCAAGAAACAAATACAAAACTAGCAAAAAAGATAGCTTATGAGTTTGTAAAAGATATAAGTCCAAAGTATGAGTATAAAAAGCTTGAAATAATAGAAGAGATAAATAGTATCAAAACAGATAAGAAGATAATTAAAAGTTTTGAACAAGGGGTTGAACTTTTAGATGATGATAAAACTATTGGAGCAAATGAAATTTTTAAAAATCTAAATCAAAAACTCAAAAATAGAAGTTGGGAAGTTTTATATAACCTTGCTTTAAGTTTTGAAGCCTTAAATAAAACAAACAAAGCTTTATACTTCTACAAAAAAGCAAAAGAGATCACAAAAGAGAAAAATAAAGATTTAGTAATTAAAGCAATAAAAAGAGTAAAAACAACACAAAAGTTAAGACATAAAGCACTTTTTCAACTACCTTGAAATAAATGATTAATCTTTTTTTGTTACTATTTTAAAAAATTTAAAGGTAAACCATGCAAAACAAAAAAACAGTCGCTATTTCATTAGCTGTGATTGTAGCTTTTTTTATTATAGCAGTAGTTGTTTATAATAATAATCAGTCACAAAAGATAAACAGTAAAGTACAAAAAAATCAAGATGCTTTAGTAAAAGACTACTCATTTAGTATTGGAAATGAAGATGCAAAAGTACAACTTGTAGAGTTTTTTGATCCAGCTTGTGGTACATGTGCCCTATTCCACCCTTATGTAAAAGAGATTATGAAACAAAATAAAGGAGATATAAAGCTTATTTATAGATATGCTCCATTTCATAAAAACTCAGATAAAATAGTGAAAATCTTAGAGGCTTCAAGAGCTCAAGATAAGTTTTTACAAACCCTAGAACTTACTTTTGTTACACAAAAATATTGGGTTAAAAAACATGTAGCCCAACCAAATATACTACTTGAAATTTTGCAAAATTCCAAACATTTAGATATGGAAAAACTAAAAAAAGATATGAAAAATCCAAAATATGAAGAAATAATCAAACAAGATATGGCTGATGTTAGAAAACTAGGTGTTAATAAAACACCTTCATACTTCGTAAATGGTGAACTACTTGAAGATTTTGGATTAGAACAGTTAATAAACTTAATTGAATCAAAACTTTAAAAATAAAAAGGGCTAATTGCCTTTTTTATTTAGACTTAAATCTTAGTAATTTTAAGATTAGAAACTCAACTAATAGTATCATAACCAATTTTTTGATATTATTCCGCCCTTAACTAGTAAATAAAATAATAGACATTAGGTTAATAATATGAAAGTAGTAACAGGTGTAGTTGGAAATGACATCCATGTAGTAGCAAATAGACTTATCGACCTTTCACTTCAAGCAAGAGGTTTTGAGGTTTTTAATCTAGGGGTTAATACTTATTTAGAAGAGTTTATAGATGCAGTAATAGAAACAAATGCAGATATTTTATTAATCTCTTCACTAAATGGTGAGGCTGAGGGCTGGTGTAGAGAAGTAAAAATTCTAAAAACAAAATATGGAAATCTTTTAGATAACGTGGTTTTTATGATAGGTGGTAACTTAGTAGTAGGTACAGGAAGTGCTTGCGATATTGTACCAAGGTTTAAAAACTATGGCTTTGATTTAGTTTTTCATCAAGTTGATTTAAATACAGGACTTGATGAGCTTGAAAAATTTATGGAAGGTAGAAATAAATGAGTCTATTGCAAGAAGAGAGAAATATAATATTAAGTAATGAGCATATAGACAATTTTGATTTTGCAGAAGTTGAAGAGTTTGTAAAAAACGCCTCAAAAGACCTTTTTATCTCTCATAACTTTAAAACAAAAAATAAAATGCTAGTGCAGCCAAGAGGTGGGTTTCCCACTTATGACAAGATGTTTGCACTTTATGAGTTTTTCAATGAAGCTAATGTGGATGTTTTACCATGTACTATTGATTCAAATACAAGATTAAATGACTATGAAACAGCAAAAAAGATGTTAAGACTTAGTGAAGAGAATGAAGTTGATATGCTAAATGGTTACCCTCTTGTAACACATGGATATAGAAACTCAAGAAAAATGATGACTCACTTTAATAAACCAATTAGTTTAAGACATGGAACTCCGGATGCAAGACTATTAATTGAAACAGCAATTGCTTCAGGTATTTTTGAGATTGAGGGTGGACCTATTACTTACCTTTTACCATACTCTAAAAATTTCCCATTAGATAAAGCATTTTTATACTGGAAGTATGTTGAAAAAGTTTGTGCTAAATACTCTGTTTTAAATGAACCAATAAATAGAGAGTCATTTGGACCACTAACAGCTACACTTGTTCCACCTTGTATTACTATAGTTATTCAACTACTAGAGATGCTTTTATCTCTTGAAGAGGGTGTTAAGTCATTTTCTGTATCATTTTCTCAAACAGGTTCAATGAACCAAGATATTGTAATGGGTGCAGTTATTAGAAAACTTGCAAACTATTATGCAAATGAGATTAATTGTAGTGATGCAGATATACATCTTGTTTATCACCAATGGATGGGTGCATTTCCAATGGATTCTAACTTTGCATCTGAACTTATCTCAATGAGTACAGTAATTGCTTCAATGGTTGGTGCAAATAAGATTATTACAAAAACTAATCAAGAAGCATCAGGTATCCCTACAAAAGAGGCAAATGCCGAAACTGTAGCAAATACACAATATCTTCTAAGAATCTTAAATGGTCTTCCAAATGTAGTTGATAAAGAAGAGGAAGAGAACTTAACAGCAGAAGTTATGGCTATTATGGAAGCTGTATTTAACGACCCCGCTGATACTTTATGGAGAAAGGTATTCAACAGCATAAAAAATGGAACGATTGATGTGCCATTTTCACCACATATTATTAACCACAACGAAATGATTACAATAAGAGATAAAAATAAAAATATTAGAATAATCAAAAGAGGAAAAGTTCCAATTCCCAAGAAGTGCTTTGAGTATGAAAAAGCTCAATGCGATTTAAAAAAAGATACTACCTCAATAGTAAATGATATTATCCATGATATAGGAATTATGCAATGAGCCAAGTAAATGAAAATAAAAATGATAAGTTACTAATCGATGTGGGAAGTACTTATTTTAAAGTAAGTACAGCAGGGAAAATTGAACAATACTTTAGAGATTTTAATAAAGATATCTTTGATGATTTAACTTATAAGTGTGGAGATATAATTCACAACTATAAAAAAGATGATGTTTTTATTTGTTCATCTGCAAATGGTGGGTTAAGTACATTGATAATAGGAGTTACAAACTCCTTTTCACTTAAATATGCTACAAATATTGCATTTAATTCAGGTATTAATATTATAGATACAGTTTTATACAAAGATATAGAAAAAACCTCAATACCTAGTGAAACCATTGATGTGGTAATTATTGTTGGTGGAATTGATTCTGTTTCAAATATATTTGATGAAAAGTTATTTAAATTTTTAAAAGATATAAACTACTCAAATATTGTTTATGTAGGAACCCAAAAAGATGCACCAAAACTAAGCAAAAAAATTCAAAACCTTGTTGTTTTACCAAATATTATTACTAATAAACTACATGTAAAAGAAGATGACTTAAAAGATTATCTAACAAATCTTTATCAAGCTGATATTATGGGTAAAGAAGATATCAAACACCTATATGAAATAACAAACAATAGAATCTACCCTACTCCATATATAGTAAATAAAACCCTACCTATGATTGATAGCAAATTTAAAGTTGCAGACCCTTATATCCTAATAGATATTGGTGGTGCTACAACTGATATTCACTACTCAAAAGATTTAGTAGATGAAAATATTGTTACAACAAATGAGTATGATAGATTGGTATTTAAAAAACTTGGTGTATTTAAATCAAGGGAGTCATTAATTTTCACAGCAAAAAACAATGAGTTTGTTTACGAGCTACTATCACATCTAAAATTAACTGAAAATATACTTGATGAACATAGTAGTAAAGCTACAACTGTTTTAATGCAACTTGCTATTTTCTTGGTACTTTGTAAAGTCTCTTCTTATAAAAAAGGCTATGTAAACCTAAAACTATTAGCACTTAACTCAATAGTATTTACAGGTGGTATTACAAAGGTGCTAAAGCCAGAAGAGATAGAAGATATAGTATCATTTTTTTATAGAAAAATATTAAACTCACAACATAAGCCAAACATAGTAAGAGATGAAAACTATGATATTTGGACGCTTTGTATAACAAATAAATAAGGGGCTAAGATGTCAATAAACTGTATTAGAACACTACTAGAAGATGCTGCTATTTCTCATCCTAAAAAAACAGCTATAGTATTTAATGAAAAAAGCATTACATATGAAGATTTATTGAAAAAAGCAAATCAAGTAGCTTTTTATCTAAAAGAGTTAAACCTACCAAAAAATAGTAGAATTGGTATTTATTCAAACAAAGGAATTGATCAAGTAATAGCTATTTTAGCTATATTATCAACAGATTATGTTTTGGTTCCTTTAACAAAACTTCTAAAACCTGAACAAGTTGAGTATATTATAAATGACTGTGATATTAAAGGTATTATTACTGATAAACTAAAACTTGAAAGTATAGAAGAGATTAACTTTGATGGTCATATTGTATCTTATGAAACAGCTCATAAAGATATTGCTTCATTTGAAGAGATATATAAGTATTATAATAAACCCTATCATCATGATGTAAACGGGCATGATAATGCAGTAATTACATACTCTTTTGGACTTACAGGTCAACCAAAGGGAATAGTAATCACCCATAGAAACTTAATAGACTCAGCAAGAGTTGTATCTAAATATTTAGAGTTAGAAGAAAACGATGTAATTTCAGGAATACTTATCTTTAATCTTGATTATGGACTAAACCAGCTATTTTGCAGCCTGTATAAAAGAGCCACATTAGCTTTACATAGATTTATTTTGCCAAATGATTTCTTTAATCACTTGATAAATGATGAAGTAACAGTAATACCTCTTATGCCTATAAATATTACTATGATGTTTGATGAAGATGAGCATAGACTTCCTAGTTCTGAACTGCTTCAAAACGTGAGAGTTATAACCTCTTCAGGGGGAAATGTAACACAAAAAATGTTAAAAGATTTAGATAAATATTTTCCAGATGCTAAATTTTACTCAATGCATGGTTTAACAGAAGCGTTTAGATCTACTTATCTTGAACCATCACAAATCTGGATTAGACCCGATTCAATTGGAAAAGCAATTCCAGATGTTGAGTTATATGTAGTAAATGATGAGGGACAAGAGTGTAAACCAAGGGAAGTTGGTGAGTTAATTCATAGGGGTGGTTACATATACAAAGGCTTTTGGAATGCTCCTATACAAACAGCTGAAAGATTTAAGTCTATTCAGATTTTAAAAGATGTAATTTGTCTTGATGGACAATTAACTGATGAAACTGTTATAGCTTCAGGTGATTATGTATATAAAGATGAAGAGGGTTACTTCTATTTTGTATCAAGACATGATGATATGATAAAAACAAGAGGTTTTAGAGTAAGCCCATATGAAATAGAATCAGTTGTAGAGAATAACTTTCCTTCTATACAACAATGTGCGGTATTTTCCATACAAAATCCTGAGATTGAAGAAGAGATTGTATTAGTTTATAGTTCAAAAAATGAAATCCCTCAAAAAGAGATAACCTTTGAATTAAAAAAACATCTAGCTTCTTATATGATACCATCAAGAATAATTTATAAAAAATCTTTGCCATTAGTTCCAAGTGATAAAAATAAGATAAATAAAGAAGATTTAAAGCAAGAGTTACTTGATTCTTTAAAATAATAATGTTTTTGTGAGATAAAAAAGGTATTTTTCACCTTTTTTTCACAATTATTGACTAAAATCAATTAAATCTAATAAAAAGTTTTATAGAATAAACTTACAATAAAATAGAAGGATTAAAATATGAAAAAATTAGTAGTAGCTGCATCTTTATTAACAGCATGTGTTGCGTTTGCAAACCCTTATGCAAAATGTGTTTCTTGTCATGGAGCAAATGGTGAAAAAGTAGCAATGGGTAAGTCTAAAATCATCAAAGATATGACTAAAGCAGAGTTCATTGAAGCAATGAAAGGTTATAAAGATGGAAGTTATGGTGGACCTATGAAAGGTTTAATGAAAGCTCAAGTAGCAAGTCTATCAGATGCTGATATTGAAGCAATCGCTAACAAGATTGCTAAGTAGTCCAAATTAGCTATAACTAACCTTTAGTTATGGCTAATAAAGAGCAATACTATTTCTTGCTTTATTTATAAACTCTTCTTTATTTTTACAATCAATAAAAAAACTAATGCCGATACTAACTGTTAAAAAAATATCACTATTTTTATAATAGACTCTTTTTGACTTTACAGCAGTTTTTAAATCATCTATTTTTTTTATAATCTCATCTTTTGGAAGAAAAGCAAATATCACAAACTCTTCGCCCCCATATCTATAAACCTCACCATTTATATAGTATGAGTGTTCTTTTAATATCTCTGATAAAAACTGCAATACTCTATTGGCAGTATCATAACCATGATTATAATTTATCTTTCTAAAATCATCAATTTTTATAAAAATACCACTAAGCAAATTTGAGTTATTTTGATTGATAAAGCTATCTAAATCTTCATACATCTTTTTCATATTATATACATCTGTTAAATAGTCTTTATTTACCCTATTTTCTAACTGCTTTTTCTCTTCTTGAAGCTTTTTAATTAAATCATCTTTATAATCTTTTTCAAAAATTATATTTTTTTGCTCTATAATACTGCCTAGTATAAACTCAAACCTATTATGAATACTAGAGTATTTAACTTCATTACACTCTATTACTATTTGAGGTTTATCTTCACCTAAGCCATTTGTTAGTTTTAATCTATCAAACTTTTTTAATGAATATGTTAATTCATCATTAATGAGCTTAGGCTCTAAAAGCTCCTTTTTCCAATACTTAGTGCTGTTTTTTACTATTTGTTTACATGTTTGATTTAAAATACTCTCAAAAAGCTCTCTATCTAAAGATATTTTATACATACTTCACCTTATGTTTGATAATAAAACTATACCAATAACTCTCTTACTTTTAAGAATTATAATAGAAAGTAATATTGATTTTATAACTTTTTAATATAATATCTAGTAATATTTCATAAATTTTAATTATAAGGAAAACAAATGAAACTAAGAGAAAAATACAATCCAATGTGTTTTTTATCAGCACTAGGAGCAGGAGGACTATCTGTATCATTTTTTATGTATTTAATGTTCCTAGTACCACATAAAGGTTCGCCAATGGCCACCTTTGATTTTATTATGCCAAAATTGATGGAAGGTACATGGCTATCTTTTGTTATTATATTTTCATTAATATTCATTCTACTTTTTGCTTTTTTTCACTTTAAGTTACTGATTTTTAGTACTAAACAGTTTAATTTATATAAAAAAACAGAAGCTTATAAGAGCTTAAAAAACTCAAATGCTGAAATATCTCTTATGACTATACCATTAACTTATGCAATGACTATTAATGTATGTTTTGTTTTAGGTGCAGTTTTTGTGCCAAATCTATGGAGTATTGTTGAGTTTATGTTTCCTTTTGCTTTACTTGGATTTATAGTTGCAGGATATTTTGCTTTAAAAATATTTTTTGAATACTTTTCAAGAATTATGGTAAATGGAGATTTTGATTTTACAAAAAACAATAACCTATCTCAAATGATTTCAATATTTGCATTTGCTATGATTGGTGTAGGTTTTGCAGCACCTGGAGCTATGAGTCATAATATTGTAATAAATGCAATGGGTATTTTTGGTGCTATATTTTTTGCTTCAATTAGTATACTTCTTTTAATAATAAAACTTACAATTGGATTTAAAAATATGTTTGAACACGGGGTTTCACTTGAAGCTAGTCCATCACTTTGGATAATTATACCTATTTTAACTCTACTTGGAATTACAGCTGTTAGAGTATCATTTGGTTTAGATCATAACTTTGATGCAACCTTAGCTAAATCATCACTATTTACATTAACATCTACAATAGTATCTCTACAGATTATTTTTGGGCTATTAGGATATAAAATCATGAAACAAATGGGATACTTTGAGAAGTATATAAATGGTGAAACTAAATCACCTGTATCATTTGCACTAATTTGTCCAGGTGTGGCATTTATGGTATTTGGTATGTTTTTTGTAAACTTTGGTTTAACAGCAAATGGTGTTATGGAGAAATACTCACTATTTTACTTTTTATTAATGATTCCATTTATGTATATTCAGTATAAAACTGTACTATACTTCTTTAAACTAAAAACAAAATTTGAATTTTAATTAAATTTATCAAAGAGCCATAAACTCTTTGATAATTCAAGTGTTCTAAATACTTATTTTATTAAAATAATTAAAAACCAAAGGGAACAACTTGAGAACTAAAAACTATATTTTTTTGCTACTTGGTATAATACTATTTACAGGATGTAGTAAAAATATTTATATATCTTCTAATAAAGAGAAAAAACAGATAACTTTTCCTAAAACAGTCCTTGATGAGCTTGAAATCAAAATCAAAAGTAGCAATAATTTTAAAAAACAGCATACACTAAAAAAAGAGTTTATAAACAAATATTTTGCACCATGGAGATTAGAAAAAGTATCAATACCAAAAGATGAAGCCAAATGGGCTTTAAACTACAAATATCAAGAGATATATCTACAAAATCACAAAAAAGCAACAAAAAAGTGGTTTAATCTTCAAGAAAAAAACTCAAACTTCAAAGATTATAATAAGCTAGCAAGAAAAGCAATTACAATAAAAAACTCAAATATAAGAGCCCTACCAACAAAACAAGTACTATTTAAAAACCCAAATCAAGCTGGCGAGGGTTTTCCTTTTGATTATAATCAAAATTCAACACTTAAGATAAATACTCCTATATTTGTCTCTCACCTATCAAAAGATAAAGCATGGGCTTTTATACAAACGCCCTCTTTTGCAGGATGGATAGATATACACAATATAGCATTTACAACTAATAGATTTATAAAAGAGTTTAAAACTCATAACTACCATATAGCCATAAAAGATAACTTTGCTATTTATGAAAATAGTAACTTTAAAGAGTATATAAAATTAGCTACTTTTTTTCCTAAAAAAAATAGTAAATATCTAATAGCAAATAAAAACTCAAACCAAGAAGCAGTAGTATCATATATAGACATTAAAAAAAGTAATATAAGCAGTTTTCCACTAAAATTTAGTAAAACAACTACAATAGATATTGCAAAGCAACTTTTTAATGAACCTTATGGTTGGGGTGGACTACTTAATAAAAGAGACTGTTCTAGCTTTACAAAAGACTACTTTGCAGTTTTTGGAAAATACTTAAGTAGAAACTCAAGAGCCCAAACAACAAATGGAACTTATATTGATATATCAAACTTAACAAATAAAGAGAAAAAAGCATTTATTTTAAAAAATGCAAAACCATTTCAAACTTTAGTTTACTTAAAAGGTCATATAATGATTTATATAGGTTCTAAACAAAACGAACCCCTTGTTATACATAATGTTTGGGGCTTAAAACTTCACTCATTTTTCAAAGAAGAGTTTAGACATATAATAGGTAAAGCTGCAATAACAAACCTAAATCCAGGTAAAAGCCTAAAAGGTTTCAATAAACAAAACAGCATTCTATCAAGAGTTCAGGGCTAGTTTTCTTATAATATAACTAACCCTTGAAACCTATATAGCTATTTTGAATTTCTTAAGTAAAACACTCTATAAACCATTGGTACATAGTATAAATTAAGTACCGTAGCCCATAAAATTCCAAAGCCTAAAGATACAGCCATAGGCTTTAAAATCAAAGCTTGTCCAGATGCAAAGAAAATCAAAGAACTAAGCCCTAAAATAGTAGTAGCAGATGTGAGTAAAATAGGTCTTAGTCTCATTTTTGCATACTTCTTCATTTCATCTAAGTTTTTAGCTTTTTTAATAAAATCCATCATAATAATTCCATCATTTACAATAACTCCAGCTAGTCCTACCATACCTATTAAACTTGGCATAGTAATATTCATTCCCATAATTATATGCCCTATTAAAACTCCAAGTATTGAAAGGGGAATTGTACTTAATATAATAAAAGGTTTAATAATAGAATCAAACATCCAAACAAGAGCTATAAATATTAAAACCATAGCTAATAAGGCTGCTTGTGTCATCTCTTTTTGAACTTTTTTATTCTCTTTTTGTTCACCTTTTATCTCCAACTCTATACTTTTATCAAGCTGTTTTACTTTAGAGTCTAACTTACTAAAAACTTCTGCTGATGTTATTGTATCATCAAGTGAGCCAGTTACACTTATAATTTGTTTATTGTTTTCTTTAAAAATTTGAGAGTATGAAGGTATTTTTACAAACTCTACAACTTGTGATAAAAGTACTCTTTTATTATCTGATGTTATAATCTCAAAGCTATCTAGGCTACTTATTTTATCCTTTGATTTACTCTTAAATACCACTTCAACTATTCCCTTATCATCAAACATCTTTGAGTATGTAGCTTTAAAATAGAATGGTCTTAGCTCATTTAATATATCTTGTTCTGTAATACCTAGTTTATGTGCATATGAGTTTAATCTAAATTTCAACTCATAGTTACCAAGTAGTGCATCATCTGCAATATTTGAAACTCCCTTTATCTCTTTTAAGGATGATTTTAAATCTTCCACAGCTTTTAGTACTTTATCATTTTCACCCCAAAGTGCTATTTCTAAATCATTTTTTACAATTCCTGCTTGGGGTACAAATATCTTCAACTCTTCAAACTTTTTGGATTTTATCTCTTTATTTAAAACACTCTTTAACTGCTTGACCACATCTTGGGCACTTGTATTTCTAATCATATTTGTATCATCATATTTTGGTGATAAATATGGATTTATATACTTCTCAAATGCATTTACAGGGGCCCTTTCATATAAGTTTACAAAAATATGAAAATAAAACTCCTCATTATGGGGTTGATTTTTACCATCTAGTTTCATACCTGTAACTGATGATACTGAACTTACAGTGGATTTAAAATCTAAACTATCAATTATTTTCTTCTCTATTTTAGTTACTTTTTGTTCTGTTTGTTCAATTCTTTTACCAACACCAACTGAACCTGTAATATAAATCTGAGTAGAATCAAAAGTGGGCATAAATTTAAACTTTTGTGTTTGAAAAATACCAAAGGATGTAGTTAAAATAGCAATTAACATTATAAATATAGATATGTATCTACCTTTTAGTAAAAAGCTTAAAACAGTCTCATAAAGCTTATAGTTAAAATCCCATATTTTATGTGACTTTCTATCTTCTTTACTTACTTTTAAAATATCTTTTGCATGTAATGGTAAAAAGAAAAATGCCTCAACAAGTGAGCTTATTAAAAGTATAGTTATCATTATTGGTAAAACTTGCATAAACTTACCAATCTCACCTGTCATAAGTAAAATTGGTAAAAAAGAGAAAATTGTAGTTGCAGTTGCTGTTAATACAGCAGGATACATTTCAACTGCACCATCTCTAGCAGCAGTAAACTTATCCTTACCCATTTCAAGATGCCTATAGATATTTTCCCCAACTACAATAGCCTCATCCACAAGCATTCCAAGGGCTATTAATGCCCCTAAAAGTGAAAGCATATTTAAACTATATCCTAAATAATCAGCACTTATAAGACCTATCATAAAAGAAGCAGGAATACCAATAGCTATTACTATTGAAATTCTTATATTTATGAAAAAAAATAGTGCAATAAATAGTAAACAAAGACCAAAAAGTATATTTGAGACAACTGTATTTAGTCTATTTTTTATCCAAACTGATGTATCAATATAAGTATCAAAATCTAAATTTTCATACTGATTTTCAAAACTTTTAGTTATCTCTTTTATCTGTTTTACTAAACTTATTGAATCACCCTCAAACCCTTTGTTTACACTAATAGCTATGTTTTTACTTCCATTAAAATGGGAAATATTTTGTACATCCTCTAAGGTAAAGTTTACACTTGCTATATCTTTTAAAAGTATCCTTTTACTTCCAATTTTAAGTATAGTATTCTCTAAGTTTTGTTTATCTTTTTCTCCATTAAAAGTGGATAAGTAGTAGTGTCTTTTAGTATCTTTTACAATACCAACAGGAGTAATTGTACTTAATCTTTGTACTTCATCAATTACAGCTAATTTATTTAATCCATAAGCTTCAATTTTTGACTCATCAAAGGTTATCAAAAGTTGTCTATCACTCTCTCCTAGAACATTTACATTTGATAAGTCTTGAAGCTGCACAATTTTGGACTTTACATCTTTTGCCACATCTATTAGATACTGTTTAGATGCATTATCATCCTTTGAATAAACAGCAACTGTAATAAGAGGAAAGGCCTGCTGCATAATCTTCACTGTAGGCTCTTCCATATCTGAGGGTAAGTTTGGTTTTATCTTTGTTACAATATCTTTAATATCATTTAAAGCAACCTGTGGATTTTCACCATCTTTTAAATCAACTTTTATGGAAAAATAACCATTTTTAATAGTTGATGAGATATCATCTGCTTGACTTAAACTTAATAGTTCATCCTCAATATCACTAACAGCAATTTTATCTAAAATCTCAGAGCTTGCTCCCACATATGTACCATTTATAGAAATAGCTTCTAATGCAGAGGGAGGGAAAATCTCTTTTGGAATTTTAAAGTAAGAAAAAACAGCTAAAATAAGAATAAAAACTAATAGTAAATGGTTTAAAATAGGCTTTCTAAGTGCAAACTCAATAATAGCTTTTATCATTGTTCAAACTTTAAAGGATTAAATAAAAGAGAGTCTATAATCTGATTTTTAAACTTCATATCTTCCAATTGTTGAGACAAAAATCGATTCTCTTCTTGTAAAGATATATAGTGAGCATAAAGCTTATTTACATCCTTACTAATATAATAAATATTATTTCTTAGATAAATCTTTGGAAAATACAAAGCTAATGCAAGTAATAAAATTGAAAGTACAATTATCAATGAATTAATAGCATTTAATCTAATCAAATTTGAAAATCCTTAGCTTTGAGCTTCTACTTCTTGGGTTTTGTTTTATTTCAGCTTGTGTTGGAGTTATAGGTTTTTTTGTAACTATTTTTCCTAAACTATGGTCATTTCCACACTCACATCTAAAAGCCTCTTTAGGGCAAATACATGATTTTGTCCATTTCTTAAAATATTTCTTAACTATTCTATCTTCAAGAGAATGAAAAGATATAATTGCAATAGTGCAATTTCTTGGCTTTAAATCTTCAATTGATTTAAAAAGTCTTCTTAAAACACCCAATTCATCATTTACTTCAATTCTAATAGCTTGAAAAGGTAGTGTTGCAGGATGAATTTTTCCCTTGTGTAGTTTTTTTGCTAAAAAGTCTGCAAGCTGTTTTGATGAGTAAAAAGGTCTATTTTTCACCACTAAAGATGCTGCTTTTTTATACTCTCTTACTTCACCATACTCTCTAAATATCTTCTCTAAAGAGTCTTGAGAGTAAGTATTTACTACAGTTGAAGCATCTAAGGCTTGCTCTTGGTTCATTCTCATATCTAACTTTTCACTATCAAAACCAAAACCTCTACTCTCATCATCTAATTGTAAAGACGAAACACCAATATCTGCTAAGATACCTTTTATATCATACTGTTTAAAAGTATCTATTAAGTGCTCAAAATTTCCTTTTTTGAAAGTAACTCTTTGACTAAATTTCTCTAATCTTTTTTTACTAAACTCTAAAGCCGTATCATCTTGATCATTACAAATTAGTTTTATATGTTCATTTTGAGACAAAAGACCAAAACTATGACCTCCAAAACCTGTGGTACAATCGATGATATAACCATCATTGATATCTTCAAAAGCTTTTAGTGTCTCTTCATACAAAACTGGGATATGAGGTGTGTGCATTAAAACAGTCCTTATTAAAATTCCTATATAATACCAAAAAAATCATTTAAGGCTTTTAAAATGTTACATAAAAATACACTAGATTTACTAAAAGACTTATCGCTAACCATGTTTAGAAAAAACTTCTTTGGTATATATCACGGAGCAATCTCTGCAAAAATTGACCAAGAAAACTTTATGATAAATACAGCTGATGCAATTTTTGATGAAATGGATGAAAAATCATTTTGTGAGTTAAACCTAAATAAGTTTGATTATAGATGGAATATAGCAAGTATTGAAGCACACATTCATGCAACAATCTATACAAATATCCATGAAGCAAAATATATAGCATTTGGTATGCCAATATTTACAACTGGCTATACATTTGACAATGATAAAATAGTATTTGAAGACTTTTTTGGAAAAACTGAGTTTGGAGAAATACCAATATATGACCCAGGTGATTTTAATACATGGTATGACAGAAACTCCCTTGAAATTACAAAATATTTAAAACAGAGTAAAAATAATATTATGGTAATAAAAGGTATTGGAACTTATGTTTATGATAGGGATATTCACAAGCTAGTTAAGAAAATAGCTATTTTGGAAAACTCTTGTAGACTTTTAAGTATAAAGCCATCATTTCATTAAAATAAGCTTTGAATCATTATGTTTTATATTATTTATGCTTTTAAAAGCCCTACTTTTAGCTATTCTAAAGCTTAAATACTATAAAGTTTAAACAATTTAAATTAATACAAGGAGTTCTTCTATGAACAAAGCGGATTTTATCGATGCAGTAGCGGACAAAGCTGGTCTTTCAAAGAAAGATGCAAAAGGTGCAGTTGAAGCTGTATTAGAAACAATTACAGATTCACTAGTGAAAAAAGAGCCTGTAAGTTTTATTGGGTTTGGAACATTCTCAACTGCTGAGAGAGCAGAAAGAACTGCAAAAGTTCCAGGTACAGATAGAACTGTAAAAGTTCCAGCTACAACTGTTGCTAAGTTTAAAGTAGGTAAAGCTTTAAAAGAAGCAGTAGCTAAGTAATAAACTAAACTGTCTTAAAAAAAGGATTCAATAAAAAATATTGAAGCCTTTTTTTTATGCCTGTGTGGTGAAACTGGTAAACACGTTGGATTCAAAATCCAATGACTTCGGTCTTGAGGGTTCGAGTCCCTCCACAGGTACCACTTATAAATCACAGAACTTACAAAATAAACTTAAAAGTATTGCTATAAATATGGAACAATTTAACTTCTTAAAAGACATCCCATTTTCTTCAAACAGTGAGCTTTTTGAAACTATTGTCAAAAATGAAAAAGTAAAAATTGAAAGAATCATCTCGTATGGTCAAACCTCACCCAAAGATTTTTGGTACGATCAAAAAGAAGATGAGTTTGTTTTGATAATAGTTGGAAGTGCAACTATACAATATGATGATGGTTTAATATATCATCTTCATGAAGGTGACTCTCTTTACATTAAAGCTTATCAAAAACATAAAGTCACCTATACACAAAACCCCACTATTTGGCTAGCAGTATGGTTGCCATGAGTATTAAGAGTCTCACATAATTTAATATTCTTTTTATACCTTTAATAAAGGATATATAGTCCCAAATAATTCCATAAGATTTAAATAAAAAGCTAAGAAAGGCTATAATACAGTATAAAGAAGCAAAAAGTTGCACTTAACACTTTCACCCATTAGGTGCAACTTTTTCCCAAGGATTGTATTATGACACAAACAATTTTAGATTTCGATTTAGCGACAACTTCTGAGAAGCTAACACCAAGAGCAGGAACTATTATTTTAGGTGAGTATCTCAAGGGTTTGGGATTAGAAAAACTTTGCAATAATAACTTACCATTGCCTTTAAATCATAAAGGCTACAATCCATTTGATTTTATATATCCACTCGTATTAATGCTTCATAGTGGAGGTAGAGTATTAGATGATATTAAAGAAATAAAAATGGATAAGGCTTTAAAGCAAAGTTTAAATATCAAAAATATCCCAACTGCATCAGCTATTATAAAATGGTTAAAAAGAACAGGGCTTGCTGGAGTTTATGGATTAGAAAGAATAAATAAAACTCTATTAGAACGATATTTAAGAAATATAGATGAAGATTTAATTTTAGATATCGATGCTACAGTTATTAAGGCACATAAATCAACTTCTAAATATACTTATAAAATGATACCAGGATATACACCTATTATTGGTCATTTAAATGGTGGTTATGCAATTGCAAGTGAATTTAGAGTGGAGTGGTAACTTAATGTAAGACACATAATTTTACTTTTCTATGCAGCTGTTTCAACTTGTAACATTTGTCTTTTTTCTTCAAACTCCACTGGTGATAAACCATCTAAATAACTATGAGATCTAACTCTATTATAAAACAGTTCAATATATTTAAAAACCTCCAATTTTGCTTGTTTTTTTGTATAAAATGTAGTTTGATAAACTAATTCATTTTTTAAACTTTTGAAAAAACTTTCTGCTACTGCATTATCCCAGCAATTTCCTTTTCTTGACATACTTTGAGTGATATTATTCTCTTTTAACAAATCTTTATGAGAATATGAAGCATATTGACTTCCTCTATCTGTATGCCAAATAAGTCCTTGTTTTGGGTTTCTATGTCTTAATGCCATATTTAAAGCATCATTTACCAAAGAAACCTTCATTGTATCATCCATACTCCAACCAACTACTCTTCTTGAGTATAGGTCAATCACTGCTGCAAGGTATAACCATCCTTCCCCAGTAGAAATATAAGTAATATCTCCTACATATTTCTCATCTTTATTTGAAGCATAAAAGTCTTGATTTAATATATTTGGTGCTATTGGTAAATTATGGTTGTGCAAGTGTGGATTCCGCTACGCTACATGAATCGGTTGTATTTTTATACCTTCTTTTCATTTTAACTTTTAATTTTAAATCTCTCATAATATTTGAAATACGCTTTCTTGACACAAATAAACCATAATATAGTAAAAGTCTATCTCTTATTCTTCTAGTCCCATAGGTATTCTTACCTTCAATGAATATAAACTCTACAAGTTCATTTAGTTTTGTATCAACTTTTTTTACTTCACTACCAGATTTTACCCAATGGTAATATGACGCCCTATTTACTTTTAAAACTTTACACATCAAAATGATATTAAAAACATCCCTATATTTTTTAATAAAGGCGTACTTTAGAGGGTTTCTTTCGCAAAGTACGCCATTGCTTTTTTTAGAATATCCCTATTCGTAATAGAAAACTGTATCTATATACACTTTTTTATTACTCTTATTTTAAGAGTTTATTTTCACGTCTCAAGCGTTTAAGCTCTTCTGCTTCATTTTCTTCAAAAGTTTTTTGGGAATTATTATTTCCAAGTGGAATATTATGTTCTTTTTTATGTGCTCTAACCCAAGAGTATAATGTTACTGGATTTAAATCTTGAATTTTTTGACTGAAAATTGACCCACTATTTTGAAAACTATTATCAGAGAATTCCGTTACACTCCATGACCCACCTCTAAACTAAAAAAACATA
>JBNJFB010000016.1:0-47089 GCA_051746405.1 Campylobacterota bacterium
TGAAGAGTTTTTTTATGTAAACTCAATAGCTCATACTTGTATCAACTTTTCAAACTCTAAAATATCTTTTATTTTTGATGAGATAGATAAAAATATTAAATGCTATGGATTAGATGTTGATGATAATATACTTCTATCAAAGCAAGAGTATGAGCTTATAGATAGTGAAGATAGGGTGAAACTATATGAATTTTTAAATCATGCTCAAGAGTTTTTAAATCACCTTGAAGTAAATCAAGATTTTGACAATATAAAAGAGTTTGAAAGTCTATACGAAGATAATCATATTCAATCTGCTAAATTTATTATAAACTTTAAAGAGAACAAATGGCAAGAGAAACTTCTATATAGTGATTCACACAATAATAATCCTCCAAGTACAGAAGCATATAGAGTTTGTAAGGGCAATAAATGTTTTTATTTTTTTCAATTTACAGACTATTATGATTGTGAACTTATTGTAAAATATAATGATGATGTAAAAGATGAGGTTGAAGACTTTTTTTATAAAGCAAAAGAGAATAGAAATATTTTATATACAGTATGGCTTATTATATTTTTATTAGCACTTATAAGTTTTGTCTTTTTTTATTAGATTATTGATTTGAATCAATGAAAATATATTTTTATTTTGAGATAATATATAAAAAATATAAAGGCAAAAAATGCTTATTAAAAAACAGAATTTACCACTAGTAGCAGAAGATTTTATGAATGATGTACATTTTGAAGATGTGGATATTATAAATGAGTTATATGAAAAAGTTTTAGCTTATGAAGATAAAACTATACAAAAAGATGAAGTTGTAAAAGCTTATGAAAAATGGTATGACCATACTGTAAATCATTTTAAAGGTGAGGAAGATAAGATGATAGAGATGAACTTCCCTCCATATACTATGCATAAAAGTGAGCATGAAAACTGTTTAGAACAGATGAGTGTAGTAATAGATAACTTCATAAAAGATGATGATGCTAGTGCATTAAAGAAATATCTTGAAGAGGATTTGATAAACTGGCTTTTAAATCATATCCAAACAATGGATACAGTAACTGCAATGTTTTTTAAAACAGGAAGAAGTCCTTGTCATAGTTAAAAAAAGAGAAGTTTCTAACTCCTCTTTTATTTAATAAAAAGCTTACGTGGATGATTAGAAAAAGCTTCGGCTCCTTCATTTGTTACTAAAATACTCTCAGTAATCTCCATGCCCCAATCATCTTGCCAAATGCCTGGCATAAAATGAAAAGTCATACCAGCTCTTAAAATAGTATCATCAGATGCTCTAATACTAAATGTTCTTTCACCCCAATCAGGTGGATAACTAACACCTACAGGATAGCCACATCTAGCTCCATGTCTGTCAATTCCATGTTTTAACATAACTTCATCTAATGCTTTTGCAATATCACTAGCTTTGTTTCCTGGTTTAGCTTGCTCTAATCCTGCATCAATAGCTTCTAGTAGTGCTTTTTCAGCATCTAAAAATTTTTGAGAGGGTTTACCCATGTAAACAGTTCTTGACATTGGTGCATGATATCTTTTATAGCATCCTGAAACCTCAAAAAAAGTTCCCTCATTTGCTTTAAAAGGCTTACTATCCCAAGTAATATGAGAAGCGGATGCTTCTTTACCTGATGGAAGTAGGGGAACTATTGATGGATAGTCACCTGCATATCCATCTACACCTGCAATTGCAGTTTCATAGATTTGTGATACAACAAAACTTTTAGGAATCCCAACTCTTGCCACATCAAGTATTCTTTCATGAATTTTTGTTGTTATTTTAGAAGCAATTCGCATATACTCAATCTCTTTTTCAGATTTAATACATCTTGCCCAATTAACCAAGTTTTGACTATCAATAAACCTAGCTTTCCATAAAATTGACACAAGATTAAAGTGAGCATCTGCTGTATAGTAGTAGTTATCCATTTCAGTTGCTACTGTTGCTTCTTGCCAACCTTTTTTCATGAACACATTTCTTGCTAGCCAATCCATTGGATGTTTATTTAAGTTTTGTACATACTCTTCTGGGTATGCAATAAGCTTTTCATCTTTCATATAACATCTAAGAAGTGCAGCACTTCTATCCATAAATCGGCCAAACCAATAAGGTTCAGCCTCATCCACATGTACAATAACCCCTTGATGTACATAAAAAGACCAGCCATCATAGCCTGTAAGCCAGTTCATATTACCAGGATCTGTTACAAGTAAGACATCTATTCGTCTTTTTCTCATCTCCTTTTGGACTTTTTTAACTCTTTTTACATATTCTGCTTTAGAAAAAGCTAATTTCATTTCGCACTCCTTCAAGCATGACTATTGTTTAACAGGACCTATCCAAACTTGTTGTGTATTCACAAACATTTTTATTCCATGTGGTCCTAACTCTCTACCTAATCCAGATTTTTTAACTCCACCACTTGGAAGTCTTGGATCTGATTTTACAATTCCATTTATTGATACTTGACCTGTGATAATCTTACTAGCTAATTTTTTAGCATTTTGGATATCACCTGTCCAAATAGAACCACCTAACCCATATTCAGTATCATTTGCTATTTTTATTGCTTCATTTTCATCTTTTGCTTTTATAACTGCTGCAATTGGTCCAAATGTCTCTTGACAAGATACAACCATGCCAGGTTGTACATCTGCAAGAAGTGTAACAGGGAAAAAGAAACCTTGCCCCTCTTGTCTATCTCCACCAAGAATTAGTCTAGCACCTGCTGCAACTGATTTATCAACTTGAGCATGCATCTCATTTACTAGCTCTTCTCTTGCAATTGGTCCAATTACAGTAGACTCATCTTTTGGGTCACCAAGTTTTAGTTTTTCAAATCTAACTTTTAATAACTCAATGAATTTTTCATAAATAGGCTCTTCTACAATAATTCTTTTTGCAGCAATACAAGATTGACCTGCATTAATGTATCTTGAAAGTACAATTGTATCAGCAGCTTTTTCTAAATCATCTGCATCTTTTAAAACAATAGCTGGGTCACTTCCACCTAGTTCTAAAACTACAGGTTTGATTTCACTTCCTGCAATACCGCCAACAGAAGCTCCTGCTTTTGATGAACCTGTAAGAGAAACACCTTTTACTATAGGGTTTCTAATAATTGCTTCTAAGCTAGCATGACCAACTACTAAATTTTGAATAACATTTTTAGGAAAACCTGCTTTTTGGAATGCTTCAACAATTCTAATTGCACATAAAGGTGTATGGGAATCATGCTTCATTACACAAGTATTTCCTGACATTAGTGCAGGTGCAAGATATCTAAATGCCAACCAAAAAGGTGCATTCCATGGTAATATACCAAGGGTTACACCAAGTGGTAGATGCTGTACATAACTCTCTGTTGCATCTGATGGTAGATGTTGGGTTTGTAGATACTCCTCTCCAAACTGGGCATAATGTTCAGCAGCCCAAGCTGCTTTATTTACTTCACCTCTAGCTTCATTGATTGGTTTTCCCATCTCTTCTGTCATAGGTATTGCATAATAATCAAGATTGTCTTTCATCTCCTTAGCAACAGCATTTAAAAGGTCAGCTCTTTGCTCATAAGTTGTATCTATCCATTGATTATCATATGCTTTTTGAGAGTTTTCTAATATCTCTCTAGCTTCTTGTGTTGTATGCATAGGAATCTCATATACAGTCTCTTGTGTATATGGATTTATTGATTTAAAGTGTGTTGTGCTGTATCCCATAGTTATCTCCTTATGATAAAACCGCATTAACTGCGTTTGTGAATCTTTCTAAACCTTTATTTAACTCTTCATCTGTGATTGTTAATGGAGGAATAAACTTAAGAATTTCTCCTGTTGAACAAGCACCAATAATAAGACCATTTTCATAAGTTTTTGCTGTAATTTCTTTAACAGTTGCAGCACTATCAAACTCAATTGCTAGCATAAGTCCCTTTTGTCTTACATCTTTAACTTGTGAATATTTAGAGTTTAATTCATCTAAAACTTTTCTAATCTCATCACCTTTTCGTTTAGTTTCAACATTGAAATTTTCATCTTGGAAATATTCAAGTCCAATTTTACCTGCAACAAATGAGAAACCTTGACCTCTAAATGTACCTGTGTGTTGACCTGGTTTCCACTCTTTATCAAGCTCTGGTTTATTAACTAACATTCCAATAGGAGTACCAAATCCACCTAATCCTTTTGCTAAAATAATAATATCTGGATCAACATCTAAATCATCAAAACTGAAGTAACTTCCACATCTTCCACTTCCACATTGAATACTGTCTAATATGAAGATTGCACCTGTATCATTTGCAAGTTTTTGTACACCTTGTAGCCACTCTTTAGTTGCAACTCTAACTCCACCTTCTGCTTGAACAGGTTCTACTAAAAATGCAGCAGGTGGTAACATACCTGAACCTAAATCAAACATTTTTTGTCTTAAGTTTTCAAGTGCATCCATATCATTAAAAGTATCTCTAATAACATTAGTTAAAGGTACTCCTGAACTACTTCTAAAAGCATTATTAGCAGTACAAGCAAGTGCTCCTAAAGTCATACCATGAAACCCTCTATTAAAGGCAACTATTTCAGTTCTACCTGTAACTTTTCTAGCAAGTTTTAGTGCAGCTTCAACTGCATTTGTTCCAGTTGGACCTGTAAATTGTAGTTTTCTATTTTCCCAACCTCTTGGTTTTAAAACTGTATTTACAAATGTTTGAATAAAATCTCTCTTTACATCTGTAAACATATCAAGTGAGTGTGCCACACCATCTCTTTGGATAAACTCCACTAATGCATCTTTCATTTTTGGATTATTGTGTCCAAAGTTTAAAACTCCAGCTCCACCAAAAAAGTCAATATACTCTTTATCGTTTTCATCTATCATAGTTGCATTTGATGATGCTTTAAATACAGCTGGAACTGCTCTACAATATGCTCTAATTTCTGATTCGTATGTTTCAAATATTTCTGTTGAATTTGTCATGTTTAACTCCTATAATTTAAATAAAATAATTTTTTAAAATTCACATTTTAAGTTTGCAAGTTTTGAAAAAACTTTACAAACAGGCTCTATAAGCTCATCATTAAAGTCATAATATGCATTATGACAAGGCTTAGAGTGTTTCTCTTCACCATCATTACTTCCAATAAGTGCAAAGGCACCTGGTGTTTTTAGTAAATAGTAACTAAAGTCTTCAGATGCCATAATTGGTGTTGCAATGTCACTTTTATAGTTATCACCTAAAGTCTCTTTCAACTTTTGTCGCATGTTAGCAGCTGCAGTTTCATGATTTATAGTAGGTGAGTATCTATTTCTAAACTCCACATCTGCTTCAACGCCATAAGCTTTTGCTGTACTTTGAGAAATCTCAATTATTGACTTTGCAACTTCATCTCTTGTTTGTAAATCAGGTATTCTAATACTTCCTTCAATCTTTGCAGCTTGAGGAATTGTTGTTAATCCACTTCTTGCATCTATTGAAGTTACTGATACAACTCCTGCTTTTTGAGGAGCTACTCTTCTACTTATAATCTGTTGTAAAGCCATAGTTATAGCACTTGCTGCTAAGACAGGGTCTTTTGATATTTCAGGTTGAGAAGAGTGTCCTCCTACTCCTTTAATATCAATATGAAATGTTCCATTACCTGCCATTACTACACCATCTGGGCAAACTGCTTGTCTAAACTCTATAGCAGGCCAGTTGTGCCAACCATATATGAAATCAACGCCGTCTAAAGCACCTTCTTCAACCATCTTTTTAGCTCCATGCCCTCCCTCTTCAGCAGGCTGGAATATTAATGATACAGGTCCTGGTAGCTTATCTTCATTTTGCTTTAACCAAATACTAGCTGCTATTAATGTAGCAGTATGACCATCATGACCACATGCGTGCATACAACTAATTTTTTTAGAGCTATATGGTAAATTTGTTTTTTCTTCAATCTCTAAAGCATCAATATCACCTCTTAGGGCAATATGTTCACCTTTTGCATTAGGTGCAAGGGTGGCAACTGTACCTGTAGAGGCATACTCTTTGTAGGGGATATAGTGTGACTTAAGTACAGCTCTTATTGCTTTAGCTGTATCAACTTCTTGCCAAGTTAGTTCAGGGTTACTATGAAGTTCTTTTCTAAACTCTTTGGCAAATTTTATAATCTCTGAAAAATTTAATTTTTTCATTTTGCATCCTTATAGATACTAGAATGGAAGATTGTATCATAAAATTTTTTCATTTACAATAATTTTTTTCATAAAAAAATAAAAAAATAATCAGTCCACATCCATAATTTCACACAAATCATTATCCTTTAACATTGGGTCTGTACAATTAACCATAATATCAGATTTTGCAAGTATATAACTTTTACCTGTTATACTATTTTTTACTACATTTGTACCATTTTTATTCTTAATATCAATTATTTCACCTACAAACCTCGTATCTCTAAGTGATATAGTCTCTAACTTATCACCTTTTTTTAATTTGTTTTCATGATTTAGTAAAGCTAATCTTGCAGATGTCCCTGTACCTGTTGTACTTCTACATATTACACCTGGATGTACATATGTTGTTGATTTTGAAATATAGTGATTATCACTTCTTCTTTCAAGCTCTCCCATGAAGTGTAAAAATGGAATCTCTCCTACAAATCCTAAATCATAATGCTCATATCTTTTCTTTTTATTTATCTCTTCTACAATTAAGCTAGCATAGCTTGCTAGGTTAGTTTCCTCTTGTCTTACTAAATCAAAACCTAACTCTTTTGCATTAACTAGTATATAAAAACCACCACTATAGGCTATGGAGTATTCAATCTGTTTAAATCCAGGAATATTAATTTTTTGTTTATAATCAATAATATAGCTTGGTAATCCCTCACAAGTAATTGACTCTACAATGCTGTTTTTTATAATAGCTTTTATATCAACTAAACCTGCTGGAGATTCAAGCTTAAAATGATTTACTCCCTCATTCTTTTCTACAATCCCACTTTCTAAAACTGCAGTTGCGGTACATATTGTGTTTGAACCTGAGTAGATAGGATAGCCCATTACTTCCATAATTATATAGCCTGCAACAGCCTCATTTGTTGTTGATGGAACTATTAAATCAACTGACATCTCTGGAATACCATAAGGCTCAAAAAGTAGTAGCTTTCTAAGCCCATCTCCGTACTTTTTGATATACTCCATCTTTTCTCTTACACTATTACCTTTTAGGTCTTTTATTCCATCAACTACAATTCTACTTATATCTCCACCGGCATGGGTATCAATGATTTTTATTTTATAATTATCTTGCATTTTATTCTCCTATGAGTAAGGTTTTCCGTGTTCTTCCCATTTTGAGTCAGGTACTACAACAATTTTTCCTAAAAAATTACTATCTCTTGATACAAAGTACTCTTCTGCTTTGTGTAGTTGTGATAGTTTAAATGTTTTGTGTAGTATGGGTTTTAGTTTTCCTTCTTTTATATACTGTATTAACTCTTTTGCTTCATTTCTATTTCCATGGGATACACCAAAAATTTGGACTTGGTATAGATATATTTTAGTCCATAATATTTCAGATATATTTCCTGCACTAGCTCCTGCTATTGAAAGTCTTGGATATGTACTTCGTTTATTCATATCATAAATCATAGTATCAATAAATTTATTAGTATATTCTCCTCCTAGTAAATCAACTACAGCATCAATATTTTCATAATTTAACTCTTTTAAAATTGTATTAACTAAGTTCTTGTCTTTTCTATCAAATACTTTTTTTGCACCTAGTTTTAAAAGTGGCTCTTCTTTACCTTTTGAACTTAATGCATAAGGTATTGCACCTTTTATCAAACATAGTTGAATTAAGGCTGTTCCAACACCACCACTTGCACCTGTAATTAAAATTTTTTCATCTTTTTTTATATTCAGAACGTTTAATAAATGTAAAGCAGTTTGATACGAACACATACCCATTGAAGCTAACTGGGCATCACTTAATTGCTCATTTGGAATATGATAAAACTGATTACTTGGCACTGCTACATATTGGGCAAACCCACCATTTGCACCATGTCCATAATAATCAGGAGTTAAGTTTATATTTTCATCATCTGTTGCATAGATGTTAAAATCAAGTAGTCCTCTTTGTCCAATTCTATCTTTAGATATATTACTTGCAACATCAACAATTCTACCAACAATATCAGCACCTTGTATTCTAGGAAATGTAAGTGTATTTTCACCACCCATTGCAAAAGAGGTTACATCATCTTTACTTTTTGTAGGATATAGACCTTCTCTTGCTTTTCTATCTGTATTGTTTTTGGCAGTTGCTGTAACCTCTACTAAAACTTCACCATTTTTAAGCTTTGGTACATCCACTTCATGGTTGTAGACTAGTTTATCTATTCCACCATGTGCAACAAGCTCCATAGCTTTCATCTTTTTTGGTATCATAAGTAATACTCCTTATTTTGAAGTTTTTGATTAAGGGTTGAGTATAACTTTTAAAAAATTAAATATCTATATAACTAAAACAGGACACTTTGCAAGTCCTGTAACTTTATGGGAAACTCCACCTAGTAAGTACCCTGAAAGCTCCCCTTGTCCTTTTGAACCTATGATGATTAAGTCTATTTTATGTGCTTTTGAAAATTTTAGTATCTCTTTTGCAGCAGCACCCATCTTCACAAAGCCTCTAATCTTTGTAAAACCTTTCTCTTGTAAGATAGTTTTTCCTTCACTAACAATCTCTTTTGAATGAGTTCTTAATATATCCTCAAGGTTTTCAGGGGATGAGTTACCTTTACTCATTGATAATGAGCCCTCCATAAAACCGTAGTGTTTAAAAACAGACAATAAAAAAATCTCAGCATCATACTTTTTTGCTATATCATATGCTGCTTCTAATGCTTCAAATGACATATCTGAACCATCAAGTGGAATTAATATTTTTGTAAACATTTGCTCTCCTTACCTAAATGCTAAATCTCTTAAAAATAGTGCGATTTGCGGGAAAAATATTAAAGCTACTGAAACACTTAAAAGTATAATAATAAAAGGAGGTGTTCCTTTTATTACCTCAATATATGGTCTTTTAAATACAGCTATTGCTGTGAATATATCACAGCCAAATGGTGGGGTAGCTGAACCAATTGCAACTTGTAGGGTAATAATTGTACCAACTAGTACAGGGTCTAATCCTACTGCATCAACCACAGGAGCAAAAATTGGCACTAAAACAAGTATAACTACAATTGGGTCTACAAACATACAACCAACAAAAAAAGCAATAGATATTACAGCAAGAACTCCATAAGGACCCATTTGGGTTATTCCTATACTATTTAATATCTCTTGGGGTACTTGTGCAAAAGAAAGAACCCACGCAAAACCAGCTCCTGCACCTACAAGAATAAATACTACAGCAGTAATTAGACCTGTAGATTTGGCTGTATCAAATAGATCTTTTAGTTTCATGGTTTTAAATATAAAACCTTCTAAGAAAATAGCATATGCAACACTTACAGCAGCTGCTTCTGTTGGACTAAAAATACCACCAAAGATTCCACCTACAATAATTGTAGGGAAACCTAAAGGCCATAATGCTTTGTAAAGTGCCATACCTCTTTCTTTCCACGAAGCTTTTGGTTCTGTGGGAATATTGTGTCTATATGCATAAATAATACTATAAATAGAAAATAGTGTTAATATTAAAAGACCTGGACCAATACCTGCAATAAATAGTTCAGGAATAGATGTTTTAGCTACAATTCCATAGATAATCATCCCAATACTTGGGGGAATTAAAAAAGCAATATCACTGGAGTTTACAATTAAAGCAAGTATAAAAGAGTCTTTGTACCCACCTTTTTTAAGTCTTGGTCTTAAAGGTGAACCAATAGCTACAACTGTTGCTTGAGTAGAGCCAGATACCGCACCAAACATGGTACAAGCCCCCGCTGTACTTACTGCTAAACCTCCTTTTATATGTCTAACAAATGCCATTACAAGGTCAATAAGTTTTTCAGCTGAGTGTCCTCTTGTCATAATATCAGCTGAGAGTATAAACATGGGTACAGCTATTAGTGCAGCAGGACGAATTCCTGCCATCATTTGTTGTATCATAAACTGCATTTTAGAAAAATCTGTACCAAATATTAGGAAAATTCCAAGAGTAGTACCTGCAATAAGTGGTATTTTCATAGGAAAACCTAATAAAAGAAGAACTACCATTAATGCAAAAATAGAACCAGCAAGATGATTTTGCATAAATTCATATAGATTAAAACTTGTATCTTTTATTGACTCTTTAGCAATTGTAGCTAATGTATCACCTTGCTCAGTAAGCATTGTAACTTCAACATCTATCTTTCCATCACTTAAGCTACTAATATCATAGTCAACAGCTTCGAACATACCTCTTTTGTCTGTTTCTGTTTCAAAAAGAAGTGATTTGTTTTCACTGTCTCTAAATACAACATCTATAGCTCTCCATTTATGATTGCTAAAGTCTTCTGCTTGTGAAGAACCATATACAGTCAAAAAAAACTTATCATTCTCTTTTACTGTTGAGATTTCATCAATAAACATAGTTACTTTTTTATCACTGTCATTAGCTAATAAATAGTTACTACAGAGAAATAGTGAGAATATACTAATTAATAATAGTTTTAAAATGTTTGTTTTCATCTTTTATCCTTATACTTCAATCTCTGTATCACTATATCCATCACGAATTTTAGTGGATAAAAATACATCTTTTTCTCTTAAATTTTTTACAACTGTGAGCAAATACTGTATACCTGTAATAGCAAAACCAATAGGCACCCATAAATATATATAAAATACTGGAATACCAAGTGCAGGAAGGATTCTACCACTTTCGTAAACTTCTATAATATAAATATAAGAGTAGTAGGATAGTATAAACATAAAAGCACCTGTTATAAATGAGATGATTATAATTAATACTTTTCTTACTTTTGAGGGTAGGGCATCGTAAATGGCAGACATTCTAATATGTCGAGCATTTCTTGCTGCATAGCTAAGACCTGCAAAAGTAACAATAATAATAAATATCATGTTTAATTCATCTGTTACAGTTAGAGCATCATTAAACACAAAACGGGTGACTACTGCAACTATAGTTATAATTGCCATAGATATTACACCAAACGCAAGCATAATCTCTTCAAACTTACTTAGTAACCAATCAAGATAATCAATTGCTTTTAAAATAGGGTTTCTAGTTTTATGATTTGAGTCTATATCGATATTCTCATTCATTCTCTTCTCCTTATTTATAACACAATAAAAACTATAATTAAGTATTTATAGATTTTATTCTATTAAAAAAGTATCTAGCTTGGTGCTAGATACTTAATAACTGTATAACTGTAATTTTTCTAAAAGACTATTTTGTATTATTTTCAGCTTTAGCTAAGTCTCTTCTAATTTGATCTAAAATCTTTTTATTTGAGTCACTCTTTGAAGCAAATGATTCTTGTACTTTTTTAGCAGCTTCTTTAAAAGGCTCTCTTTGCTCTTGTGTTAATGTTACAATTTTATAGTCTGGATTTGTTCTTACAATTCTTCCAATTCCAATAGCATCAAGTTTTTGTGCTTCATCTAATATAACTTTATGAGCATGTTTTGCTGCTTCTTGAACTAACCTTTTATCTCTTTTACCTAAATCTTCAAAAAACTTCTCATTTGCACTCATTGAAGCGTTAAAGTGACCATGACCTGTATATGTTAAAACATTTGTTAAATCATCTAAACCATAAGCTTCAATCCAAACTGTTGGATTTTCTTGACCATCAACCATACCTGTTTTTAAAGCACCTACTAAGTCTCCCCAAGTCATAGGTTGTGGTGAAGCACCAAATGCTTTATATGTTTCAACAAGAATTGGTGAACCAGGCATTACACGAATTTTTTTACCCTCTAAGTCTGATGGTGAGTGAAACTCTTCCATTGTTGTTACAGCCATTTCACCCTCTGGAAAAATACCTAGAAGTTTAAGTCCATGTTTTTCAAATATTTTTGGAAGCATTTCATTTACTACTTTTGAGTTTTTGAAAAAGTAGTCTAATTCATCTGTATCTGTAGGTAGTACATATGGAACAGTGAAAATATCCATTTCAGGGATAGTTCCTCCCATATATCCAGTTGATTGACCAATAAAGTGAATTAATCCAGCTTTAGCTTGCTCCATCATATCAGCTTCTTCACCAAGAGAACCTACTTTGTAAAGTTTGATTTCATGTCTTGAATTGTCTTCAATAAAATCTTTAAAAGCATTTGCATAGATTCCTTGCGGATCACTCATCCCCTCACCAAATGCATATTTCCAAGTAGCTGCACTCATACTAGTAGCAGCAAGCATACCTGCTAAAACCAAACCTTTAAATTTTGTTAGTTTCATATCTTCTCCTCGTAGTGTAATAAATTTATCAATTTATGATAACTCAAATAATTGTATCATAATTAAAAAGTAATTTACAATAAAAGTTCATAAAAAATAGACAATTTATTTATTATTTTTATTTAAGATTTTTTAAAGTCTAATTTAGTATTTATAGGAATTTTGCTATTTTAGTATGAGTAATATCTAAAAGGAAAAATTTGAACAAGTATATAAGTAGCTTTGAATTTCAAGGAAATAACTATCATTACTGTGATTTAAAAAAAGTTTTTGAAGATTATCCAAAGCTTAGAAAACTACCTAACTCTTTAAAAGTACTATTAGAATTAAATCTAAGAAATAGTACAAATGAAAAATTATCTGATATATTGAAAGTATTTGATTCACGCAATAACCTAAAAACAGTTGAGTATAAACCAAATAGAGTAATCATGCAAGATAGTGCAGGCTTACCAACTATAATAGATTTAGCTTCAATGAGAGATGAAGCTTTAAAATTTGGTTTGAATAGTGCTAGTATAAACCCTAAAGTTATGGTTGATTTAGTAGTAGAGTCTTCAAGCAATAAAATTTTAGAAGATGAGAAAAATAGGGTTTTAAAATGGGCTCAAAATCAATTTGAAAATTTATCAGTTATACCCCCTGGAAATGGAATATGTCATCAAGTAAACCTTGAGTATTTAGCAACAATGATAGATATAAAGAAGATTGACAATAAGCTTTTCATGTATCCTGAAACCTTAATAGGTACAGATATTCATACTACTTTAATAAATGCTTTAGGTGTTTTAGGTTGGGGTGTTGGAGTTTTAGAAGCTCAAAAAGCAATGTTAGGTTATAGTATTACTCTAAATTTACCAAAAGTTGTAGGTGTTAAGATTGTTGGTTCGTTAGTTCAAGGTGTTAGTATAAATGATGCTGTATTGGCATTGACAAATAAGTTAAATCAAATAAATGTTTCATTTAAAATTGTTGAATTTTTTGGTGAGGGTCTAAAAAATATATCAGTTGAAGATAGGGCTATTATATCAAGTATGGCAACAAAATATGATGCTATATGTGGTTACTTCAGTGTTGATGATAATACAATAGAGTTTGTTGAGCAAACAAGAGGAGTTGATGCAAGTTTAATTAAAGAGTATTATAAGAAGCAGACTATTTTTGAAAACTATGATAGTTTTACTGAGTATGATGAAATCTTAACTTTTGATTTATCATTAGTAAGACCTTTAGTAATTGGTCCTAGAAGCTTAAAAGATAAGATAAGTATAGAGCATATTCCTTCAAAGTTAGATACCTTTAAAAAAGGTAATTTTGTAAAAGATAATGATGTGGTTTTAGCAGCAATCACATCTTGTACTTCAACCTCAAATCCAAGTTTACTTATTCAAGCTGGATTATTGGCTAAAAAAGCATACGACTTAGAACTAAATATAAACAAAAATATTAAAAGAGTAATCTCTTTTGGTTCATTAGCTGTAAAAGAGTATTTAAAAAAATTAGATTTGCTTAAGTATTTTAATCTTTTAGGCTTTGATACTGAAAATTTTAATTGTGAGGTTAATACTCAAAATATTGAATTAGCTCAAGCAGTTGAGCTAGATATTGAAAGATTTAATTTAAATGTATCATCAGTTGCATCTGGGAATATGAATTATGAAAAGAAGTTACATCCTTTAGTTAAATCAAATTGGTATATGTCACCTGCATTAGTTATTGCATATAGTTTAAAAGGAAATATGAACTTTGATATTACAACTGAACCAATTCTCAATGATATATATTTAAGTGACTTATGGCCTAACATGATTGAAGTGAATGAGTATTTGGAAAAGATCGATTATAGTATATTTGCAAAGGTTTATAAAGATATATTTTTAGGAAATAGAAGTTGGCAAGAGTTAGTTATAGAAAACAAATCTACATATTCATGGGATAAAGAATCAACATATATTCAACCAAGTAATTTTTTTGAAAAAGTAGATTGTGATGAAATAAATATCACAGACTCTAAAATATTAGCTTTACTAGATGATGATATATCAACAGATGATTTATTACCAAATGGTAGAATTTCACCTTTTAGTCAAGCAGGTAGATACTTACAAAGCAAAGGTTTAAGACCTGATGAGTTTGACTCTTATGAAAATAGAAGAGGAAATGGTGAAGTTATGACAAGGTCACTTTTTTCTACTTCAAGTTTAAGAAATAAAATCGTGTTATCAAAAGAGGGTGCATTTACAAAAGATTTTTCAACACAAGAGGTTTTACCTATTTTTGATTTTTCTCAAAAAATGATAGAAGAGAAGACTCCACTTGTTGTTTTTGCAGGTAGTAGACTGGGAATAGGAAGACCAAGAGATTGGACAGCAAAGGCTATGAAACTACTTGGAGTAAAAGCTGTGATTGCAAAATCTTTTTCAAAAAACTATAGACGAAGTTTAATATTTATGGGTATTTTACCATTGGAGTTTGTAGAAGATGATATAAATAGTCTAAAACTAAAAGGTAGTGAACTTATTAGTATAAACTCCTCTTTTATAATGCCAAATGAAAAAATTGAATTGGAAATAAAAAAGGAGAATGATACGATAAATATTACAGTTGAATTAAGACTTGATAGTATAAAAGAAGTTGAATATTTTAAAAAAGGTGGAGTACTGTCTTTCTTTTTTAATAGTTTATATTAGTAAAACTAACTTAACTCTTTAGGTATAATTATATAAAAACAGACTCCTTTTTTATTTTCTATATAACTGTTTTGTGCAAATAGTCGACCATTAAAATGCTCTTCTATTATTTGCTTTGACATATATAAGCCTATCCCAGTACCTTGACTTTGATGCTTTGTGGTAAAATATGGTTCAAATATCTTATCTATTATAGTTTCATCAATACCACCTGCATTATCTTTTATGCATATTGATATATCTTTTTTGTTTCTTTTTACCTCAAGGTAAATACTTCTTTGTAAATACTCTATATTATTCTCTTTAAATGCATCTTTTGAGTTATTTATAAGATTTAAAATAACTTGAATAAGTTCATTTTTAATACCATATATTTTAAAGTTCTCTTGAACTTTGTATGCTAAATCAATATCATAGTTTCTAAGTGATGGTTCTGTGAGTTGAACAGCTTTTTTTATTATCTCTTTAACATTAAAAGACTCGTTTTTTATACTATTTTTAAAATAGTTTGAAAAGTCATCAATTGTTTCTGAAAGATAAGTTGATGATTTTAAAACTCCATTAGTAAACTCATCAAAATCATCATCACTTAACATACCAAAATCTTTTTTTAGTTTTAATCCACTTGCTGATGAGGTTATTACAGATAAAGGCTGTCTCCATTGGTGTGCAATATTTTTTAACATCTCACCCATTGATGCCATTTTTGATTGTTGAAACATTATTTGATCTTTTTGTCTTATTAGTTTCTCTTGTTCTTTTAGTTTTCTAATATCAGTAAATACTGCAATATAGTTAGTGGGTTTATTGTTCTCATCATAAACTGCATTTATTGTAAGCCATTGAGGAAATAGCTCATTTTGTTTTGTTTTATTTGTTATTTCACCTTCCCATGAACCTTTTGTTCTTATGCTAGTCCATAGTTTTTTATAAAAAGCAAAGGAGTGTTTATTTGATTTTAGAATATTTACTTTTTGATTAACCACCTCTTTTTCTTTATAACCTGTAATATTTTCAAAAGCTTTATTAACTGATAATATTCTACTTTTTGTATCAGTAATAAAAATTCCCTCTTTGGTGTTATTATAAATTGTATCTGAGAGTTTGAGTTTTTTTAGTGCTTGTTTTCTTTTTGTGATATTAAATACAATTGAGTAGATTAACTCTTCTTTTTTCATACTTACAGGACCTGTATAAGTCTCCACATCAACTTCTTTTCCATCTTTTAACTTATGTCTTAAACTAAAACACTCTTTTTTTTCATTTTTTGAGTCTTTTAGTAAATCAAAACACTCATCTTTTGGTAGTTGATTAATTTGCCATATATGTAGCTTTTTAAACTCTTCATCGCTATATCCATAAAATCTATTAGCAGCATTATTAGCTTTTACAATTTTTCCTGTTTTAGTTGAGATTATAAGTACAGGTATTTTATTGGCTTCAAAAAGTTTCTTATATCTTTTTTTACTTTTTTTTATTTCACTATTTAGTTTTTTGATATTTATCTTGCAAATTCCAATTATTTTTTCACCATTTTTTATAAAAATATCTTCAAACTCTTGATAGTTATTTTTTGAATCTTTTAGTTTAAATATAATAGATTTTTTTTGATTATTTTCTGTAGTAGTTAGTTTATTTTTTATTTTTTCTTTATCTTTATTTTTAGTGATATCTAAAATAGAGTCAATACTATCAAAGTTTTTACTTGTATATCCTAGAGTGTTATTTATATCTTGATACCATGTTATTTTTTTAGTTTTAATATCAATTTCATAACCAAAATCACTGGAGTTACTTACAAAAAAATCAAAAAAATCTTTACTCAAAAAATCACCTTATTGTAGTTATTTTATAATTCCAATGAAGTATACTAAACTAATGTTTTAGAAAGTCTTATAAATCATTGATATTAGTATTATAGTGTATAAAATTAGTATATATTTTTTATAAGAGGTTGCATGGGTTACATTTTTTATTTTTATACCAAAATAAACACCAATTAATGAAGCTAAACCTACAATAGCACCCTCTTTAAATAGCATCTTTTCATTTAAAGACATTGCTGTAAACCCATCAATTGATGAAAATACTACAAAAAATAGTCCAAGAGCCGTTGCTGTTTTTAATTCATAGTTTAAAAATCTCACTAAAATAGGAGTTAACATAATCGAACCACCCACTCCAATACTCATAGCAACTATTCCAATTATAATACCAATAATAAATAGGATAAATTTATTTTTCTTCTTTGGAGTTGTATCTTCTTGTATTGATGAGTTAAAAATAGCAAAAATTGAGTATATTAAAATTCCTATGAATATAAATTGTAAAGTTAAGTTTGAAACATTTGATACAATAAAACCACTTTGAAGACCACCTACAAAACCTCCAAAGCCAATTATTATTCCATCTTTTAATACATGAGCAGCTTTTCTTGAGTTTAAAAAAGAGCCATAAATAGATGAAAAAACCATTTGCATAATTGAAATAGCAACAGCCTCTTTCATTACAAAACCAGCTAAAAGTAGTATAGGAACTAGAACCATTCCTCCTCCAACTCCAAAAAAGCCTGAGATAAATCCTGTAATTATACCAAAAGCTGCTAATTCAAATATCATCTATTTTTTCTTTTTTATGGAATTCATTGCATCTATAAATCTATTATAATTCTCTTCTAATTTATTATCTTTATTAGTTAAGTCAATACCTTCTTTATCTTTTAAGGCTGTTTCTAATACTTGAACTCTCTCTATTAGATACTTAAACATCTCTTTATTGATATCTGGTAAATCATTATGGTCTAGTCTTGCTTCTTTGTCATGGAAATCTTTTTTATCTTTTTTTATAATTTTTGCAGGAACTCCAACTGCTGTTGAGTTTCTTGGTACATCACACACAACAACAGAGTTTGCTCCAATTTTTGCATTTTTGCCTATTAGTATATTCCCTAATACCTTAGCTCCACTTCCTATAACAGCATTTGCTTTTATAGTAGGGTGTCTTTTCCCTTTATCTAAACTTACTCCACCTAAGGTTACACCTTGGTAGATTAGTACATCCTCTTCAATAACAGTAGTAGCACCTATTACAACTCCAATTGCATGGTCGATAAACACTCTTCTTCCTATTGTAGCAGCTGGATGTATATCTGTCTTTGTAAAAAGTGAACCAAAGCCAACTAAAGCTCTTGATAGTTTAATCCAACCTTTAAGATATAGTCTATTTGCAATTCTATGATTTATTATTGCCCAAACGCCTGGGTAATTAAAAAAAAGCTCAAAACTAGAGTCTAAAGCAGGGTCATTTAGTTTTGGTACTTTAAAATCCTCTTTTATCTGCTCCCATAATGATAGTTTGCTTTGTTCTTCATAAACTCTTTTTTTTATTAGTTCATGTATATCTCTTTGTGTATTCTCTTCTTCCATTACTATTAACTCCAAGTAGTCTTTAGATAACTATTTTGATTTAAGTATTTTTCTAAAATTTTAAATGAATTTTTATCTAAATTTGTTTTTAATATTTTTTTCATATTTTTCACATCATAGTCAATATCTTCTAAAATATTAATTATTTTTTGTGATTCTTGTATTTTCTCTGTGTGAAAATCATTTTCATCTATTAGTATATTAACTTCAGTAGGGTGAGAAAATAGATTGTGTTTCATTCCTAATGTATCTTGATAAGCACCCACATTAAAAAAACCTATAAAGTACTCCTCTTTGGATAAATCGATATCATGTAAGTATAAAGGCTTATTACTATCAAATGATATCTCCCCATCACTATCACAGGTTATATCCCATAAACTTGCACTTCTAGTTGGTTTTTTATCATGGTGTGTTAAGGGCATTATTGGAAAAGGCTGTTTAATACCCCAATAATCAGGTAGTGACTGAAAGATTGAAAAGTTTAAAAGATACTTTTCTTGGATATTTTCATCTATTTTCTTAAGCTCTTCATAATCATCAACTTCTAAAAAGATAATTGCTTTTTTTATAATTTGGTGTGTTAATACTTCTGCGTTTGATCTATCTTGTAAATCAATATATCCTAAATCAAAAAGGGTTAGCAATGATTCCATATGATCCATTGAATCATGCATATACTCATAAGCAGTACTTTTTTTCATATCATTTAGCAACTCTTTTAGCTCTTCTATTAAAGGAGGATTACTCTGTTTTAATCTTAGATGTTTTAAATCAAATTCAGATGAAAATAGTTCTAAAACAGGAGTAACTAAAACAGTATTTGAAGCAGAGATAAATCTACCTGATTCAGTGTATATATTAGGCTCTTTTACACCTTTTTGTTTAGCTATCTCTTTTAAAGTAAAGACAACATCACTAGCAAACTCATTTAAAGAGTAGAATCTACTTCTTTCATAGGCACTATACTCAACAGCTAAACCTCCACCTATATTTATATTTTCTAGGTTATAAGCACCTAAGTTTTTAAGCTCTGTATATATGTGACCTGACTCTTTTAGCGCTTTTTTTAAAGGCTTTATTGATTGCATTGATGAGCCTATATGAAAATGAATCATTGTAAGAAACTCTAATAAATTATCTTTTTTTAAAACCTCAAAAGCTTCTAAAATCTCAGTTGAAGTTAATCCAAACTTTGAGTTAATACCTCCACTTTTTGCCCATAATCCACTTCCGCTATTGTGAAGCCTTATTCTTAAACCAATATTTGGTGTTGGAAGTTTTGTCTCTTTTGCAACTTCTATTATTGTTTCAAGCTCATTTAGTCCTTCAATTATCACAGTGATTTTATGTCCTATACTTCTTGCTAAAAATGCTAAATGTATAAGCTCTTTATCTTTAAATCCATTTACTGTAATAGGGGAGTTTAAATTATTATAGGTCATTGCAATAATAAGTTCAGCTTTGCTTCCAGCTTCTAACCCATAGTTAAACTCTTTTGAGTTTTTTATTAAAGGAAGTATAAAGTTTGGTAATTGATTTACTTTTAGGGGAAATACAGCTTTAAATTCACCTTTATAATCATAGGTTTTCATACTATCATTAAAAGTATCATATAGTTTTTTTATCTGTTTTTGAGTAATATGTGGAAATCTTAAAAGTAAAGGTCCTTTATACTGTTTATGTCTTAATTTATTAACAATAGATATAAGTGATGGATTACTTTTATAGTTTACTTTTACAACACTATCTTCAATAAAAAAGTTTTTATCACCCCAAATATCTATACCGTAATCATTCAATACTAAAAATCCTCTAAACTTATATTTTGACTCTCTTTTGTGTCAAGATTTTTTATGAAAATACTATTTTGTTTTAAATCCTCTTGACCTATAAGAGCAACTATATTTGCACCTTGTTTTTGAGCTAGTTTAAAATGCTTTCCAAAACTTCTTGGTGAGTATTCAACTAGGGTTTTAACTCTCTTTCTTTTATTAACTGCTATTTTTAAAGCAATACTTAAAGACTCCTCATCTAATGCACCAATATAGTATATATCTTCTTTTTCTTCTTTTTTCTTAACTAGTTCAAGTAGTCTTTCAATTCCAATAGCAAAGCCAATTCCAAAACTAGGTCTACCACCTAAAAACTCAACTAATTTATCATATCTTCCACCACCAGCTATTGCACTTTGTGTACCTATTTCATCACTTACAAACTCAAAAGCAGTTTTACTATAGTAGTCTAATCCTCTAACTAAGTTTGTATTTATTTTATACTCTACACCATTAATATCTAAAATCTCTTTTAATTTTTCAAACTCTTCATCACATGAAACACATAGATTATCTGTAATCTTTGGAGCATCTTTTAGTTTTATTTGACAAGACTCATTTTTACAATCTAATACTCTAATTGGGTTAGTAGTAGCTCTATTTTGACAATCTGAACATAACTCTTCTTTAAATGAATTTAGGTGAGTTATTAGATTTTGTTTATATTGTGGCATACAGTTATCATCACCTAAAGAGTTTAATTGAAGAGTGTATTTTATCTCAAAAAACTCTAAAATATCTTTTATCATTAAGATAATATTTGCATCTTCGTAAACACTCTTAACCCCAAAAACTTCACAGCCAAATTGGTGAAACTCTCTCAATCTACCTTTTTGAGGTCTTTCATACCTAAACATAGGTCCATGGTAGTACCACCTTTGTGTTCCACCAGCTCTATCAAGTTTATTTTGAATAAAGTGCCTAACAACTCCTGCTGTTCCCTCAGGTCTTAAACAAACGTCATTTTCACCTTTATCAATAAATTGGTACATCTCTTTATTTACAATATCAGAACTTTCACCTACACTTCTTTTAAAAAGTGCAGTCTCTTCTAATAATGGAGTTTCAATATAAGAAAATCCATAGTTTCTAGCTATTTTTGAAGCATTTTCACAAAAGTATGTAAATAAATCACTCTCTTGATTTACTATATCTTTCATCCCTCTTAAACTTTGAATAGTTTTTATACTCTTATTATCTTTAGGCATTTAAAAAATCCTCTATTTGTTTTTCTATTTCTTCTATACTCAAACTTGCATCAATAAAAATATGATTTAAGTTTAATTTTTTTATTGTCTCTTTCATTCTATTTTGCGTATTTAATAGGTAATTAATACCTCTTAATTCAATACTATCATTCTGTTTTTTTGCTAATCTATTTTTTAATTCATCACTTGATAGTTCTAAAAGAATCACATGAGTTGGCAAAGTATCGTTTGTTGCAAATAGATTTAACTCAATCATCTTATCAAGCTTGAAATTTGAAGCATAAGCAATTCCTGAAATAAGTGACCTATCAGAGATAATATCAGTTTGTTTATTTTTTAAAACAAGCTCTTCAATATGTTCAGCTCTATCTGCTAAAAATAAAAACATCTCTGCTACTTTTGATTTAGCTTGGCCACTTAATACCATTTGTCTTAGTTTAGAACCTATTTTTGTACCACCTGGTTCTTTTGTAAAAATAGCATTTTCATATTTTGATTTAAGTAAATCCAGCTGTGTTGATTTTCCAGCTGTATCAATTCCCTCTATAACTGCATACATTTTAAAACCTCATTTGGTACTAAGTGTTCAAATTTACCATCAAATCTAATTATTTCTCTTACAATAGTAGAAGATACAAAAGCGTTTTGAAGTGTTGGCATTAAGTATAAAGTCTCAATTTGTTTGTTAATAGAGGAGTTTGCATATCCCATTTGAAGTTCATACTCAAAATCAGAAACAGCCCTTAATCCTCTAATTATTGTATTTATTCTTTTTTGTGTTGCAAACTCAACTAAAAGTGTATCAAAGCCCTCAACGGTAATATTTTTTATATGTTTAGTTGCTTCAATTACAAATTTTACTCTATCTTCATGGCAAAACATAGGACCTTTTCTTTCACTTTTTGCAACAGCAATAACAACTTCATCAAAAATACATGAAGCCCTTGTAATAATATCTAAATGACCATTTGTAATAGGGTCAAAAGTCCCACTATATATTGCTTTTTTATAAGTTGTATTATCTATATTCTCTTTTTGCATTCTATTCCCATCTTTTAAATAAATTATGTTCTATTTTCAAAAGGTCAAACCACTTTCCAATAAGAAACTCTTCCATCTGTTTTAAACTTTTTTGTTCTGAATAATATCCTAAAACAGGAGGTGCAATTGTTACACCCAAATTTGATAACTTCAACATGTTTTCAAGAGCTATTGAGTTATAAGGCATCTCCCTTGGTGATAAAATAATATCTCTTTTTTCTTTTAACATTACAGTAAAAGCCCTTGTAATTAAAGAGTCAGAAATACCAACTGCACATTTTGCTAGGGTATTCATAGAGCATGGAAGTATAATCATTTTATCTACTTGAAATGAACCTGATGCAATAGGGGCAGCTATATTTGAATCTTCAAAAATCTTAACATTTTCAAAGTTTTCAAACTGTTTTTTTATTGATATTTTGTTTTCAAGATTTAATGCAATTTTTGCACTTTTCGAAAATACTAAAAAAACCTCAATATTTGAAGGAATTTTTTTTACAAAATTAATCCCTAAATTCCCACCACTAGCACCTGATATAGCTACTGTAATCTTCAAAAATAAACCTTTCTACTTCTTTTTATAAATTAAAAATAATATCAAAAAAAAACTTTGAAAACAAAATGAGAAAAATAGTCTGTGTTTTAAGTGTATCTTAAGTATTTGTATAATAACATTTTGTATAATAAAAATATACAAAAAATAAAACACTATGTATATTTTTTTAAAATAAATAATATTTTTTGTAAAGGTAAAAGATGCATAAAAATTTTACATATCTAAGAGTTAATAAAAATGATGAAAACTATACGTTAATGCAAAAGGAGAGTTTAGATGCATATATAAAAAAGCATAAGATTGATGTTTATAAAAGTATTGAAATTGAAATAAATATTCCTGATGATGAAAAAAATATTGTCGAACTACTAAAAAATTGTGAAAAAAAATCTACTATTGTTGTGGCTGATTTAAATGTATTTGGTAGAACCATTGAGGCTATTGTTGAAGTTTTGAAGTTTCTTTTATCAAATAAAATAAGGGTTTTAGTTGTAAAGCAAAACTTAGATTTAGTAGATGATAAAGATATGCTAACACAGATGATTTTAGGTGTTATATCTATGACAGTTAATTTAGAAAAAGAGCTAATGAGTTTAAGAACAAAAGAGGCACTAGCAGCAAAAAAATTAGGTGGGGCAAGTTTAGGTAAACCAAAAGGTACAATTCAAAAATCAAAGTTTGATAAGCAAAGAGATAAGATAGAGGAGTTACTATCCCTTGGATTATCCGTAAGAAAAATAGCAAAACTACTTGGTTATAACAATCATATAGGCTTAAATAATTATGTTAAAAAAAGGAAAATTAAAGAAAATTTGCCCAAAAACCTTGATATCGCAAGTTAATCTCTATCAAGGTTAAATCATAAAGCATTAAGTTTTATAATACTATTTTAATAATATTAAATAATATACAATATTGATTTTAAGATATTTTATAAGTAAAATTTAAATACAAATGTATTGCTTTTAACAATAATTATAATTATACAAATTGTAATTTTGTATAATTATTTAGAAAAATTAAATGGTTTTCATTTAAATCAATACTTTAACCATATAAAAAGTTATACAAAATTTTTAAAAACTAAAATAATAGAAAAAGTAAGTGGTGTTTCAAACTTACTTCATTTAAAATATTGTAGAATATGGGCTATTTATACATATATTGGAGATAATATGAAAGTTTTATTAATTAAAGATGTAAAAAGTTTAGGAAAAGCAGGTGAAGTTAAAGAAGTAAAAGATGGATATGGAAAAAACTTCTTAGTTGCTAAGGGTTATGCAAAACATGCAACTCCTGAAGTTTTAAACAGATTTAAAGCAGAACAAAGAAAAAAAGAACAAAAAGAAAAAGATGAGATTGCTTTAGCAAAAGAGTTAGCTTTAAAGCTTGACTCTACAAAACTAACTATAAAGCATAAAGTTGGTGCTAATGGACACTTAATAGGTTCAGTTACAAATAAAGAGATTAGTGAATCTTTAAAAGATGAGTTTGGTATTGATATTGATAAAAAAAATATCTCTTTGAAAGCAAAAATAAAAGCTGTTGGAATTTTTGAAGTTGATTGTAAATTGGGTCATGGTATCCATGGCACTTTAAAAGTTGATATTATTGGAGTTGAATAGATATGTTTGATGCTACTACGATACTTGCTTATAAAGGTAAAGATAAAGCTGTAATTGGTGGTGATGGACAAGTTACCTTTGGAAATGCAGTTTTAAAAGGAAATGCAACAAAAATAAGAAGATTATATAAAGACCAGATATTAGCAGGTTTTGCAGGTAGTACTGCAGATGCTTTTAATCTTTTTGATATGTTTGAAACACATTTAGAGAATACTAAAGGTGATTTATTAAAAGCTGTAATTGCTTTTTCTAAAGAGTGGAGAAAAGATAAGGTTCTTAGAAGATTAGAGGCTATGATGATTGTGTTAAATAAAAAACATATTTTCATACTTTCAGGAAATGGTGATGTGGTTGAACCAGAAGATGGAGCAATAGCCTCTATTGGTTCAGGTGGAAACTTTGCTATTTCAGCAGCACGTGCACTTGCAAAACATACTAAAATGGATGAAGAGGATTTGGTAAAAGAGTCTTTAATGATAGCAGGTGAGTTATGTATTTATACAAACCAAAATATAAAATTACTAAAAATTGAGGATTAAAATAGAATGGATTTAACACCAAAGCAAATTGTAGCATATTTAGATGATTATATTATAGGTCAAAATGATGCAAAGAAGACTATTGCTTTAGCTTTAAGAAATAGGTTTAGAAGAATGAAAGTTGAACCAGTTCTTCAAGAAGAGATAATGCCTAAAAATATTTTAATGATAGGAAGTACAGGTATTGGTAAAACAGAAATAGCCAGAAGATTGGCTAAAATGATGGGTTTACCTTTTGTTAAAGTTGAAGCTTCAAAATATACAGAAGTTGGTTTTGTTGGTCGTGATGTTGAGTCTATGATACGAGATTTAGTTTATGAATCAATTAATATTGTTACAAAAGAGTTTGAAGAAAAGATAAAAGATAAAATAGAAGATGAAGTAAATAGAAAAATTATAGAAAAGTTAGTACCACCACTTCCCCAAACTGCAAGTGAGAGTGCAAAAGAGTCTTTTATAAAAACTTATAATCTAATGGAAAAAAAGCTTTTAGCTGGTGATTTAGATGAAAAAATAATTGAGATTGAGTTACCTAAAAAATCCCATGTGGAGATATTAGATTCAAATATGCCAATGGACATGAGCTCTATGCAAGAGAGTTTAAATAAGATGTTAGGTGGACTTAATAAAGAAAAAGTTAAAAAAGAAGTAAAAATAAAAGACGCAAAGATTTTACTAAAAGATGAAGCTAGTGAAAACTTACTTGACCAAGAAGCTATAAAGATTGAAGCTATTAAAAGAACTGAATCGGGTGGAATAATATTTTTAGATGAGATTGATAAAATTGCAACTGGATCAAAATCAGGACAAAATCAAGACCCATCAAAAGAGGGAGTTCAAAGAGATTTATTACCAATAGTTGAGGGTAGTAGTGTACAAACTAAGTTTGGACAAGTAAAAACGGATCATATTTTATTTATAGCAGCAGGGGCATTTCATGTGTCTAAACCATCTGATTTATTGCCAGAGTTACAAGGAAGATTTCCGCTTAGAGTAGAGTTAGAATCACTTGATGAGGAAGCACTTTATAAAATTTTGACAAATACTAAGAACTCTTTACTAAGACAATATAAAGCATTACTTGAAATAGAAAATGTAAACTTGGAGTTTGAAGATGATGCTATTAGAGCTTTTGCAAAATACTCTGAAACGGCAAATAATAAAACAGAAGATATAGGGGCTAGAAGACTTCACACTGTAATTGAAAAAGTTATAGAAGATATTTCATATGAAGCAGATGAAAAAAGTGGAGAGACTATAACTGTTACAAAAGAGTTAATAGAACAAAAACTTGAAGATATAGTAGAAGATGAGGATACAGCTAGGTATATTTTATAATTTTGAAATTTAATAATATTTAGCTAGAATTAATAAAATAATATTTTGGGGAGTAATCAAAATGAAAATAGTAACTTTTTGTGATGTGGATGAATCACTGTTTGGTAGTAATCACGAGGTGGAGTATTATCATAGTGGAACAACGGGTAAAGCTGATATTGTAATTTTAGATATTAATTCAATCTTTGATTTTGAAGAGAATAAACATGATATTTGTGCTGAAAAGTTTGTATCTATTGCTATTTTAGATGATAATAGTGATTATGATGCATTTAAAAACTTTGGAATTGATGCATGGATAAAATCAGAAGATATAGATCAAATTAGTAATCTTATAAATTTGGTAGAGAATAGATTTTTAAAATAAAAAGGATTTATTATTATAATAGATACACATTGTCACTTAGATAACGAAAAATTTTATGAAGATGTTCATGAAGTAATAAATAATGCAAAAAAACATAGCATAAATGGTTTTTTAATACCTGGTTCTGATTTTGAGGATTTACCACAAGCTATAAAATTAGCAGAACAGTATGATAATATCTACTTTTCAGTAGGAACACATCCATATGATGCAAAACAGTATGATGAAAAGATTTTAGAAAAGTATATAAATCATCCAAAATGTGTTGCAGTTGGTGAGTGTGGTTTAGATTATTTTAGATTACCCGAAAATAAAGATGAGATTGAAGCTTATAAACAAGAGCAAAAAGAGGTATTTATATCTCAAGTTAAGTTTGCAAAAAAAGTTAAAAAACCTTTGATTGTACATATAAGAGAAGCTTCAAATGATTCAAGAGAGATATTGCAAGAGTATGGAGCAAATGAAGTAGGAGGAGTTTTACACTGCTTTAATGCAAGTGAACATCTACTTCCACTTGCTAAAGATGGCTTTTATTTTGGTATTGGAGGGGTTTTGACTTTTAAAAATGCAAGAAAACTTGTAGAGATTTTACCAAAAATCCCAAAAGAGAAGTTATTAATAGAAACAGATGCCCCATACTTAACTCCTCATCCACACAGAGGTAAAAGAAATGAGCCATTTTATACTACTTTTGTAGCGCAAAAAATGGCAGAACTCTTGGAAGTTTCTAAAGATGAGATAGAAGAGTTAACTACAAATAATGCAAAAAATTTATTTAAAGAGTTTTCTAGTATTGTTTAGATAAAATATATAAATTTATTTAAACAATACGAACTTCTATTTTAGAGGTTTAAATAGGAGAAGACTTGGGTCTTTTATCAAAAAGTATAAAATATAGTTTTTTAGCTTCATTATTTGTGGGGACTTTTATTTTTACAGGTTGTTCCTCAAAAACAAACTCTTACGCAACCACTCCAGGTGGAAGTACTGATATAGATCAGGTTTATAAATATACCCCAGATAAAAATATTAGGAATTCAAAAGCTATGCATAGGGCAACTCTTCGTTCTTATAGTGTATTTGGTGTTAGGTATTACCCTAAAATTGCAAAACTAGGTGAAGAGTTCACAGGAATTGCTTCTTGGTATGGACCAAACTTCCATGCAAAGAAAACATCAAATGGTGAGACTTACGATATGTATGCAATGACTGCAGCTCATAAAACCTTGCCTATGAATACAATGGTTAGAGTTGATAATCTTGAAAATAATAAGAGTGTAATTGTAAGAATCAATGATAGGGGTCCTTTTGTGGCAGGAAGAATTATTGATTTATCAAATAAAGCTGCCCATTCTATTGATATGGTTAAAAAAGGTACTGCAAAAGTAAAAGTTACAGTACTAGGTTATAATGGTGAAATCCAAAATAGTCAAGCTCCTTATGCACAAGAACCAAAAACAGTAAGAAATGATAAACCAAAACTTGGCAAAAAAATAAGAAAGCCAGTAGAAGTTAAAGAGAGCATTAATGCAATAGAACCTGTTACAATAGAAGAAAAAACAGTAAAAACATTGCCTATTGGAAGTTTCAAAATACAGCTTGGTGCATTTAGTAAACTAAATGGAGCTCAAACTACTAAAGCAAAATATGAACAGTATGCAACGGATAAATACAATGTAGAGGTTCAAAAAGTATTTTCAAATGATAGGTATTTACATAAAGTATTTATTACAGGTTTTGATTCATATGACCATGCACAGCTTTTCAAAGAAGCAAACAGTTTAAATGGAATAATATTAGAAAAGTAGGAAAGAATGACACAACTAAATAGGGATACAAAAGAGACAAAAATAAAATGTACAATTGATACTGTTAATTCAACTGGAAAATCAAATATAGATACAAAGGTTGGATTTTTTGACCATATGCTTGAGGCTTTATCAAAACATAGTGCTATAGATATAGATTTAAAGTGTGATGGAGATTTACATATAGATGCACATCATACTGTTGAAGATTGTGGAATTGTTTTAGGAAAGGCATTGAAAAAAGAGATTTTTCCAATACAAGCAGTTGAAAGATATGGAAATGCAACAGTAGTTATGGATGAAGCAGCCCTAACTTGTGCATTGGACTTATCAAATAGACCCTATTTGGTTTATGAAGTTGATGTAAGTGGAAAAGTAGGTGAGTTTGATGTGGAATTAGCCGAAGAGTTTTTCCATGCAGTATGTAAAAATGCTGGTCTTACAGTACATATTATTCAAGATAGGGGAAGAAATAAACATCATATTTTAGAGGCTGCTTTTAAAGCATTTGCAGTAGCACTTAGAAGGGCATTAGCAAAAAATGAGAAGTTAGGTATTCCAAGTACAAAAGGTATTTTATGATAAAGCTAATTGTTTTAGATGTTGATGGTACATTAACTAATGGAAAAATCACATATACAAATAGTGGTGATGAAATAAAATCTTTTGATGTATCAGATGGTTTAGCAATATCCACATGGACTAAGAAGCTTAATTTAAAAGCAGCAATTATTACAGGTAGAACTTCAACAATAGTTGAAAAAAGAGCAGAAGATTTAAAAATAACACATCTTTATCAAAAAGTTCATAATAAAGATGAAGTATTAGAAAATATCTTAAAACAAGAGGGCTTAAGCTGGGATGAAGTTGCAGTTATTGGTGATGATTTAAATGATTATAAGATGTTAAAAAAAGCTAAAATCTCTTTTACTCCTGCAAATGGAACTTCATATCTAAAAGATTTTGTTGATGTTGTTTGTGAAAAAAAAGGTGGTGAGGGTGCTGTAAGAGAGATGATTGAGTATATAGTAAAAAAGCAGAGTTTACAGCAGGAGTTTTTAGAAGCATGGGTATAAAGCTTTTTGTAACTATCACTTTTTTAATATCATTGGGTTTTTATTTTTTACCCGTAGCAAATGATACTACTAAAGAAGATGTAAAAGATATACCATTAATAGAGTTTGATAATCCAAAAATGTTTACTCTAAACAAAACTGATTTGACAAAAATTGTATTGGCAAAAAAAGCAATAAGATATGCAAGTAGAGATGAGATGTTTGAAGGTGATATAACTTTAAAAAATCAAAATAAAAACCAAGACTACACACTTGAAAACATAAGTGCAGATCTTATAATAAGCCAAGGTAATATCTTGACTTTTAAAAATAATGTAAACTATAGAAGAGATGGGTTTGTTAATCTAAAAACAGAAGAGTTATACTATAATACAAAACAGCAAACCGCTTATAATAGTGTGGACTATAAGGGTTGGTACTATGATAATTATGTTACAGGTTCAAACTTATATGTTGATAGTGTAAATAAGAAGATAAAGTCACAAAATTCACACTTTGAAATAAATATGAAAAATAATTAGTAAAGGTAAATAATGAAAATTTTAGCTGGATTATTAGTGTGTAGTACACTACTTTTTTCACAGACACAAAAGCTTATAATTGATGCACAGAAGTTTGAAGCAGATGATAAAAAAGGTATCTCTTCATTTGATGGAAATGTTAAAATGGAGATGGGGAAAGATAAGCTAGCTGCAAATAGTGTTGATATTTATTTTCAAACAGATAAAAAAACTGGTAAAAAAACACCTTTAAAATATATAGCAACAGGTAGTGTTAATTTTGAGATAGTAAGTAAGGATAAACACTATAAGGGAAAAGGTAAAAAGGTTATTTACTATCCTTCAAAGCAAGAGTATACAGTAGTAGGAAATGGTTTTATTGAAGAGTTAAAAAATAATAGAAAAATATATGGTGATAGAATTTATGTGAACCAAGTTACAGGTGAAGCCAAAGTAGAAGGTAGTAAAAAAGAGCCAGTTAGATTTATAATTGATATTGAACAAGGAAAGAAAAAAGAATGAGAATAGTAGAATCTACATTTATGAAATCAGCTCAAGGTATAGCAGACTCACCACCTCCTGATGTTGCAGAAGTTGCTTTTTTAGGAAGAAGTAATGTGGGTAAGTCTTCACTTTTAAATACATTGACAAATAGAAAAGGGCTAGCAAAGTCTTCATCAACACCTGGTAAAACACAACTTTTAAACTATTTTCATATTAAGTTTAAAACACAAAGTGAACAGTTGCCTCATCTTTATGCAAGATTTGTTGATTTACCTGGATTTGGATATGCAAGGGTTTCAAAAAGTATAAAAGCTGCATGGAATAAGAATTTGACAGCTTATTTAGAACAAAGATCAAACCTACAGGTTTTTGTGCATTTAATTGATGCACGGCATCCAAATTTGGATATTGATAAGCAAGTGGATGAGTTTTTAAATACGTATAAAAGAGGTGATCAAATAATCATCAATGCTTTTACGAAAACTGATAAATTAAAACAAAATGATTTACAGAAATTAAAAAGAGCATATCCAGATGGTATTTTTATCTCAAATCTTAAAAAAAGAGGGATGCAAGACCTTCAAAATGTAATAACAGGACATTTATTTGGAAGTGAAATTTTATAAACCTGATGTTTTATACATCCCTGCAATGCAGGATTTAGTAAAAGAAGAGGTTGAAAAAGGAAATATTCTTTTACGAACAGAAGATGAAATGGCTAATACTATTAGGTCATATACAGTTGTAGAAGTTGATGGTAAATTAGCTGGATTTACTGCTTTACATATACACTCATGTAGGTTAGCAGAAGTTAGAAGTCTTATAGTTTCAAAAAACTTTAGAGGTTTAAAACTTGGGCAGAAACTTGTTCAAGAGTGTATAAATGAAGCAAGGAAATATAAGCTCGAACAACTGTTTTCATTAACTTATGAACAAAAGTTTTTTGAAAGCGTTGGTTTTAAAAAAATAGAAAAAGAGGATATTCCAGAACACAAAATCTGGGCAGATTGTATAAGATGTAAGCATTTTCCAATTTGTGATGAGATAGCTATGATGTATGATTTATAGTTTTTAATTATTGACATATATCAATGATAATAGTTATCATTTATTGTAATATTTCTTTAAAACAAAGGAATATTTATGCAGTTCTCGCAAACACCAGATTTCACAGTGAATAATAAAACTTGGTGGCAAAAATTTAAATCTCAACCCCACCAACTCTTTTTTATTTCAGCTATCTTTTTTTCTATTCTTATTATGAGTATGACACTTTTTATTTTAAGTGGTAATTTTAATCTTGAATTTTCAATCGTACATAGTTTTGGATTAAACTATGCAGTTTTTACGAATGCTTTCTTAGGCTTTTTAATAACAGTGATGCCTAAATACAATGGTACACCACAGATAGAAGAGAATAAATATATATTACCTTGGGTACTATTTCAAATAGCTATTTTAATAACTCTTTTTATAAACGAGCTTGTTGGTAAGGCTCTTTTAGCTTTTGTAATGTTCTATTTTAGTATTCTGTTTTTTAAGATTATAAAAAATTCAAATGCTTTTGAAAAAACTGATTCAATAATCATAAATACAGTATTTACTTTTGGAGCATCTCTTTTACTTGTAGAGGCTTTTACAAGTATAAATCTATCCTATATAGTTTTTTATGGATATTTGTTAAATACAGTGTTTATTGTTGCTTTAAGAATGGTTCCTATGTTCTATTTTAATATTACAGGTGTAAAACCTTGGAAAAAACCTAAGTTTTTAAGAGAGTCTGCTGCAATACTTTTTGTTCTTATTGGTGTAGCTTCACAGTTTGAATTAAATTTTTTGTTAAAAATTGTTAGTTTTATTTCACTTGTTCTATTTTCATATATTATTGTAAAGTTAAACTTTTATAAAAAAACACCTGCAATACTGTCTGTGGCTACATACTCATTTTTTTGGTTGCTATTAGGTTTTATAGTTTTATTTATTGAAAGTTTTTTAGAGCTTGAGAGTTTAAAACTCTCAATGCATATTTTTGCAGTGGGATATATTACTACTTTATTAATTGGGTTAGGAAGTAGAGTATCATTAGGTCATGCAGTTCCAGCTCAACCTATTAAAGCAGATAAAATAACTGTTTATCTATTTTTATTTACTCAAATGGTTGTTCTTTTGAGAATAGGTGCTTCTTTAGGCTTTATAGCTAATATAAGCTTTTTTATGAATCTATTGTATATAAGTAGTATAGCTTGGGTATTGTTATTTATTTTATGGAGTTTAAGATATGCAAAAATACTTCTAAGAGTAGAAAAAATTAAATTAAAATAGCCTAAATAGGCTATTTTAATACTAGTCGTAAGTATACTTTGTATTTTAGTTTATCAAGTTTTATAGATAAATCTTCAATATTTTGTGCTTCTAGTCTAGATAGCATTTTTTTATAGTCTCTAACTTTTTCATCAGTGATATCTACGATTAGTAAATCTTTACTTGAAAATGATTTACTATTTACCACATCAATCATCTCTTGAATACTCTCTTTTGTAACTTTTTTGTATAGCTTACCGTTTCTATGATAAACCTTATCAAAGTAACCTTGTTCTTCAAAACTCATAAGTTTGCCCTTTTTTTATTTAATACTTTTATTTATATTTTATCATAACTATTATTATAGTATTGAAGTTTAATCAACCCACCACATCCTAGCATAAAGTCCAAAGGTTGAAGTATATCCCACTTCACTAAATTTTAATATCTTATTTTCATCATAAATAAGTGTTGTAGGAAATGCTTTGATATTAAAGTTTCTTGAGTAGAAGCCATCTTTATCATTTACTACTTTGAAACTTAGGTTATGTTTTTTTAGATAGTTTTGTATATCTTTTTTTGAACCAGATTGTGTGGCTATTGTGATTACTTCATACTTTTTTGAAAGTTTCTCTATATTTTTAGCTTCAAACTCACAAATAGGGCACCAAGTAGCCCAAAAGTGAACTATTATGGGCTTATTTTTTGGGATATTATATCTTGTATCATCTAAGAGCTTAAAAGAGTTAAAAGAGAGGTTTTCTTTGTTTAAATCTTTTGATTTATAGTAGCTTATAATATTTAGAGCAATAATAACTATTATTGAAAATTTTATTATCTCTTTTACATATTTTTTTAGTTTTGGATTCATTTGCTTTTGCCTTTTTTATCTTACTTTAGGCAAAGCCTAAAAGTAAGATGAGATTTTAGCAGTTATATGTATACTTTTTGTTTAGTTATAGAACTTTATGAATATGGTTTTTTATAATCACAGGTACAAAAAACATTGATACAACATAAGAGATTAATGTACCACCAATTAAAGCAACACCAAGTCCACCAAATACAGCATCAGTTGCAAGAAGCGAAGATGCAAACACCATTGTTAAAACTGTTAGAATAATAGGTTTTGATCTTGTCGCAGTAGCTTGAGCTATGGCTCTGTTTTTTTCCATATTTTCATTTTTTATTAATATTCTTGTAAAATCAATAATAAGTGTAGAGTTTCTTGAATTAATTCCAATAAGTCCAATAAATCCTATAAGTGATGTGGCAGTTAGATAGAATGTATCATGTGTAAAAAAGTCCATAACAATATGAGCAAAAATAACACCTATAATTGAAATAAAACTAGCTAGCACAATTCCCCCTGAAATAGCAAAACTCTTATAGTACATTACCATCAAAAAGAAGATTAAAACCAATGCTATAATAAATGCACCACCTAAGTCTCTAAAAGTATCAAGTGTTACTCTAAGCTCCCCATCAAAAACCACATCAAATCTCTGTTTTGTCTCTTTATCAATAAAAGCAAGATTTAGCATATCTGTTCTTTTTACCTCATAGTTTTTACCTAAGTCTTCATACATTTGATCTCTTGCATCTAGCAATGGATAGATTTGACTATCTTTATCTGTTTCAGCAATTACATTTATCATATTATTTAAGTTTTTTGAAGTTATTTCTGGTTCTTTTATTACCTCTTTTATTGTAACAAACTCCGAAAAGCTTATCATATTACCTTGCTTATTCATAAGTTTTAGTGTATGAAGCTTGTTTTGAAGAGATTTTTTTGTATTATCTTTTAGAAGTCTTGAGTCATCTAGTCTTAAAAATATTGGGATTTGATTTTCAGCTTTTTCTTCATTTACTACTGATATTGGCATACCCTCATATGCTATGTATAAAATATTTTTTATTTGGTCTAGTTCAACTTGACTTTTTATGATTTTGTTATTATCAAGTTGCAGCTCATATTTTATATAATCACTTGTAGCCATAATATCAATATCTACTAAAGTAGCTTGCTCTTTTAAGATTTTTGCAATTTTTTTTGAAAACTCTCTTCTTGATTCAAAGTCTTTACCCCCATAAACTTCTGCAACTATTGAAGCTAGTACAGGTGGTCCTGCGGGGAGTTCTATAAACTTGATTGTAGCTTCATCAAAATTACATTTGAGTTTTACTTTATCTCTTAGTTTTGATACTAAGTTATAGCTTGTGATATCTCTATTTGTAGCTCTTTTGATATTTATCATCATTTCAGCTTGCCATTGCTTATCTTTTAGAGCACTTTGCTTAACCAATGCAGCAAAATCTAAAGGTTGTCCCTCACCTAGAAAAACAGAAATATTTGTGACATTTTTATTTTTTTGAAGTTCATTTGATATACACTGGGTTACCTCTTTTGTTTTATGCATACTACTTCCATCTTTTAGGTTTACATAAACAGAAAAACTATCTGAGTCTTTACTTGGTAGCATCTTAGCTTTTGTGATTTCAGTGGGAAATGTAGCCACACTTAAAATAAATAGAATAAGCGTTATAAGATATACTAAAAAAGATTTTAGCTTTGATTCTAAAATACTATATATAAATTTCTCTAATTTCATCATTTTACCTTATAAGAACTTTTTTATTAAATATGGTGTGAATGCATAAGCAATTAACAGTGAAGCTACTAGTGCAATTGGTACAAATACAGGAAGAGGGTTCATAAATTGACCCATCATGCCACCTACAAAAAACATTGGTAAAAATGTCATAATAATAGCTATAGTAGCAACATTTGTAGCGTTTCCTATCTCATTTGTAGCATTTATTGCAATTATTTCAATATCACCATTTTTACTCTCTTTTCTATGTCTATGAATATTTTCTATTACAATAATTGCAGCATCAACTAGCATACCAAGGGATACAATAAGTGCAAATAGGGTTATTCTATTAACTGTTTCATCTAAAATAAACCCAATAAATAAAGTAAGAGATAGAATCATAGGAACAGTAAGAGATACTATCATAGCCTCTTTAAATCCTAGAGTTAAAATCAATAGTATTGCAATAATTACAATAGATATCAATAAGCTTTGAACCAAAGAGTTAACTGCTTCATTTGCTGTATAGCCATCATCTCTTGTAATTGTATAGGATATGTTTTTATCAAGAAGTTCTTGTTTTATACTATCCATATATTTAAAAACCTCTTCATTTATCGTAACAGAGTTAGCACCTTTTAGTTTAGAAACAGTCATGGTAACTTGTTGTAGTTTATCAAACTTTCCATTATCTTTTTTTGTATATAAAACAGCCTCTTTTTTATTTTGTATGTCGTAGGTTTTTTCTACTTTTGCCACATCTTTTAAATATATAGCAGAGCTATTTCTATAAGTTATTATAATATTTTCAATATCTTTTGTTGTTTTTATTGCATCTGCTATTGAGAATACTACTAATTCATTTTTTGAAGTATCAGTTTGAATATTTGGTGTTTTATATGACAAACCTTTTATACGTTTGCTTATTTGTCCAAGGGATAGATTATAAGAAGAGAGTTTTTTTGCATCTACTAAAATATTATATTGCTCTTTTTTTTCACCTTTTAAGTCAACTAAAGCTACATTTTCAATTTTATTAACCTCTTTAGTAATTTTATTAACCTCTTTATATAACTGTGTTTGGGAAATAGCATCTTTTCCATCAATTTGTTTAGAGTAAAAAGCAATAGTTGCTATTGGAATATCAGTATGAATGTCCATAGTTTTTATAATAGGTTGTTTTGCACCTTTTGGCATCAAATCCATATTTCTCATAACTTGATCATATAGTTTTAGATTTGATTCATCTTTATCTTCCCCTATGTAGTATTGGGCTTGAACTATACCAACAGAGTCCCGTGCAAAAGAGTAGATGTGTTCAACACCTTTTATCTCTCTTATCTTTTTTTCTAAAGGTTCTATGATAACTTTTTGTATTTCACTTGGTTTTGCACCTGGTAATGCAACAATTACAGAACCACCACTTACTTTTATTTGAGGATTCTCTTCTCTGGGCATAAAAACCAATGAGATATATCCAAGTGCAATAATAAAAAATATAGTTATAGGAGTTAAAGGATGATTTATAAAACCTTTTGACAGTTTTCCTGCAATGTTTAAATTATCATCAATTTTTTTTGAAAAGTTGTTTTCACTCATAAATTAATCCTGTACAATTGGTTGTATAAAAACTTCTGCATACATACCTGGATAAAGTTTTTTATCTTTTGTATCAAACTCTACTTTTAATGTAAATGAGTGTGTCATATCCTGTAAACTAGGAATAATAGCTTTAATTTTCCCTTTTGTTTTTAAATTAACTGAGGAGATAAAAACATCCACTTCTTGGTTTAGTTTTACTCTATTTAAGTTACTTTCACTGATTTTTGTTTTTATTTTTAGACTTGATAAATCAGATAAAATAAGTGCAGGAGCACCTGGCATAGCCATTTCACCTGCTTTTATTGATTTTTTTATAATAAGTCCATCATTTGGAGCTTTTATCTTTAGATAGTTATATTGAGTATTAATCTCTTTTAGTTTTGCTTCTATTATTGAAATCATATTTTTCACATTAAGAAGTTGTAGATTTAACTGCTCAACATCATACTTAGGAACTAAATCTTTTTCATATAATCTTTTGTATCTATTGTAGTTTCTTTGAATATTAGTTAATTTATTCTTTTGAATCTTTAGATTTAGAAGAATCTCTTTTTTGTTTGAATCAATACTTGAAGAGTCTATTTTATATAAAAGCTGCCCCTTTTTTACAAAAGAGCCCTCAGATACATACACATTTTCAATAAAGCCCATATTTCTACTTGTTATTACTTTTTGGTTATCAGATATAATACTACCTGATAGTTCAATCTCTTGAGCATTTAAAAAAGCAAAAGTTGTAAATAAATATATCAATAATCTTTTCATTTTCATTTCCCTTAGTTTTTCTTTGTAAACTTCTTGCCTGTAACTAACGCAAGTTTTGCTAATGCTAGTGAGTTTTCATATTTTGCAAATATTAGCTGTACTTCATTATCTCTTAAATTTGTTTCTTGTTTAAGAAGATTGGTCATAGAGATTAGCTTATTTTTATACATCATATTTGATTGAGTAAAAATATCTTTTGCAAGAGCTAAAGCCTCTTTTTTCTCTTTTAGAATCTCTGCTTTTGCTTTTGCATTATGTAGAACCTCTTGAAGTTGAAGGTTTATAGAGTCTTTTAACTTTTGTAAGTTTATATTAGCTTTTTGGTAGGCTATTTTACTTTTTTGCTTTTGTATATCTCTTGTTTTATCAAAGAGAGTATATTTCACTCCTATCATAGCATTATAATAGTCTTTGTCGCTTTGTAAGGTTAGTTTATCATCATTAAATCCATACTCTAAGTGTGAATAAAGTGTTGGAAGATACTCACTTTTTGCTACTTCAACATTTTTTTTCATAGCCTTTTTATTTAACTTTTGCATTTTTAGCTCATCTCTATTTGCTAAAGCAGTATTTAAAAGAGTATTTTTATGGCTATAATTATACTTAATTGTTTTTAAGCTTTTTACATCATTTATACTATGGTTTGTGGTTAAAAATCTAAGATATGAAATAGCTAAATCAAATCTATTTTGAGCTTGTATAAGTTCGCTTTTTACATTTAGTTTATGAACTTTAGCTTGCTTAACATCTATTTTTGTTACTAAGCCTTCATTATTAAACTCTTGAGCAGTTTTTAAAACATACTGCATAGTATCATAAGCTTTATTTACAGCTTTGATTAGATTTTTTGCTACTACAGCTGCATTGTATGCTTTTAAAACCTCATAAGAGAGCTCTTTTTTGCTTAATTCATATCTTAATTTTTGTGCTTTCTTTTGTAGTTTTAGAATCTCTTTTTGATTTTGTAGTTTAAATCCTGTAAACAAAGGAATATCATAACTAATTTTTGTGGTTATATTTGTTCTTGCTTTTGGATGATTTAAATTTTTAGGTTCAATATTTGGATTATTTGATTCCATAAACTCCATTGCACCAAAATCATCAAAAGAGGCCTCTCTTGATGAAAGCTTAGAATTAAAAACATATCCTGAATGATTTGTTCTGCTAGTTTGATTTTCTATGGTTATTTTTCCATAATTATATCCATCAACTTTTTTAATATCAAGTTTAGAGTTTTCAATATCTAACTTGCTATTTTTTAAATCATTATTATTTTTAAGGGTCATGTTTAAAGCAGTGTCAAAGTCTATTGTCTCAGAAAAAGCCAAACTTGCTAATAATAAAGATAAGTAAAACTTATTCATTATCTACTCCAACTGTAATTTTAGTTATTTTACTATATTTGTATAAGAAAGCAGTTAAAATCAAGCTAATTATTTATAAAAAAAAGTTATATATAAAATGTTTATTTTAACTATAATATATTTTTATAATATTTCATTTTGAAATATATTTCTTAATACAAAATATTTTTTGCTAAAATAACATAAATATAAAAGTAAGGATAAACTTAATGGAAGGCAAAATATTGGTAACTTATAAGATACTATGCAAATCAGATTTTAATCTAGAGGTTTCCCTAGAGAAGTTATTAGAAAATGAAAGAGTAGCAAAGGCAATAAAAACAGAGTTTGCAAAAGGTATAAGAAATATAGGAATAAGTACAGATAGTAATGATAGTAATATAAAACTGCAAACCAATAAAGAACTTTATGAGTTTGAAGCTAGAAAAGATGACTTTGCAGATTTAGTCACACTTGCAGAAGAGGATGCCACAGCAAGAAAAATCTTCAAAAAAGATTGTATTGGTGTAGAACTTGTAGATATAGAGACCTTTAGTAAATAGTTATCACTTAAAGCTTTGTGCAAGATTACCTATAATCAACTGCCAGCCATCTATTACAATAAAGAAGATGATTTTTATGGGTAAGGATATCATAACAGGCGGTAGCATCATCTTGATAATTCAATCTTTGTATGCACCATGAAATAGGACTTTTGTAGTTAGTTGGATATTATTGGATATATTCTAATTATAATTATTGATATTTAGTGAGAAGTTATTTTTCTCTGAATCAATGTAAGCTGAATAAACATTGAATAAATATTCTGTAGCAGTATGCCCTAACATTTTTGAAATTTCTGTTACTTTAAAATGTCCAGAGTTTAGCATATTTATTGCAAAGGTGTATCTCATTTCGTATTGACGTCTTCTCTTAAAACCTAAGTTGTACAGAAGAGGGTACCAATGATTTTGAGCTATCCATTGAGTATCTGACCAAGGTAAGCCATTTGGTCTAGGGAATACATACTCCAAATGCTTTGATATTTGTCTTTGTGATTCAAGGTATATTTTAATATTGCTAAATAGTGGAAGTGATCTTATTGATCTTTGCGTTTTTGGAGTTGTATCTTTGTTAAAGTCTCTAGTTCTTCTAACTATAGATTCTGACTCATTTATATCAATCCATTTAAGAGCAATAAGCTCACCATTTCTTAAGCCTAATCCTGTAGCAACACCAATATAGTTGTGAAACCAACCTGTACCATTATCTAAAATAAGTTTTACTTCTGCTACAGAGAAATTTCTTATTATTTGTTTTTTCTTCTTTGGATTCCTAATATTTTTGAATGGATTATCATTTAATACTCCATCATAAACTGCTTCTTGAAGTACACCACTAAATACTATACGGTACAGTTCTACTATTTTAGCAGGTTTACCCTGTTTAAAGTGAGAGTTTAGGAACTGTTTTAAAGTACTTAGATTGATATCCTTAATCTTTATCTTTCCATATTTTGGTGCAATCTATTTATCTATCTTTTGACAGTACCTATAGTAAGTTCGCTCTTTTAGTAGATGTTTCTTTTCTTCTTTGAATCTCTTGACATAATACTCTAATGTATTATCAATAATTCTATCTGCAACTACTTCTTGTATAAATTGAGGTAGTAGTTGAGTTTCAACATATTTGATGTTTTTTCTAGTACTTGGTAGTTCAATAGATCTTTTATATTGTTTTTTATCTACAGTTATATTCATATATTTTTTCTTTTATAGCTAAATACAGTTGCCATATTTCTCCATCTACCAAAATTTATCAATTTTGTTAATTTTAGTTCTTTAAGTGTTACAAGTCTTTAATAAAGAACTAGGTAGAATAATAACTTTATAAATTTAATGAGACAATTGTGAGACATTATTTTGATATAGTATGAAAAAGATAATTTATTGCTTGGAGAAGAGTATGAAAAAGAGTATTTTACTACTTATGTTTTTAGTAGGAAGTTTATTTTCTGCTACATTTAATGTATCAACTACCCCAGAGTTAAGAACTGCACTTAATACTGCTGCTACCAATGGAGAAGATGATACTATAATCTTAGCTGATGGAACATATAAGACAACAGATGATGGACAAGGTACAACATTTATCTATCTTAGTAATGAATCTAATAGTTTGACACTTCAAGGTTCAAGTGCTGATAATGTTATCCTTAGTGGAGATAGTACTCATCAGATAATTGAGTTTAACTCAATTAGCAATGACAAAATAAAACTGGAGAAATTAAGTTTTATAGATGCTAATTCATCATCTGCAGGTGGTGCAATTCATACTGAAAGTTTTATTGAAGTAATTGATTGTAAATTTATAAATAATGTTGCAAAAAGTCATGGTGGGGGAATATATAATCCGTATGGAAGCTTAGTTATAAATAATTCTACATTTATCAATAATCGTAGTTTACGGGGAAGTGGAGGAGGTGTTTCTTCTGCTGATTCAGTAGTTATAAATAATTCTACATTTACTAATAATATCTCACATAAAGAAGGTGGAGGTTTATTTGCTGAAAATATCCAAATTAAGAATTCATTGTTTAAAGACAACAACTCATCATATGGAGGTGGCTTTTCTTCTGGAAGCATTGGTACTAATTTAATAACTAATTCAACATTTGATAATAACTCTGCAAGTGTCAATGGTGGTGGCTTTGCTTCATCAGGTCACAGCATAGTATCAGAGTCTTTGTTTGAGAATAATACAGCACAAGGTAGTGGAGGTGGTTTTCATGCTTTTTCTACAGAAGTTATTAACTCTACATTTATTAATAATAAGACATATACTAAAGGAGGTGGCTTTTATTCTTTTCGTTCAACTGAAGTAAAAAACTCAATATTTAAAAATTACTATAAGGACTATATGGATATGAAAGGGGGTTGTTTTTATTCTGGCGCATCAGCTACAATAGTGACTAACTCATTGTTTGCAAATAATTTCAATTGTATTGATCTCGGTAGTTATTCTTCAAATGAACATGTAATTGTTAATAATATTTTTTATAACAACACTTATGATATCAAAGCTTTAGATACAGTTGATATTAAATATCTGAGTAATAATTATATTGATGTATCAAAGTTACAGGTATCAAATATTGCTTCTAATAATATATATGAAGGAGTTGAACTTGGATTTATTGATTCAGACAGTTCTAATTTTAATATAACATCTTCTTCAGACTTTATTGATGCTGGAACAACAAATATTAATGGATTAAATTTTCCTGATACAGATTTTGAAGGAAATGAGAGAATTATATCTACAAGTATTGATATAGGGCCATATGAGTTTACTTTTTCAAAACCAACTATAAATACATTTACATATTCAGGAACAGCTAAAGAATTAAGTCAACTTACTTTCAATATAGAATATACCTTAGAAAGTGGACGAACTATAAGTAAAATAGAATATGATTACTCAAATGATGCTACTTGGACTACAACAAATACTCACACTTTTAATACAGCAGGTACATATACTGTAAATGTAAAAGTTACAGATAGTGAAGGTGAATTTAGTGTAAAATCTTTGGATATTATAGTTGCAGAATTAGCATTTGCAGATATGACTGATGAACAAAAATTAGTTAAAGCAATAGATCCACAATACTATAGTGAGATAATGGCTATTATAAATGGTGGAAGTACTCTATCGTATGAAGATGGTAAACAATATGTTCAAGATAATCCCAGTGAATTTAGCCTTGTTGAAGCAGGTAATATACTTGTAACTGAAGAAGATATTGATGCCATTCCTACTGGGTGGTCTTTATTAGGTTCTCCTTCAGAGATAACAGACTTAAGTATATTTGCTAATGCTAAAATGGTATGGACATTTGATGAAACAATGCAACAATGGAGTGCATATTCACCTGAAATAGCAGTTCAAAATGATATAGATAATTCAACTAGCATTAACACTCTTCACACTATACCTAAGAAAAGAGGATTTTGGGTCAAGAAGTAATCACTGTAGTATTATAATGAGTACTAGAGTGATATGAGTATGCCCCTGATATGTCTGCATTAGCTATTGATATAGTTATGCAGCAGGCTGAAGTATTGAGTGATGAGTGGAGTAAGTAGTGAATGATAAGAGTAATACATTAAATTTAATTATAGAGTCAATGCCTGCCTCTAGTTTTGTAGAGATAGTTTCTTCACTTCTGGTACCTGTAATTGCAATTATTGGTGCTGTTATAGCATTACAACAATATAGAATTAATAAGCAAAGACTCAAACATGAACTCTATGATCGTAGAATGATTGTTTTTAAGCATATGAAAACATATTTATCAGAAATTATGAGAGATGGCAGTGTTAGCTATGACAGAGCTATGAAGTTCAATTTTGATACTTCTGAAGCGATATTTCTATTAGATGATAAGATTAATGCTAGAATTAAGAAAATCTACGAAAAATCAATTGATCTTGCACAGCTACAAGAACAGCTATATCCAAAGGATGGATCAAGAGGACTTCCTGTTGGTGGGAAAAGATCAGAAGTTTCTAACAAGAAAGATGAGACACTTAAGTGGCTTACATACCAACTTGTTGAATTAAAACCTTTGTTTTCAAAGCATTTGGGTTTAAAGGGGTAAAAAATAATTTTCCAAACATACCCATGGATATAATATGGATATATTTCTGGTCTATTTTTAAGGTTTATTAAAGAAAAGTTTCTATGTTAAATTTATAACTATTTCTTATAGTTATTAGCAATTCTAAAACCTCTACAGGCCCGTCACTTAAAGCTTTGTGCAAGATTACCTATAATCAACTGCCAGCCATCTATTACAATAAAGAAGATGATTTTTATGGGTAAGGATATCATAACAGGAGGTAGCATCATCATACCAAGGCTCATTAAAATTGATGCTACAATGATATCTATAACTAAGAAGGGTAAAAATATCAAAAAGCCTATTTCAAATGCTGTTCTAAGTTCACTTACTATAAATGCAGGCATAAGTAAGGTTAGTGGTACTTCTTCTATGTTTTTTGGATTTGGCTCATTTTTTATTCTATAAAATAAGGCAAGATCAGCTTCTCTTGTATTTTTTATCATAAAGTCTTTAAAAGGTGCTATACCTTTTTCAAATGCAAGCTCATATCCCATCTCTTCATTCATATATGGTTGTATTGCATCTTCCCATGATTTTTTAGCATATGGTTCCATAATAAATATTGTTAATATTAAACCAAGAGAGATTATAATTTGAGTTGGTGGTGTTTGTTGTAGTCCTAAAGCTTGTCTTAAAAGTGAAAATACAATAATAATTCTTGTAAATGAAGTAACCATAAGTAAAAGTGAAGGTGCTAATACAAAAAGTGCAAGTATTATAGCTATGTTGATGGTTCTTACAAATTGAGCTGGTTCTTCAAGTGCTGCAATAGATAGATTTACCACAGGTAGATTCTCTTGGGCTGCAAACATTGATATACTAAATACTAGTAAGCTTATAACTATTTTCAAATACAAATCCTAAATAAAAATTATTTGGAATCATATCTAAAGAATGGTTAAAAACTGAATAAATTTAGATATATTACTTTTTTGTAGTGATATATCCTAATTCATAGAGTTTATCATATATCTTACTTACAATTCCACCTGCTGCACTACCACCGTGACCACCGTGCTCAACTAGTACTGTTACTACATATTGAGGGTTTTTATATGGTCCATATGAAGTTAACCATGCGTGGGATCTTTGATAGTATTTTAATTCACTCTCTTTCATTCTTACTTTTTCAGATTGAGGAATACTAACAACTTGTGCAGTTCCTGTTTTTGCTGCAATCTCTACTTTTGATGTTATATGATAGTTTGCTGTACCATTTTCATGGTTTACAACTTCATACATCCCTTTTTGCATAAGCTTTACATCTTCTTTTGGAAAATCTAACTTCTTTGGTTCTTGATAGTTTAGTTTACTAAAATGAGGTCTTGGTAGTTTTCCACTTGCAAAAAATGCTGTAAACCTAGCCATTTGCATTGGTGTTACTAGCATATTACCTTGACCAATTGAGGTGATAACTGTTTCACCCACATACCATGGTTTGTCATACTTTTCTTTTTTCCAAGCTTTATTTGGGTTTGTACCATAAAACTCATTGATTTGATCAACTCCAGTTTGCTTACCAACACCTAATTTTCCTAAGGTTTTAGATGTTTTATTTACACCAACTCTTAAGCTTCCTTTATAGAAAAAGTCATCACAACTCTCTCTAATAGCTTTTTTAAATCCTACAATTCCATGACCAAATCTTTTCCAACATCTAAAGTTTCTATTTCCGATTTTAATAAAGCCTTTATCATTTACTTTAAAATCCCTTTCAACACCATTTTCTAAAAAGGATAGGGCAACACCCATTTTTATAATAGACCCAGGTGGATATAGACCATTTACAAGCTTATTTGTAAAGGGATGATTAAAGTCATTTCTCATTATATTCCACTCTTTTACTGAAATTCCTTGTGCAAAGATATTATTATCAAACTCTGGGAAAGATGCAGCTGTTAGTATCTCACCATTATTTGCATCCATTACAATTACTGCACCACCCTTATAATCAAAAATCTCTTGAATATACTTTTGTAATTCTATATCTAAAGTGGTTTTTATATTGTTGTTTGTAGATGGTTTTTTCTCCTCTAAGATTTCAATCTCTCTATTTAATGCATTTACTTTTACATTTCTAAACCCTAATGTTCCTTGTAAGTGTTTATTATAGTATTTTTCAAGTCCATTTTTACCAATAATTCCACTATGTTCTGATAGTTGATTTTTTACTATATCAAGTCTTGTGGCTCTTCCCACATATCCTATTACATGTGAAGCTGCTTTTTTATATGGATAGTTTCTTTTTGTTGCTGATTTTATCTCTATATCATCTTTAGATGCAAAAACAGTATATTTTGGAAAAAACTCTTCATATGGTATATAATCTACCACTTCCACAAAATCATGGTTATAAGCTGAGTCCTCTTTTTTATACTCTTTAAATAGTTTCTCTTTTTTTAAATGAGGAAATTGCTTATTTATAAAACTTATCAAAGAGTCAAGTTTTTGTCTGTTTTGATATGATCTTAAATGTGGTTTTATGGATATTGAAAAACCCATTTGATTTATAGCTAACTTCTTACCATTTCTATCTTCTATAATACCTCTAATAGGCACAAGGTTTTTTTTACTTATATAATTTCTTTTTGATAACTCTTCATAATATGTATTTGATTTTATACTTAGAAAGTAAACCCGCGTAAGTAAAGTTACAATTAAAACAAAGATAAAGATAAAAATAATATTCAATCTGATTTTCAAAGAAATGCTCCTATAAATAGTAAATCAATGAGTATATTCATAAAAATAGCCTTAGATATGGTTAAATTAATATCAGTGGAAAATGACCAAATTATTAGCATACCTATATAGAATAAAATAACATATATATACTTGTTTATATTGCTATAAGTAATGCTTCTATTT
>JBNJFB010000017.1:0-43729 GCA_051746405.1 Campylobacterota bacterium
CCCGGCGTTTTAACGCCGGGCTTTTTTATTGGCAAGTGGTTTTTAAGAAAGTATATTCTAGGGGCTGATGAAAATCAACCAGAAGAGGTATCAAAGAAAAGAGCAAATTTTTTTATAATTTATGCTATATTGACATGGCTTTATAGATTCTTTTTATTTCTAGCAATAGCTGTTATTGTTTACAATTTTGCTTTTAAAGCACTAGGTATAATTCTTTTTATAACTGAAATATTTTGGTTTATAGTTTTACCTATCTATAAAGAACTAAAAGTTTGGACTACAAAGATAAAAGATGTGAGATTAAATATGAGAAATTTGACAAGTCTTAGTATATTTATTGGTTTTATTTTTTTATTGGTTTATCCTTGGAATACAAAAGTAAGAATGCCCGCAGTTATTGAAGTAAATAAGTTAAATAACTATTATGTAAAAGATGATGTACAAATAGAAACAGTACATTTTGAAGATGGAAAAAAAGTCAAAAAGGGTGATTTACTTATAACCTTTAGTTCAAAGCAGAATCTATATGAACTAGAACAAATAAAAAAACAGATAAAACTTATAAGTATGAAACTAAATAAAGTTGCAGCAAAAAGAGATATACTAAATAATAGATTAATTTTACAGCAAAGACTCTTGCAAAAACAGAGACAAAAAAGTGTTTTACAAAAGAGGATTAAGCAATTAAAAGTAGAAGCAAAATTTGATGGAATAGTTTATGCAAATCAAGTTTTACATAAAAATAAGTGGGTAAATCAACAGCAACCAATATTTACACTTTTTGATTCTAAAGAGGCTACTTTAAAAGCATACTGTAAGCAAGAAGATTTATCAAGCTTAAGTGTAGATGCAAAAGCAACTTTCTTTTTAAAAAGTGGAGATGTTAAGCCTTTAGAAGCTAAAGTTATTGATATATCAAATGTATCTTTAGGATATTTAAAATATCAAGAGTTAGCATCAATTTACAATGGTAGTATAGCTATTAGTAAAGACTCAAACAACCAACTAAGAACACAAAAAGCATACTATGAAGTTCAAGCAAAGATACTTGAAAATATTCACCAACTAAATAATCAAAGAAGAGTTGGTACTTTAGTAGTAGATTCTCAACCAAGAAGTATAATAAAACAGATTTATTTAAATATTGCAGCTGTTTTTATAAAAGAGTCAAATTTTTAATAATTAGTTTAAAAAAACAGATTAACCCGTTATTATCTTTAATTGGGTAAAATAATAAAAACATAATACATAGGAAAGAAAAATGCCTAGAAAAAAGAGTTTAAAAAATAAAATTTTAGACTATATTTATATTACATCAAACCAGCCAATGCTACTTAAAGATTTATTGGATGCAAATAGACAGTACAATCAAGGAATGCATGTGGACCCTGGAAAAATTGGTTTTAGACTAAAGCTAGCAAGAGCATATTTGGTCTATATTTGTATTGTATTAGCAATACTAATTCCTATTTCAGCCTTAACTCATAAGCCCTTAGCAAATATTGACCCACACATCTCTATTATTGGAGCTATGATTATAACTGCAATTATATTTATTGGGTTTAACTTTTTTAGGTCTAAAATGAGAGACTATATCACTTTAAGGCTTATTAAAAAATCTTGGGAGCTTAGATTTCCTTATTTTTCATATGATGAGTACTCAAAAAAAATAAATGAAATATTTGAGCAATCTATCAAAGATGAAATTTCAAAAAGAGACTTAGAAAAGTATATCTTAGAAAAGTTATCTGATTAGTTAAAGTACGAAATTAAAGCTATTTATCATAAATAGCTTTTGCTTCTTTATTCCTTTGTTTTTTTAACTCCATATCAATATATTTACCTATGCTATTTTGATAGTTTTTAAAACATAAAGATGATTTTGTATTTATTGGTGTATATTCATAAATAAAGTAGCCAGCTTCATTCATGGATAACCTAACAGGGGTTGCTACTGAATAAGTGGAGATTATAGAGTTTTTATGGCTTATTTTATATATATCATCAAAATACTCTTTTGTCCATAACTCCATATTAACTTCACTAGAGAAGGCATCTTGGTAAACTATATCGAAAAAGTTTTTATCAAAACCTTTTATGTATTCTCTAGCATCACCTATATAAACTTCTATTTTAATATTTTCATCTTCATATCTATTTGTTTTACTTACTTGTTTTATTATATGCTTTATTGATTCAAACTCTTTTGGAAAATTAAACCTTTCTAGTGACCGTACAAGATTACCATCTAGTTCAGGAGAGTAGATATTTATCTTATGGTTTAAAGAGTTCTTTAAAATATAGTAAATAGTTGAGAATGTATTGTAACCCAATCCAAAGCAGATATCTAAGATATTTAGTGTTCTTTGATTCTGTTTATATTTTAGCGTAGGAACTATATGTTTTGTCAATGACTCATTTATAGCTCCATCCTTTGGATTATGGTAGTGTTGTTTGTATTGATTTGAGTAAAGTGTATTTGACCCATCATGGGTTTTAACTATATTTTCTAATAGTTCCAATTTTTAAAGTCCATTATCCCAATGGTGCATCTTTTTTGCAGTTATTAGGTTGTAGTTTTCAAACAACTCAATGTTATTAGGTGCTTGAAAACCTGTATTTTCTACAAGCTCTAAAATCTCTTCTTTATTATTATTATTTTTATTTTCCAAAATAATAATATTTCCTGAGTTTTCAATAGCTTTATATATTAGTTTTAGGATTTTATCTTTATTTGGACAGTAAGATAAAATATCTCCTAAAACTACATACTCATACTCTCTTGCAGTAGCTCTTAGCCTTGCAGAGTTTTCATTTTCAAAGTTTATATATTTGACATTTCCACCATTAAAGCATCTAATCTGTTCTAATGTTTCATCTAAAAGTCCTACAGAGTTATCAATATGCAAAATTGCAATATTTGGGTAGTCTGCAAATAGACCTTTGAAAAGCTCTAGGTTTTTACTCAACTTCTAGTTACCTAAAGCGTTTAATTTCTCATCTGATAAGTATAACTCTTTGTTTGACATCACACCAATATCACTATCTAAAATCTCTTGAGCAATTTGCTTTGCTTCTTCTAATGAGTGCATTTTATATGTACCACATTGGTATTTATTTAGTTCGGGAATATCATTTTGAGATTTAACTTTTAAAACATCTTCCATAGCTTTACTCCAAGCAGTAGCTACTTGCTTCTCATCAGGGCTACCTAAGAGACTCATATAAAAACCAGTTCTACAACCCATAGGGGATACATCAATAACTTCAATATTATCAGAGTTTAAATGCTCTCTAATAAATCCTGCAAATAGATGCTCTAAGGTATGAATGCCTTTTTCACCTAAGTTGTTCTCATTTGGAACACAAAATCTTAAATCAAAAACTGTAATAATATCACCAGATGGTGACTTCATAGTCTTTGCAACTCTAACAGCAGGTGCTGGCATCATAGTATGATCAACTCTAAAACTATCTAATAATGGCATAATTCATCCTTTTTTTTATATTTATAATTATTTGTATTTAGGGTTTGATTATATCTAAAGTTAAGTTAGTACTCTATTTTATCTATTATAGTTTCCAAATATCTAGTAGCTTTTCTTTTTTGTAGATAAGCAAACCCAACTACAAAAATAACTCCAATACCATATGTTAACAAAATAGCTAAGATAATCAAAATAGTTAAGATTAAAGTATCGTGTAAAATAGCATCTATATTTAAAAAATAGTGACCTTGTTTTTTTTCTATGTTTAGTTTAAAGTTGTACTTCAAAAGTGTATCAAGGTGAAGTTTATCAATACTTAATGAACTTGACTCTTTTTGATACTCATAGCTTCTTTCTTGTTGAAGTTTATTATTTATAGTATTTATAAACTCATCTTTTGATGACTTTAAAGTAATCTTCTTTTGAAGTTTTATATCAAATAATCCCATAGTATGCCTTATAGTTTTATTTTAGTATAGCATCTTAAATAACAAAGTGCCGAGAAAAGCTGTTTGTAAAATATACAGCTGTATAGAATATGGAAGTTTTTTTCAAATCAAGTCTAAATTTAAGTTTGTATAAATAAAACTATTGAAAAACTTTTAATTCCACTTGGCTTAACACTTGATTTAGTTATCACAAATAGGACTAATTAGTGCAAATAGGAAAAGTATATCGTAATAATAAATTTGTAGGTCTTATAAAAAGAGATTAAAAAGAGTCAACTATCAAATAGATAAGTGATAATCTAATCTTTCAACCTCTTAGCAAAAATAGGAGCTATATTCATCACTATAAAAAGTCTTACTATATGATGTAGGGTTATGTATGGTACATTTGCACCTACTAGTATGGCTATTAGGTTTAGTTCGGCTTGTCCACCTGGACTAAAAGCTAGGATTGTAGAGATGATTGGAAAACCAAAACTAAAGTATGCAATTGTTATAAAAATACTTGATATTAAAGCTAGTATAATAAAATGCCCAAAGGTAGCTACTAAAGTTTTTATTATTGTTTTTAGTTCAACTCCTTTAAATGTAAAGCCAATTATTGTTCCAAAGACCACTTGCACAAACTTCAAAAATTCATCGGGTACGGTAGTTGTTATCACTCCTGTTGAGTGTACAAGTATACTTATAAGCATAGGACCGATTAAGTATGCAGCTGATAACTTGATATTTTTAGCAATAGAGCCTGCAATAAACCCTAAGACTATTAGTATTGCTAACTCTTGAATATTAATATTTGATATTGAAGTTGTGATTAGTTTGTTTCCACTTATATCAACTTTAAAGATATATTGAATGATAAAAGGTAAGGTTACAACTATGAAAAATAGTCTAGAGGATTGTACTAAAGTGATTTTTGAGATATTTGCTTTTATCTCTTCACCTATTATGACCATCTCTATGACTCCACCTGGCATGGAGCTTAGGTAAGCAGTTTTTTTATCAAAGCCTTGATATCTATTATAATAGTACATCCCTGCAATAATAGTAATAATAGTAAAAGGAATAACTAAAAAAAGACTATAAAGATACACATCAACATATGCTAAAATTTCAGGGGTAAAAGCACTTCCAATAGTAAGACCTATAAGTACTCTAGCAGGAGTGGAAAAAGGTTTGGGACTTTTTATTGGAAGTTTTTCAAATCTCATAGCAAGTGAAGATGCAAAGATAGCACCTAAAAGCCAAGGCAGTGGCAAACCTAAAAAAATAAAAAGTATAGAGCCAATAACTCCTATACCAAGAGCATAAATCATTTGTAAAAATCTATTTGTGTTTATCATTAAATTCCTGTAAGTTAATTAAAGATTTTAAATGAATTGTATTAAATGTAAGCTTTAAATATGTAGTAATGTGAGTTTGTTTAGTATTTATAAGTTGATTATATATTAAGATAGGAAGAATCTCCTATCTTAAAACTACATTCTAATCTCTTCTCTTTTTTGTAAAAATTCCCATCTTTTATCAATTCTTTTTTGCCACTCATCTAATACATGCTCATATTCAGGTTTAAATAAGTGTTTAAATCTTGGTTGAGCTGCAAGATAGTCCCTAACAGGAATAATATTTTTTGGTCTATAAGTGATATTTAACTCTTTACCATCAATGATTTCATATAATGGGAAAACAAGTGAATCAACAGCTAAATCAGATACCTCAATAGTTTGATTTGGTGCAAATTTCCACTCTGTTGTACAAGCAGACATGGCATTTATAAACACAGGACCCTCTGTATCAAACCCTCTTTGAATCTTTTTAACCATATCTTTCCATTTATTAGGTGCAACTTGTGCAACATAAGGAGCACCGTGAGCTGCCATGATAGAAACAATATCTTTTTTCTGTTTCTTTTCACCATATGAGTGACTCCCTGAGGGTGCTGTTGTAGTGGAAGAACCAATTGGAGTAGATGAAGATCGCTGACCTCCTGTGTTTGCATAAACTTCATTGTCAAGACAAACATACATCATATTGTGTCCTCTTTCAAAACAACCTGAAATCCACTGGAAACCAATATCATAAGTAGAACCATCTCCACCAAATGTTACAAACTTTGGCTCTGGCTCATCAGCAGGTATTCTACCTTTATTTCTTAGAGCTTTATTCATAGTCTCAACACCTGCCATTGCAGTTGAAGAGTTTTCAAATCCAATATGAATCCATGAACAATCCCACGATGTATGAGGATAAATAGCTGTACAAACTTCTAAACATCCAGTTGATGCAGAAACAACTAAGTTATCATTTGTTGCATTTAAAACTTCTCTAACAATAATAGAGTGAGCACAACCTGGACATAAAAGGTGAGAACCCTCAAATCTTTCAGCCGCTGTTGAAAACGTCTTTAAGTTTTTAATTACTTTTTGTGTACTCATATTTACTTTCCTTTTGCATCATAGAAGCTTAACTCAGGTCCTCTAACTCCAATTAATTTTTGGATTTTACCTGATAGTTTACCATCTTTAGCTTCTTTATCTAATGTTCTAAAAATATCTTTTAGTGCAGAAATTGTCATATCTCTACCACCTAAACCATAAATTAAGTTTGACATTAAAGGTTTAGCAGGAGTATTTATTAAAGCACCTGCAACTTCATTATATAGTGCACCAACAGTTCCACCAGGAGCACTTCTATCCATACAAGCAACAGCTTTTACATTTTGTAGTTCTTGTGCTACTTCTTCTAGTGGGAAAGGTCTAAACAGTCTTGGTGCAACAACACCTACTTTTATTCCCTCTTCTTTTCTAATTTCATCAATTGCCAACATAGCTGTTTCATAAGTTGAACCCAGACAAACAATAGCAACATTGGCATCTTCCGTACCATAAGTTTCAACAAGCTTATACTCTCTACCTGTTAATTCTTTAAATTCGTCAAAAACATCTTTTACAACATTTTTAGAAGCCATTAATGCAGCGTGCTGTTTTGCTTTATGTTCAAAGTGCCAATCTTGTTCAGTTTGCACACCATGCGTTACAGGTCTATCAAAGTTAAGTAAAGCATTTACTTGAGTATATTCACCTACAAATTTAGAAGCGCTTTCATCACTTAATGGCCTAACATTTTGTGCTGTATGAGAAGTGATAAAACCATCTTGGTTTGAAATTACAGGAAGTCTCACATCTTTGTGTTCTGATATTTTAAAAGACATTAAAGTCATATCATAAGCTTCTTGAGGTGAAAATGCATCAATAGAAACCCATCCACTATCTCTTGTAAGATATAAATCAGAGTGGTCACCATTTACATTTAGTGGAGCTGATAGTGCTCTATTTACCAAACAAAGTACAATAGGAATTCTCATCCCAGATGCTTGATATAGTGTCTCAATCATAAGTGCAAGACCTTGTGAAGAGGTTGCAGTTGCTACTCTACCACCTGCTGCACCCGCACCAATACATCCAGACATAGCTGCATGTTCTGATTCTGTCATAATTACTTCACCATCAATATATCCATTTGCATGAAAGTTAGCATAATTTTCAACTGTTGCAGTTGATGGAGTAATAGGGTAAGCTGCAACCACATCCACATCAGCTTGTCTAATAGCTTGAGAGTTAGCCATGTTACCATCCCAAACTTCTACCTCATTTAATTCCATTTTTCTACTATTCATTATTTTTCACCTCTTTTCTTTTTCTCAGGCCATTTTGCAAGAGCATCTTCTACTTTTTCGTATTCATTGAACATTAAAAGTGATTTTGGATTAGTAGGACATACACTAACACACAAACCACACCCTTTACAGTGTTCATAATCAATACCTTTCATCTCTTTGTTTCTTGCAATAATAGAAGTATCCGGACAGAATACCCAACAATTTTGACAGTCAATACATGTTTCTGAGTTCCAAACTGGTTTTAAAACTCTCCAGTCACTAACTGACATACTTTTTGAACTAGTCTCTGAATATTTTCTATCTTCTGGTTGAATTTGTGCTAGCTTATCATAATCTACTTTTTCATCAAATGTATATAAAGCTGCACCTGGAACTAGTTCGTCCCATCCCATCTCTTGAATTGGTTTACTCATCATTTTATCCTTTAGTGAACTTCGTCGTAAGCTCTTTGGATTGCAATCATATTTGCATCAATCACTTGTTGTGGAAGTTTTTTCAAAACACCCTTCATCGCATCTTTGAAAAAATCTAACTCAAACATACCACTTACTTTCATAAATGCACCAAGCATTGGCGTATTTGGAATAGCTTTTCCTATAGTATCTCTTGAAATCTGTAAACAGTCTAGTACAAATACTCTATCTTCAATAGACTGTAATTCAGGAATTGCATTTATCAAATCTTCTTTTTCTAAGTGAGTTGTAATAATATATTTTGTTGTATCTTTTGCATTAGCTGTAATATCATCTGTAAAAGCTAAACCTGGGTCTAAAATAAATACATAGTCTGGATTCATAAATTTTTCATGGTTAATAATTGTTTTATCATCTATTCTGTTATATGCAGTCATAGAAGCACCTCTTTTTGCTGATCCATAAAAAGCAAAGGCTTGTACCTCTTTTCCTGTACTAGCAACAACAGAACCAAGTCCTTTAGCACCTGTTACAGCACCTTGACCTGCCCGGCTATGCCATCTTATTTCTAACATAATGGCTCCTTAATATTAAATTTGACTTAAAAAATTTAATTAGTCTTGAGTATTATATATACTTTTAACTTAGAGTGTACTTTGTATTACTTCAAAAAAGTTAAAAGTGTAACTTTTACACACACTAAAGTTATAGTATATCAAATAGAAATTACAAGATAGTTTCATATAAGATAAATAGAAGTTTAAATTTTTTCTTTTAAGAAGTTCACCGCAGTAAGTGCGTTTAAGTGGATATTTTCCGTATATTTTTTTAACTCATCTTTGTTGCTATATCCACAAAGTACACCTATGCTATTTATTTTGGCACTTGATGCACTTAATAAATCAAGTTTAGTATCACCTATCATCCAAGCTTCATGAATTTGATTGTTATACTTCATACTTTCTAAAGTTTTTGTTATAGGTTCATGGTGCGGTTTTGGATTTTTTACATCCTCTCTACCTGTGATTATCTCAAAGTGCTCATTTAGTTTTAGGTTATTTAAAATAGGAATAGTATATTGTCTTGTTTTTGTTGTAACAACAGAAACTCTTGCAAAACTTGCAGCTATATTTACAGCTTCAATTGCATCTTCTAAAAGGTAGGTTTGTTCAATTGAAATTTTTCTATAGTTTTGTTTATAAGAATCAACAAACTGCCACTTTAAAGCCTCACTTACACCTAAACTTGTAAACATAACATCAAGGGGATAGCCAATAAGTTTTTTAATCTCTTCATCATCTTTTTTAAAATCAAAGTTATTATCTAAAAAAGAGCTTTTAAAAGATGCTAAAATAGCATCAGTGGAGTCTATTAGTGTCCCATCTAAATCAAATAGTATAATCTTATCTTTTTTCATAACCTAGTTTTCCTTTATCCAATCTTTTTGGTTATGCATTATACCAATAAGTGATGGCTTTATATTTTTTATTTCTTTGTTAACAGCTGTTATAGAGTTTGGTATATATAAAAATACATACGGTAAATCATCTGCAATCTCTTTATATATTTTTCTATATATATTAGCTAACTTTTTAGTATCAATAGTTTTTGCTCCTTTTTGTATTAGTTTATCAACTTTTTTATTTCTATATCCAACTAGATTAAATCCACCTATCTTATCAGAACTACTATGCCATAAGGGATATGCATCTGGCATTAAAGCTAAACTCCATGCAAGTAAAACCACATCAAACTTTCTTGGATGAACTACTGTATTTAAAAAGGCTTGCCACTCCATTACTCTTATTTTCATTTTAATACCAGCCTTTTGTAGTTGATGTTGAATAATTTGTGCTGCATTTATCCTAGTTTGATTTCCAGTATTTGTAGTTAATTCAAAGGTGAAGGGATTATTTTTATTGTAACCTAGCTCTTTTAGTATATCTTTTGCTTTTTGTACATCGTGCTTTCTTTTTTTTACTTTTTCATTGTAAGCAAAAGTACCTGGCAAAAAAGGACCCTTTGCAATCTTTGCATGACCAAAGAAAAGTATGTCAATTAGTTCTTGTTTGTTAATAGCTAATGCTATAGCTTCTCTAATTTTTCTATTTTTAAACTTATCTTTTCTTAAATTAAAACCTAAGTAAGAGTATCCAAAACTAGGTTTTTCAATTATTTTAAACTCATCTTTAAAGTCATTTTGAATCTGCATTTGAATTTGCAGGGGTGTTAGTGAAGAAATATCTAGTTTGTTTTGCTTCAAAAACAAAAATGATGTGTTAGTATCAGGTAGAAATTTATAGTGTATTTTTTCAATATTTGGTTTGCCCTCAAAGTAGTTTTTATTTGCATATAATACAATATCTTTATTTGGCTCAAAACTTTTTAATTTATAAGGACCTGTACCTACAGGAGACTTATTAAATGAGCTTGTCATAAGATTTTTTTCATCTTTTAATATATGCTTTGGTAATAATCCAACCATCCAAGATACAAGTGCTTTAAAGTATGGCTTTTTATAAACTATCTCAATGGTATATTTATCAAGAGCTTTAACACTCTTAACCTCTTTAAAATTTGATTTTATTGAAGTAAATAGTTTGGGATTAATAATTTGGTTATATGTAAAAACTACATCATCTGAGCTTACTTCAACACCATCGTGCCACAAAATATTCTTTTTAAGTTTTACTATAAGCTTAGTTGGTTTCTCAAACTTATAAGATTTTGCTAAATCAACAACTACTTGACCATCTTTATTATATTTAAAAAGACCATTAAAAAGCCATTGGGATATTTCACTACTTGCACTATCATTTGATAATATGGGATTAAGTTTACTTGGATTTGAACTAATAGATAAGTTTAATGTACTAGCATTTAAAAATAGAAAGTTTGTAAATATTATAATTAATAGTAAGTTTAATTTTTTCATACATATATTGTATAAAAAAGAAGATAAAAAAAGGGAAGTGTAAAACTTCCCTTTGGTAAAAGCATTTGTAGTAGGCAAAAGCAAAGTTTTGCTTCTGTTTTCTTGAAATACTATCTTTTTGAGAATTGACCGCTTTTTCTAGCTTTTCTTCTACCGTATTTCTTTCTTTCAACTGCTCTTGCATCTCTTGTTAATAAACCGTGAGGTTTCAAAATAGCTCTGAACTGTTCATCATAAGCAACTAGTGCTCTTGAAATACCGTGTCTTATAGCATCAGCTTGTGCAGAGTAACCTCCACCTAGAGATTTAACAATAACATTCACTGATGCTTCTTGTTTAGAAACCTCTAAAGGCTGCATAACTCTTTTTTTGATTGATTCGTGACCACCTAACCATGCATCTAAAGTTTGACCATTAATAGTTAATTGTCCATTTCCATTTTCTAACCATACTTTAGCTACTGATGTTTTTCTTCTTCCTGTTGCGTAAACTTTTGCCATAAGTCCTATCCTTTAATTTGCGCAGTATGAGGATGTTCTGAACCTGCGTAAACTTTTAATTTTTTTAACATTTCTTTACCAAGTTTTGTTTTTGGTAACATACCTCTTGTTGCTAATTTATATAGCTTTTCAGGGTTATTATCTAACATATCAGACATTTTGTGAGTTTTTGTACTACCAAAATAACCTGAGTGTGTATAATAATTTTTATCTTCAAGCTTTGCTCCTGTGAACTTAGCTTTTGAAGCATTTATAATTACCACAAAATCTCCACAATCTACATGTGGTGTAAATGATGGTTTCCTTTTTCCTCTGATGATAGTTGCAGCTTCTGTAATAATTCTACCAAAAATTTTGTCAGTTGCATCTATAACTACCCAATCTCTCTCTATTTCGTTAGCTTTTGCCATTTGAGTAAATTTCATTTATTTTCTCCGCTTTTGTTAATGAGGTGGAATAATAGTGTAGTAATACTTATAAAGCACTTAAATTAAGCATTATTTAAAATTTTATTATAAATTTAGAACCTTTATTATATTCAGACTCAATATCTAGTTCAAAACTATGTAGTAATAAAATAGAATGAACTATAAAAAGTCCTAATCCCAAGGAGTTATTCCATCCATTTTTAGATACTCTATAAAACTTGTTTTTTATTTTTTCTAAATCTTTAGCTTCAATTCCTATACCATTATCTATAATCTCAATTGTATCTTTGCTTATATTTACAATTATTGCACCATCTGAATATTTTAAAGCATTCTCTATTAAGTTTGATATTGCCATTGATATAAGTGTTGAGTCCACTTTTAAATCTACATCTTCACCTGTAATATTTATTTGTCTATCTTTATAATTGTCTTGTAAATCAGATGCTATATTTTCAATAAGGTTTTTCATAGACGTTGATATTAAAGCTAACTCTTGTTTACCCTCTTCAAGTTTTATTGTTAATCTTAATTTATCTATAATAGATGACATCTTTATAGAGTTGCTATGTATTTTATTTAAAAACTTATTTCTAATTCCAATGGGCATATTATTATCGCTTAAGATTGTTTCACTATATCCAGATATTACAGCAATTGGGTTTTTAAACTCATGTGATAAAGCTGATATTATTTCATCTTTTTGTTTATTTGCAACTTTTAGTTTGGCATTTTGCTTTGCTTTTTGTTTCTCTCTTTTTTTTAGTTTTATTGCAACTTTATTTAGTATCTTTGTAATTTTATAAAACTCTAGCGTAAAATTAGAGCTTAGTGCTACTGTTGGCTTTTTTGATGAAAGTTCAGTTAGAAAATCTAAAATGGCTTCTGTTTCATCTTTTATTTTTAAACTAATAAAGTAAGATGCTAAAAAGCCAATAATAATAAAAAATATAATAAATGCAAATATTTGACCAGCTAAATAAAAAAAGTTTCTAGTTATGTTATCTGTATAGTCAGCCATTCTTATATAATAAATCTTTTTGCTTATTGTTACTTTTTTTGCAACATATAGTAACTCAGTATTTACAGTTTGTGAATATCTAATACTTTTTCCAAAACTACTCTTATTTGCTTGGATAATCTCAGGTCGATTACCATGATTTGACATAGTTTTTATATCATCATCACTTTCAGCTAAGACATTACCTTTTTCGTCAACTATAGTGATTCTTAAGTTTATTTGAGACCTCAAGTCTTTTATAATTCTATTTATATTATTTAAGTCTTTTAATACTATAGAAAATGTATTAATATTTCTAATTAAGTTTTTCTCAATTTGGTCTAAATATATATTTTTAGACCAAAAATAGGTTAATATACTAAGAGTAATTAAAATAGCAATAAATATTAAAATAAAAGTTCTTAAAAAAACTTGGTGGATTCTTAACAAAAAATATAACCCTCACCTCTAATTGATTTTATATAGTTTTTTTTACCTTCTGGGTCAATTTTCCCTTTAAGTCTTTTTATTGCAACATTTACAGTTTTTACTTTTTTATCCAGTGAGTCTTCCCAAACAGAGTTAAGAAGATGCTCTCTTGTCATTAAGATATCTTTGTTTTTAATAAACTCAAGTAGCAAATCATGCTCTAAGTGTGTTAGTTCAAGCTCTTTATCTTCTATAAAAAACTTCTTATTTGAAGATTTATATAAAATATCTCTTACTTTTAAGATATCAATATCTTTCTTTGTTCTTTTTAGTACAGCTTTTATTCTTGCTACTAACTCATTTATATTAAAAGGTTTTGTAATATAATCATCTGCATAGGACTCAAACCCCTCTAATATATCTTCGTCTTTATCCTTTGCAGTTACATAAATAACAGGGTTATCATACCCCTCTTTTCTAATATTTTTTATAAAAGAAGTGCCCTCTGAACCGTGAAGGTTTCTATCCATTAGTATTAAATCAATATCTTCTTCTTCGAAGATTTTTTTTAGATTTTTATCTATATTTAAAAAGCCAATGGTTTCAAAACCCTCTTTTTGAAGAGTGTACTCTAGTAGCTCTAAAATATCCTCTTCATCTTCAACAATTAAAACTGTTCTATTTTGCATTATTTACTCTTTTATTAGTACTATTTTTTATAAGTTCATGGGGTGAACATTTTATAGTTAATATTATAACATCTCTAATTAAAAAAAATAATAAAAATATCAATAACAAGCATATGATTAACTACCTATTTTTAGGTAGTTCCATATCTCCTCCAATTTTAGCAAAATGAAGTAGATTTGCTATAGATACAGCTCTGTCTGCTGTTTTCTCTAGTTTTCTTAAACTACTTAAAATTTCAAAGTAGTCTGCTGATAACTCTAGTTTTTTAGGAATGATTTTTAAAATATTTTTTTCAACCATTGCATATAAATCATCAGTTTTACTCTCTTCAACAACTACTTTTTGAAACTTATCTTCAATTGCATCTTTATCTTGTTCATCAACCATATCCATTGCAGTTGAAAGGGCATCCATTGCTGATTTTTGTAATGGAATAGCATACTCCAAAATAGTTTTAGTATCTAATTCATCACTATATGCTTTTTTAAAAATCTTAGCAAAAGCTTTTGTATTTGCACCTGCTCTTATTAATTCATTTGTTGTTTTTAAATATGAAACTAACTCTCTTAAGTCTTTAGCCTCAGGTGAATAAAGTGCAAGTGTCGCAACAATTAAATTATCTATTTCATTAGATTTATTTGTAATCTGTTTTAGTGATAAATCTAATTTTTTTAATTGTGCTAAATCCTTCTTTTCTAATGCATCTAGTGTTAAAGTAAGTGCCTCAACCACATTGCTACCAATTTCAATAATTTCATTTTTAATTTTTAGTTTTTTATCTTCATAAGTTTTAAGCATAGTTTTATCCAAACCTTCCTGTAATATAATCTTCTGTCTTTTTATTATTTGGGTTTACAAATATTGTTTCTGTTTCATCATACTCAATCAACTTTCCTAAATGGAAAAATGCAGTATAATCAGCAACTCTTGCAGCTTGTTGCATATTATGAGTAACTGTAATAATTGTATAATCTTTTTTAAGCTCTAGCATTAAAGCTTCAATCTTTTCAGTTGAAATAGGGTCAAGTGCAGATGTTGGTTCATCCATTAAAATAACCTCAGGTCTAACTGCAATAGTTCTTGCAATACACAATCTTTGTTGCTGACCACCTGATAGTGATGTACCTGGTTCATTTAGCTTATCTTTAACTTCATCCCAAAGTCCAGATTTTATTAGTGATGTTTGTACTAACTCATCACACTCCTTACCTTTTCTTACTAAACCATGTTTTAAAGGTGCATATGCAACATTGTCATAAATAGATTTTGGAAAAGGGTTTGGTTGTTGAAATACCATACCAACTCTTTTTCTAACACTTACTTCATCAACATCTTTATCATATATATTCTTTTTATCAATTATAACTGAACCATCAATTTTAACAGTATTAATTAAATCATTCATTCTATTTAGACATCTTAAAAATGTAGATTTACCACAACCAGATGGTCCTATTAGTGCAGTGATTTTATTCTCTAATAAATCAACTGTTATATTATGTAAGGCATGATTATCACTATACCACAGGTTTAACTCTTCTACTTTAATCTTTACTTTATTTGACATTTTATTTTTTCCTTCTTACCATTTAACTTCGAATTTTTTTCTTAAATATATTGCAAGTGTATTTAATGAAATCAGTACTGTTAATAATACTATAATACCAGCTGCAGTTTTTTCAATATACATGTTTTCAGGCATTCCAGCCCATGTGAAGATTTGTGCTGGCATAACAGTTGCTGCATCTGTTATTCCTGTTGGTGCATCTGGAATAAAAGCAATCATACCTATAATAATTAAAGGAGCTGTTTCACCCATAGCTTGTGCTAAACCAATAATAGAACCTGTTAAAACACCTGGGAATGCAAGTGGCAAAACATGGTCTCTTGTAACTTCAATTTTTGTAAGTCCAATTCCATAACCTGCTTGTCTAATACTATCAGGTACAGACCTTAAAGCCGCTCTTGAACTTACAATGATAATAGGTAAAGTCATAAGTGCTAAGGTTAAACCACCTACTAGTGGTGAACTTCGTGGAACACCAAATAAGTTGATATATATGGCTAAACCTAAAAGACCAAATAGTATTGATGGAATTGCTGCAAGATTATTGATATTTACTTCTATAAATCTTGTAAACTTATTATCATCTGCAAACTCCTCAAGATAAACAGCAGTCATAACCCCAATAGGAAATGCAACAGCCATTGTAATAACTAGGGTTAAAATTGAACCTATTACAGCTGAATAAATACCTGCAAACTCAGGTGATTTTGAATCCCCTTGTGTAAATAGAATCTTATTGAACTTTCTATCAACTAATCCTTTAGCTTTTAACTCTTCAACTAGTGCAATCTCTTTGCTAGTTAATGTATGATGATGACCTTTGAGGTATTGGTCAACATTATCATCTGCTAAAACCCATTTAGGCTTTGATGTATTCATAAGCTCAGGATTATCAATAAGTCTTTGTCTTGTTTCTCTAAGCCATGCTCTAGAAAGAACAGGTCTATACTTTCTATCAATAACTTTTCTATAGTTAATTGCTGTTTTTTCATTATAAGTAACATCAACCTTTACATATGTAACTGTAAAAGCAGGAGCACCTTTACTTACAATATCTATTAGAAAGAAACCTAAAAATGCAATTGAAAGAACTAAAGAAGTTAGTGTAAACTTCTTAAATCTCTTTGCACTTGTATGTCTTTTTCTCAAACTAGGGTCGTAAAACGGATTATCTTGTTGCTGTTGTTTTTTTCTATTTATCATAATGTATTCACTTTATATTTTTCTTTAAATTTTCTAATTAACGAAAGAGAGATCATATTAAGTACTAATGTAACTACAAATAAAACTAAACCTAAAGCAAAGGCAGATAGAGTTTCAGGTGAATTAAATTCAAAATCTCCAACTAATGAATTAACAATCGTAACAGTAACTGTTGTCATATCCTCAAGTGGGTTCCATGTAAGGTTAGGTCTTAAACCTGCTGCCATAACAACAATCATTGTTTCACCTAAGGCTTTTGATAAACCTAAAAGTGAAGCTGAAATAATACCTGGAAGTGCTGATGGTAAAATAATATTTTTAATAACTTCACCATGTGTCATACCAAGGCCATATGCAGCTTTTCTCTGAGAATCTGGAACTGCTCTTATAACGTCATCTGATAGGGATGATATAACTGGAATAATCATAATCCCCATAACTACACCCGAAGCTAGTGCTGAGTTAAATTTCGCTTCAAGTCCTATAGTTGCAGCAGCTTGTACAATAAATGGTGCAACTGTAATAGCAGCAAAGAAACCATAAACAACAGTTGGAATACCAGCTAGGATTTCCAACAATGGCTTTAAGTAATCTCTTAGTTTAGGACTTGCATATTCACTTATGTAAACTGCACTTCCAAGACCAATTGGGATGGCAATTAACAAAGCAATAATTGTAATTACAAATGTACCTGCAAAAATTGGAACTGCACCAAACTTACTTCCAACTATACCAGGTGACCATTCAGTACCTGTAATAAAATACCAAAAACTTCTCATTTTAAAGAATTCAATTGCTTCAAATAGTATTGAAAAGAGAATTCCAAATGTAGTTAATATTGCTATAACCGAAGCTGAAATTAATGCTAACTTTATAAGTCTTTCATATAGCACTATTCGCTTATTTTTTGATTCAAATGTACTCAATAAATATGCCTTTTTTAAAAATTTTATAATATTGTATTTTAAGAGGGTTACATATTGGTTACAAGTTTAAATAGATGCAGCTAATGGGAAGTTATATTTTTTTGAGTGTTTCTTTAAGATACTTAAAGTATGATCAAAGTTTTTCATTTTTGATTTTTTAGTTAGTTCTATAACTGCACATGATGTGGATAAGAGACTAAATTTTCTTTCATTATCAAATCTATCTTTTGTAATTATATAGCCATTTTTTTTATCCTCATCACTATATAAATTTCTCACATCATCTTTAAACTGTTTTAATATTTTATGGGTTAATTCAAACACATATTCAAAACTCTTATCTTTTATACCTACAAAAAAGTCATCACCTCCAACATGAGCAACAAACATCTCTGAAGAGTATTTTTTTTGAATAAGCTCTGAGAATATTAAAATAGCCCTATCTCCCTGTCTAAATCCATAATAGTCATTAAATGGTTTAAAATCATTAAAATCAAAATATAAAAGATGGGTAGTATAGTTTTTAAGATTTTTTGATGACTCAAAAATAAACTTCTCTATTTGTTGGTTACCAGGTAGTTTTGTTAATGGGTTTTGATTTGATGCTATATCTAGATTTCTTTTATGGGAAAGTTTTAGTAAAGAATTTAAATCAATAAAGCCTTTATACTTATTTGCATTGGTAATAAATATACCTTTTGAGTTTTGTGAGTGGTGATTAAATCTATCTAATGTTTTATCAATTCCCCATGAAGATTCAACAGATATAATATCTTTAATATATTTTTTTAAAGTTGAAGCTATATTACTATTTCTTGCTAAAGATAGTCCATATTGAGAGTAAGATATTTTTTTAATATCCACTTCATAGATAACTCCTAAAAGGTTTTTATAATCATCAATTATTGGCACAAATGTATTATGGCTTTTATTCTTAAAGTAAACAAACAGATCATGAAGTGAACTATTTTCATTAAGTGGTTCTATATACTCTATATATTTTTTATCAATAATCGCTTTTTCATCATCCCTTTTGTCATTTTTTATTAAATCTAAAATATGAGAATATCTTTTTTTAATATCTTTTTCACTACATGTTGGTTTTTGAACAAAGTAGCCTTGAATAAAATCAATACCAATATCTTTACAAGTGAAAAATTCGCTTGCTGTTTCAACACCTTCTGCAACAACTTTCATTCCCATGATATGAGCCATTTCAACTATCGAACTACAAAATAACTTCTTTTTGGAGTCACTATTAATTCCTGAAATAAAAAATCTATCAACTTTTATAATATTTGCTTCTGAAAAATATAGTAGCTTAAGTCCAGAAACTCCTATTCCAAAATCATCAATTGCAATTTCATACCCACTTGTTTTATATGCTTGTAGCATTGTAGAAAGAGCATTTTGTTCTATCATAGAACCTTTTTCTGAAAGCTCAAATGTAATAGTGCTTTTTGATAGACTATATTTTTCTAAAATTTTTGATGTATTTCCAGGAGCAAAGCTTTTATTATAAATAATTCTATTATCTAAATTATAAAAAAGTCTTAAGTTTTCTAAGTCAATATTAGAGAATTTTTTAATGGCTTTTTCCCTTAATATTAAATCAACTTCATATAAAACATCTTCTTCAAATGCTATATCAAATAGACCTTGAATTGTATTAGTGTAGCCTGTTTCTTGTGTTTTTCTAAGAAGTGCTTCAACAGCATAGATTTTTCCAGTATGACAGTGAATGATAGGTTGAAATGCGTATTCAACAATATCTAAGATTTTTTCCCATTTTTTATTCATACTGTATCCATGAGTCTATAAGGTTTCTTATAGATTTTTATCTCTTTGTTCGCGTTAACAGATAAAAACCTACAAGAAAACTCATAAGAGGAAAAATTTCCCCCTTATAGTTTAAATTAGTGTTTTAAATCTTCTAAAGTAAGAACTTCTTTGTTTTTCATTGATTTTCTATATTTGTTTTTTAAATCATCTGGTAAAGTAATTAGTCCGATTTCTCTTAAAATTCCATCTCTTCCAATCATCATTTCAGATGTAAATAAATTTACATAGTTATCCATTGCAGGAACTTTATCAAAGTGTGAGTTTTTTGTATAGAAGAACATACTTCTAGCAATAGGATATTCACCACTTGAAATTGCATCAGGCTCAGGTTCTATACCATTGATTGATGTAGCTTGTACCACATCTTTATTCTCTTCTAAGAAAGAGTAACCAAATACACCAAGTGCTTCTTTGTGTTTTGTAATTTTTTGTACAATTAAATTGTCATTTTCACCTGAATCAACAAATGCACCATCAGATCTAATTACAGAGTATTTTTTATATTTTTTATTAGCTTTTTTATCAGCTTTATAAAGGTCAGTATATACAGGCATTTTCTTGAATGTTTTTTGCATTACAAGCTCTTCAAATGAGTCTCTAGTACCTGATGATTTTGGAGGACCATATACAATAATTTCTCTATTTGGTAATGATGGGTCAATATCAGACCATTTTTTATATGGGTTAGCAATTAATGATTTTCCATCTTTTGATGGAACTTCTTTAGCTACAGCTAATGCTAAATGCTCTTTTGAGATGTCAAATTTTTTATTATCAACTGATTGTGCAACAGCAATACCATCAAAACCTATCATCATTTCAGTAATATTTTTAACACCATTTTCATGACACATTACAAGCTCTTTTGCTTTCATTCTTCTTGAAGCATTTGTAATATCAGGTGTATTCATACCATTACCAGCACAGAATAGTTTCATACCACCACCTGAACCTGTTGACTCAACTACTGGAGTTGGGTATTTTGTTGTAGCACCTAATTCTTCTGCAACTGATGAAGCAAATGGATAAACTGTAGATGAACCTACGATTTTAATCTGATCTCTAGCACTTAAACTAGTTACTAATAATGCACTTGCACCTAAAGCTAAAAGTGTTTTTTTCATATTTAATGTCTCCGTTTTTTGAATTTACATTAAAATTATAATAAGTCAAAGTTACATTTTGGTTACTTTAAGTGTTAAATAGATTAAAAAAAGGGTTTTTTGTTTTATTTGAAAGTTATAAAAGTGAAGTAAATGAACTGTTTAAAGTCCATTAGCTTCAATAAGTTTAGATTGATGATTAGCAATAAGAGGATCAATTACTTCATCAAATAAACCGTCATTCATAATTGCGTCTAATCTGTAAAGTGTTAGGTTTATTCTGTGATCACTAATTCTACCTTGTGGGTAGTTATATGTTCTTATTCTTCCACTTCTATCACCAGTTCCTACTTGTTCTTTTCTATTTGCACCCTCTGATTGCAGTTGCTCTTGCATTTGCATATCATAAAGTCTTGCTTTTAATACTTTTAGTGCTCTTTCTCTGTTTTTGTGTTGTGACTTTTGGTCTTGGTTTGTAACAACTATACCAGTTGGAACGTGTGTAATTCTAACAGCAGAATCAGTTGTATTTACAGACTGTCCACCATTTCCACTAGCTCTCATAACATCAATTTTTAAATCATTTGGATCTAAATCAATTTCAACATCATCAACTTCAGGCATAACAGCAACTGTAATAGCTGATGTGTGAACTCTACCTTGTGATTCAGTTGCAGGTACTCTTTGAACCCTATGAGTTCCACCCTCAAACTTTAATTTTGAGTATACATGATCACCTTTTACTAAAATTACAATCTCTTTATATCCACCTGATTCACTCTCACTGGAGTTCATTATTTCAACCTTCCAGCCATTGTTCTCTGCATACTTTAAGTAAGCTCTAAATAAATCACCAACAAAAATAGCAGCTTCATCACCACCTGTTCCAGCTCTTAATTCCAAATATATGTTTTTATCATCGTTTGGATCTTTTGGAAGCAGTAGAAGTTTTATCTCTTCTTTAATTTCAGGAAGTTTTGATTCAGCTTCTCTTAGCTCTTCTTTTGCTAATTCACCTAACTCTTCATCATAAACTAACTCTTTGTTATCTTCAATACTTTGAACTAGTTCATTATATTCATTAGCTTTATTAACTATTGGCTCTAGGCTTGCTTGCTCTTTTGACAGACTTGTCATTTTCTTTATGTCATTAGTAATTTCAGGTGAAATTAGTAAATTAGTAATCTCATCGTATCTGTTTATAAAAGCTTGTAGTTTTTCTTGAATCATATTTTACAGCTATTATATAGCATTTACTTTTGTTTGTAATTGTGAAACTTTTCTAGATGCAGTAGTTTTCTTCAAAATACCTTTTGATACACAATGGTGAATATACTTGTTTGCAACTTTCATAGCATCAGTTGCTTTTTGCTTATCAGCAGCTTCAACAGCAGATAGTACATCTTTTGTTACATTTTTGATTCTTGTTTTGTAAAATCTGTTTCTTTCAGTTCTTACTATAGTTTGCTTAGCTCTTTTCTCAGCAGATTTGTGATTTGCCATATTATTTAACCTCTTTATAAAATTTTTAAGGGTAGAATATTATCTAAAACAACTTAAATACAGTTTAATTTTAGGAAGATTTAATGAAACTATTTGGTACAGACGGAGTAAGAGGAGAAGCTGGAAAGTTTCTTGATTCAATTACAGTTATAAAATTAGCAATGGCTGCTGGTATCTATTTTAGAAAGCACTCTACAACAAAGAAAATATTAGTAGGTAAAGATACTAGAAGAAGTGGTTATATGATTGAAAATGCATTAGTAAGTGGATTAACAGCAGTTGGTTATGATGTGATTCAAATAGGACCTATGCCAACTCCTGCAATTGCATATTTAACAGAGTCTATGAGATGTGATGCTGGAATAATGATTTCAGCTTCACATAACCCATATGAAGATAATGGAATTAAGTTTTTTGATAATCATGGAAATAAACTTGGACTTAAATGTGAAGAGAATATTGAGAAAATCTTTAATAATGAAGAATTACTAACCAAAGAGCAAGCTACAAGAAGAAATATTGGTTCATCAAAAAGAATAGATGATGTTATAGGAAGATATATAGTTGCCATAAAAAGCTCTTTTCCAAATGAGCTAACCCTAAGTGGTTACAGAGTAGTTTTAGATTGTGCAAATGGTGCAGGATACAAAGTTGGACCTACTATATTAGAAGAGTTGGGTGCAGATGTAATAACTATTAACAATAAACCAAACGGATTTAATATAAATGATAATTGTGGGGCAACTTCACCAAAGAATGTTTCAGATGCAGTTATAGAGTATAGAGCTGATTTAGGTCTATCTTTAGATGGAGATGCAGATAGGTTAGTTGTTGTTGATGAGAATGGTGAAGTGATTCATGGAGATAAACTTATTGGAGTTATGTGTAAGTATCTACATGATGAGGGTAAACTAAAAGGCGATGGATGCGTTGCTACAATAATGTCAAATGGTGCATTAACAGATTACTTGAAAAGTTTTGGTATAAAACTGTTTAGATCAAATGTTGGAGATAAATATGTATTAGAGCTTATGAAACAAAATGGTATTAATTTTGGTGGAGAACAAAGTGGACATATAATTTTCTCAGATGTGGCAAAAACAGGTGATGGATTGGCTTCAGCACTTCAAGTTTTAGCATATGTAGTAAAAAGTAAGAAAAAAGCAAGTGAAGTTTTAAATCCATTTAAATTAGACCCTCAAGTTAAAATTAATATGAAAATATCTGAAAAAAAAGATTTGCAGAAGATAAAAGGTTATAATGAACTAATTTCAAAGTTTCATAAGCAAGGACTAAGAGAAGTAATCAGATATTCAGGAACAGAAAATAAGATTAGACTATTATTAGAAGGTAAGGATGAGGATATAGTAAATGAAGCTATGGATGAGTTAGTTTTATTTATTGAAAAAGTATTATGAAAAAACGCCTAAAAATTTCATTGTTAATTTTTGCTATAATATTTATAGTTGATCAAGCCATAAAGTATGGTTTTGTAAATTTTGATTGGAATGTAAAGGGTCCTATAATGTCACTGCATTTAGCATATAATTATGGAGTTGCCTTTTCCATGTTTTCATTTCTTGCTGAATATTTAAAGTATATTCAACTAGCTATGGTAGTTGCAGGATTTATTTATCTATTTAAAAATAGAGATGTTTTTTATGAGTACTATGTACCTGTTGGATTACTTTTTGCAGCTGGGTTATCAAATATTTTAGATAGATTTACTTATGGGGGAGTTGTTGATTATCTTTATTGGCACTATGGTTTTGAGTTTGCAATTTTTAATTTAGCAGATGTAATAATCAATTTATCTGTTGTTATAATTATATTTAAGCAAATAAAACAGGCTAAAGAAGATAAAAAAACAGTAAGCTCCAATTAGAGAGCTTAAAACAAAATTAGATATAATTTTTCAAATTTTTAAAGGTATAGGAAGAGTATATGGGTCAAACAATTACAGAAAAAATTTTTAGTGAGCATATTGGAAGAGAAGTAAAAGCAGGAGAGATAGTAAGAAGTCCAATTGATATGGTTATTGGTAATGATATTACAACTCCAATTTCAATTAAAGCTTTTGAAGATGGTGGATTTAAAAATCTTGCAAACCCAGATGGATTTGCAATAGTTTTAGATCACTTTATTCCAGCAAAAGATATAGCAAGTGCAAATCAAGCAAAAATATCAAGAGATTTTGCTATGAAACATGACTTAAAACATTTTTTTGATGAAAAAGATATGGGAATAGAGCATGCACTGTTACCTGAAAAGGGTTTAGTATTACCAGGTGATGTTATTATTGGTGCAGATTCGCATACATGTACACATGGGGCATTGGGTGCATTTAGTACAGGTATGGGAAGTACAGATATATCTTTTGGAATGATTACAGGTGGAAATTGGTTTAAAGTTCCAGAATCAATTAAAATAGTTTTCAAGGGTAAACCAGCTAAGCATATAACAGGAAAAGATTTAATCTTAGAGATTATTAGAATTTTAGGCGTAGATGGTGCTTTATATAAAGCCTTAGAGTTTACAGGTGATTCTATTCAATACTTAAGTATGGATGATAGATTCTCTTTATGTAATATGGCTATTGAAGCAGGTGCAAAAAATGGTATTGTTGCTTATGATGATACAACAAAAGAGTTTTTAGAAAAAGTTTCAAAAAACAATGATGGTTTAAGAGACCAGCCAAAAATTCACTATTCAGATGAAGATGCTAAATATTGTGAAGTAATTGAAATAGATGTGGAAAGCTTAGAGCCTGTAATAGCATATCCATTTTTACCATCAAATGGGCACAGTATATCTCAAGCAGTTGCAGATGAAATTAGAGTTGACCAGGTATTTATAGGTTCATGTACAAATGGTAGATTATCAGACTTTAAAGTTGCAGCAGAGATTTTAAAAGATAAAAAAGTGGCAAGACACGTGAGACTTATCATAACCCCAGGTACACAACAAATTTTAAGAGATGCAACAAAAGCAGGGTATATTGATATTTTAGTTGATGCAGGTGCTGTTGTATCAAATCCTACTTGTGGAGCATGTTTAGGTGGATATATGGGGATTTTAGGTGATGATGAGGTGTGTATATCCACTACAAATAGAAACTTTGTAGGAAGAATGGGAAGTAGAAGTTCAAAAATCTATTTAGCAAACAGTGCAGTTGCTGCTGCTTCTGCTATTACTGGATATATTGCTGACCCAAGAGTATAAAATATGCAAAACTATCTCTTTGAAGATATAGTGTGTGTTATTTTATGCGGTGGTAAGAGTTCAAGAATGAAAAGGGATAAATCCCTTCTACCATTCTTGAAAGCTAACTCTTTAGCTCAATATCAATTTGATAGACTTAAACCCTATTTTAAGGAAGTATATCTCTCTTCAAAAAACAATAAATTTGATTTTATTAACAATAAAAACTTGATTATAGATACAAGTGATATCTATTCACCAATTATTGCACTTAAATCAATATTTGCAAAGCTTCAAGAAAAAAAACTATTTATAATAACAGTAGATACACCTTTAGTTACTATTGATAGTATTACTAAGCTAATAGAAAAATCAAATGGACATGATATTACAATAGCAAAAACTCAAAAAACCCATAACTTATGTGGCGTATTTAATACTAATATAGTAGGTGAAATTGATTATATGATAAAAAATGATATTCATAAAGTGGGATATTTAATAAAATCAGTAAACTCAAATATAGTAGATTTTGAAAATGATGATGAGTTTATAAATCTAAATTTTTATGAACAGTATCAAGAAGCTCTTAAGAATCATAAGCTAAACAAATAATAAGTATTATTAATAAAACTTATAACATAAGTATTCTATTATTTAATATTAGGTATTCTAATAGTAAAGAAATATGATAATATATAATAATCTACAAAGGAATATTTATGTCTAAAAAAGAGTTAAATGAAGCACTAGATATAGTTGATGAACAGATTAAAAAAAGTGGGTTATCTAGAAGAGATGCCTTAAAATTAGCTGGTTTAGGTTCAGCTACATTTTTACTAGATCCAACTAATAGTGAAGCTGCAACAACTGCAAAAGCAAGTGATGCAAAAGGAAAAATCTTAATAATTGGTGGAGGTTTAGCTGGTATTTCAACAGCAGCAAGATTATCAAATGAACTTTCAAATCCAGATATAACAGTAGTAGAACCAAACCCAAAATCTGTATCATATCAAGCTGGTAATACGTTAATAGGTTCAGGTATTTATGAAAAAAATGAGATTATGTATAATACTAAAGATTATGTTCCCTCAGGTGTAACATTAATAAAAGATAAGGCAATAGAGTTTAATCCAGAAAAGAATCAAGTGGTTTTAGAGTCTAACAAAACATTAAATTATGATTTTTTAGTTATAGCAGCTGGATTAAAACTTGATTTTAAAAGTATAAAAGGTTTAGAGGATGTGGGTGAAGCATACTCATTAGGAGATGGTAAAAAAATTACTGATAAGTTTGGCGACTCAGGTGTTTGTTCAATTTATAATGCTCACTCAGCAGTAGCAGCATGGGAGCAAATGCAAAAGTTTGTTCAAAAAGCAAAAACTAAAGAAGTAAATGGAGTGTTTACTCATCCAAATACATCTATAAAGTGTGGAGGGGCTCCAAAAAAGATTATGTATTTAACTAACTCTAGGTTAGAAGAAGCAAATGCTAGAAAAAATGCAAATTTAACATTCTATCCAAATGGTAGTTCTATGTTTGGAGTTAAACAGTATCATGATGCAATTGTAAAGCAGTTTGAAAAAAGAGGATTTAACTGGAACTATAAGCATAATTTAAAAGCTGTTGATATAGATAAAAAAATAGCAACTTTTGATAAAAGATGGGAAGTAAAAGGTGAGTATGACCCTGATTTAGAAATGCATTTTATGGAGACAAAACACGAAGATGTAAATGTTTCTTTTGATTTTTTGCATATAACTCCACCTATGAAAGCACCAGATGAGATTGGAAACTCAGCACTTGGTTCATCAAAAGGATGGGTACCTGTACATAAAGAGACACTACAACATGTAAAGTATGATAATGTATTTGCATTGGGTGATATTGCAGCTGTTCCTATGGGTAAAACAGGAGGTAGTGTAAGAAAACAGTATAAAGTTTTAGTTAATAACTTAATTTCTGCAATGGAGGGCAAAAAATTAACTTCAAAATATGAAGGTTATACTGTATGTCCTTTAATAACTGATATTGGAAAAGTTATGTTAGCAGAGTTTAATTGGACTAAAGAACCAACTCCATCATTTCCCCTTGATCCAACTCAAGAGAGGTATATTTGGTGGTTATTAAAAGTATATATGCTAAAACCAATGACACAATATGGAATGCTTTCAGGAAGAGCATAGTGCAGTTATAAACTAAACTTATAACTATTATAAATTGATTCTAATATGTGTAAGTATAATGTAACTTTAGTAAGATAAAATATACTATAATGTATCAAGATAATTGATAAATTAACTATAATAATCTTAATAAAGGGGACATTAAGATGGATGATAAACTATTAGAAGAGTTTGAAAGTAGGCTCAAAAAAGAGGGTATCTCAAGAAGAGATGCCTTAAAATTAATGACAGTTGGGTCAGCTTCACTTCTTTCAACAAGTAGTGCTTATGCAAAAGAGCAACCATTAAGTAATGTAAATGCTAAAATATTAATTATTGGTGGAGGACTTGCTGGTATTTCAACTGCAGCTAGACTAGCAAATAGTTTGGAAAAACCAAATATTACAGTAGTAGAACCAAGTTCAAAATCTGTATCTTATCAGCCTGGTAACACTTTTATTGGTGCAGGTTTATATACAAAAGAAGATATACTTTACAATACAAAAGATTTTGTACCAAATGGTGTTAAGCTAATAAAAGATAAAGCAGTAGAGTTTGACCCACAAAATAATAAAGTTAAACTAAAAAAAGGTGATACTATAGAGTATGACTTTTTAGTAATTGCAGCAGGATTAGTTTTAGATTTTACAAAAATTCAAGGACTAGAAGAGCTTGATAGTATGTACACACTTCAAGACTCACAAAAAATTGTTGATTTTTTCAAAGGAACAGGTGCAAATACCATTTATAATATAAACGGTGCAGCAGAAGTTTGGAGTAATATGCAAAAATTAATAGATGATGCAAAAAAAGGCAAAAACTTAAAGTCAGTCTTTACTCATCCTCAAGGTGCAATCAAATGTGGAGGAGCTCCTAAAAAAATAGCATATCTATTAAACTCAAGATTAAATGAACAAAGCACGAAAGCAAGAGAAAATGTAGATATAGATTTCTATTCAAATAGCTCAAAAATGTTTGGTGTAGAGGCATATGAAAAAGCAATTATAAAGCAGTTCAATCAAAGAGATATGAATTTTCATTTACAACATAATCTAAAAAAAGTTGATTTAAAGAATAAGGTGGCAACTTTTGATAAAAGATGGGAAGTAAAAGGTGAGTATGATCCTGATTTAGAAATGCATTTTATGGAGACAAAACATGAAGATGTTGAAGTTCCATATGATTTCTTGCATGTAACTCCCCATATGAAAGCACCTGATGAAATAGGTAAATCAGATTTAGGCTCACCTAAGAGCTGGGTTCCTGTAAAAAAAGAGACACTGCAACATGTGAAGTATGATAATATATTTGCATTAGGTGATATTGCAGCAGTTCCTTTAGGTAAAACAGGTGGAAGTGTAAGAAAACAGTATAAAGTTTTGGCTGACAATTTAATCTCTTTAATGCAAGGCAAAGAGATGAAATCTAAATATGATGGATATACAGTATGTCCAATCATCACTGATATTGGAAAAGTAATGTTAGCTGAGTTTGATTGGAGTATGAAACCAACTCCATCTTTCCCACTTGACCCAACTCAAGAGAGGTATATATGGTGGATATTAAAAGCATATATATTAAAACCAATGACCCAATATGGGATGCTCTCAGGCAGAATATAAACTAAATTTATTAGGAGGAAGTATGTATAAAAAGTTTTTTTATTTAGTAGTAGTTTCGGTTTTTAGTCTATTTGTTTTATCGGGGTGTAGTTATACACAAGATAAATTATCAAATGCAAGCAGTAAAGTAAAAAGTTTAATACAAAAGCATAATTTAGAAGTTGTAGATTATGAATATGTAAATAATGTAATAAATAGCGGCACAAGAAAAACTGCAGATGCAATTATTGTAGATGCAAGACCTGCAAAAATGTATAAAGCAGGTGCAGTTCCATCAAGTATAAATATCACAGGTGCAAAGTTTGACAGTGAGTATAAGCAGCTAGAAAATGTTGATAAGCAAAAAGAGATAATTGTTTATTGTGGTGGATGGAAATGTGGTAAAAGTCCAAAAGTTGCTTCAATGTTAAAAAAGAAAGGTTTTATAAATGTAAAACTTTATCAAGCAGGTGAACCACAGTGGAGTAAGTTAGACTACGTTGAAGTTGATATTGCAGTAGTAAAAGCAGCACAAAGTAAAAATAGTGCTTTATTGATTGATGCAAGACCATATATGAAATATTTAGGTGAAACAATTCCTGGAGCTATTTCTATACCTGAGTCAAAAGTTGAAGAGTTAAAAGGTAGATTACCAATTAACAAAAATGAAAAAATTATTGTTTTTTGTGAAGGGTATAGCTGTTCAAAATCACATAAACTTGCTTCTAAATTAATAGAGTTAAATTACAGTGATGTTTCTGTTTATGCAGCTGGTATGCCAAAATGGAAAGAAGAAGGTTTAGCTACAACAAAATCGGGTAAAACAGCAATAAAAGAAACAAACTCAAAACCAAAATTTAGTCCAAATGGAGCTAAATTAGGACTAGATAATGGAAGTATTGATGGTGAGTGGCTACATAGTTTAATAAAAAAAGATGAAGTACCATCATATATTCAAATTGTTGATGTAACTTCAAGTGAGCAGTTTAATAAAGGTCATATAAAAGGTGCTATTAATATAGTAGCTGAAAACTTATCTGCAAAAGAGCTTTATGCTAAGCTACCAAAAGATAAAACTATTGTATTTAATTGTACAGCAGGTGGTAGATCAATTGAAGCATGGGTAAAACTAAAAGATGCGGGATATGATGTAAGTGATATCTTCTATTTTGATGCAAATGTAGATTGTAAAGGTACTGATTGTAAAATTGAGGTTAATGAAGCTTTAGGATTATAAAATATTATAAGCGTAAAAAAAAGGGGTAAGATTAAATTCTTACCCCTTTTATTTCATTTTAGTCATGTAAACTGCAAATTTATTTTAATGCTTCTTTAGCTTGTTTTACTAAAGATGTGAATGCTGCAGAGTCATTCATAGCCATATCAGCCAATATCTTTCTATCTAATTCAATATTAGCTAATTTAAGACCATTCATAAATCTTGAGTAGTTAATATCATTTAATCTACAAGCAGCATTGATTCTTATAATCCATAGCCTTTTAAAGTCTCTTTTTTTCTGTTTTCTATCTCTATAAGCGTATACTAAAGAGTGTTCAAGTTGTTCCTTAGCTTTTCTGAAGTGTTTTCTTCTACCACTAAAAAACCCTTTGGCTTGTTTTAATACTTTTTTGTGTCTTCTTCTTCTTACTATACCAGTTTTTACTCTAGGCATTCTTACTTTCCTTTACCATATATTTTTTAATACTAGGTGTCAGTAATCTTTTGTACTGAACTTTTCCACTTATGTGGAGGGACAAACTATTTAGTAAATCTAAATAATTATGCTTTATTTAACATTCTTTTTATAGATGTTTCATCTGTTTTTGATACATATTTAGAACTTCTAAGATTTCTTTTTCTCTTAGGAGTTTTTTTAGTTAAGATGTGGCTTCTGAAAGCTGATCCTCTTTTAATAGAACCATTCTTTTTTACTTTAAATCTTTTTAGAGCACCACTATTTGTCTTCATCTTAGGCATGGAAGAATCCTCCTTTAAAAATTTGCAATTTCAATTTAATGAAAAAGTTTGCAATTTTACTTAAAATTTTATTAATTATTGATTAAACTAAATATTGAGAGTAGAAGAGAGTAGGGTCTCTTCTATTATTTAAAGTTTTTATAGGGGTTATTTTGTATATATGATAGACTATTTTTTATCATCTTTTTTAGGGAAAACCATCATATTTACAAATCTTCCCTCTTGTTTTGGTAGGTTTTCTCTTACTCCATACTCTTCAAGCATAGGCCATACTCTTTCAAGTACTTCAGCACCTGCTTCTGGATGAGCCATTTCTCTACCTTTTAAAAATACTCTACATTTTACATGGAAACCTTTTTGAAGGAATTCTATAGCATGCTTAACTTTATAGTTAATATCATTATCAGCAATTTTTACAGAAAACTTTACTTCTTTTACAACAATAACTTTCTGTTTTTTCTTAGCCTCTTTTAACTTCTTTTCTTGTTGATATTTAAATTTACCATAGTCCATAATTTTAGCAACAGGTGGTTTACCATCAGGTGCAATTAAAACCAAATCTAAACCTAACTCATCTGCTGTATCTTGTGCATCTCTTGTTGGAATGATTCCATAGTTTGTACCATCATCACCTAAACATCTAACCTCTTTTACCATAATATCTTCATTTAAAATTGCATCTTGCTTTTTGTTTTTTCTACTCAAATTCTACTCCCATTTTTAATTTTGTTTAATGTATTAATAAACTCTTCTTTTGTCAAGTTTGACTGCTCTCTTTTTCTTCTATCTCTTAAAGCAACAGTTTTGTTTTCAACTTCCTCATCTCCAATTACTACAATCATTGGAACTCTTTGCTTCTCTGCCATTCTTATTCTTTTATTTAAAGACTCATTCATATCAAATATCTTAGAATCAATCTCATCATAAAGTAGTGCTTTCTCAAGCTCTTTTGCATAAGCCACATGACTACTTGAAATTGGTATAAATATAACTTGTGTTGGTGCAATGGCAAACGGAAACTCTCCAGCGCAATGCTCTGTTAAAATACCAATAAATCTTTCAAATGAACCAAGAATTGCCCTATGAATCATTACAGGTTGCTCTTTATGTCCTTCATCATTTATAAATTCAACATTAAATCTACTAGGAAGATTCATATCAACTTGCACTGTACCACACTGCCATTTTCTTCCAATTGCATCTGTTATTTTAATATCAATTTTTGGTCCATAAAATGCTCCACCACCCTCATCAATACCATAAGGAAGATTTTCTTCATCAAGTGCATCCATAATACCTTTTGTAGTCTTTTCCCAAAACTCATTATCACCAATAGCTTTTTGAGGTTTGGTAGAGACTTCCATTTCATACTTAAAGTCAAATAGTTTCATTAATGATTCAACAAACTCTAAAACTTCTAAAATTACATCTTTAACTTGTGATTGCATACAGAATATATGAGCATCATCTTGAGTAAACTCTCTTACTCTAAATAGTCCATGCATTGCACCACTCATTTCATGTCTATGAACAACACCATACTCAAATAGCTTTTTTGGTAAATCTTTATATGAAACAATACTGTTTTTGAAAATCTCTATATGTCCTACACAGTTCATAGGTTTTATACCATACTCTTGTTCATCAATTTCAGTAAAGTACATATTCTCTTTATAGTTATCATAGTGACCAGATATTTTCCACATAGCTGCTTTTAACATCTCAGGACCACGTACAGGCTCATAACCTCTAATTCTATGTGCTTTATATAAAATATGCTCTAATTTTGATCTAAGTCTTGCACCATTTGGTAACCAAAGTGGTAACCCTGCACCAATATCTTCACTAAATGAAAAAAGCTCAAGTTGAGTTCCTAATTTTCTATGGTCTCTTTTTTTTGCTTCTTCAAGCATTCTTACATAATCATTTAGCTCTTTTTTATCAAAGAAAGCAATACCATAAATTCTAGTAATCATCTCATTTTCTTCACTACCACCAAGATAAGCACCTGCTACTCTTGTTAGTTTAAAGCTTCTAATCATTCTAGTATTTGGTAAATGTGGTCCTCTACATAAGTCTTCAAACTCACCTTGCTTATATAAGGTTAATGTATCATCAGTGATATTTTTAAGAACAGCCTGCTTTAATTCATCATTTGCAAACTTCTTTTGTATATCATCTCTAGATGCTTCATATCTTTCAATTGGAAGTTTTCTACTTGCAATTTCCTTCATCTTTTTTTCAATTTTAGGTAGGTCTTCCTCTGAGATTTTAGAATCAACTTTAAAGTCGTAATAAAATCCTTCATTCACTACAGGACCTACAAAAAATTTAGCTTCAGGATATAACTCTTTAATAGCTTGAGCCATCATGTGAGCACATGAGTGTCTTAATATCTCTAAAGACTCATCAGAATTATCAGCTTTTATCTGATCCCCTTGAATCTTTAAAGCCTCTGCTGTTTGAAGGTCATATATTTGACCATCTTTTAATACACCAATAGGTTCCAATAAATTCCTTTTTATTTAATTTTTTATTTAAAATTTATCAATTTTATCGCATTGCGACTTAAAGTTAATAAATATAACATATTTTAGTAAAATTTTGTTACAATAGTGTATGATTTTGAATACAACAAAGATTAAAACTGAAGCTTTATTACTGTTTTGTAAAGATTTGATTAACTCATATAAAAATCAACTCCATGATTTAGACAGTTCAAATAGTGAGTTATTAAATGAGTTTAACTCTATAAGTGAAGATATGCTTATTCAAATTAATCAAGTTACATTCTCCACAAGCTATTACTTAAGTAATAGAAAAAATTTTAGAATAAAAGCTGTATTAACTGCATACAACTTTATAAATAAAGAGCTTTCAAGTCTTTTGAAAAAAAATAGTGAATTTAATCCCTCTATGTTGTATTTTGCTTTTTTAGCCTTATGGTTTAAAGAGCTAAACAAAGAGAGTAAAACAAAAGCTTATATATATTTTTCTTTATATCCATACTCAAAAGCTTATGATGATTTTATAGTAAAAAATAGTGATGAAAACTCAAAGTTTATGAATATAAAAATGATAGAGTTAGCTGAGAAGGTAATCTATAAATATGATAAGATATCGATAGTTTAAAACCTAAGAGTAAAACTATTACCCTTAAGTTCTTAATTGAAAAGTTATGATATTAAAATTAACAAGAAGGAACATTTCCTGAATCATTTGCGTACTCATAAGAGAAGTCAAATAAGTGTGGAACCCATCCATCTTTTATATCACTTTGTTTAACATTTGGACATATTTTCATAAACTCTTTTTTAAAGTTTCCATTATCTTTAATATTTTGCCACTCTTGTTGTGAATGTTTAGCTGCAAACTTTGCACCATCAAATCCACAAGGAGCTTTAAACTTTAAAATAAAAATCTTTTGTCCCTTTTTAGAACTTGCACTTAGTGTAGAAACACTTAAACCCAAAACTAATACACTTGCTAAAAGTATCTTTAATAGTTTCATTTTTTCTCCTAATCTTAGTTTAGATACAATTATAGCTAATATATATAAATAAAATCTTATATAAAATATCAAAAAGAGTGAAATGAATATGAAATACTTTTTATTAGAACAAGTTGTAGAGTATCTTGATAAAAATGCCCATAAAATAAAGCAGTGTAAAAGAATTGACAATAATACAATTATAATTGAATTTAATAATTCAAATATAGTATATTTTGATATGACAAAGGGAAATAGCAAAGTTTTCAAATCAAAAAATGAGTTAAAATCAAAAAAAGATTTTAATGCACCCTTTGATATTGTCTTACAAAAGCGGTTTAATAACTCCAAAGTAAAAGAGATAAAACTCTATAACAGTGATAAAATAATAAATATAGATGTGATTTCAACTTCATCTTATAAGGAGTTAAAAACAACATTACAACTAGAGTTCACAGGTAAAAATACAAATATTGTAATATTAGATGAAAATAGAGTAATTCTTGAAGCTTTAAGACATATAGATGAATTCTCTTCAATAAGAGTAGTAAAAGTAGGAATAAAGCTTGATGAGATACCTAAAAATGATTTTAAATTTGAGAAGAATAGAGTAGAAAATATTGAAAAATATTTGTATGAAACCTATGAGCAAATGCAACAGAAGAATCTAAAAAATATAAAAAATCAAAAAATAAATCAAATCCAAAAGAAAGTTAAGAAATTAACACAGACCTTAAATAGTTTACCAAAAAAAGAGGATTTAAAAGAGCAATCAACCCAGCTATATGAAAAAGCAAACTTAATCCTTGCAAGCTTACATGATATAAAGCCATATCAAAAAGAGTTAAAAACTTTTGATTATGAGGGAAAAGAAGTAGTAATAAAATTAAAAGAGTCCTCAACTATTTCAAACTACACAAATGAACTTTTTAATAAAGCTAGAAAGGCTAAACAAAAAGCTGCAAATATATCTTTAGAAAAAGATAACCTAAATCAAAAAGTAGCTTTTTTAGAAAAAATGATTCAAAACCTAAAAAGTTGTAACTCTATAGATGAGTGTGAATTTCTTGTACCTAAAAAACAGAGAAATAAGACAAAAACAGTAAAATCACAACCATATGAGAGCTTTTTTTACGAAGGCTATAAAATAATGTTAGGGAGAAGTCAAAGGGAGAATATCTACTTACTTGAAAACTCAAAGGCGAGTGACTTTTGGTTTCATTTAAAAGATACACCATCATGTCATGTGATAGTACAAAATACAAAAAAACAAATCCCTGATAGTATTATACAAGAAGCAGCAAAACTGTGTGCAAAATTTTCAATAGCATCAACAGGAACATATGAAGTTGATTTTACACAAAGAAGAAATGTAAAAATTCAATCAGGAGCAAATGTATTATATAATCCATATTCAACTGTTGTTGTTAAAATTTAAATAAAAGCCAAACTTTAGTATAATCTTAGTTATATAATGAAATAACAAGGTTTACTAAATGGCTAATATACTAAAAGATAGTTCTACTAGAATAAAAACAGGTTTAATTTTAATAGTTGCAATGTTAATCGTAGGATACATAGACTCTTACTTTGTGATGTGGGCACTTTTTGGTGTTTTACTTATGATTTCAATATCTGAATCAAAAAAGCTTTTTCAATTAGAAGGTGATAGTATATATATCTATACTGCTCTTTTATGGTTTGCAGCTTACTTTTACCCAGTTCCCCAAGATTTAATTTTTATTGTTGCTATTGGTTACGCTTCCCAACTAGCTTATAAAAAAAGTATTGATAAAAAGATGTTTTTACCTCTACTTTATCCAACAGCCTCTTTTGTTTTCTTACTAGCACTTTATAGTGAGTATGGAGTTATGACTCTATTGTGGCTTCTTGTTATAGTAGCAGGTGCAGATACAGGGGCGTATTTTGTAGGTAAAAGTATAGGAAAGACAAAGTTTAGCCAAACAAGTCCTAATAAGACAATTGAAGGTGTTTTAGGTGGAGTTGTAACAGCAGGTATTTTGGGTACTATCTTTGCCCATGATAATTTAAGTATAGTTATGGCTATTTTAATATCAGTTATTGTTGCATTTACTTCTGTATTTGGTGATTTATTTGAATCATATCTTAAAAGAGAAGCAGGCATAAAAGATAGTGGAAATATTCTACCTGGTCATGGTGGAATATTAGATAGAACAGATGGTTATCTATTTGGAGCAATTGTTATGTTAGTTTTACTTAGGATTGTAATGTGATTATTTTAGGAAGTACAGGCTCAATTGGTATTAATACCTTAAATATTGCTAGGAAATTTAATTTAAACGTTGAAGTTTTAGTAGCAGGTAGAAATATAGAGGTATTAAACAGTCAAATTCAAGAGTTTAATCCTAAAAAAGTAGTAATAGCAAAAAAAGAGGATCTTCATAAAGTTGTTCATTCAAATGTCTCTTATGGACAAGAGTCTATCTTAGATGCAATTGAACAAAGCTCTTCAAAAACTGTGGTTAATGCACTTGTGGGTTTTTTGGGGCTAAAACCAACTTTAAAAGCAATAGATTGTAATAAAAGGTTAGCTTTAGCAAATAAAGAGTCTTTAGTCGTAGCAGGAAAATTTATAAATCAAAAAAACTTAAGTCCCATAGATAGTGAACACTTTGGGTTATGGTATTTGCTTCAAGATAAGCAAATTGATTCTATGTGTATAACTGCAAGTGGTGGTGCATTTAGGGATTATCCATTAGAAAAACTAAAAAATGTATCAATAAAAGAAGCATTAACACATCCAAACTGGTCAATGGGAAATAAAATTACAATAGATAGTGCAACAATGACAAATAAGATGTTTGAGCTAATGGAAGCAGCATGGCTTTTTAATATAAATAAATTAGATGCAATAATCGAAACAAAATCTTTAATACATGCTATGATTAATTTTAAAGATGGAAGTACAACAGCACATATAGCAAATGCTTCAATGCAACTACCAATAGCATATGCAATTAATAAAAAGTGCAACGAAGAGATTTTACCTCCTGTGGATTTAGTAAAAACAGGCTCTTTGGAGTTTAGGGAAATTAAAAAAGATAGGTATCCAATTTGGGAAGTTAAAGATGAAATACTTAATAATATGGATTTAGGAGTAGTTTTAAACGCTGCAAATGAAGTTGCAGTTTCTAAGTTTTTAAATTCACAAATAGGCTTTTTAGATATTTCACAAATCACACTAAAAGCAATACAGAAATATAAAGATATAAAACTAAATAGTATTGATGATATTTTTGAAGCTGATAAAGAGATAAGAGGTTATTATGGGTCTTGATTTAATTATACCATTTTCAATCCTGCTTATTTTGGTTGTATATTTGATTTATACAAGAAGTAAATTTGAGAAAAATATTGTACAATTATATGAAAAGAAGTTTCAAGAGTGGAAATCAAATAGCTCTAAGGAACAAAGTCCATCTTATAAAGAGCTTGTTGGAATAGTTTATAAAGAAGAGTATAAAATAAAAATAGAGCTTTTAAAAAAAGATGAAAAAGATAAACTTCTAAAAGGTAAGTTTGATATATGTGAATAAGGAAAAATTATGTATAAAATAGTTTTGAGTCTTCTTGTTTTAACAGTAACTTTAACTGCAGCAATATTTAGACAAAATAGTCAAGATGTGGTAGTTGACACAACTAGAAGTTTAATGTGGCAAGATAACATAGAAGCTGTTGATGTTCAAAAAACCCATGAAAATGCATTAAGCTATTGTGATAATTTAAACTTTGCAGGATATACAAACTGGAGACTTCCTAAAGCACAAGAGTACAAATCTATTGTAAATAAGTCAAATGAGAAAAACTATATAGATTATGCTTTTAAATATAACTTACCAACAGGTTACTGGGCGCATAAAGCTCATTGGAGAACCTTATGGTTTTATGCAGATTATATGAATTTTATAAGTGGAACACTATACTTTGATAGTAGGCACAAAAAGAAATTTGTTCGATGTGTTAGAGATATGAGATAAGGAAAAATTATGAATAAAAAAGTTTTAATACTACATGGATTAGGGGGAAGTGATTATCCCCATTGGCAAACAATGCTTGCTGCTGATTTAATAAAACAGAATGCAACAGTATCATTTCCAGCCTTGCCTAAAAGAGATAACCCTAGCTTAAGTGAGTGGATAAAATGTCTTAAAAAAGAGATAGAGCATTTTAATCCAGATATAGTTATTTGCCACTCTTTAGCAAATATTTTATGGTTTCATACATGTGAGCAACTAGATATAGAGTTGGAAAAATTAATGTTAGTAGCACCTGTTTCAAAAAATAGAGAAGTTGAAGCAGCGAAATCTTTCTATCCATATACCCCACCTAAAAACTTAAAAGCAAGAGATGTAATCATAATAGCATCCACAAATGATCCATATATGAGTGAACAAGAGGCAATGAGTTTAAAAGAAGAGTTGCAAGTAGAAATAAAAATCATGAAAGATGCAGGGCATATAAATTCAAGTTCAGGATTTGGAAGTCATGATTTTGCACTTGAATGGCTAACAAAAGATGAAAATAGTAAAGGCTACCTTTAAATGTCAAAGTCTCTAATTTTAAGTATAGAATCTAGTTGTGATGATAGCTCTATAGCTATTACAGATATAGAAACAAAAGAGCTAGTTTTTCATAAAAAAATATCTCAAGAACTGCAACATAGTGTATATGGTGGAGTAGTTCCTGAGTTAGCTGCAAGACTTCATGTGGAGGCTTTACCAAAAATATTACAAGAGTGTGAAGAGTATTTTCCTTTTTTAAAATCTATTGCAGTTACAAATGCCCCAGGACTTTCTGTTACACTAATGGAAGGGGTAACTATGGCAAAAGCATTATCCCTTAGTTTAGATATTCCTTTAATTGCTGTAAATCATCTAAAAGGGCATATCTATTCACTATTTATTGAAAAAGAAGAGATTTTACCCATGACTGTTTTGCTTGTTTCAGGTGGACATACTCAAATAATAGAAGCAAAAAGTCTAAATGAAATGAATCTAATAGCTTCAACAATGGATGATTCTTTTGGTGAAAGTTTTGACAAGGTTGCTAAAATGCTAGGATTAGGTTATCCAGGTGGGCCAATAGTTCAGCAGTATTCACAAAAAGGAAATAAAGATAGATTTGACTTTCCCGTACCACTTAAAAATAGTCCTAAAATCCAGTTTAGTTATAGTGGTTTAAAAAATGCAGTAAGAATGCAAATAGAGAAACTAGAAACAAAAGAAGATGGAATAACTCTACAAGATAAGTATGATGTATGTGCTTCCTTTCAGAAAGTAGCAGTTGCACATATTATGCAGAAATTAAAGAAGTATTTTAAAACAAACATAATTGAAAACTTTGCAATAGTTGGTGGGGCAAGTGCAAATATATATTTAAGGCAAAATTTAGAAGAGCTATGTAAAAAAAATGGTGCTAAACTATTTTTAAGCCAATTAAAATATTGCTCAGATAATGCTGCAATGATAGGCAGAGTTGCTATTGAACAGCACAAAAACAGTGATTTCATCTCTTTAAAAGAGATTGATATACAAAGTAGAATAAAGGAGTTTTAATTTGAATTTAGCTGATAAATTAGCACAACAACTTGAATCTAATTTAGAAGGTGATAGCTTTGATACAAGTAAAAATGACAATAAAAATAAAAATAGTTCAACTAATCATATTATTCCAAAAAAACAGCATCAATTAGTATTCACATATGAAAAAAGAAAAGGAAAACCAGTAACATTAGTGGGTAGATTCTACTTAGAAGATAAAGAAAAAAAAGAGATTCTAAAGCTTTTAAAGAAAAAATTAGCCTGTGGTGGTGCTATAAAAGAAGAGTGGATTGAAATACAAGGAAATGTAAAAGATAAGGTAAAAGATATTTTACAACAAGATAACTGGAAGTTTAAAAAGTAAAAGGAGTGTCCATGCAAAGAGTTTTTGATGAGGTAGGTTCATTAGATAAAAGATGTTATGAAGAGTTTGCTTTAAGCGAAGATATTTTGATGGAACAAGCAGCTTCAAATATTTCAAACTATATTGAATCAAACTATTGCAATAATGAAAAGGTGGTAATCGTCTGTGGACTTGGAAATAATGGTGCAGATGGATTAGCTTTAGCAAGATTACTATATAAAAAATTTAATGTAAAAATATATTTAGTGGATGAACCAAAAAGTAAAATGGCTAAACTACAATATAGAAGAGTAAAAGCCTTAAATATAAAATTTACAAAAAAGATAAAACAGGCTGATATTATTGTGGATTGTATCTTTGGAAGTGGATTAAATAGACCCTTAAAAGATGATATAATACAGCTAATAGATATTATAAACTCAATACAAGCCTTTAAAATTGCATGTGATATTCCAACAGGTATTAACTATAAGGGACAAGTTCAAACAACTGCATTTAAAGCTGACTTAACTCTAACAATGGGTGCTTTAAAAAGTTGCCTATTTCTTGATGAAGCAAAAGAGTATGTTGGAGATATTATTGTAGGAAATCTTGGCGTTCAAAGAGAGGTTTATGAAACAAAATCAAATATGTATTTACTTGATAAAGAGGATTTAAAATTACCTTTTAGAGAAGAAAAAAACTCTCATAAAGGAAGCTTTGGACACTTAAATGTAGTTGCAGGGTGTAAGAAAGGTGCAGGAATAATAGCAGCAAAAGCAGCTTTTGGTATAGGTGCAGGGCTAGTTACTGTTATATCCCATGAAGAGTTAGACTTACCATATCACATTATGCAAGCACATTTTATAGTAAATAATTGTACTGCAATAGCTATTGGAATGGGACTTGGAAAGTTTGAAGAAAAAGAGATTAAAAAAATATTATCACAAGAAATACCTATATTAATAGATGCAGATCTATTTTATGAAAAGCTTATTTTAGATGTATTGCATAAAGATGTAGTTTTAACTCCTCATCCAAAAGAGTTTTGTTCATTATTAAAAATATGTGATATAGCCAATATAACAATAGAAGAGCTTCAAAGCAATCGACTATATTATGTAAATAAGTTTATTAAAAAATATGATAAGCCAGTTTTATTACTAAAAGGAGCAAACGTAATTATTGCCCAAAATGAGAGACTATTTATAAATGATAAAGGAAATTCAGTATTGAGTAAAGCAGGTAGTGGAGATGTTTTAAGTGGTTTAATAGCTTCATTATTAGCACAAGGGTATAATAGTTTGAATGCAGCTATTAGTGGAAGCTTAGCACATAGTTTAGCTGCAAGAAATTATTCAAAAAATGATTATTCGTTAATCCCATCAGATTTAGTAGAAGAGGTTAGAAGACTATGAATGCGATAATAGTACAAACAACTTGTAGTTCAAGAGTTGAAGCAAAGAATATTGCAAATGTTTTAGTAAAAGAGAATATGGCAGCTTGTGTGCAACTAAATGAAGTTGAGTCAGTTTATACCTGGAATGATGAGCTATGTTGTGATTATGAAACTTTACTAAACATTAAAACTACAAAAGAGAATTTTGAAAAGGTAAAAAGCATAATAAAAGAATTACATAGCTATGATGTTCCCGAAATAATTCAGTTAGATATTACAAACTCCAGTAAAAAATATCTAAAATTTATATGTGAGAGTTGTTAATATTAATATTTATAAATATATAAGGAAATCAAAAAGATGAATAATGATATTTTAAAAATTGGAAAGTATGAGTTTAATAGTAGGCTAATAGTAGGCTCTGGAAAGTATGATAGTTTTCAAACAACAAAAGATGCAACATTAGCAAGTGGAAGTGAACTTATCACAGTTGCAATAAGAAGAGTAAATATTACTAATCCAAATGAAGAGAATTTATTAGACTATTTTAAAGATACAAATGTAAAACTATTACCAAATAGTGCAGGATGTTTTACAGCTCAAGAAGCAATTACAACTTTTAGACTAATGAGAGAGGCAACAGGAATAGATTTAATAAAATTAGAAGTTATTGGTGATGCTAATAAAACACTATATCCAGATGTAATAGATACAATAAAAGCCTGTGAAACTCTTAAAAAAGAAGGTTTCACAATAATGGCATATACAAATGATGATCCAATTATTGCAAAAAAACTAGAAGATGCGGGTGCGGATGCTATTATGCCATTAGCTGCACCTATTGGCTCAGGACTTGGAATTCAAAACAGATATAATGTTGCATTTATTAAAGACGCAGTAAAAGTTCCTGTAATAGTTGATGCAGGAGTTGGTTGTGCAAGTGATGCTGCAATTGCAATGGAGTTAGGCTCAGAAGCAGTATTAACAAATACAGCTATTGCACAAGCAAAAGATCCAATAATGATGGCGGAAGCTATGAAACATGCAGTAAAAGCTGGAAGAATGTCATATAAAGCGGGAAGAATTCCGAAAAAACCTTATGCAACAGCAAGTTCTCCTGTGGATGGATTGATTCAATTTTAGTAGTTGAAAGCATAGCTTTTAACTACTTTATTTCTTAAAATTTAAAAAAAACAAAAAATACCCTTGACAAAGTTAAAAAAATATAATATAATTCCGTCCACTTTTTGAGATATAAAACTCTTAAAAAGAGCTGTCGGGGCGTAGCGCAGTCTGGTTAGCGCACCTGGTTTGGGACCAGGGGGCCGGAGGTTCGAATCCTCTCGCCCCGACCATTTAAAATAAAAATATATGGTAGGTATAGCTCAGTTGGTTAGAGCATCGGGTTGTGGTTCCGAGGGCCGTGGGTTCGAATCCCATTACTTACCCCATTTATATATATGCGTCCTTAGCTCAGCTGGATAGAGCAACGCCCTTCTAAGGCGTAGGTCATACGTTCGAATCGTATAGGGCGTACCATGTAAAAAAATAAACCTTTAATCAATATTAAATCTAATTAACTTACTAACTAAACATCAAAGCAAATCATCCCCCACTTTTTTTTAATATATATACCTCAATCTTAATAAACCTAAAAAATAATTTCAAAATAATCCAAAAAAATCAATAAACCCCAATAAAAAACAAGTAAACCCCAGAAAAAACAACAAATTAAAAAATTTAAGCTCTAATTTAGAAAATACTCTTGACAAAGCATTAATTTTTGTCTATAATTCCCGTCCAAATTCACAGAGA
>JBNJFB010000018.1:0-42430 GCA_051746405.1 Campylobacterota bacterium
TGATTCTGAAAAGTTTAACTCTAGTGCTTTTTTTATACATCTTTTCTTTTCATCTAAGCTTGTATCTTTTGTAAAAATATACTCAAACTCATTTTCCCTATTTGATTTTAGGTGACAAACATAAAAAGTAGTTACTAAATCTTTTTTTAGTCTTATATCAGCTTTTATAGGTATTCTTGAAAATCTAAACTGCTTAGTAAACTTATGTTTTTTTAAACTTTTTTTATGTGGTTTGACTTCATGAATATTTTCTATTGGATATTTTGAAGCAATTGCAACAGTTGTAGTAATATATATAAGCTCATCTTCAAAGTGACTTTTTGGCATATCTACTGTCTTAAAATATTTAAAACCTAAATCATAAGTTAAATCTCTTAATTCATCTTGTGAAAACACCTCTTGAAAACCTATGATATCACAGTTCATTTTTAAAATCTGTGCTTTTATCCAAGAAGTTTTTTTACTCCACTGCTCTTTAGTAAATCTATCTTTCTTTTCATAATAACTGTATGGGGGTTTTACAAATTGAAATAGATTAAATGTTCCTACTTTTATTTTCATACTATTTAAAACTATTTAAAACAATAGTTGTATTTCTCCCTTTATCTTTAGCCATATAGAGTGCATCATCTGCTAATTTGTATAGTTTTGTACTAGATGGAATACTATTTGGTTCTTTTATTATTATACCAATTGAACATGTGAGATATTTACTTACTGGATTTTGTTCATGAGTTATCTTTAAGTTCTCTATTTCATTTCTTATTTTATTTGCATAATCTTCTACTTCTTTTGCTGTTTTATTTGTAGTTAATATTGCAAACTCTTCACCACCTAATCTAAAAGCAAAATCATTTGCTCTATTTGAATTATCTTGTAGTACTTGTGCTATTTTTACAAGAGTTGTATCGCCTTCTTGGTGACCATAGGTATCGTTATAATTTTTAAAGTAGTCAATATCAATCATTAAAAATGCAATAGAGTGACTCTCTCTTTTTGCTCTATTTATTTCATTTTCAATTACTTCATTAAAATGTCTTCTATTGTAAAGATTTGTTAAATCATCAGTTATTGATAAATATTCAACTTTTTTTACTATTTTATTTCTAGCTTCTAAAGTTTCATTTAAGCTATTAGCTAAAACTTCAAACTCCACAAAATCAAGTTTAGTAGTGTTTATTGGTTTAAAGTTTTTAGAAGCATATTTAAATGATACTAATAGATTATCAATATTGTTTTTCAAATATTTTGATAGTTTTTTTGATATAAAATATATAAAAATAGTTAATAAAATAAGAAGTATTAAAAGAGTTAGAATCTGTTTTAATACCATACTTTCATGGGTATTTGTTCTTAACTCAATCTCTTCATTTATATCATCAATATAAACACCACTTCCAATTATCCAATTAAACTTTTCATAATATTTTACATAGCCAACTTTCTTAACTTCTTCGTTACTATTTAATTTTTTGAAGTTATAGTAGAAATATTTATTATCACTATTTATAGCATTTAGTTGTTTTTCAAATAGTTCATTGTTTTTATAATCAGTTGGTTCTTTTAGGTAGTTCCCATCAAATACTAAAGCTTTTTTATCTATTCTATTTACATATATATAGCCATTTTTGCCAAATCTTATTTGAGCTATCTCTTTTAGTATCTCTTCTTTGGTAATCTTTTCTATATTTTCTACAGACTCTTTTATTACAATATCCCAATTAAATGGTTCAAATTTTTTAGTAAAGCTAATCTTATCAGACTCTTTTTTATTATTTTCATTTATAGAAATATATAATCTGTTGTTTGAAAAGCTTTTATTTTTTAAAGTTGTTAGTATTAGATACTTTATCTCTTCATCTGTGAGTCTATTTTTATTGTCTTCATAGATATTAAGTGCAGTTTTATAAGCACTTAAAACTTCATCTTTTAGATTAGATTTAATTTTATTTAATATATTTTTCTCTTTTTGATTTATTCTATTATAGACTTTTGAGACTTCAGTTTTAATTTGCTCTTTTTTAATTTTTAAATAGTCATCTTTTATTCGATTAGTCTCTTTTTGAAAATTGTTAAATTGGAATATAATCGCAATCAAAAAAGTAAAAAGCACTGAGATAAAAGCAACTGAAAATATTGCTTTTGCAGTGATATCTGATAATTTCATTTTTTAACCTACTTTGAAATTTATGTGAAGTTTACTGTAATAATTGTTATCATTCAATAATAGATATAAGAAATTAATAAAAAATTAACAATTCTTAGATATATTTATAAAAAATAGCAAGGAAATTATTATGTTAAAGAAAAGTATCTTACTGTTTGGAATTCTAAGTTCTGTTATCTTCGCATCTACTTTAAAAGTAGAAGATGCTTATGTTAGAGCAACTCCTCCAAATCTTCCAAATAGTGCTGCATTTATGGAAATCACAAACACTTCAAGTCAAGATGTGGCTTTAGTTAGTGCAAAATCAAATGCTTCAAATATAGTTGAACTTCATACTCACGATATGAAAGATGGTGTTATGAAAATGTATCAAGTACCAAAAATTGATATAAAACCAAACTCAACTACGGTTTTAAAACCAGGTGGTTTTCATGTGATGTTAATTGATTTAAAAAACAAGCCTTTAAAAGAGGGTATGAAAATTGATGTACAACTTACATTTTCAAATGGTGAAACTATAGATATAAAAGCTCCTGTTAAAAAAGTAATGGCAGGAATGATGATGAAAAATCATGGTATGAAACATTAGCAAATGAATAAAACTTTAATTATTCAAGTAGTAGTTATAACTTCAATAGTTGCAGGATATTTTTTAATAGATTTTAATAAAGTATATACTTATTTTAAGCCAAATGTAGATTTTAAGGTGCAAGCAACAACTTGTGATTTACATAAAACAGCTTGCGAAGTTAAATTAAATGAGCAAAATAAGTTTACACTAGAGGTGTTTCCTAAATCAATTCCTTTAATGGAAGAGTTAAAGTTTGTATTAAAAACAAATAAAGAGCTTGAAGAGAATAGTAGTTTAAATATTTATGCAACAAATATGTTTATGGGATATTTTAACTTGAATTTTAAAAAGTCAAAAGAGGGTGTTTATATAGCAAAAGGTACACTTCCCACTTGTCCTGTGGGAAATATGAAGTGGAATGCAGATATAGAACTTGGCGGAATGATAAATCCCCAAGGTGTTAGATTTAAATTTCAAACAACAAGGTAAAATATGAATAAAAAAATAGTGTCCTATTTGGCTTCTATTGCCATTGCAGTGGGATTGATATTGATTATAAAACCATATATAGAAAATAGTAAAGAAAAAAATAAATATGATTTTGAAGTGAAAAGTGTTGATGGTACAATAAACAAAGATAGCTTCAAAGGGAAGGTTTTAGCTGTATATTTTGGTTATACCTTCTGTCCTGATGTTTGTCCTACTTCTCTTAGTAGGTTAGCTTATGCATTAGATGAGATAGATGAAAAAAAAGTAAAAAATAGTTTCGCAGGTCTTTTTATATCAGTTGACCCAAAAAGGGATAAATTAAAAGATTTAGACTCCTATGCAAAATATTTTCATCCAAACTTTAAAGGTGCGACTTCAAATAAAGAAAATATTGATGATATTGTAAAAAGATATGGAACATACTATAAAAAAGTAGATTTAGAAGACTCATCAATGGGCTATTCAGTAGCACATACATCATATATCTATTTTTTTGATAAACAAGGAAATTTTATCAAAAAGGTTGATCACTTCTCCAACCCTAAAGAGATTAAAGAGGTTTTAAAGTCACTACTTTAAAACCTTTTGTTAAGCTAGTGTTAAACAAGGGTTTAAACTTCATTAAATAGTTTATAGTACAATTTTAATAACAAAACAAAAAGGATTGTATTATGAATAAATCAAAAATTTTAGCTAGTGTTATGTTAGGTGCAGTTTTATCAACATCTTTATTTGCTTCAAACCATAAGCAAATGTGTGATAAAAATGGTATGAAAAAACAGCATATGATGAAACATAAAATGCAAAAGAGAAATATGTTTTTTTCTACAATAAAGAGTCTAAACTTATCTGATAATCAAAAAGAGCAAATAAGAGATATCATGCGAAGCTCAAAACAAAATAAAAAGAGATTAAATGATACTTTTACACAAGAGTCATTTAACAAAGAGATGTTTATAAAAATGATGAGTGAAAAAAGAGAAAATATGATAAAATTAAAAGCTTTAAAAATCGAAAAGATTTATGAAGTTTTAGACAAAGAACAGAAAAAACAGTTTAAAACTTTAATAGATTTAAAAACTCAAAAAATGTCAAATAGAGGAAAAGGCTTTGATAAAAATTGCCATGATAGAAGATGATCTAGAACTAGCAAATGTTCTAACTCAATATCTACAAAAATATAATATAGAAGTAGAAAACTATGAAGAGCCATTTATGGCTCTTTCATCTTTAAAAATAAAAAAGTATGACTTAATAATCTTAGATTTAACTCTACCTGGAATGGATGGCTTGGATGTTTGTCAAAAAATAGTAAAAGATTTCAGTATTCCTATAATAATCTCAAGTGCAAGAAGTGATATAACTGATAAAGTTACAGCCTTACAATTAGGGGCTGATGATTACTTACCAAAACCTTATGACCCAAGGGAGTTAGAAGTTAGAATAAAAACTATTCTTAGAAGGTTTAATAATACACCTGATTTAAAAGAAGAGACTCAAAAAACTTTTGAGCTTGATGAATCAAAAAAACAAATAACAAAAAATAAAGATTATGTTAAACTAACAGCGGCTGAATATGAAGTATTGTCATTAATGATAAAAAGAGAGAACTTTGTGATTTCAAGAGAGGAGATATTTGAAAACTCTGATTTGATGAATCAAGATTATGAAAATTCAGGCTCTTTAGCTGTAATAATAAACAGAATTAGACATAAAATAGAAGATAATTCAAAGAAGCCAAAGTATATACAAACAATTCGAGGAATGGGGTATAAATTTACACAATGAACAAATCATCAATATTTTTTACAATAACATTTAGTTTTTTAATATCTATTGCATTAGTGATAGTTAGTTTTTTTATTTTAATTACACACAATTATAATAAGAGTGAAAATGAGCTTTTAAATAGATATGTACCAATAATAAAAAGAGTAATGAAAAACTATCAAAGAAACCACGATATACAAAAAGAGTTAGTTGAGAATCTAAATCAATTTAATTATGAAATCTATTTAGAAAAATCTAAAATAAATGCAGTAACCTATAATCCAAAAACAAAAATTTTAGTTGAAAGAAAATCTATAAAAAGAAGTAAGTTATTTAGAGTGTTAAGGTTAAAAGATAATAATTATATTTATATGATAGATAAGGGTAATACTATTTTAATAAAAGATAATAATAGTATTAGTCATAATGGGAATTTATATATTTTCTTAGTTTTTTCCATAGTTATAATTACAATAGTTTTAATGTATTTAATAACTCTTAGAAAACTAATGCCACTTAAACTTTTAAAAGACAAAGTTAAAACCTTAGGGGATGAAAACTTTGATTTTGAGTGTTGTAATCTTGATGGAAAAGATGAAGTTTCACTTTTGGCAATTGAGTTTAAAAACTCAGCACAAAAACTAAAAGATGTAAAAGAGGCTAGAAATGTATTTATAAGAAATATAATGCATGAATTAAAAACTCCAATTACAAAAGGTAAATTTTTAACTGAGTTAGATAGAAGTGAAGAGAACAATGAAAAACTAAAAAAAGTATTTATAAGACTTGAATCTTTGATAAATGAGTTTGCATCTATTGAGGAGTTGATAGCTTCAACAAAAAATATAGAACAAAAAGTCTATTTTTTAGATGATATAGTTGATAATGCAAAAGATGCTTTAATGTTAGATGATGAGTCAATAGTAACTAATTATGACAATATAAAAATAAAGGTTAACTTTAAGCTATTTTCAATAGCTGTTAAAAACTTAATAGACAATGCTATAAAATACTCTGATGATGCAACAGTAACTATAAAGCTTGAAAATGAAAATATAGTTTTTGAAAATAGAGGTAAAGGACTAGAAGAGTCTTTAGATAACTACTTTGAACCATTTTGGTCAGGTAGTAGACAAAAAGATAACTCATTTGGTCTTGGATTATATATAGTTTATAATATTCTAAAAGCAAATAATTATATTTTAGATTATGAGTATAGTAATAATATTAATAGGTTTATTTGTAAAAAGGATAAATCATCTACGACATAGCTATTATTGGTGCAGGAGCAAGTGGACTTATGCTTGCTTCAAAACTAGATAAGAAAAAATTTAAAAAAATATGTATTATTGATGGAAATCACAAAGTAGGTGAAAAAATAAAAGTCTCAGGTGGAGGTAAGTGTAATATTACAAATGAATATGTAACCTCAAAGAACTATTTAGGTGATAATAACTTAGTTAAAGATGTATTAGATAGTTTTTCAAAAGATGATTTATTAACATTTTTAAATAAAAATAGTCTTCATGTAAAACTAAACCCCAAAATTGTAAAAGGAACTTATTTTTGTAACTTTTCAAATGATGTAATTGAGATGTTTTTAAGGCTAACAACTCATGTACAAAAGTATCTTAATACAAAAGTTTTAGATGTGGATTTTAAAGAGTATTTTACTATTAAAACCAATAAACAAAATATTCAAGCAAAAAAAGTAGTAGTAGCAAGTGGAGGATTGTCTTATCCAAAGTTAAATGCTACTTCCATAGCTTATGATATAGCAAAAAAATTTAATCATGATATTAGTAAATTAGACCCAGCACTTGTTGGTTTTACTGTACAAAAAGAGCAGTTTTGGTTTAAAAATCTATCTGGGATTTCAACTTATGTGAATATATTTGTAGAGGGTAAAAAAGTTGAAGGCTCACTGCTTTTTGCTCATAAAGGATGCTCTGGACCTGCTATTTTAACAACTTCACTTTATTGGAATAAGGGAAAAATAGCAATTGATTTCTTGCCAAATGATAATATTGACAAATATCTCAAAAGTAATAAAAATATAACAACAGCTCTTCCTTTTGCAAAAAGATTTACACAAGAGTTTTTAGCCTCTATAGATTTAAAAGATAAGCAAATAAGTAAATTAACCCATGAAGAAAAAAATAGACTAATGCTTTTGAAATACTATGAGTTTGCACCTGCAGGTAATTTTGGGTATTCAAAAGCTGAGGTTACAAAAGGTGGAATTGAAACAACTCAATTAAACTGTTTTGAAAGTAAAAAACAAAAAGAACTTTATTTTATAGGTGAGTGCTTAAATGTTACAGGGGAGTTAGGTGGCTTTAACTTCCAGTTTGCTTTTTCAAGTGCGGTTAAATGTGCAGAAAATATCAATAATAACAAAAACTAAAATTTACTTAATAAATAATTTATTAAAATTGAGATAATATATTTTTATAAAGAATTATTATTAAGAACTTAACTAAGGTTAGAACTATGCTTTTTGGAAATAAAAAACTTCAAGATGAAAACACCAATTTAAGAGATGAAATAGCCACTCTTAAACAACAATTGTCTTCTAAAGATAAACAAATAGACTCTTTAGAAAACCAACTTTCAAGTGCAACAGCCTCAAAAGATGAGTGTGAGAAGTATCAAGAGACAATAGAGCTTTTTAAACAAATAGCTTCCCTATCTCAAGAAGAGGGACTAGTAGTATTTTCACCAAATGATGAACTATTTTTTGTGAACACTTTAGCAAAATCAAATATCACAAACTATGATGTTGTGTTAAATGCTGTTAAAAGTAATAGTGATACTTTAATAATGGATGATTGTGAAGCTAGTGTTGTTATAAAAAAACATGAGGGATATAGTATTGTATCTTTAAGAAAAACTTCAATTCATGATAATAAAGATGGTGGGTTACTAAAAAGACATAATAAAAATATGACAAGATCTTTAAGTACAACTCAAAATGCTTACTTATCACTATTAGATGAGTTAAGTGCCATGAAAAAAGAGTCTAAAGAGACAGCTGATGGTTCAACTGATGGGTTAAACCTAACAACTGATATAGTAAAAGATACCCAATATTTACAAACAGAGATACAAAAAGAGAATGAAGTTGTAGGTTCTTTAGTTTCAAAAAGTAAAGATATATCAGAAGTTATTAATATGATTCAAGAAATAGCTTTCCAAACAAATATTTTAAGTTTAAATGCAGCAGTAGAAGCAGCAACCGCAGGTGAAGCTGGAAAAGGTTTTGCAGTTGTTGCTCAAGAGGTTAGAAACCTAGCAAATAGAAGTGCAGATGCAGCAACACAGATTAAAAGTGTAGTTGATACAATTCAAGAAGACACTGCTAAAATACAAAGTAGTTCACAAGTAGTTGGTAAAGGTATTGATGAAACTAAAGTAAGAGTTGATAAACTAAGTACTTTAATGTATAGTTTCCAAAGAAATGCTAATAGGTCAGTTTATGAAGTTGAAAATGTATCAAATAAAATCTTTATAAACCTAGCAAAATTAGACCATGTTATTTATAAAAACAATCTATATCAATTAATTTTCGGAGGTGAACATAACTTTAAAGCAGTTGACCATCATAACTGTAGATTAGGTAAGTGGTATGATAATGGCTTAGGAAAAGAGGAGTTTAGTTTTGTGCCTTCATATAGAAGTCTAGAAAAACATCATGCTATTGTTCATGATGAAGCTAACTTATTAGCAAAAGAGTGTTCAGGACACTCAGTTTCGTGTTCAAAACAGCTAATTGAAGATAAAATAGAGTTAGTTGAAAATGCAAGTGAAAATGTATTTATCTATTTAGATAAAATACTTGAAGAGAAAAATGAAGCAGTTATGAAAGAAGCTGCAGATAAACTATTTGATTAAGGATTACTTATGGATGAGAAATATAAAATTTTAGTAATTGATGATGAAACAGAGATTTTAAATATGTTAAGTAGATATTTAAATAGGTCAGGTAATTATGCTGTAACAACATATGCAAACCCTTTAGTTGCAATTGATAACTTAAAGGGTAGCGAGTATGACTTGGTTTTACTTGACATAATGATGCCACAGATGAATGGACTTGATGCTTTAGAAAAAATCAAAGAGATAAATCCTAAGCAAAAAATTATTATGATGACTGCATACTCTACTCTTGATAAGGTTTTAAAATCACACAAAGAGGGTGCTACAAACTATGTAATGAAGCCTTTTGATTCTTTATCTTCCCTAGAAAGTAAAATATTAAAAGAGTTGAAGTCCTAGAAGATGAAAAGCCTAATTATTAGGTTACTACTAATATTTACTCCCATAGTTTTAATAACTATTTTAACTATTGATGGACTTAAAAATAGTAAGCTTGAAAAAATAAAAGAGCAAAAAGTTTCAAGCTTACATAAAGAGTATAACTCAAGTTTAGAACAACTAAAAAAAACTTCAGATTTAATTTTCTTTAATAATTTATTATATGATAAAAAAATAGTTGATATCTATAAAAAGCTTAATAGCTCAAATAGCAACTCTTTGGGTTTTGAACTATTTAATCATGTAAAAAGTAGATATCACTACTTTAAATCTTATGGCTTAAAGCAAATAAAATTTTATGATATAAATAAAAATCTTTTTATACAAATGGAAGATTATAAAAAAAATCAAAAACAAAGTAATCAAAAACTTTTCATAAAAGATAATAAAACAAAAGAGAATTTTGGATTAGAAGTGTCAAATAATAGTTTATCCATAAGTTTTATAAAACCTTTTTATGATAACCAACTAGTTCAGATTGGGTATATAAAACTAGAGTTTGAGCCAGCTTATTTATTGAATCATATTCAAAAAAATATTGATTTTAATACTATGCTTCTATTTAAAAGTAGTAAAGATAGCAAAAATTTCAAAAAGTTTGATTTAAATAACGATTATCAATTTTTAGATAGTAGATTTAATAAAATAAGATATGATAAAAATCAACTTAAACAAATAGAAGATAAAGCAGAGTCTATAAAGTACACTATGAAGAAAAAAGGTGATTTAAGTTTTATCTATAAAAAAGATAGACAGTATAATATCTTAAACTTATCACTACTGCCTAATAAGCTTAAACAAAATGATAATTTCTATCTTTTTTCTTACAAAACTAATGATAATGAAATAAAAGATGTAATTTATGGATATTTTTACTCTATATCTTTTTTAATTGGTTTGTATATTATTATTTTTGCACTATTTTATTATTTGAACAAATATAAGAAAAAGTTGAATAATAAAATAGTAGAGCATAATTATTTATTAGATGCAATTGATGATTATGTTGTTTTAGTTGAAACAAACAAAAAAGGTATAATAACCTATGTAACTGAAGCATTTTGTGATATTTGTGGATATAGTAAAGAAGAGTTAGTAGGAAAGAATATAAATATTATAAGACATCCAGATGTATCTAAAAAGTTTTTTGAGAATCTTTGGAAAGAGCTATATAAAAATCATATGTGGGAAGGTGAAATCAAAAATATGGACAAATTTGGTAACTCCTATTGGGTTAAGGGTACAATTTTTCCAAAATATGATGAGAATAGAAAAATAAAAGGGTTTATGTCAATAAGAGTAAATACAACAGATGCTAAGCAGTTATCAAAAGTAAATAGACTTCTAAAAGAGGATTTATCTAATAAATTAACTGAAATTAAAATCAAAGATAAAGACTTAATTGATAATACAAAAGTTGCTTTAATGAGTAAAGTTTTAGATGCAGTTGCCCATCAATGGAAAAAACCTATATCAAATATATCTTTTGAGTTAGCTAATTTAAATGCAAGGGTTAAATCTTTGAGTAATAATCATGATTTAATGCAGATTCATAATAGCATAACAAAAGAGATGAAACTTTTATCTATGACTTTAAATGAGTTTAAGTCATTTTTCTCAAAAGATTCAAGTATGGATAGATTTAATCTATACCAAGCTACAAATGAAGCAATAGAGATGATAAAAGAAGAGATAAGAGATAGCAAGCTAACAATAAGCTTAAATACAAAAAAAGATGTGAATTGTTATGGGGTTTATAGTGAGTTTAAACATATAATGGTAAGTTTAATAAAAAACTCTATTGATGAGATTGATTACAGCAAGGTTAAAAATCCAGTTATTGATATCTCTTATATTCAAGATAATAGTGATATATTACTAAAATATGAAGATAATATTCAAGTTTTAGAAAACAATATATTAGATGATGTTTTTGAAAAAGATTTTGATACAAACAAAGAGAGAGGTTTAAATCTATATATCGCAAAACTTTTAATAGAAAAAACAGGTGCATCAGTTTGGCATGAAACAGTTAATAAAAATGCTACAATTTATATCAAGCTGATTTCAAAAGATAGAAGAAAGGGATTAAGGTAAAGTTGTGAAACAAAGCTTTTATATAAAACTCTTTTTAAATTTTATATTTTTCTCTACTATAATACTTCTTTTTGCATTTTTCTCTTTTGAAAAATTCTATAAAGATGAGATTTTAATAAATAGTGTTGATGAAAATTTTGAATTAGTTCTTAAAAAACAAGATGAGATGACAAATCTTATACAAAGCAATACTAATCAAATTAAAAGAATAAAAAACAGTAAAGCTTTAAAGGTATATGAACAAACAAAACAACAAAAACTTTTAGTTGAGCTTTTTGATACACTAGCATCATCAAACCAAAGCCTACTTAGTTTGCAATATATAGATAAAAATGCAATTGAAAAAATAAGAATCAAAAATAGTGATAATCAAATTAGATTAGTACAAGATTATAAACTTAGCCGTTTTTCTAATAAAGATATAGTATCAAAAGTAATAGATTTATCTTCAAATGAAGTTTATGTATCAACTGTTTTAATAAATAAAGAGGATGAAGCAATTGCTTTTCCAGTGAAGAGTATTATAAAGTTTGCATTGAAAACACAAGATGGTTTTTTGATTTTAACTGTTGATATTAATAGTTATATAAAAAACTTTCAAAATAGAGCAAAGGGTGATTTATATATATTAGATGAAAGTGGAAACTTTATTATACATAAAAATAGTAAATATAACTGGTCTAAATTTTTTAGTCCAAATAAAGAGTTACAAACTAGTGTTTTCTCAAAATATAGTAACTCTATATTAAGATTAGAAGAGTTTTCAAATGATTTACTTGTATCAAAAAGGTTATACCTAAATAACTCTAATTATATCAATATTTTAATTGAATTAAATCAAACAAGTATAACTAACGCCTCAAAAAGGTTTGATAGCTATTTTAAATCAATTATTATAATAGGAGTAGTAATTGCACTTATATTAACAATTATATTTATAGAACCAATTGCAAAAGCAAATAAGAAAATTGTTGAAAAGAATAAAGATTTAGACTTAAATGCTAAGAAAAGCTCTCAAGAGTTAAATGAAAACCTAAATATTGTTGATAAGCATGTAATATATATTAAAACAGATATAAATGAAGCTATAACAGATGTTAGTTCTGCATTTTGTGATATAACTGGTTTTTCAAAGGGTGAGATAATAGGTCATCCCCATAAAATTCTACTTCATCCTGATACAACAAATGAAGAGTATAATGAGATTTGGGAACATTTAATGAAAGGAAATCAACATAGTGTTGAGCTTAAGTGTCTTAAAAAAGATGGAACCTACTTTTGGTCTGAATCTTTTATTGAACCAAACTTTAATGAGGATAATGAAGTAGTTGGGTTTACAACTATTAGAAATAATATTACAGATAAAAAAACAATTCAAACTCTTTATAATGATTTAAATATACAAGTTAGTCAATATAATACAATATTTGAGAATGTGGATAGTGGTATTGCATTAGTTGATTTAAAAGGTAATTTTAAAAAGATAAATAGAGTATTTAGTAGTTTTTTAGAGTATAAACAAAATGAGTTATTATCAATGAGTTGTTATGATGTGATAATCGAAACTTCAAAGGAAATAGTAAAAAAACTCTTTGAAGAGACTTACCAAATAGGCTCTATTAAAAAAATAGAGAAAATTTTTGTAAGTAAAAGTAATGAAGAGGTTCATCTTGAACTGTCATTAAGTCTTCTACCTGATAAAAAGCATATTGTTGTAGTTGTAAATTCACTTCGTGATAAAAGGGAACTACAACTATTAAATCAAAACTTAGAGAATAAAATTGCAAAAGAGGTTGAAAAGAGTAGACAAAAAGATAGGATTCATCAAGAAGAGCAATTAAAAAATGCAAAGCTATCTTCAATAGGTGCATTAGCTGCTGGAATTACCCATGAAATTAATACACCATTGACTTATATAAAAGGTAACTTTGAAATGATGGGTTATGATATTGATGATTTACCACAAAGTGATATAAAAACAAGAATGCAAGAAGATAGTATAAAAATAAATGAAGGAATAAATAGAATTGCAAATATAGTAGAGTCAATGAGAGAGATTTCACAAAGTTCAAGTGAAACAAAAGAGGAAGTTAACTTGTACTCTACTTTAGTTACAGCACTTACTATGGCATATAATAGATCAAAGCAAATATGTAAAATCTATCTTCAAGGTAATGAGTTTAGTATTGATAGAGTTGATAAACATGAGTATAAGTATGTAACAATGGTTCAAAAGCAAAGAGTAGAACAGGTTTGGATTATAATAATAAATAATGCATTAGATGAATTAATAAAAATTGATGATTATAATAATAGAGAGTTAAAAATTGATATTGTTGAAGATGAACAGAGATATTTTGTTAAGTTTAAAGATAATGCAGGTGGAATTAGTAATAATATTTTAACTAATATTTTTGACCCATTTATATCATCAAAAGAGCATAGTGGAATGGGTGTTGGATTAAACATAGCAAAAAGAATTATTGAGCAACAAAAAGGTGAAATTAAAGCATATAATGAAAAAAATGGAGCTGTTTTTGAAGTAGTTTTGCAAAAGCATGAAAGTAGCTAGCTTTAAAGTAATTACTAATAGTTCTTATAGAATTTATTTATAAAAAAAGAAGGAAAGTTTTGAAAATAGCATTTATAGGTGATATAGTAGGAAGACCTGGACGAAGAATCATAAAAGAAAACTTACAAAAAATAAGAAATGAATATGGTATTGATTTTGTTATAGCAAATGGTGAAAATGCTAGTCATGGGTTTGGACTTACAACAAAAAACTGTACAGAACTTCTAAAAGCTGGAATTGATGTCATCACAGGAGGAAATCACTCTTTTGATAAAAAAAAGGATATGTTTGCACTACTTGAGACAAATGAAGTCTTAAGACCTGATAACTATCCAAAGGGATTAGTAGGTAGTGGTATTAAAGTTTATGAAGTTAAAAAACTTGATGAAACTATTGAAAAATTAGCTGTTATAAACTTAATGGGACAGTTTACTATGCCAACTGTTGAAAACCCTTTTAATTGGGCTGTAAAATTAGTGGAAGATTTAAAAAATGATGGGATTAAAAATATATTTATCGATTTTCATGCTGAGGCTACAAGTGAAAAAAGAGTACTTTTAATGATGCTAAAAAATCAAGTAAGTGCTATTTGTGGTACTCATACACATATAGGAACAGATGATTTACAAGTGGTTGATAATTGTGCTTATGTAACTGATGTGGGCTTAACAGGATGTAGAGATAATGTAATAGGTATGGAAAGCAAAGTACCAATTCAAAAGGCCACAACAGGAATTGGTGGGCATTTTGAAGTACCAAACTCTTGTAAGTCTATTTTGCAAATGATAGTTATAAATTTAGAAGATGGAAAAACAAAAGAGTGTTTTAAGTTAAAAAAACTATGCGATAAAAGTGAATATATAATTACAAAGGCTATTTTTGATTAGTATTAATAACTCTTATGATTTATTGGAATTTTTAAAAAAACAGGATTTATTAAAAAACTCACCAAAATATTGGTGGCCCTCACAAAATGATATAGAGATACTTTTAGGAGCTATTTTAACTCAAAATACAAGATGGCAAAATGTTGAGAAATCCCTTGAAAATTTAAAAGAATTTGAATTATTAAATTTAGAAAAAATTTCAGTTTGCGATATTGATATATTAATAAAAGCGATTACTCCAAGTGGGTTTAAAAACCAAAAATCCAAAAGAATAAAGCAACTAAGTAAAAATATTTTAGATGAGTTTTATGATATAGAAAACTTTAAAAAGAGTGTTTCTAAACAATGGCTTTTAGAGCAAAAAGGAATTGGTCTAGAAACTGCTGATGCAATTTTATGCTATATGTGCAAACGAGAGTTTATGGTTGTTGATTCATATACAAATAGACTTCTTAAAAAGTTTGGATATGAGTTTGAATCTTATGAAGATTTACAAGCTTGGTGTGAATATGGAATTAATGAAAATTACGATAAAATATCTAAGCTTTATGGCTATGAAATCTCACTAAATGAGTTATATTGTAGGTTTCATGGTAAAATTGTTGAGTATATGAAACGCTAATTGAAGGGTTGATTAATGATAATAATTCCACAAACAAAAGGTGGCGTAGGTAAATCTACAGTTGCTATGCAAGTTATTGCACCATATTTATATAAAAAACATGGTAAAAAAGTAACATATATAGAAGTAGATGATGAAAATAATGATAGCAGGTCTTTTACTAGAACAGAGATTGTTAATAAAAAAATGTTAAGAACCAATAAACTAGATGAACTAGATGAGATGATTTTAATGGATGATAATCATGAAGTTATAGTTGATGTTGGAGGAAATAAAACCTCTTCATTAGTTTTAGATGAGATTAAAAAAGTTGGTTCATTTGGAAATATAAAGTGGCTAATTCCCTTAGGTGATGGGGAGCTTGATGGTAAAAATGCAATTGCTACAATGAAAAAGATAAAAAAAATCGAAAGAAACTCCCAGGATAATATGTTTTTTGCATTAAACAGAGCTATATCTATGGAAGAAGACTATTTTCAAGAGCAGTTTATTAACTTCTTTGGACATAAATATCTAGAGTCAAACTCTGTAATTTGTGATTTTGTAAAAGACCCTAGATATTTTCCTGTGAAAAATGACAAAGTAATTACTATGAGTAGATATCTTGGCTCTACTGTTTGGGAAATGGCTTACAATAATACTGATTTTGGTCAAAAAGCAATAAAAGCAAAAGAGTTAGGTGATATTGAAAGTGCTAGAAAATATCTATTTTTTAGAAGAATACAAACAGAAGCTAAAGATTACGTAATAACAGTATTAAACAGAATTTTTTGTGATTTAGATAGATGGATAGATATTAAAAAATGAGTGATATGAGTTTTAAACAAGCCAAAGAGCTTGTGGAACGAATGGAGTTTTCAGAAATTGCACTAAGACGTGCAAGTAAAAACTTAGAGAAGTCATCAACACTATTTGATAAAACTACTAAGAATTTTGAGAAAACTTTAATACACCAAGAAGAGATTGTAACTAAAATCCCAAAGTCTGATAAAAAAATATCTTATCTATATTTAGCATTAGCTATTAATATAGGTTTTATTTTGGGACTTTTAGTTGGACGATTAGTTTTTTAAAAAGATTTGAATAAGGTATAAAATAAAATGGAAAAACAAGAAAAAATTGTTTCAATGTTCAATGATATTTCCAGTAAATATGATATAGCAAATAGAGTTTTATCAATGGGAATTGATAAATCATGGAGAAATAAAGCGTGTAATAAAACATTTGAACTATATAATAAGAAAAATATAGAAAAGATTGTAGATGTTGCTTGTGGTACAGGTGATATGATTGATTTTTGGAAAAAAACAGCAAAGCAGAACAGCATTGAGTTAAAAGAGATAGTTGGTATTGACCCAAGTGTTGGAATGATGGATGTGGCAAGGCAGAAGTTTCCAAGTGTTGAGTTTATTGAAGCAGGTGCTGCTAGTATGCCACTTGAATCCAGTAGTGCAGATATTATCTCTATTTCCTATGGAATTAGAAATGTTGTTCAAAGACAAGAGGCTTTTGATGAGTTTGCAAGGGTTCTTAAAAAAGATGGATTAGTAGTTATTTCAGAGTTTACAAAAAATGAAAAAAGAAATCCTATTGATTATATGACTGACTTTTATATGAATAAAATTTTGCCAACTTTAGGCGGGCTAATAACAAAAAACAAAGAAGCATATACATATCTTCCTAACTCTATTGATGAGTTTTTAACTACTGATAACTTATGTGTAGAGCTTAAAAAAGCAAATTTAGAACCAATTCATGTAAAAGCATTTTCTATGAATATTTCAACATTAATTATTGCAAGAAAAATTAAGTAAGGATACTATTTGAATACTCCTGTAAGTGTCACATCATTAACTGCTCAAATTAAATCTTTACTTGAAACTACCTTTGTTCAAGTTTATGTTGAAGGTGAGATTTCAAATCTAACTTATCATAGATCAGGACATATATATTTTTCAATAAAAGATGAAAGTAGTAATTTATCTTGTGTAATGTTTAAAGGAAATGCAAAATATTTAAAATTTCAATTAGAGGTTGGGCAAAAAATAGTTATTACAGGAAATCTTACAGTTTATGCTCCAAGGGGTAATTACCAGCTTTTATGTAATAAAATTGAACCATCAGGACAAGGAACATTAGCATTAGCTTTTGAGCAACTAAAAGAGAAGTTAGAACAAAAAGGATACTTTAAAAGTGAGATTAAAAAACCTTTGCCAAGGTATCCAAAAAAAATAGGATTAATTACTTCAAGTACAGGAGCAGCTATTGAAGATATGAAAAAAGTAGCAGCCCATAGGTGGCCTTTAGTTGAGTTTACAATTATTCCCACACTTGTGCAAGGTACTGAAGCAAAGTATGATATTGCCAGTTCGATAAAATTTGCAGATATGCAAGATTTTGATTTACTAATTGTTGGAAGAGGTGGAGGAAGTATTGAAGATTTGTGGGCTTTTAATGAAGAGATAGTAGCAAATGCAATATATGAAGCTAAAACGCCTATTATTTCAGCAGTTGGGCATGAGGTTGATTATATGATATCTGATTTTGTAGCTGATATAAGAGCAGCAACTCCTTCAAATGCTATAGAAATAGCACTACCTGATATAAATGAGCATAGAGTTTATATAGATTCATTACAGAGTGATTATGAGCGTAGATTATCAAAGGTATTGGATTTTAAGCAGCAAGTCTTAGCAAACTTAAAAAATCTATTTGAACAAAACTCTTTAAATAGTAAATTTAGTCATATAAACTCTGAAATCAAGCTTTTAAAATCCTCTTATGATACATTATTGGCTCAAAAGATATCAAAAGAAGAGAATAGTATAGAGTTTTATAAAACAAGTTTAGTCTCAAAATATGAGAGTTATTTGATAAATACACAAAATAAGTTAGATGTTTTGAAAAGTAGTTATAGTCAAAATCATCCCAAAAACAAAGATAAAAAAGGTTTTGTACAAATTACAAAAAATAATAGAGTTGAAGCTTTAGAGAGTTTAACAAAAGGTGATGAAATAAAGTTACAAACACCTAGTTATATTGCAACATGTACGGTTAAAGAGCTTCAAAAACAATAAAATTTAAGTTTTAAATAGATAAAATAAAATAAAATTCTAATATAATAAAATCTCTTAATTAAAGGAAAGTTAGTAATGGAAACTAATGAAGAAGAATATGATGTAATAAATTATAGTAACGCAAGTGAGTTTATGACTTTTGAGCTTGGTGCTATGAAGTATGCTATTGAGTTACCTAAGATTAGGGAAATATTAACTTACCCTGATAATATCACTACTTTACCTAATACATCTAAGTGGGTTAAGGGATTGATAAACTTAAGAGGTGAAGTTGTACCTATTTTAGATATTAGAATAAAATTCAATACAAGCAAAACTGTATATGATGAGAATACTTCAGTAATTGCAGTTATAACAGAAGATAGTCGAATGATTGGTATAGTTGTTGATTTAGTTGATGATGTACAAAGATTAGATACAACTACATTAGCTCCTGTATCTGAAATGGGTTCAGCTATTCCTGCTAAGTATCTAAAAGGTTATGTAAGATTAGACAATAATGAAATGTTAGTAATAATGGATATTGAAAAAGTTGTTTCAAAAGAAGAGTTAGCAGAGTAGTCTATGGAAGAAAAGATTCAAAAGCTAAGAGACTTAAAAATTCTATTTGTTGAAGATGAAGATGATTTACTTTCAATAATAACAGAGGCTCTTAGGAAACTACAAGCAAACTATATAACTGCAAAAGACGGAAAAGAGGGCTTAGAAATAGTAAAAAATGACCCTGATATAGATGTGGTAGTAACAGATATTAATATGCCAAATATGAATGGTCTTGAAATGATAGAAAATATTCAAAAAATAAGAAAAGATATTCCATTTATTATTATGACTGCTCATACTGAAACAGAGTATATCTCCCAAGCAAAAGAGTTAGGAGTTGAAGACTATTTGCTAAAACCTTTTGATTTTATCAACTTTATAGAGTTGATAACTGATATAGATTTAAACTATAATTAGAAGTAAAAACTTCTAATTACTTTATTTCTATAGACTCTATAGTCTGTTTTGATAAGGGTTTGTTTCCTTTTGTTCTTCCTGATGTTGGAACACTCTGTATTTGTTTAACTACATCATAACCATTTTTCACATAGCCAAAAATAGTGTGACGACCATTTAACCAGTAAGTAGGAGCGGTAGTTATAAAAAATTGACTACTATTAGTATTTTTACCTGAATTTGCCATTGCTAGGATACCTGGTTTGTCAAAAACTGCATTTGGAGAAAACTCATCTTCAAAAGGTTCACCCCAGATTGATTCTCCACCTCTACCTGTACCTGTTGGGTCACCACTTTGAATCATGAAGCCTTTTATTACCCTGTGAAAAATAACACCATCATAGTATCCATTCTTAGCATGGGTAATAAAGTTTTCAACAGCCTTTGGAGCCATTTTAGGTTTTAGTTCCACTTCAAAATCACCCTTTGAAGTTTTAAAAACTGCAATTGGATTACTAGCTTCTAGAAGTAAAACTAAAGAAGAAAGTAAAAAAAATATCTTTTTCATTAAAAAAGCCTTTACATAAATTTGTAAAAGTTAGTATAATATGATATATTTAAAAAAAAATTAAAAATGATTTTTATATAACTTTAACAAATGTGTGATAAAATACAAAAAAAATTAAGATATTAAGAATAGATTACAAATTTATATAAAATATAAAGAGGAATTAGTAAATGATAATTGATATGCTATATAGTAAAATTCATAGAGCAACTGTTACTGATGCTAATTTAAACTATGTTGGTTCAATAACTATTGATGAAGATTTAATGAAAGCATCAAAAATGATGGTTGGTCAAAAAGTTGATATAGTAAATATCAATAATGGAGAGAGATTTTCAACATATGTTATAAAAGGTGAGCCAGGTAGCAAAGATATGTGTTTAAACGGTGCAGCAGCTAGAAAAGTTGAAATTGGTGATAAAATCATAGTTATTGCGTATGCGTCATATAACCATGATGAGATAAAAGATTATGAGCCAACTGTAGTATTGGTTGATGATAAAAATAACATAGAGTTAATAACAAATGAACTAGTAGGGAGTGATTATGTTTGATGGAATAGATATGAAAAATTTAGATTTAAATTCAATGATGAAGCAGTTTCAAGATATGGCTGAAAATGCAAAAGAGGAGAATTCAAATAAAATATTCACCGCAAAAGCAGGTGGAGGTATGGTTGAAATCTCAATTAATGGAAATTCTGAAGTTGTTGATTTACAAGTTGATGATTCACTACTTGAGGATAAAGACTCATTACAAATTTTATTAATATCATGTATGAATGATGTGATTAAGCAGTCTGATGAAAATAAAAAAGCTATGGCTATGAATATGATGGGTGGAGCAAACCCATTTTCTCAAAAATAAAACAAATGACTACACTTCTTCAAAAGTTTGAAAACTACTTAGAAGCTAATCTACCTAAATGTAAAACTTTTCATCCTCATTTTGAAGATGCTTTGGGTGATATGCTAAAAGCAGGTGGCAAAAGATTTAGGCCTATGCTGCTTTTAAGTGTTGTAAAATCAAAAAATAGTCTACTTTTATCAAACTCAATGCCAGTTGCATTAGGTTTAGAAATGCTTCATACATATTCACTTATACATGATGACTTGCCATCTATGGATGATGCAGATTTAAGAAGAGGTTTTGAGACTTTACATAAAAAGTATGATGAGGTAACTGCTATTTTAGTAGGTGATGCTTTAAATACACATGCTTTTTGTGAAATATCAAATGCCCCACTACATAATGATATTAAAATCGAATTGATAAAAACTCTAAGTAAAAATGGTGGGATTGATGGAATGATTATAGGTCAAGCTATTGATTGCTACTTTGAGAATCAAAAACTAAAAATTAATGAATTAGAGTTTTTACATATTCATAAAACTGCAAAGCTAATAGCAGCTAGTTTAAAAATGGGTGCAATAATTGCTCAGTATGATAAGAAGATTCAAGATGAACTATATGATTTTGGAATTGATTTAGGATTACTATTTCAAATTCAAGATGATATTATTGATGAAACCCAAAGTGAACAAGAAGCAGGAAAAACTACTAAAAATGATGAGGGTAAAAACTCTTTTGTTAATCTACTTGGAATCAGTGAAGCTAAAAATTCTGCTAATAAATTAGCAAAAAAATGTGAACAAAGACTACAAAACTTAGATGACAAACTAAAAAAATCTTTAGAAAAGCTACTATTAGAGTATATAAACAGGCATAAATAAGACTTTTTCAAAACTCTTAGTCAAATTAACTCAAACTACTTGACAAATTTTTAAAAATTTTATAAAATTTTAGCACTCAAAAAATAAGAGTGCTAAAAGTACAAATATTAATTAGAAAAAATACAATAAAGGATTAAAAATGAGTTTTAAACCATTAGGTAAAAGAGTTTTAGTACAAAGAGCTGAAGTTGAAGAGAAAACACAAAGTGGAATTATATTAGTTGACTCTGCAAAAGAGAAACCAAATACTGCAACAGTTAAAGCAGTTGGTTCTGAAGTTAAAGAAGTAAAAGCAGGTGATACAGTTGTATTTGAACAGTTTAGAGGTACTGAGTTTACTTTAGATGGTGAAGATTACTTAGTATTAGATATTGATAATATTATTGGAGTTATGTAAGATAACTCTTACATAAATTAAAAATATAAATAAATTTAACTAAAAGGAAATTTAAAATGGCAAAAGAAGTATCATTTAGTGATAGTGCAAGAAATCAACTTTATACAGGTGTTGAAAAATTAGCAGATGCAGTTAAAGTTACAATGGGACCAAGAGGTAGAAATGTTTTAATTCAAAAATCATTTGGTGCTCCAAGTATCACAAAAGATGGTGTATCAGTAGCAAGAGAGATTGAACTTGAAGATACAATGGAAAACATGGGTGCACAACTTGTAAAAGAGGTTGCTTCTAAAACTGCTGATGAAGCAGGTGATGGTACAACAACTGCTACAGTATTAGCAGGTTCTATTTTTAAAGAGGGGCTTAGAAATGTAACAGCAGGTGCAAATCCAATATCTTTAAAAAGAGGTATGGATAAAGCAGCTGAAGCTATTTTAACTGAGTTAAAAAAAGCATCTAAAGAAGTAGCTGATAAAAAAGAGATTGAGCAAGTAGCAACTATTTCTGCAAACTCTGATAGTGCAATTGGTTCTATGATTGCCCAAGCTATGGATAAAGTTGGAAAAGATGGTGTTATTACTGTTGAAGAAGCAAAAGGTATTTCTGATGAGTTAGATGTGGTTGAGGGTATGCAGTTTGATAGGGGTTACTTATCACCATACTTTGTAACTAACTCTGAAAAAATGGTAACTGAAATGGAAAACCCATACATACTATTATATGATAAAAAAATCTCTAATTTAAAAGAGATGTTACCTATTTTAGAGTCAGTTAATCAATCAGGAAGACCACTTCTAATTATTGCAGAAGATGTTGATGGTGAAGCATTAGCAACATTAGTTGTAAATAGATTAAGAGGTTCTTTAAATATTGCAGCTGTTAAAGCTCCTGGTTTTGGTGATAGAAGAAAAGCAATGCTTGAAGATATCGCTATTTTAACAGGTGGTACAGTAATTTCTGAAGAGATGGGAATGAAACTTGAAAATACAAGTATGGATAACTTAGGTTCAGCTAGTAGAGTTGTAATTGATAAAGATAACACTACTATTGTAAATGGTGTTGGTGAACCTCAAAAAGTTGAAGCTAGAACAAATCAAATTAGAGCTGAGATTGAGAATACAACTTCAGAGTACGATAAAGAAAAACTACAAGAAAGACTTGCAAAACTTTCAGGTGGAGTTGCAGTAATAAAAGTAGGTGCTGCTACAGAAACTGAAATGAAAGAGAAAAAAGATAGAGTTGATGATGCACTTAGTGCAACAAGAGCTGCTGTTGAAGAAGGTATTGTAATTGGTGGTGGTGCTGCACTAATTAGAGCTGCTGCTAAAGTATCTTTAGAGTTAGATGGTGATGAGTCTATTGGTGCAGATATAGTTCTTCGAGCTATCTCTGCTCCATTAAAACAGATTGCTGCAAATGCTGGATTTGATTCAGGTGTAGTTGTAAATGAAGTTAAAAAATCAAATAATGAAAACTTTGGATTTAATGCTTCAACAGGTGAGTATGTAGATATGTTTGAAGCTGGAATTGTAGACCCAGCTAAAGTAGGAAGAGTTGCTATGCAAAATGCCGTATCAGTTGCATCACTACTACTTACAACAGAAGCAACAGTTACAGATGTAAAAGAAGATAAATCATCAAGTGGAGCTCCTGCAATGCCTGATATGGGTGGAATGGGCGGAATGCCTGGAATGGGAATGTAAGAAAGCGTTAAAAAAACGTGAATAGTTTCACGTTTTTAGCTTTCGCAGACGAAGTGGTCGAAGCGTAACGAAGCCACGAAGTCCGAGGGACAACCCAAAAGCTTCGCAGACTTGATGGTCGGAATGAAATGAAGCCATCATGTCCGAAGAATAACCCCAGAGTTTCTTAATATCTTTAAGAAACTCACCCACTTATTTCAATTCCTTACTTTCAAAACCTGTTCTAATTGTAAGACAACTTAGAAGTGATTTGTTTATAGGTATACCACTGACAACTACTATCAAGCATAATGATTACTTTCATTAAGCAAATACAACAAAAGATGATAAAACTGATTGTTCCCACCTAAAAAGTGGGTGTGCCGTTAGGCGAATTGTAGAAAAGTTATACAACAAAAAATATAAAAAAATCAATAGGTGAAAAGATGAGTAATCAAAAAATAGAAAAACTTGATATGAAAAGTGTAAATTGTGGGGATTAAATTAAAAGAGTTTTAAAACTTTTAACTTTTTAAGTAGTAATCACATTATATTGTTATTTAAGTTTAATATTGTATGGTAGTAGTTATCTTAATATTAATTAAGATATTAGCAAATTGTTGAGTTTAAATACTCTTAAAAATTTATTATATAAAGGAAGTATTATGGGTATGAAACAAGCATATGAAGAGAAACTACAAGCACAGTTAGATGAATTAGGTGCAAAAATTGATGAACTTAAAGCAAAGGCTGGTGAATCTGAAGCTGATGCAAAAATAGAGTATTATAAAGAGATAGATAAGTTACAAGAGATGCAAGAGAATGCAAAAGCAAAATTAGATGAACTAAAAGCAGCTAGTGATGATGCATGGGAAGATATTAAAGCAGGTGCAGATAATGCATGGGAGTCATTAAGTAGTGCTGTTAAGTCAGCTACTTCAAGGTTTAGTTCATAAAAGGAGATTATAGATGAGATTCAACATATATAAATTATTATTAGTAAGTATTCTTGGTTTAGCAACATTCTCTTATGCACAAAGTCATGGTCAACATGATACTTCAGCAAAAGAAGTTAAGCAAGAGACAAAAGAGCTACTTAAAACTATTGGTTCATATAGTGCAGATAAAAAAGATGAAGCTGTAAAAGAAGCAAAAAAAAGTTTAAAAAGTTTAGATAAAGAGATTGAAAAACTAGAGACTCAAGTTGATAATAACTGGGAAGAGATGAATAAAACAGTGAGAAAAGAAGCACGTGAAAACCTAAAAGCTTTAAGAAAACAAAGAAATCAAGTTGCACAATGGTATGGAAGTATGAAAACTAGCTCAGCAAATGCTTGGGAAGATATCAAAGGTGGCTTTTCAAATGCTTATAAAGATTTAGAAAAATCTTGGCAAAAAGCAAAAAAAGAGTTGAATTCAAATAAATAGTTAATAGTCTAAAATATTAACAGCTCTATTTTTAGAGTTGTTAATTTTATTTCAATCTTTATAAAGTGGTAACTCCACTGTAAAACAAGCTCCCTTGTACTCTTTATTTTTTACATTAAAATATATATTCTCAACTTTAATTGTACCATCCATGCTATCGTTTATAATTCTATGGGTCATAAACAAACCAAGACCTGTACCCTGAGACTTGTGTTTTGTAGTAAAGTATGGTTGAAAGATTTTATCTTTTATAGTCTCATCAATACCATTTGCATTATCATATATTTTTAAGTAAGCAAAGTGATCTGCTTTACTAACTTCAATAAGTATTAGTTTATCTTCAACACTAGAAGACTCTAAGGCATCTTTACTATTTGTTAATATATTCATAATAGCTTGAATTAACTCATTAGGGTAGCCTTTTAGGATAATATCTTCTTCTTGTTTTTTTATATCTATTGTTATATGACTGGTTTTTATAACTCCATCTAACAAAGATAAATCTTTTCGAATGATATCATTTAAGCAAAATACTGTTTTCTCTTTATCATCTTTTATAAAGTTTCTAAAATCATCAATAGTTTGTGATAAGTGAGTTGTTGTTTTTACTATTTGTTCAACAGTCTCATTAAAAATCTCATCATTTAACTTATCCATATCCCTATAGAGTTTAAGTCCACTTGCACTTGATGAAATTAAGCTTAAGGGTTGTCTCCATTGATGAGCGATATTTCCTATCATTTGACCCATATCAGCAAGTTTTGCTTGTCTTGATATAAGATTGTCTTTTTGTTTAATATGTGAAATATCAATCATTGTAGAGATTCTTTTTTTCTTATTGTCTAGTTGTATTACTTGTCCACTAACAAATGCACTAAACTGTTTATTATCTTTTCTAATTAGCTCAACTTCATAGGTTCTTAACTGTTCACTTTGTAGATTTATTTTTACTAAATCTTTACTCTCATTTGCTACAAAGTCTAGTAAGTGTTTATTTACAATCTCTTCTTTATCTTTTAAACCTAAAAGTTTAAGTCCTAAATTATTGATATTTTCACAATACCCATTTTCACTTGAGATGATTAGCCCTTCAGTTAGGGCATTTATCATTCTTTCAAACTCATTATTTTTCTCTTCTAGTTGAATATTTCTTTTTTCTAACTCCTCTTTTGATTTTTGTAGTTTAAAGTTGGTTTCACTTTGTAAGGTATTATCATAAATATATACTATAACCAGCTCTTTTTCTAAATTAAAAGGGGATATTGTTACACTTTGTTGCATATTAAGAAAAATAGAATCAGCTATTTTATTTAATTTTATATCAAAGAGATATTTTGTTTGTTCTGTGTTGTAAAATGTAGGAGAGTTGAGTCTTAGGGTTGTTTTTACCTTTCTTAATAATACTTTTGGATTAATATTATCATAAAAATCTAAAATAGATTTTTCTAAGATATCTTCAGATTTTATTTTTGTCTGTATTTCAAGCCATTTATTCCAGTATTTAACTACTAGATTTTTATCTAAAATAAGAATTCCACTATTAATATTATTGCATATTAGATTAAAGTCTTGTCCATACATGATTAATACTCTTCTAATAGTTTATTTAATGCAGTTTTAATATAGTTAATTGATTCATCACTAGCAAGCATTAAAAGGTGACCATAAATATTTTGTTCTTCAAAATTAAGCTTAGTTGATATAATTATAACTTGCTCATAACACTCTTCAAGATTATCTTCAAGCTCATTTGCATTTTGGATTAAAGAGATGCTTGGAGGTGCAAATGAGGCGTATGAGTGCATCTCTTCAATAAGTGAACTAATAGTTGCAGATGATAAAATATTTGTTATTTCTAATACAATATCACCCACTTCTTCATCACTTAATTCACCCTCATGAACTAGTTCAAACTCTTTAGAGAGATTTAGAGCTGAATTTTTATCAATAATAAATAGATTCTCCCCATTAAAGTCACCATTTATTAATTGTGAAGCCACAAAATGTTGAGTTTTTGTTAATTGAGAGTTTAAATAGTTTTTTAAATCTTTTACATTTATTATTTTAATATTAGGAATTGCTAAGGTTGCAAATGCATCAATTATATCAGCAATTGCAGAGCTTGCAGATCCATAAGCTATATTCATTAACTCTTGTAAACAGTCTCTTTCATCTTCATTTAGTTCTATCGTTTTTTTCATGCCACATCTTTTTAGTAGTCTATTTTTGGTATTATATAAAAAAAAGTGTTAATAACAAATAATCACTTTACTTTTAATATAACTAAATTTAGATAAAATCAATAAAAAAAAGAAGAGAAATATGCAAGAAAAATTAATAAGTATTATAAAAGAAGCAGGAAAGATACTAAAAGATGGATATTATTCAACTAAAGAGGTGGATTTTAAGGCAAAAAAAGATTTAGTAACAAAATATGATGTTGCAGTTGAAGAGTTTTTAAAACAGAAGTTTCAAGAAGAGTTTAAAGAGTTTAATATAATTGCAGAAGAGTCAGATAATACAAATATAGAGTTTAATAACTCAATTATAATAGACCCAATAGATGGAACTACAAATTTTGTAAATAAAGTGCCACATACAGCTATCTCTGTGGGAGTTTATAAAAATAAAGAAGCATTTTTAGCAGTTGTTTATAATCCAATTTTACAGGAGCTTTATACTGCAAAAAAAGATGAGGGTGCTTTTTTAAATAAACAAAGACTTTATGTATCAAAAGAGAATAGTTTTGAAAAGTCCTTATTATCCACAGGTTTTCCATACTCAAGTGGTACAAATAAGGATGATTTAGATGATGTTATAAAAAAGCTTGCATATATTTTACCAAGATGTCAAGATATTAGAAGATTAGGCTCTGCTGCAATTGATTTATGTTATGTAGCAAGGGGAGTTTATGAGGGGTACTATGAGATGAATTTAAAAGCATGGGATGTAAGTGCTGGAGTTTTAATACTTCAAGAAGCAGGTGGAGAAGTATCAAATATAAAAGGTGATGAGTATAATCTTTTTGAAGATAAATATATAGTAGCTTCAAATGGATATATTCATGATGACTTAATTAAGAGTTTAAACACTTAAAATAGTCATCTTCTAATAGTTTTAAAGAGTTTTGATGAAGCTTTAAATATTTGTTATTGGTTTGCTTATTATATTTATAAAAATCAATTCCATTTATAGTTATAGCTACTTCAAAATTGGTTTTTATATTAAACTTCTCTAGCTCTTCATGGGTTTTAATATATTTGTCTTGATAGTTATCAAATATATCTGAATAAAAATTTTTATTTATTTTTTGATTTTCAACTAAAATAGTTGAGGGTGTACCCTCTTTATTAACAGCAGGGCATAAATGGTCCACATAGATATTATTATCTAAATTTGCACTTAATGGATAGGCTTTACATATGGAAGAGCGTTTATCATAAATAGTGCATTTTGAGTCTTTTAAGTATCTACAATAATCTTTACCATTTGTTAGAATTAATACAGGTTTAATATAACCAAGCTCACCAAAAATAAACAGTATTGGATAGTTTTCATAAATCTGTATGAAGTCATCAAGTATTATTTGTGAAAATGTTGTACCGTTTCTACCATCACAACAGTTTGACTCACAACCCTCACAAGTGGAAAATCTGTATTTATTATTAAGTGTATTTATAAAATGTTTCATTCTGTATTTTATTCAAAATAGTTTTTATAATAGATAAAATAAAGCAAAAAGTTACATATAAAAGGGTTTTTTTAGTAAAAATTAACTATAATCTGTGATTAAAAATATAAATAAGGTAAGTGTGTATGTGTGGAATTGTTGGATATATTGGTAATTCAAGTACAAAAAATATACTTCTTGATGGACTAAGAGAGCTAGAGTATAGAGGATATGACTCTGCTGGAGTTGCATTAATAAATCAAGATAGAATTGATGTATTTAAAGCCTTAGGTAAACTAAATAATCTAACCCAAAAACTAAAAAACTTTGATGATGAAAAAGTTACTTTAGGAATAGGTCACACAAGATGGGCCACACATGGAAAACCTACAGAGTTAAACGCACATCCACATTTGGGTGAATACTCATATGTGGTTCATAATGGTATTATTGAAAACTATAAAGAGTTAAAAGAGCAGTTAATAAAAAAAGGGCACAAGTTTGTATCCCAAACAGATACAGAGGTTATAGTTCATCTTTTTGAAAACTTTTATAATGATTTAAATGATACAACTGAAGCTTTTAATCAAACAATTAAAAAACTTCAAGGTGCATTTTCAATCTTACTTATTACAAAAGCAGATCCATCAAAAATCTTTTTTTATAAACATGGCAGTCCACTAATTGTTGGTTATGGAAAAAATAAAGATGAAGTTGTGTTTGGATCTTCAGATGCAGCACTTATTGGACTTGCAAATGATGTTGTTTATTTAGAAGATAATGTTGGTGGAGTTGCATCTGCATCAAAGATTGAGTTTTTTAGTGATAGCTACTCTTGGAGTACACTTCCAACCTCTAAACAATACGCAAAAAAAGATGGGTATAGATTTTTTATGGAAAAAGAGATCTATGAACAAGGTAATGTTGTAAGTGATTGTATGCTAGGAAGGCTTCAAGATGATGATATTTTATTTGATGAGATTGAGCCTTCAATAATTGAAAATGTAAATGAGATAAAAATATGTGCATGTGGTACATCATACCACGCAGGTTTAACAGCCTCATACCTTTTTGAAAGACTTTCGAAAACAAAATGTAATGTGGAAATAGCTAGTGAGTTTAGATATAAAGAGCCACTTCTTACAAAAGATACGCTTTTTATAGTTATAAGTCAAAGTGGTGAAACAGCAGATACATTAGAAGCATTAAAAATGGCTAAGGAAGCTGGATTAAAAACTTTAGTTGTTTGTAATGTTGATAACTCATCAATGACAAGAGTTGCTGATTATAAGATTTTGACAAGAGCAGGAATAGAAAAAGGGGTTGCCTCAACAAAAGCATTCTCAACTCAAACTGTTGTATTATGGATGCTGTCTTTATACTTTGCTAAGCAGAAAAAATCAATTAGTGATGAAAGAATTGCAAGTGAAATACAAACTCTAAGAGAAGTTCCAAAAGCATTAATTGTTGATGATAAGATACATGAAAAAACTAGAAGACTTTCAAAAAGGTACCTACATGGTCATGGCTTCTTCTTTATAGGAAGGGATATATTTTATCCACTCGCATTAGAAGGGGCTTTAAAGCTTAAAGAGATCTCTTATTTACACGCAGAGGGTTATCCATCTGGTGAGATGAAACATGGACCAATAGCATTAGCAGACCCAGAGTTGTTTACTATTGCATTGATGCCTAAGAATCTTCTTTATGATAAGATAAAATCAAATGTTGAAGAGCTTAGTGCTAGAGATAGTACTATTTGTTCAATATCACCACTTGATTTTGAATTAAGTGATGATTTCATCAAGATTAATTTAGCTGAACATTATATGTTAGAGTTTTTTGAAATGTTAGTAGCTTTACAGTTGCTTTCATTAGAAGTTTCAGTTAGATTAGGAAATGATGTAGATATGCCAAGAAATTTGGCTAAGAGTGTAACTGTAGAATAGATTTATATAGTAACTTGCTGTTATATTTGTTATTTTTTAGACAGCAATATTGTAATTAAAAATAATGGAAAACAAAAATGGAAAACCTAAGAGGAAAACAAAAATGGAAAACAAAACAAGTCAATATTTATTTACTTCAGAAGTAGTAAGTCCAGGACACCCAGATAAGTGTGCAGATATTATAGCAGACTCGATTGTTGATAAATTAATTATAGAAGATAGTAAAAGTAGAGTTGCTTCAGAAGTATTTGTAGCTGGTAAAGACATTGCTATAGGTGGAGAAGTAAAATCAAGTTGCAATTTAAGTGATGAAGAGTATAAGCAGATTGTATTAGATGCATTAGCAAAAATAGGTTATGACGGAGAGTCTTCATTTACAAAAGAGCAAAGTTTACATCCTGATGATGTAAATGTACAAGTATTGTTAAATCAACAATCCGCTGATATTAATCAAGGAGTTGACCAAGATACAGGTGAAATTGGTGCAGGTGACCAAGGTATTATGTTTGGTTTTGCATCAACAGAAACAGCTGATTATATGCCTGCAGCTATTACTTATGCAAGAATGTTATGTGAAAAAGTTTATAACTATGCACTAAAACATAAACATAAATTAGGTGTGGATATTAAAACACAAGTTACAGTTGATTATGAAACTAAAGAGAATTTTGAAAACTGTAAGCCTCAAAAAATCCATACAATTGTTGTAAGTGCTCCTTCAGTTGAAAATATGAAGATTGAAGAAGTTAGAGAGCTAATTCAAGGTTTAATTGATGATACAGGGCTTCCAACTAGTATGTATAGTAAAGATAAAACTATTATTCATATTAACCCAACAGGAAGATATGTAAATCACTCTTCACTGCATGATGCAGGGGTTACAGGTAGAAAACTTATTGTGGATTCATTTGGTGGTTATGCACCAATAGGTGGAGGAGCTCAAAGCTCAAAAGATTATACAAAGGTTGATAGAAGTGGACTTTATGCAGCAAGATGGGTAGCTAAACATATAGTTGCATCAGGACTTGCTTCAAAAGCATTAGTTCAATTATCTTATGCTATTGGAGTTGCAAAGCCAACATCTATTTCAGTTGATACTTATGGTACATATACAAAACATAATGACAATGAATTGTCACTTTTTGTAATGGAAAATTTCCCATTAACTCCAGGTTGGATTACAAAAAAATTCAATTTAGATAAACCAAGTGCCAAAACATTCCTTTATGCAGATGTTGCAGCACGTGGACAAGTTGGACAAAGTGATTATCCATGGGAAAAATTAGACGAATTAGACAAGTTTAAAAATATATAAGATTATAATAAATTTTAAAAGGGTTAAATTATGGATTTAAAGAATTTATTTAGCAGAATTTCTTTTGATAGTTCTAAAACACAACCAACAAAAAAAGATGCACCAAGTCACTGGATAAAGTGTCCTGAGTGTAGCTCTTTGATGTTTTTTAAAGAGGTTGAAAATCAAGATAATATTTGTCCAAAATGTAATTTTCATATGAGAGTTGGTGCAAAAAAAAGAATTGAGATATTAACAGACAAAGATAGTTTTGTTGAATGTGATGAAGATTTAAAGCCAAATGATCCTTTAAAATTTGTTGATAAAACTTCATACAAAAAAAGAATAGAACAAGCAAATAAAAAAACAGGAAGAAACTCATCTGTAGTAAGTGGTGAGTGTACAATAAACGATATACCTGTTCAAATTGTTGTATTTGATTTCTCATTTATGGGAGGAAGTTTAGGCTCTGTTGAGGGTGAAAAAATTGTAAGAGCTGTGAATAGAGCTATTGAAAAGCATCAGGGGTTGATTATAGTTTCAGCTTCAGGTGGTGCAAGAATGCAAGAGTCAACTTTTGCATTAATGCAAATGGCAAAAACATCAGCAGCTCTTAAAAGAATGGAGCATGCAAAGCTTCCATATATATCTGTTTTAACAGATCCAACTATGGGAGGAGTTTCTGCTTCTTTTGCTTTCTTAGGAGATATTATAATGGCAGAACCAGGTGCATTAATTGGATTTGCAGGACAAAGAGTTATTAAGCAAACAATTGGTGCAGATTTACCTGAGGGGTTCCAAAGAGCAGAGTTCTTGCTTGAAAAGGGTCTAATTGATATGGTAGTTAATAGATCACAAATGAAAAAGACAATTTCTGATTTATTAAAGATGTTCTCAAAAGAGAAGATTGCTAATTAAATGATAAATAGATTTCAAAAGGTTTTAGATAAAAATCTAAAGCCTTTTAATAACTTATATGCCTTATGTGATATTGAAAGCTTAAAAAAGCACAATATTACAATATCTAATTTTTTAAAAATATCTTCAAAACAGAATGCAAAGATTATTCAATATAGGGATAAAATATCTTCAAAAAATACAAAGATAGAAAATCTAAAATATATTTCAAAAAATAGTGATGCAATTATTATAGTAAATGATAGTATTGACTTAATAGAGTATGCAAGTGGTATTCACTTAGGACAAGAGGATTTTTTTAAGATATCAGTTAATAAAAAAGAGGCTGTAAAGATTATAAGGAAAAAAATAGGTAACAAACTTTTAGGGCTATCAACACATAATAAAAAAGAGGTTTTAGAAGCTAATAGCTTAGATTTAGATATGATAGGTTTAGGTGCTTATAGAAATACTTCAACTAAGAGTATTACAAATGTTTTAGGGGATGATTTATCTAAAATTGCAGCATTAAGTAATCATCCTGTTTGTGCAATAGGTGGAGTTAAACTTGATGATAAATTAGCTAATGTAAGATTTAATGTAATAGCTTCAGGATTATATACATAATTATGAAGATAAATATCTATACTATTGCAAAGCCTAGTAAAGATTATTTTGATACTTTAATAAAAGAGTTTATTAAAATGTCTTCAAAGCTTGCAAAAGTTGAGTTTCATTATATTTTCAATAAAGAGATTGCAAAAGCACAAACAATAAATGAGCAAGAAGCACAAAAATCATATACAAAAGCTTACGAAAAGTTTTTAAGTGGTTATAATATAGCCTTAGATGTATTAGGGAAAAAAGTGGATTCATATAAATTTGCAAATTTAATTCAGGGTAGAAATGAAATAAATTTTTTTATTGGTGGTGCTTTTGGATTTGAAAAGCAATTTTTAAAGAAGTGTGATTGTATAATATCTCTAAGCGATTTAACTATGGCACATAAAGTAGCAAATGTTGTATTAGCTGAACAACTATTTAGAGGTTTAGCCATAAACAATAATCATCCGTATCATAAGTAATTTATTTAATCTTATGTATAATGTCAAAATTTTTAATTTAAGGGTAAAAAATTGGCTAATGCAAAACAGATTGAAGAGTTAAAACAAAAACTGTTAGAAAGAAAAGAGTTGATAACTGTTAATATCAATGATAGTAGAGAGAGTATTAACTCTTTAAAGAATACAGAGTGTAATGATGATTATGATTATGCTGAGGTTTCAAGTGATAGTTTCAAAGAAGGGATTATAGCAAATCAACAGCTAAAAGAGCTAGAAGAGATTGAAGATGCATTAAAAAGAATCGCAAAGGGTACTTATGGTACTTGTGAAATGTGTGATGAATCAATAGCTATTGGAAGATTGAGAGCTAAACCATTTGCAAAGTTTTGTACACCTTGTAGAGAGATTTACGAAATAGAAAAATAGTAAAAAGGATTTAAGATGGGTTTTAAAAAGTATGTTGTTTTATCAATTTTATTTATTGTAGCTATTTATGGTTATTTATTTAGTCTAGAGTTAGGTGAATATCAAATTAATGTTTTAGAGTATTCATTTACCTTGCCTGTTGCTGTATGGATAATCATGCCTTTAGTTTTACTTTTTGTGGCAACTTTAGGGCATATACTATTTTATGGGTTACTAAATGTTTTTAAGCAAAGAGCAGTTAATAAAGACCATGAACTATTAATAGCTATGTTAAAAGCTAAGCTTTTAGAGAAAAATTTTAATAAAAAATTTAAAACAAAAGGCTTTAAAAACCTATCTTCTATTCTATCTCAGTTTGAACTAGAGGTTAAAGATAATACTTTTTCGTCATCTGATGATGAGCTAAATAAAATTGTTGCAACAATAAAAGATATAAAAGCAGGAAAGTATGTTGAGGATAAGTCAGTTAAGTTTAGTGAAGTATCTTCTGTAGTAAAGAATAATACTATAAACAAAGTTAATAAAGATGCAGATTTTGCATATGAAGTATTAAAGAAAAGTGAAAACTATAATAATGATATTTTAAAAGAAGCATTTGAAAAAGTCTTAAGAGATAAAAGTATGACAACTGTTAAAAAAGTTTATAAAAATATAAAACTTGATAAAACATTAGCTAAAAAACTTTTTGAAAAAGATGCAGCTAATAATGAGTTTGGATTTACAGCAGAAGAGATTTTAAAAATCGTAAAAGGTTTAGATTTTACTCAAGAAGATTATATGGCACTTGCTAAAAATTATGAGTCTATTTTACAACCTGACCAAATTATTGCACTATTTGAAAAACTATCTTCACAAATTGATGAAGCAACATCTGCATATTTACATGTGCTATTTGAGTATGAGATGATTGATAAAGCAAGAGAGGTTATTCAATCAACACAAGAGGATGAGTTTACTGCATTTAAAGCACTTTTAGAGCTAAAAGATGCAGGAAAGCACTACGATTTGGAGTCTATATCTTATAAATAATGGAAAATAAAATTGACTTTACAAAACCGCTAATGGTTTTAGCACCATTAGCAGGATATACAGATCTTCCCTTTAGAGCAGTTGTAAAAAAGTTTGGTGCAGATATTACAATATCTGAGATGATTTCATCAAACGCATTAGTATATAAATCTCAAAAAACACTTAAAATGATTGAAAAACATGAGAGTGAAACCCCATATATTGTACAAATTGCAGGTAATAATCCAGAGTTAGTAAGAGATGCTGTGGAGTTATTAAATGATGTTGATGGAATTGATGGAATTGATTTAAACTGTGGCTGTCCTGCACCTAAAGTTTTTAACCATGGTTCAGGCTCAAATCTTTTAGGAGATTTAAAAAAGCTTGAAGAGATTTTATCTACGGTTAAAAAATACTCAAAAAAACAGTACACCTCTGCAAAGGTTAGAATTGGAGTAAATGATAAAATTCCAGTTGAAATAGCAAAAGCAGTTGAGTCTTGTGGGGTTGATTTTGTTTCTGTTCATGGAAGAACAAGAGCAGGAAAGTATAAAGCACCTGTAGATTATGATGCTATAAAAGCAATGAAAGATGCTGTTAGTATTCCAGTAATTGCAAATGGTGATATCAAAGATTATAAAAAAGCAAAAGAAGTACTAGCATATACCAATGCAAATGGAGTTATGATAGGTCGTGGTGCTATTGGAAAACCATGGATTTTTTATCAACTTAAAAATGAAGTTGAAGATATAAGTCAGCAGAAGAAAAAAGAGATTATCATTGAGCATTTTGATACGATGTTAGATTTTCATGGCCAATATGGAGCTGTGATGTTTAGAAAACTCTTGCACTCATACTCAAAAGGCTATAAAGGTGCAAACGAATTTAGAGATATTATAAATCGTATTTCTGATGAAAAAGTTATGAGAGATATGATTGAGAACTTTTTTTAATACTTTTTTAATATTATTCAAAAAGAATTTAGATAAAATTTATCATTTACAGAAATTATAAAGGGGTATTTTGACTGATAACTACTATGAATTAACAATTAAACCTCAAACTAACTATGAGCTTTTTTTAGATTTGGTTGCAACTGCAACTAATGATGCAATTGAAGAGCATAATGGAAGTTTAATAATAAGAAGTGAAAACTCATTAGAAGAGCTAAAAAAAGAGATTGAAAATTTTAGTGAAAATATAAATACAAATTGTGAAGTTCAATCAGAAATAAAGAAAAATATAGACTGGGTAAAACAATATCAACAGTCTGTATCTTCAGTTGAAATTGGAAATTTTTTTATCAGACCTTCATGGGAAGAGAAAAAAGATGATAAAATCGACATAATTATTGACCCTGCATTATCATTTGGTTCAGGACATCATGAGACAACAGCTGCTTGTATTGAGTTTATTGATAAGTATGCAAAACCTGGATTAAATGTACTTGATGTTGGTACAGGTAGTGGAATTTTAGCAGTTGGGGCTGCAAAAAAAGGTTGTGCTGTTGATATTTGTGATACAGATGAAGTTTGTATAGCAGATACCACAACAAATTTTAAACTTAATAATGTTACTTTTGAAAAATCATGGATTGGTTCGGCAAATTTAGCAATAAATAAGTATAATCTCGTAATTGCTAATATTGTAGCAGATGTATTAAGTATGATAGCAAATGATTTGAAAAAATGTTTACAAAAAGATGGATTATTAATAATCTCAGGCATTTTAGATAAGCATCTATCTAGGGTACAAAGTAGATTTAAAGACCTACATCAATTAGAGCTTATTCACAAAGGTGAGTGGGTAAGTATAGTTTATAAAAATAAGGAGTAACAGTTTATGAATAATAAACAGCAAAATAACAATAATGGTGGAGATAATAATAACTTTTTTAATAATAATCCATTATTAGTATTTGTAATATTTTCTATAGTAACAATATTTGCTTTTAAAGCAATATTTCCAGAAAATCAAGCAGGTGCACAGGGTCAAAACTCATCAGTAGCAGCTTTTGGACAGACAAAAAATAAAAATGTAGCATATTCTGAGCTTAAAAGATTAATTCAAGCTGGTCAAGTGAATTATGTGGGTATTGGTAAAACTCAAATAAAAGCTGTATCAAACCAAGGTAATCAAGTTACTTCATATACAGCAAGAAGAGTTGTGCCAGATGAGACACTAGTACCTATGTTGGAAGAAAAGAATATAGATTATGGTGGAATTAATGAAGAGAATGTACTAGCTGATATACTTTTTGGTTGGGTTTTACCTATTTTTATTTTCTTTGCTATATGGATTTTTATTGCAAAAAGAATGCAAAAATCAATGGGTGGCGGAGGAGGCGGTGGCCTTCTTGGAATAGGGTCATCTAAAAAAATGATTAACTCTGAAAAACCAAAAGTTAAATTTGAAGATATGGCAGGAAATAAAGAGGCAAAAGAAGAGGTTCAAGAGGTAGTTGACTTTTTATCTGACCCTGAAAGATATGTTAAGTTAGGAGCTCAAATTCCTAAAGGTGTATTATTAGTAGGACCTCCAGGTACTGGTAAAACACTTCTTGCAAAAGCAGTTGCAGGTGAAGCTGATGTTGAGTTCTTATCTGTATCTGGTTCTGCATTTATTGAAATGTTTGTTGGTGTTGGTGCAAGTAGAGTAAGAGATTTATTTGAACAAGCAAAAAAAGTGGCACCTGCTATTATTTTTATTGATGAAATTGATGCAATTGGTAAAAGCAGAGCAAGTGGTGGACAAATGGGTGGAAATGATGAAAGAGAACAGACCTTAAATCAACTACTAGCTGAAATGGATGGTTTCTCAACGGAAGTAGCACCTGTAATTGTTTTAGCTGCAACTAACAGACCTGAAGTATTAGACCAAGCACTTTTAAGACCAGGAAGATTTGATAGACAAGTTTTAGTTGATAAACCTGATTATGAGGGAAGAATTGAAATTTTAAAAGTTCATGTAAAAGATGTAAAACTTGCAAATGATATTGACTTAAAAGATGTTGCAAGAATGACAGCAGGTCTTGCAGGTGCTGATTTAGCAAATATTATAAATGAAGCTGCTTTACTTGCAGGTAGATCAAAAAAAGAGGTTGTAGAGTCAAGTGATTTTAAAGAAGCTGTTGAGAGACAAATAGCAGGACTTGAGAAAAAATCAAGAAGAATTTCACCAAAAGAGAGAGAAATTGTAGCTTATCACGAGTCTGGACATGCATTAATAGCAGAAATTACAAAAGGTGCTAAAAAAGTAAATAAAGTATCAATTGTACCAAGAGGTTTAGCAGCACTTGGATATACACTAAATACTCCAGAAGAGAATAAGTACTTAATGCAAAAGCATGAATTAATAGCCGAAGTTGATACACTACTAGGTGGTAGAGCTGCTGAAGAGGTATTTATACATGAGATTAGTACCGGTGCAGGAAATGATTTAGAGCGTGCAACTGATATTATTAAATCTATGGCTTCAACTTATGGTATGAGTGAAATGGCTGGACTTATGGTACTAGAGAGAAAACAAAACCAATTTTTAGGTGGACAAACGCAAAAAGATTTCTCAGATGAAACAGCTAAAAATTTAGACCAATATACAAAAGATTTATTAAATCAAAGATATGAAATTGTTTTAAATGCATTAAAAGAGCATAAAGAAGCAATTGAAGAGATGACAGCTGAACTTCTAGAAATTGAAGTTATTTCAGGACAAAGAGTAAGAGAAATAATAAAAGCTCATGGTGGAACAGTTTTTGAAGAAGAGGACTTACATTCTGAGCCTATAAAAGAAGATGATAAGAAAAAAGATAAAAAAGAGAAATTAGTAGAGGAATCAAAAGATGATAAGTCTGAATCTACTAACGATACAAAAGAACCTAATGACGATAATAAAAAAGATGAGAATAGATAAGAGATTCTCATCTTGACAAATATTTATTTATTAAATAAAAAAGTGTATAATATAACGGCATATTAAAAAAGGTACTAAAAATGGATAAAAATAAAATAATAGTTTTCGATACGACATTAAGAGATGGTGAGCAAAGTCCTGGTTGTTCAATGAACACAGAGGAGAAAATAAAAGTTGCAAGACAGTTGGAAAAATTAGGTGTTGATGTAATTGAAGCAGGTTTTGCAGCAGCTAGTCCAGGAGATTTTGATGCTGTTTCAAGAATTGCAGAGCAAGTTGAAAAATCATCAATATGCTCACTAAGTAGAGCAGTTGAAAATGATATTAAACAATCTGCATTGGCTGTTCAAAAAGCAAAAATGCATAGAATTCACACCTTTATAGCAACTTCACCAATTCATATGAAATATAAATTAAAAATGAGTGAAGATGAAGTTATTAAAAGAGCTGTATACGCTGTTGAGTATGCAAGAACATTTGTAGATGATGTTGAGTTTTCACTTGAAGATGCAGGAAGAAGTGAAATATCTTTTATGAAAGAGGTTATGGATGCTGTAATTCAAGCAGGGGCAAGTACAATTAACTTACCTGATACTGTTGGGTATAGATTGCCAACAGAGTTAGGTGCAATGGTAAAAGAGTTAAGTGATTTTGCAGGTAGTAGAGCTATTGTATCAGTTCATAACCACAACGATTTAGGATTAGCCACTGCAAATACTTTAAGTGCAGTAAGTAATGGAGCTAGACAAATAGAAGTTACTATTAATGGTTTAGGTGAAAGAGCTGGTAACTCGGCTTTAGAAGAGTCTGTTATGGCTATAAAAACTAGAAAAGATGTATTTGGGGATTTATATACAGATATAAATACAAGTGAAATATACTCAACATCAAGATTAGTAGCAACTATTACAGGAGTTGAACCACAACAAAATAAAGCAATTGTTGGTAAAAATGCATTTGCCCATGAAAGTGGAATTCATCAAGATGGTGTTTTAAAGCATCATGAAACTTATGAGATTATGAGACCTGAAGATGTTGGTGTTATAAAAGACTCAACTTTGATTTTAGGAAAACACTCTGGAAAAGCTGCATTTAGAGATAAAATAAATCAGTTAGGTTTTGATAGTGTGTCTGATGAAGAGTTGAAATCTGCATTTAATAAGTTTAAAATTATTGCAGATAAGAAAAAAGATGTAACTGATGATGATATTAGAATGCTAATTACTGATGAGTCATTAAATAGTGATAGTATTTATGAGTTAGTTGGACTACAAATTAGTGATTGCTCAGAAGGTTTACCAACAGCTGCTGTATCTATTAAAAGAAATGAAGAGGTATTTAGTGATGCAAATATTGGTAATGGTACAATGGATGCAATCTTTAAAACAATTGATAGATTAACAGGTTTAGATGGAAATCTACAAAGTTACAATGTGGTTTCAGTAACAGAGGGGAAAGATGCCTTAGGTAAAGTTACTACAAGAGTATCTTTTGATGAAAACTCACCATCATTTGTTGGTCATGGATTAAGCGTTGATACTATGCTTGCAACTGCAAAAGCCTACTTAGGTTCAGTTAACTCATATCTTTCTCAAAAAGAGAGATTATCAAAAAAAACCGAACATCAAGTATAAATAAAATAGAGTAGTTTAACTACTCTATTTAAACTCTTTAGCTGTTTCAAAAAATAATTTGATATAATAATTTTATTTAATTATTAAGGAACCTAATGCTAACTGTCATAGTAACTTCTCTTTTTTTAGCTCTGACAATAAATGTTTTTTTAAAGAAAATTAATCTTCCCACTATTATTGGTTATATTTTTACAGGTACTATAATAGCATATGGATTTAATCTTCATGATGCTGTTAATAATCATACATTAAAAGAGATTGCTGAGTTTGGGGTAGTATTTTTAATGTTTACTATTGGATTAGAGTTCTCATTAAATCATCTAAAGAAGATGAAAAATGAAGTTTTTGTTGCTGGAACTCTTCAAATATCTATTACAGCTATTATTGTTTTTCTAATAAGTTATTTCATATTTAATATTCCAAAAGATATCTCTTTTATACTATCATTGGCAATTGCTCTATCCTCAACTGCAATTGTTTTAAAAACATTCAATGAAACAGGCGAAATAAATAGAAGATATGGACAAAGAAGCTTAGGTATCTTGATAATGCAAGATATTGCTGTAATTCCTATACTTTTAACAATAGGCTTTATGAGTAGTTCTACAAATGGTTCAGTAAGTGAATTATTATTTGAAATGCTTTTACATGCTGTTGTTTTATTGGTATTAATGGTAGTTATTGGAAAGTATTTGCTTGAACCATTTTTTAAAGCAATAACAAAAACAAACTCCGATGAACTTTTTGTAGGTACAATACTTTTTTTAGCAATAGGAGCTTCACTTTTAGCACATGAGTTAGGCTTTTCATACTCTTTAGGTGCATTTATAGCAGGGATGCTAATAGCTGAAACTAGATACAAACATCAAGCTGAGGCTGACTTGGTACCTTTTAGGGATTTATTATTAGGTATTTTCTTTGTAACAGTTGGTATGCAAATAAAATTCGATGTGATTTTTTCTTATATACATATAATTTTAGCTTTATTAGTAGCAATTATGATTTTAAAGTTTATAATTATTTATACTATTATTAGAGTAAATGAGAATAAAAGAGTTAGTATAAAAACTGCACTTAGTTTAGTTCAAGTAGGTGAGTTTTCATTAGCACTATTAGAGTTAGCTAGAACAGGTGATCTTGTACCTTCTCCTTATGGTCAAATTATGATTATTACAATAGTTATATCTATGATAATTACTCCAATAATTTTAAAGAATTTAAGTGCAATTGCAGATAAATTAATAAAAGATGTTGAACCAA
>JBNJFB010000019.1:0-42364 GCA_051746405.1 Campylobacterota bacterium
TTTTATAAAGATGTTAAGTTGGATGTATATTTAAAAGCTTCTAATAATAGTTTTTATTCAAGAGATAAAAGAGTTTATATAAAGCAAGATTTTATAAATGAAGTTAAACCATTAAGCATAAGTGTAAAAAAACTTTGTAGTTATGACTACTTTATTGATACAAGTATGGTTACTAAAAAATCAGTTTATTATAGCATACTAAATAAAACAGATGCATGGCTATATAAGTTTGGCATAAAGTTTAATGAAATAAATCCTTTGGAAAAATACAACTATATAAATCTAAATAAAGCTGTAATATCAAAAGATTTAAAAGAGAAAATATTTAATATAAAAAAAAGAGATAAAATTCTTCTTTTTCATCCATATAGTGCAAATAAGAAAAAGTCTATACCTCAAGAGTATGCATGTGAGATTTTAAGAAAACTAGTAAATGAAAATTCAGAGTATACAGTAGTTACAACATTACAAGTTGATGGAAAACTAAATGATAGTAGATATGTAAATTTAGCTAGTTTATCAACAAATATTGATGATTTGATGTATATAATAGCAAATAGTCATAGGGTTATAACAGCTCACACTTCAGTTATGCATATGAGTGATATTTTCATGGTGCCAACTGTTGTATTATCAAATAAAAAAAGTATTCAAGAGGATATAAAGTATTATCAGTATGTAAAAGCTTATGAAGTACAAGATAAAACAAAAAATCTCTCTAAGTTTGTATTTGAAAATGATGATTTACAACTTTATAAGTATGAAGGATGGAAAGAGATTAAAGTTTCTAAAATTATGAAACTATTAGAAAGTTTGTGTTAAAATGTCCCAAATAAGCATATCAACAAATACGTTTGTGAACTTAATAAATTACTAGTTTAGGAATAAAAATATATGGTGACATTTTCAGAAATTCTATTAAAATTACAAGAGTTTTGGGCTAAGCAAGGTTGTAATATAGTACAGCCTTATGATATTCCAGCAGGTGCAGGTACTTTTCATCCTGCTACTATCTTAAGAAGTTTAGACTCAACACCTTGGGCTGCTGCTTATGTGGCACCTAGTAGAAGACCAACAGATGGAAGATATGGTGAAAACCCTAATAGACTTGGTTCTTACTATCAGTTTCAAACCTTAATAAAACCAAGTCCTGATAATATTCAAGATTTATATTTACAATCTTTGCAGTATTTGGGTTTAGATTTATCAAGACATGATATTAGGTTTGTAGAAGACAACTGGGAGTCTCCCACATTAGGTGCATGGGGTCTTGGATGGGAAGTTTGGCTTGATGGTATGGAGGTTACTCAATTTACTTACTTTCAACAAGTTGGAGGCTTAGCTTGTGACCCTGTTGCTGTTGAGATAACATACGGAACAGAGCGTTTAGCGATGTATTTACAAGGTGTTGATTCTGTATTTGATATTGTATGGAATAAAAATGACCATGGGACTACAACTTATGCAGATGTACATAAAGAGGGTGAGTATCAGTTTTCAAAATATAATTTTGAATTAGCTAATACAGAGATGTTATTTAGGCATTTTGAAGATGCTTTTAATGAGTGTAAATCTTGTCTAGATGCACAGTTGCCACTTCCTGCTTATGATCAGTGTATGATAGCTTCACATCTATTTAATACATTAGATGCAAGAAAAGCAATTTCAGTAACAGAGCGTCAAAACTATATTTTAAAAGTAAGACAACTAGCACAGGGGTGTGCGGTTTTATATAAAGAGCAAGAAGAACAAAGAAATAATAGAGTAAAGAGTAGGTAAGTTTGAAAGTTTTAGATATATATAAGAAGCTTGATGAGATTTCGCCTTTTGAGTTACAAGAAAAATGGGATAATTCAGGTTTAATAGTTGGTTCTTTTGATGATGATTTTGAAAACATCTATATTAGCATTGATTTAGATGAAAATTTGGTTGAAAATATGAAACCAAACTCATTAGTAATTACTCATCATCCATTAATTTTCTCTTCAATTAAGAAGTTAAATTTTGATGATTATAGTACAAAGATTTTAAAGAAGTTAATCAAAAAAGATATTAGTTTGATTTCAATGCACACTAATATTGATAAAACACACTTAAATAAGTATGTGGTTGAAGATATTTTAGGGTATAAAATCCAACAAAAAAATATTGAAGATTTTATTGCATATGCAAATGTAAACTGTAGTTTTGAGCAATTAGTTAAAAATATCTCATTAAAGCTTGGTTTAAAAGTAGTAAAAACAGTAAAGTGTAACGAATATATAGATAAAATCGCAATTGTAACAGGTGCAGGTATGTCTTTATTGGATCATATAGATGCAGACTGTTATCTAACAGGGGATATTAAATATCATGATGCAATGCATGCGGATGCTAAAAATATATCACTAATTGATATAGGACATTATGATAGTGAGAGACATTTTAATACATTAGTTGAGAGTCTTTTATTTGACTATTTGAAAAAAAATAAATTAAAAGCTATAATAACAGCTTCAAAAAATCCATTTGAGTTTTGTATAGAAGGAGAACCGATTGAATAAGTATTTACAGGATTTAATACAGTTATCAAAGTATGACACATCAATAAGTATGTATGAGCCTAAGATTGAGAATGAAAAAGCTAAGTTAGCTACATTTATAGAGACGGCTGAATCAATAAAAACATCTATTAATAGTATGTATTTAGAAATAGATGAAATCAAATCAAAAAGAACAAAAAACAATATCCATTTAGCTGAGTTGAAAACAAAGTTAGATGATGTTGCTAAAAAAAACAAAGATGTTCAAACTGATAAAGAGTTAAAAGCCCTACAGTTAGAAGAAGAGATTGCAAAAGAGCAAATTACTTTTGCTAATGAAGAGATTGATAGATTAGATAATTTAGCTAGTAGTAAAGAGGATGATTTAAAAGAGCTTCAAGAAAAATTAGCCCAAGAAGAAGAGTCTATTAAAGATATTCAAATTGCAGTTGATAATAAGATTGAAGAGATTAATAAAGAGAGAAATGAAGTTTATCAACAAAGAAGTGAGCTTCTTCAAAAAGTTGATAATAAAATTTTAACTTTTTATGAAAAAATTAAAAGATGGGCAAAAGACTCCGCTGTAGTTCCTGTGAAAAAACAAGCTTGTTATGGATGTTTTATGAAAATAAATGATAAAACTTATGCAGAAGTTGTAAAGTCTGAAGAGATTATAAACTGTCCACATTGTGGAAGAATTCTTTATAAAGAAGATGAAACAAAAGAGGAATAAGTTTGTTCCTCTTTGAAGCTACTTATTATATACTACTTACCCTTTTACATATAGTTGCAATTCCATATTTACTTATAAAATCAAAACAATCCAAGTATAAAAAAGCAATACCTGCAAGGTTTTTTCTAAAAGATAATAAAAGATTTAAAACAGATGGCATTTGGTTTCACTCATGTTCAATGGGGGAAACAAAAGCATTAAAACCTTTGATTGAGCACTACAAAAATAAAAAGTGTAATGTAAACTTATCAGTTGCAACAAATACAGGTTTTCAAGAGGGAAAAAAATATATAGAAGAAGTAAGATATCTTCCTTTTGAAACACTCTTGCCTTTTTGGCAAACAAAGCAAAAGGTTTTAGTTGTAGCAGAAGCAGAGCTTTGGTTGATGCTTTTTTTTATTGCAAAAATTAAAAAAACTAAAACAGTTTTATTAAATGCAAGAGTTTCAGACTCATCATATCAGTCATATAAGAAATTCTCTTTTTTATATAAAAAAATATTTAAGAATATTGATATTGTTTTTGCTCAAAGCAAATTAGATAAAGAGAGATTAATAGAACTAGGTGCTAGTAATGTTGAGGTTTGTGGAAATATAAAACTTTGGGCTAAGCCAGAGTTAAAAAATAGTTTTAAAAAACAAAAGCAGGAAGTATTAACAGCTGCAAGTACTCATAGTGGTGAAGAGAAGTTAATACTACAAGCTTATGAAAAAAAGTATGGGAAACTTATAGTTGTCCCAAGACACCCTGAGAGATTTGATGAAGTTTACAAGCTTATTGAAAAGTATGCAGAAAAAAAAGGTTTAAGTTATAGTAGGTACTCATTTCAAAAAAGTTTTGATTTTGATATAATACTAATAGATAAAATGGGAATGTTAAATGACATTTATTCAATTTCAGATATAGTTATTTTAGGTGGTGCTTTTGAAAAAATAGGTGGACATAATCCTATTGAACCTGCACACTTTGGTTGTAAAATAGTAAGTGGAAAAAATATTTTTAATCAGAAAAGTCTCTTTTCTCATGTAAAAAACTATGTTTTAATTGAAAAAGAGGAGCTTAAAAATATTTTAGATAAAAAAGAAGAGTTAAAAAAGTCAGTTTTAAATATATCTGGCTCATATGAAAAAATAATAAAGGAAATAGATGCCAACTTATGATAAGGCGTATAAAGTATTAGCAAAGCAAGAGAAGATATCAAACTCTAAAGCAAAAGATTTAATTGATAAAGGCTTAGTTTTAGCAAAAGGTAAAAAGGTTTTAATTGCAAGGGGTGAAATTAAAACAGATACAAGGTTTAATGTAAAGTATCCTGCATCTGTAAAAGTAATATTTGAAGATGATGATATTTTAGCTGTTGATAAACCAGCTTTTTTAACAGCACATGAGATTGAAAAGAAGTATAAAAATGCTACTTTATTAAATAGATTAGATAAAGAGACAAGTGGTGTAATGCTTTTTGCAAAGAGTGAAGAGTTTAGATTAAAAGCTATAAAAGAGTTTGCAGCAAATAGAGTCTATAAAGAGTATGTAGCAATAGTTGAGGGTAGAGTTGTTGATGAAACTGTTATTGATGAGCCAATTTTAACTATAAAAGATAAAAATCAAGCTAAATCAAAAGTAGATTTAAAAAAAGGAAAGAGTGCTAAAACTACAGTTTATCCTATGTTTGTTGAAGGTAGAAAATCTAAAATAAAAGTGGTAATAGAAAGTGGAAGAACACATCAAATAAGAGTACATCTAAGTCATATTGGGTTACCTATTATAGGTGATGGTGTATATGGAAAACCTTTATCAAATATAAATAGAGTTTTATTGCACTCAAAAGTTACTAGAATCTTTGATTATGAGTTTGTTTCACCTGAACCAAGAGAGTTTAAAGTTTTTGATTTTAATTAAAATTTAAGCTTTAAAAATAACTTACTTCCCTTTAAAAGGGAAGTTTTCTAATAAATAAATATTAAAATATACTTAAAATATGCTGTGTAATTAAACTATATTAAAGTTTAAAACTGTATAATTCAAAAAAAATTGATGGAGTATTAAAATTGTTTGATTCTATAACCGGCTCAATAAAAAATGCAGTAAATAAAATAAGACATAAAGATGACGCAGCTGCTTTAAAAAAAGCAACAACCGAATTAAGAAAATCTTTATTAAAATCTGATGTTCACCACAAGACTACAAAAGAGCTTATAAAGCAAGTTGATATTGAAACAAAACAAAATGGTATAGGACAAGACTCTTTTCTAAATGCACTAAAAAATCAATTAACACAAATATTAACAGCTAATGGAAATCAAGGTTTTGTATTTTCAAGTACACCTCCAACTACAATATTAATGACTGGACTTCAAGGTTCGGGTAAGACAACTACTACAGGAAAGCTAGCAAATTACTTAAAAACAAGAAAAAAGAAAGTACTAGTTGCAGCTGCTGACTTACAGAGGTTAGCAGCAGTTGAACAGCTAAAGCAAATTGCTACACAAGTTGAAGTTGATATATATTATGATGATAATGAAACAAATCCTGTAAACATAGCAAAAGCAGCACAGCAAAAAGCTAAAAATGAACATTATGATGTACTTTTGATAGATACAGCAGGTAGGCTTGCTATTGATGAGGAGTTAATGGTTCAGTTAAATGATGTTAAAAAATCAGTTGAACCAGATGAAATATTTTATGTTGCGGATTCATTAACAGGGCATGATGCAACAAAAACAGCAACTACTTTTAAAGAAAAAATTGGGATTGATGGGGTTATTTTATCAAAGTACGATGGTGATACAAAAGGTGGAGTTGCACTTTCAATTGCAGATCAAGTTGGGGTTCCTCTAAGATTTATAGGTATTGGTGAGAAAATGCCTGATTTAGAGGTATTTATTCCTGATAGAATTGTTTCAAGACTTTTAGGTGCAGGTGATATTGAAGGGTTAGCTGAAAAAACTTCTGCAGTTATAGATGAGAAAAAAGCAAAAGCAGTAACAAAAAAGATTAAAAAAGGTGAATTTAACTTTAATGACTTTTTAGAACAACTATCAATGATGAGTAAATTAGGTTCAATGAAATCAATTATTGGAATGATTCCAGGAATGTCACAGATGGCTGGTCAAATAAAAGATATGGATTTTGAAAACTCTGATGAAATAAAAAGAATCAAAGCATTAATAGGTTCAATGACTCCTAAAGAGAGAGAGCAACCCTCACTAATGAATATATCTAGAAAAAGAAGAATTGCTAAAGGTTCTGGACTTTCAGAGGCGCAAATCAATAAAATATTAAAGCAGTTTAAAAGTGCTTCAAAAATGGCTAAAAAACTATCATCAAAAGGTGGTATGAAAGGTCTTAAAAATATGATGGATCAAATGGGTGGAGCTAATGGTAAGATGCCAAATCTGCCAAGATAGTCTTTAAAAAAAAGCTTTACTAATAGTGTTGAGCTGTAAACTTTTATGAGTTTAGAATTCAATACTATAGTTATAAAATAAATTAAAGGAATAAAATGACAGTAATTAGATTAACAAGAATGGGTAGAAACAAAAAACCATTTTACAGAATCGTAGTAACAGACTCAAGAAAAAGAAGAGATTCAGGTTGGATTGAATCAATTGGATATTACAACCCAGTATCAGAACCAAAAGTATTAAAACTTGATGATGAAAGATATAACTACTGGTTAAGTGTTGGAGCTAAGCCATCAGAAAAAGTTAAGAAATTAGCTGAAAAAAAATAATATAAATAAAGAGATGATATATGGTTACTGAGTTTATAGAAAACTATGCTAAGCTTATTGTTAGTCAACCGCAAGATGTGAAGGTTATGAAAGAGCAGATTGATGACTCTTTTATAGAGATTACAATTCATGCCCATAGTATGGATATAGGTAAGTTAATTGGCAAAAATGGAAATATGATAAATGCATTAAAAACTATGGCAAATGGCTGTAAAGCAAAAGATGGAATATCATATAAAATTCAAGTTATAGCAGATTAGTTTCTATGAAAAATAGTAATAATATATATGTTGCAAAACTAGGAAAGACCGTTGGTTTAAAAGGTCATTTAAGACTTTTTATAGACTCTGACTTTCCTGGGCAGTTTAAGCAAGGTGCAGTATTTAAAACAAATAAAAATATTCAATTAACAGTAAAAGAGTATAATAATAAAAGCAATGTTATTCTTTTTGAAGAGTTTAGAGATATCGATGAAGCAAAAATACTTACAAATCAACATTTATACACAACTATTGAAGAGACTAGAAAAAACTGTAAATTAGAAAAAAATGAGTTTTTTTGGTTTGATTTAGTTGACTGCGAAGTTATAGAAGATGACAATATTCTGGGGTTGGTGCAGGAGATACACAGATTTCCATCTAGTGATTACCTTGAAGTTAAAACATCTGTTTCTTTAGTAAAGCAAGGGTTCTCAAAAACATTTTTGATTCCTCATTTATTTGATACTTATATAAAAGAAGTAAATATCAAAGAAAAAAGAATCTATGTCCAAGATGCAATGGACATACTACAAAACTCATAAATATTAATATTTACATCTTCTTTCAAATTCACTTTTGGTTAACTCAACTTGGTAAGAGTATTTAAAACCATTTTTTAGTGCTAAATCATAGATTTTATTTCTAGTTTTCATATCATCAAAAGGTCCATAATATATATCTATATTGTTTTGACTATCTCTACAAAGTAATACATCATTGTGTACTTTTAAAACCCTATCTAGGAAGTCTTTGTATAAATCTCCTTTTATTGTTGCTACACTTATTAGATTTACAAACTCAATTTCTTCATTATTTTTAGATATACTATCACTTTGTTCTTTGTTATTATCACTACTATTTACATTAGAGCTATTTTCATTTGAACTATTTTGTTGCTCTTTTAGCATTTGCTCTTTATTCTCTTCTTGTTTTATGTTGTTTTCAATCTCTAGCTGAGCTAAAATAAGTTTTTCTCTTTCAAGCTCTAAAATCTCTTTTTCTTTAATCATTTCATCTTTTATTGATTTAGCTTGTTGTTTTAAGTTTTCTAACTCATCTTTTTGTGATTCAAGTGTCTCTTTTTTTGTTTGTAAAAGTTCACGCTCTTTTTTTATCTCTTCTTCTTTTTGCTTTAACTCTTTTCTAAACTCTTCTCTTTGTTCTTTTATTTTTTCGCTCTCTTGGTTCTCTTTAATCTCTTTATTTGTTAGCTTTGAAAGCTCTTGATTTAGTTTTTTTGTGTCAACATCTTGCAGGCTAAAGTTATATGAATTACTTTGTTGAGACTTTTGATTATAACTATTTTTTGTTTGTTCTTCTTGCTGTTTGTCTTGCTTTGGTTTACTCTCATTTTGAGTTTGACTAGTATCTTCATCAAAAAAGCCAACAAAATATAGAATAATACCTAATATAAAAATAAAACCTAAAAATCCTGAAATAGAGATTAAGATAAGTTTTAATTTATTTGGTTTTTTCTTGATAGCAAAATCTTTATTATCATCTTCATTTGTTGAAGTTTCACTCTCTTTAAAATCATCATTATTATTTGAGTCTTGATTTTCATTTGATGTTTGATTAGACTCTTCATCTTGTGTTTGTGTTGATTCTTTTTCTTCTTCTGCCATAGCTATTCTTCTTTCTTAGATTTTCTTCTTTCTCGTTGTCTTTTGAGAATCTTTTCTCTGTTTTTTTGATAGTATTCTCTACGATATTTTCTTAATCTCTCTTTTTTCTCTTCTCTATATTTTCTATCATACTCTAAACGACGTCTTTTATTCTCTTCATAATACTCTTTTTTCTTCTCTTTATACTCATTTATTTTAATTATTATTAGCTCTTTTCTATCATCCATATGAGCTTTTTGAGCTTTTGCAATCTCTTTGATTTTTGTAGCAAAGTTTAAATCATTAAGCTCATTTTCATAATCGATACTTTTTCTTACCTCTTTTTTTTGTTTCTTTTTTAGGTAGTAAGCTCGCTTTTTTCTCTTATGTGCTAGAAATCTCTCTTCACGAATTTTTTTTAATTCATCTAAATTCATGTTAATTACTCAACTTAATTATCTTTTTAACCTATTTACAGTATCAAGCATACCATCAGTTGTAGTAATTGCTTTTGAGTTAGCTTCATAGGCTCTTTGTGCAGTAATTAAATCAACCATTTCATTTACAAGTTTTACGTTTGAAAGTTCAATCATTCCTTGTCTTGTATTTCCAAACTGATCTTCAGTTGGAAAACCATTTATAACATCACCTGAAGCTTCAGTTTGTCTAAATAGTGACTCACCCATAGGAGATAAACCTGCTGGGTTAATAAAATCTGCTAATTCAATTCTACCTAAGTCAACTATAGCTTCTGTTTGTGGATTTGTTGCTGTTACTGTTCCATCTTTACCTACTGTTAAATCAACAACATTGTCAGGTACTACTATTTGAGGCTCTAAAGGGTAACCATTACCATTAACTATGGTACCCTCTGCGTTTAGTTTAAATGTTCCATTTCTTGAGTATGCCACTTCACCATTTGGTAAGGTGATTTGAAAAAAACCTTTACCCTCAATAGCTATATCTAAGGGATTTGAAGTAAGTTTTAAATCACCTTCATTGAAGTTTTTTTGAATACCTGAAATTCTTGTACCCAAACCAACATCAATACCTGTTGGGTTAAGCGTTGTTTGTGTAGTTCTTCCTGCTGTGTAGTTTAATCTTTCGTACATTAGATCTTGAAATTCAGCTCTATCTTTTTTAAATCCTGTGGAGTTAATATTTGCAATATTGTTAGATGTAACATCGATTTGATGCTGCATAGAGTTCATTCCTGTTGCAGCTGTATATAAGCCTCTGATCATTCTGTTTCCTTTAAGCCAAACTAAATAGCATAAATTATATTTTAAATATAATTAAAACAAGATAAATTATATTTAAGATATATTACTAAATTAAGTGGATATTTAAAACAAATTATATATAATAAACGTTATTTGAATAATATTAGAAAAGATTGAGGACAGTTTAATGAAAATTCTTATAGTTGATGATAGTTCCACGATGAGAAGGATTATCGGTAATGTTGTACAACAACTAGGTTTCTCTAAAGAAGATTTTGAAGAAGCAGAAGACGGTGTTAAGGCGTGGAAACTACTTGGTGAATCACAGTTTGATGTAATTTTAACAGATTGGAATATGCCAAATATGAATGGTTTAGAGTTAGTTAAAAAAGTTAGAGCTGAGGGTTCACATCAAAAAACACCAATAATAATGATTACAACAGAAGGTGGTAAGGGTGAAGTAATTACCGCATTAAAAGCAGGTGTTAACAACTATATTGTAAAGCCATTCAATGCTGAAATTTTAAAAGAGAAGCTTGATGGAGTTTTAAAATAAATAAGGCAATATTATGAGTATGAGTCAAGAAGAGATTGAAGCTTTGATGAATGGTTTAGATATTGATGAATCTGAATCAGAAGATAATAATGAAGAGGCTTCAGAAGATAATAGTTCTACTGTAAATCAAGAAGAGTTAGATGAGCTTGTTTCTAGTTCTAATAGTGAAGATAATAGTAAAGAAGAAAAGAGCACATCTGAAAATAAACAAGATTCAACCAGTGAGCATGAGCCAAAAGAAGAGTCAGTAGAAGAAAAAGAACAGTCAAATAGTGAAGAAACTCAACAAGCCCAACAGCAACCCAAAGAAGATGAACAAGATAGCTCTTCTCAATCCAAAGAAGTTGATAATGATGATATTGATTCGTTATTAAATGAGTTTGATGATAACCAAGAGTCTAATAAAGATTCACATAATGATTCCCTAAAGCAAGAAGAAGACTCTAGTGATGATATGTCAGATGATGATATAGATAATATGTTATCTCAAATAGATGGAGTTAGTGATGATGAGTCATCACAAGAAAATAGTGAACCCTCACAAAAAGAAAATAGTAATAAGCAAGAGTCAAAGAAAGAAGAATCAAAGAAAGAAGAACCAAAAAAGAAAAAACCAAGTTTAAATGAAGATGATATAGTAAACAATTGGACAAATACAAAAATAAATGAAGGTGTTATTCCATTACCTGCAGATAAAGATACAAAAGTAGTAAGTCAGTTAAATCAAGTTGCAAATGATTCTGAAGAGAAAGTATCAAGAATTTTTGATGTTCTTAGTTTAGGTTTAGATAATAATAATGATTTTAGAACAAAAATAACAGATATTGAGAAACTTCTATTAAATCAAGAGAAACTATTGAAGTCACTTAATTCAAAGTTTCCTAATATAGAGGTTTTTAAAGAGCATATTGCTCAGACAAAAAGAGTTAATGAAGGACTTGAATCACTTAAAGACTCTATGAATGATGAGGATATGAAGATTTTTGAAGCAATGGAGTTAATGCAGTTTAATGATATTAATAGACAAAAAATAGAAAGAGTAATGTCTGTTATTAGAAAACTATCTCTGTATTTAAATAATCTATTTGAAGATGAGTACACTGAACAAGAAATTGCAGTTGCTAAGCATATTCATGGTGATGAAGCGGAAGACTTAATAGGTGATGATTTGGACAAACTAATAGAAGAGTTTGGAAAAAATAATAACTAATATTTTGTGTAGAGTAAAGGAAAATATATGAATCAAGGTACATATCCACTTGCTGCATCTATGATTAACCAGGTTAATAGATTAGATCAAATAAGTAATAATCTAGCAAATGTTAATACAAATGGATTTAAACAAGAGGGATTAACTGAAACAACTTTTAATCACTATTTACAAAGAGCTGAAGATGAAGGGTTTGAGCCAACAAAGATAAATGAGGTAACAAATAATATACCTAAGATTGATTCAAAATTTATTAATGACCAAGCAGGACCAATAGTTCCAACTGGAAATAGACTTGATTTTGCATTGACCAGTCCTGATACTTTCTTTAAACTTCAAAATCAAAATGGAGATATTGTTTATACTAGAGATGGAGCATTTAAGGTTTTAGATGGTTTTTTAGTAAATGCAAATGGAAGTAATATTCTAAATGCAGATAATGAACCTATTTTAGCACAAGGTGATTTTGAAAATCAAATTGGGGTAGTTCAGACACCTTTTACTAATATGGATAAGATAGGAAATAATAATTTTAGAGCTAAGAATGATCAAGATGTAAATATTTTTGAGAACAATGATGGATTTATAAGACAAGGGGTAATTGAAAAATCAAATGTAAACTCAGTTACTGCAATGGTTGAGTTAATTGATGCACAAAGAAGATTTGATCAATCACAAAAAGCAGTTACTACAATTGATGAGTTAAATGGAGTAGTAATAGATAAAATAGGGAATAATACTAGATAATGGAAGCAAGTTCAGTAACTAATGCACTTTTTTCGCAGTTAAATTTTAGAGGTGAAAGACAAAAAGTTATATCAAGTAATATAGCAAATATAAACACACCTAATTATAAAACAAAAGAGTTAGTCTTTGAGTATGAATTGAATAAAGCAAGAGAACCAAGACTTCAAATGGCACAAACTGCAAATAATCATCTACCTAATGTTAACTCTGTAAAAAATATGCCAAATCCTAGATTAACTGAAGTTCAGGGATTACAAGAACAAAACGATGGAAATAATGTGAATATTGATACTCAAATGGGAGAAATGTCAAAAAATAAAGTGATTTTTGATGCATTGCAATCGTCAATTAAAAAGGATTCTAGACTATTTAGATCAGTAATAGAATCATCAGCTAAAAACTAAGTAGGGTAAGTAGTAAATGGACCAACTCTTAAAATTTATAAACAACTTAAGTGCTGCACAAAGAGCAGTAATAATTGGAGGTTTTTCTCTATTATTTGTACTTTTAGTTGGTTTATTAGTCTATTCAAATATAAAAGCACAAGATAAAAAACTAAACTATACAATCGCTACAAATCTTACAAAATCACAAGTTATGTCAGCAAGTAGTGAATTAGAAGCTGCAGGAATTGATTTTGCGGTGGTTGGTACAGGAAATAATCTATCTTTAAAAACTTCACAGGAAAATATTAACATTGCAAAGATTAAGTTAGTTACAAGCGAGGCTTCTACAAGTCAGCATGTTGGTTGGGAGATATTTGAAAAATCATCATTAGGAACAACAAACTTTGAAAATAGAGTAAAATATTTAAGAGCTTTAGAAGGTGAGCTATCTAGGTCTTTAGAGTCTTTAAGTGGAGTATTAAGAGCAAGTGTAAAGATTGCTATTCCCAAGGACTCAATCTTTACAGAGCGAAAAACAATGCCAACTGCATCTGCTGTTTTATCTTTGAAGCCAGGAGTTTTTCTAACCCAAAAACAGATTAATGGAATTAAAAATTTTGTAGCATCTGCTGTTGCAGATTTAAAGCATGAAAATATAAAGTTAATTGATCAAGATGGTTCATTGCTTAAAATGTCAAAAGATGATATATTAAGTAAAAAGTCATATACTCAAAATAAGTTTAAGAGTGAAGTTGAAGAGGATTATGAGCAAAAAATAGTAGAAGTACTTGAACCTTTTGTTGGTGTTGGTAGGGTTGTAGCTAGGGTAACTGTATCTTTGAATTTTGTAAGGCAAGATATCCAAGAAGAGATTTATGACCCAGAGGGTACTATAAGGTCCCAACAAGTAATTGAAAATATTTCATCTTCTCAAGAACAAGAACCTCAAGATGGAGGTAATGCGGGGGTTGATAATAATATTCAAGCACCAGGTGAGCAAGGTGATGCAGCGATGGCTAGTTCTAATAATGAGAGTATAAATACTGTAACAAACTATGAGATTTCTAAAAAAATTATAAATCAAAAAGATGAGAACTATGCGGATTTAAGTAGAATAACAGCAGGTGTTACATTTGATTCATCTGTTTTAGAAGATGTTGAAAATAAAGAGGAGTTTATATCTTCAATTGAGTCTATTGTACAAGATACAATAGGATATAGCCAAAAAAGAGGCGATAAAGTAAGTGTAAAAGATTTTAAGTTTGTAGGTGTTAAGTCATTTGGAAGTGGAAATGCTCAAGTTGATGAAAATGGTAATGCAGTTTCAGGAGATTCAAGCTCTGTTGATACTGTGGCTATGATAAAAACTATATTAAAAGAGTTTAGTGAGTATATTCAATACTTAATAGCTGCTATTTTACTATTTATTTTTTATAAAAAGTTTATTGTGAACCACGAAGTTGTTATTTTAGGAGATAAGGCTGCTAACAAAGCAGCAAAAGATGCAAATAATGAAGGGCTTGTTGATGATATGCTTGATGGATATGATGAAGAGTTTGATAGGGAGTCTGCAAAGGGTAGATTAAAAACTAAGGTTAAAAGTCAAATAATGAATAATATTGAAGGCTTAGATGAGGAATCAGCTGCAAAATATGAAGTATTAATTGAGGAGTTAGACAAAGAGATTAACAATAACCCAGCAGATATAGCAGGTATGATTGAGTTACTATTAAATGAAGGTGATAAGCAACAAAAAGGTAAGAAATAATGGCTGAAAAGAAAGAAAACAGTTTTCATGATGTAACAAAGGGAATGTCTATGATGGACAGGGTTGCTAGATTTTTTGTTTTAATAGGTGAAGAAGCTACAATCAAAATCTTTCAACATTTGCCAAAAGAGACAGTTGAAAGTATATCCACAGGAATCACTCAAATTACCTCAATAGACAAAGAGATATCATTAGCAATTTTAGAAGAGTTTCACTTATATACAAGAACAAAAGGTTTTTTAAGTTCAGGTGGATATGATTTTGCTAGACAGATTTTATATAAGTCTTTGGGTAAGGGTGAAGCAGATGAGGTATTAGCAAAATTATCAAGACTGCAGCTAGCTTCTCAATCTTTTTCTTATTTAGATGCAATTAATCCAAAACAGTTATCAGATTTTATCAAAGATGAGTCACCACACACTATTGCAGTTATACTCTCTCATATGGAAGCACCAAAGTCAGCTGAAGTTTTAATGCAACTTGATGAAGAGGTGAGAGTAAAAGTAACCATGCAAATGGCAACAATAAAAGATGTATCCCCTGATGTTGTTAGAACTATTTCTGTTGTACTTGAAAAGAAACTAGAATCACTACTTTCTTCTATTGTAGATGTTGGTGGGGTTAAGGTTGTTGCTGATATGCTTAATAGATTAGGACCAAAGTCACAAGATATTTTAAAAAATATCAATGGAGTTGATACTTCACTTGCCACTAAAATTAAAGAGAATATGTTTGTATTTGAAGATTTATTAAACTTAGATACAGAGTATGTTATGAAAGTTTTACAAAATGTTGAAACAGGTGATGTGGCAGTTGCTATGAAAAATGCACCTGATGAAGATATGGAAAAAGTTACAAGTGCAATGTCTCAAAGAGCTAGAGATAGATTCAAAGAGGAGTTTGAAATGCTAAATAAAGTTAAAATTAAAGATATTGAAGCTGCTCAAAGAAAGATGTTAGATGTGGCTCAAAAAATGATTGAAGATGGAATAATTGATAGAGATATGGATGAGTAATGGCTGGAAATAATGTAAGATCAAGTGCCAAAGTAGTATCTTCAAAAGATGAAATTCAAAAATATGAGTTGGGCAATTTTATAAATAATCAAGAAGAGAGTCCAGATTTTACTCCAACATCTAATAATCAAGCTGTTTTGGATAATAGGCAAATAAATGGTAATCATGATCCAATGATTGATGAGATTAAAAATTTAAATGCACAGATGTCTCAGATTACACAAAAACTAAATAGTATTGAAAGTGGTGGAGTTCAAGCTAAAGATATTGATGCACAAGTTGTACAAGCAATTAAAGATTTAAAGCACTATGCTGCTTTTTTTGAACAAGCAACCTTTCAAATGGAATCAAAGCTTTTAAAAACCTCCATATCCATAGCACAAAAAATTATAAGTATTGAAGTTGGAGAGAACTCTGCAAAAATTGCTAAACAAACAATAAACCATTTATTGGATAAAATTAAAACAGCATCAAGAATTCAGATACATTTAAATCCAAAAGATTATGAGATTTTAAAAAATGATTTAAACTTAGAGCCTTTTATTGAATTAAAAGAGGATGCAAATGTGGCTGTTGGTGGGGTTGTAATAGCAAGTGATTTAGGTAACTTTGATGGAAATATTGAAGCAAAAGTTGCCTCAATGCTTGAGACTTTGGATACAGTTATTTAATTTTATGTTATAATAAGCTAAAACAGATTAAATTGAGAGTATTATGGAGATAACTGAAAGAGATTATGATATATTAGTTGATACTGAAATTACTGTTGATGTTATGTTAGGAAGTTCCCAAATAACAGTGGAAGAGTTTTTAAAACTTAGTGATGGGGATATAATATCATTAGATAAAACCGCAGGTGCAGGTGGTGATATCTATGTTAATACGAGAATTGTAGGAACAGGTGATATTATTGTAATGGATGATAAGCTAGCTGTTAGGGTTCAAGACTCTATGGACTCAGACAATGTAGTTAGATATTTTTTTGATGAAAACCTTATATAGGAGTATAAAATGGCAGTTGATAATGTAAATGTAAATACAAGTACAGGAGTTGATGGTAATTCATACACTTCATCCGTAAGTAATGATCAGTTAACAAATAATGATTTTATGAAATTAATGATTGAAGAGTTAAAGCTACAAGACCCTACAAAACCTATGGACTCAAAGCAGATGCTTCAAAGTCAGATGCAAATGTCCACAATTGGTACAAACCAAGAGATGGTTGCTGCTATGAAAAGCTTACAAAACTCTTTTGCAAACTCATCACTTTCAAATGCAGCTAATGTAATTGGTAAAAATATTGAAAATGGTGATGTTGGTGAAAGTGGTGTTTCTAAAGCATTTACTGTAAGGTCTGTTGAAAATGTTGATGGGGAAGTTCAAGTAAAAGCTCAAGAGATACTATATCTTGAAAATGATGTTGTATTATCAGATGGTGATGATACCACAAAAGACCCATATGTAAACTATAATGAAAATGGAGAGATTTTAAATCAAAGTGGTGAGAAAACTGGTGAAAAACTTGTATTACAAAACCCAGGTCAACCACTAGTTAAAGATGGAAGTTTAGTGGTTTTAGATAAAAACAATGAAGAGATAGCTGACCATAAATATGAATTAACAGGTGGTCGAACCTCTGTATATTCAGACCAAATATCTTCAATTCCGTTTGCAAATGTTACAAAAATATTCTAGGAGTTTATTATGATTAGTGGTCTTTGGAATGGTTTTTCTGGTTTAAATACATATGAAAAAGGTATTACCTCTGAAGCTAATAACTCTTCTAATACAAACACACCTGGTTATAAAGCAAGTGACATAAGATTTGAAGATTTGATGTATAAATCAAATGGTGCAGGTACAGGGGCTGCAGTTGAGGCAGTTTACAAAAGGTTTCAACAAGGTGATATTACACCAACTGAGCATAGTTTAGATTTTGGTATTGAGGGTAAAGGTTACTTTATAGTGAACCGTCCAGAAGATGATGAAGCATACTATACAAGAGCTGGTAACTTCTCAATGGATGATGCAGGGTTTTTAAAAACACCTGATGGATTAAGAGTTCAAGGATTAGTTCCACAAGAAGTAAATGTAATAAGTACTACTGAGCAGAATAATAAAATCTCATCAGATTTTGAAAACTTTTTAACTAGTCAAACTATACAAAATGATGATTTTGTACAGACTATAAATGCAAGAGCAACAGATTATAAGAAAACTGCTACAGATATAGGTACACCTGGTGAGGGATTTAAAACAGCATCTGCACAAGTTGTAGATATAGAATCTTTAGTTTATGACTATAAAGATAAATTAAGCCTATATAGTAGTCAGCCAAACGCTCCTGCTGTTGAGTCCCAAAGTCAAATTACACAACTTGATTATAGTAGTTATTTAAATGAGTTAAGTGATGAGAATGATTTTATAAAGATAAATATAGATAACCAAGAGGTAAGACAAAGGTTTGATACTGATGTTGAGACTACCCTTAGAAGTTTTGCAGATAAAATATCTGGTATTGAGGGATTAAAAGGAAGTATTGACCCAACTTTAGGAAGCTTAACTGTTGAGTCAATTATACCTGCAAAGGAGATATCTATTTATGATGCAGCTGTTAATGATAAAGCAGCATCAATCTATGCAGTACAAAATCAACAGTTAGGTAGTGGGTACGGTTTAGTAACAAGTGTTAGGGATAGATTAAAAACTGCTATTGAAAATGCAGGTGGTGAGTTTTTGCAAATTGATAGTAAAATCAATATTAATCAACCGCAACAAGAGTTAACTAATATTCAAATGAAACTTGAGAATTTAGGCTTATCTGAATATGGTTTTGGTGGAATAACCTCAGATAATGAAAATATATATTTAAATGATGGGGATAATAAGTTTGTAATAGGTAGGCTACAAACAGCTTTTTTTAGAAATGATCAAGGGTTAGAACCTGAGGGTAACAACTTGTATAGAGCAACCAATGAAGCAGGTGAACCCCAAGCTGCAAACTTTATAAATAAAATTTATAGTAGTACATTAGAAAGAAGTAATACAAATAATGCTGATACTATGACAAACCTATTGACATATCAAAAAGCGTATGAGTCAAATTCAAAATCAATAACAACCTCTGATGAGTTGTTAAAAATAGCTATTAATCTTAAAAAATAGTTATTTATTAAAATGTCTATTTAATAGTACTTTTAAAGTATTATTAAATGAACATTGTTCATTATATCAAATAAAGGATAAATCATGATTGGAGCACTTTGGACAGGTATATCAGGATTATCGTCACAACAACAAGCATTAGATAGTGAATCAAATAATATAGCAAATGTAAATACAATAGGATATAAATCATCAAGAATATCATTTGCAGATCAAATGTATCAAGATAGAATCGGTAAAGGTTCAAAAATACTTGATGCAGAGAAACTTTATACACAGGGTAATCTAAAATTAACAGGTGTTGATTACGATATGGCCTTAAGTGGAGAGGGGTTTTATACTGTTGCAAATACAAGGTCAACAGGTACGACTGAGAACTTCTACACAAGAGCAGGTAACTTTAGAATGGGTGATAATGGAACTTTGCAAGACTCAGCTGGAAATGAGGTTCAAGGTTGGATGATGAGACCTATTGATACCCAAAAAGATGTATTAAGTACAAATCCAAATGTGGATGAATTTACAAATGAATATACTAAAATGCTCTCATCAAAAGTTATAAAGCATAGTAACTATGTGGAGACAATCACTGCAAAAGCTACAGATTATACACAAACTGCTAAGAGTGATTCTGAAACTATTTTTGATGGATATGGACTAAAAAGTAAATCTTCAAAAATATCAGATATAGAAGCTGCAATTAAAGATTATTCTAAATGGTTACAAAGACTCTCAGAAGAGCCAGATGGAGCTTCAGCTACTTCAATAGCACAAACAACACATATAAACTTTCAAACAGAAAAAAATGATGCACTAATTTCAAAAGAGGGTGATCAAGTATACGCATTTGTAAATGGAACAAAATATTCACAAAACTATATACAAGCAAGTGCAGACCAGCAGTTTAAAGAGAATTTATGGAATAACTCAGATTCAGATTTTAAAACAGATTATGGATTGACAACTGATCCCTCAACAGGTACACCAAGTGCTGCAGAGAATGATACTTATGATTTATTAGCAAGTAGAATAGAGACCTATAAAGGTTTATCAAATAAGCTCTCAGAAATACCTGGACTTGTGGCACATATATCAAAAGAGCAAGGTGGCTTAAATGATGTACTAGAAGTAAATGATAGTTTTGCACCAAATACAAATGATGTGGCAGAGATGGTAAAGGGGATAATACAGATAAAATCATTAATACCAGGAGAGGAGTTTACTGTATCTGAAGTTGGAGAAGTATCAGGCTCTACAACAATTCAGGGTAACTCTCTAACACAAACACAAGCACAAGCAGGTCAAGGAATTGGTGCACTAGAGTCTTCAAGGGATGCTTTATCTAAGCTTATTACAGGTAAGCAAAGAGATGTTTATACACCTCAAGATATTGGCTTAGCTCCTGATGGCTCACAAACACAAGACTTCACATATGGTATTACTATTTATGATAAAGAGTTACAGCAAAGTGTACCTATACCAAATGATGGTGCAACTCCTCCTAAAGGATTAGATATATTTATTGATGATGCCACTTCAATTGATGATGTGGTTGCTGCTATAAATGATTCAACTGCTACAACATATGATGATAATGGAGCTGCAAGTGCAACTGTATTAAATAATATGCCTGATTATATTGTTGCAAAAAATGTAAATGGAAATCTTGTTATTGAAACTAAAGATGAGAATTATGATGTTGAGTTTACAGGTTCTATGAAGCAATCAAGTGATTTTAACTTGCCTATAGATGATACAAATGTAATTTATCAACCACTAGATAAAAACAATGATTACAGTGGAAGAATGGGTGCAGGTGCTGAGTTTATTGAACTTAAAAACATTGTTGACCAAACAGCAACAAAGGGTTCATTACAATTAAGACTTGATACTTTAGGAATTTCTGATTCTGCATTTGGTGAGTTTAATGTTGATAATACGGGGCTTATTACAATGAGACAAGATGGTGCTGATTTTGCTATTGGACAGGTATCTATTGCACTATTTAATAACAATAGAGGATTAAATCCAGTTGGAGATAACTTACTTGCTAAAACTAATCAATCAGGTGAGCCTATTTATAACCTAAATAATGATAAAACAGCAAAAGTTGAGGGTCAGACACTTGAGCTTAGTACTGCTGATTTAAGTGAGAGTTTAGTAAACCTTATGGTATTTCAAAGAGCTTTTGAAGCAAATGCTAAATCTATTACAACATCAGACCAGTTGTTAAATACATTGATTAACTTAAAAAGATAATAGACTAAATAGAGTTTTACTCTATTTGGTTTTACAAATAGGATTGTTTTGGAAAATTTTTTACTAATTACAGTTTTAGGGGTATTATTACTATATTTCTTTTCTAGTTCTAGTGTTTATAAGTCTTTATATAAAAAAGTAAATGAAGAGAAGAATATTCTTGATGAAGAGATTAAAAGGCTTCAAAATATCATAGAAAGATATGAAAAACAAGCAAAAATTAGCTCCAAAACCTTAGCAAATAGCCATGATAATCTACAAGTTGCAAGGGATGATTTACAAGAAGCTAGAATAGAAGCAATTAATTTAAGACAAAGAGTAGAAAAGCTTGAACAAAGAAATGAAGAGCTTTATGCTCAAGTTAATACGATGGTTTAGGATAGATAGTTGAAAAGTTTAATATATAAGATATTTTTTTTGGTAATATTTAACTGTACACTATTTGCTAATGAGTTAATAAAATCACAACCTGAGATTCTTTTTGAGTTTGATAAACTTGAGAAGTCCCAACAAAATTTAGAGGTTCAAGTTAAATTTAATAAGGCGGTTTTACTTCTAGGAAAGCAGAAGTATAAAGAGGCTATTGAGCTTTTAAATCAAACTTCAAAATATTTAGAAATACCATCAAAGCTTAATATAGCTATAGGGTATTATAAATTAGGCGCAATTGACAAAGCTGTAATTTATTTAAACTCTATTTATGAAGATAAAAAAAACAGAACTAATAATACATACTCTTATATGTCAAGTTGTTACTATCTTTATGAGATTTCAAAAGATAATAAATATTTAAATGAAATTGTTAATGTGGCAAAACAGTACCAAAAATTAACAGAACACTCTAAAAGAATGCTTGCTGATACTTTTATTTTATTAAAAGAGTATAGAAGTGCTTTAAGGGTTTTAGAAAAAATGCAGTATGCTATGGAGCTAAAAAAGGCTTTAATACATATGAAGTTAAAAAACTATGAAAAAGCATATGTGGAACTACAAAAAGCACTAAATCAAGTGGTAAATCCAACAAGAGAAAATGAGATACTATGGTTTATGATTTTCAATGACCTTAAGTCTAATAATATTGATAGATTAAGGGAAACAATGGATTTAATTACTCAAAGAAAAACTCTATTTGAAGTAAATATGAGATTGCCATTGGAGATATTTTTTAATAAAAACAAGTATGAACCAAATCAATATTTAGATTTTGTTACAAAATTAGATAAAAGTAGAGAGTATAACTTCTTATTTTATTTTGCACCATTTATTTTTTCTGATTCTCAAGAGATTATTTATGATAGTGCAAGAGGGTTTATAGCAAAAAATGATAATAGTTTAGAAAATTTAGAGAATATGGTTGAATTTAACTCAAAGTTTTTAGATATCATAAAGTTAGATCCAATTGTAAGGGTAAATAAGTTAAAAGAGATTGTAAAACAAAATAGTGATAATAAATCATATATAAACTATAATTTAGCCTTATCATATGCACATATACAAGACTATCATAATGCTTATGTGCATCTAAAAAAAGCATTTAAGCAAAATCCAGGTAATAAACTCTATGCATCACTTATGCTCGTAATTGCACAAAAGTTAGATTTAACACTTAATGATAAAGCTTATATTGAAAATATTATTAATTCACAATCAGGTATGTATAACTATTTTGGAAAGAAAATATACAAACTATATATAAATAATGAAAAAGAGTTTGATGAAAAAACGTTAAACTATCAAAATACGGTTTTTTATAAAGCACTTGATTATTTAGAACAATTAAGGAAAAATAGTGTAAATATAAATCATCCTTTACTAGTTGAACATATAAAAGACCCATTGATTTATTTAATGAAATTAATTTATAGGAAACCAAACAAAAGTGATTTTGAGTACTATTCAAGACTTCAAGACACAATTCCTTTGAGGTTGAATAACAACTTTTTAGAGGGACCTTTGGTAATAACTAAATACTATATTGATATTTTAAAAGCATTGGGTTTATTACAAAAAGCTGATTTTGATATAACTAGTAAGAAAAGCCCCTCTTATTTAAGAACAAAAGCTTTAATTGATTTGCACTACTCTAATCCCGATGAAGCTATAAAAACTATTCAATATTTACAAGATGAGTATGAATTAGAGGATAAATATACCATGTATCTATTGGTTGCAGCTTATTTGGAAGCAGGTCGTTATAATGATGCATCAATTCAAATTTCACTAATAAAAGCAATATTAAAAGATAATAATGCAAATTTTTTAACAGGGGTACAACTAATTCAAGATTTGAAGTTTTCAAGTGCAAAGCAGCTAATTGTTAAACCTTATAAAGATGCATTAATTGATTTTAAGTTAGTTGGATTTGATGATTATTTAGAATCTCTTTAGTTTTTATTTTAAAAAAAAGTTTTTTAACTTATTATTTTAAATTTTTCTGCTATAATATTTAAAAATAGTATCTCTCAAAGGAGGCTTACCATGCAAATAGGCAGAGTGCCAGAGATTGATAATGCACAACAAAACAATACTCAAAAAATTCAAAGAGTAAGTGAAGCAAATCAAACAAATAAAATCGTTAGTAATGAAGAGTATAAAAAAGCTTTAGGAAGTAATTCAGATATAAAGCTAAATGAAGTTGTTATTGATAATGTAAGGTTTGGATTTAATAAAGACTCTAAAGACTTTTTTATAAAAGTAACTAAAGGAGATGCAGAGTTCAAGTATCCAACTGAAGATATGATGAAAGTAAAAGCATTTCTAATGCAAGAACTAAAAGAAATTCAAAATAGACAAGGTTAGATTAATTGGCATCAGATTTATCAAATATATTTAAAGATGAACTTGCAAATACATTAGAACAGCTGTTATCTAATAGCTCTTCGGTTGAAACAATAAATGCATTTTCTATTGAAAATTATGAGTCATCACAGTTTATTGAAGCAGAAGCAAAGTTTGAGTTTAAAGATATATCTGCAAAGGTTATTTTTTATATTCCTACTGTAACTGCTACTAAGTTTGAGTATTTAATGCTTGGAGGAATGGGTGACTTAAAAGAGCATATTGATGATGAAATAACCGATGCAGTTAATGAAATAATATCAAATGTTTGTGGTAGCTTCTCAACTGCTATTAATGCTCAAGGTTATGAGGATGTGGGTTCTATTAAGACTGAAGTTTTAGGCTCTAAAATTGTAGAGAGTGATGCACCATCTTCTAAAGATAACATTTATGAAATAATGGTCTCTTTAGGTGATGAAAAGCTTCCTATTATTATAAGCTTTGAAGAGATATTACTACCTTTTTTCTCCACTATTACAGGTGCAGATTCTGAGTCATCTTCAAATGAAAGTGAAGATGCAAAAAAAGAAGAAAAAAAGCAAGATACAGCATCAAAGGCTTCAAGCACAGAATCAACTAGCAATCAGATGCAAGCACCTAAAAACTTAGAGCTTTTATATAGTGTGAAAATGAAATTAAGTGTAAGACTTGGTACAAAAATAGTTTTACTAAAAGATATTTTAAGATGGGATATTGGAGAAATAATTGAATTAGAGCAAATGGTAAATGAGCCTTTGGAAGTACTTGTAAATGGAGTGAAAATTGGTGAGGGTGAAGCTGTAATTGTTGAGGGAAAATTTGGACTTAAAATAAAAAAAATTGGCAATAGTGATTTAAGATTAAGTCAAGTGGGGATTTAGTTTATGGATAAAAGTACAATAGCTGGCTTAGTAGGTGGTTGGGGTTTTGTTGCCCTAGCAATTGTTTTAGGTGGAGTGGGGTTTGGTCCTTATATAGATATACCATCTGTAATTATTGTATTTGGTGGTACAATAGCTGTAACAGCAGGTCAGTTTGAGCCATCTGAACTAAAAAGAGTAACTTCAGCAATGAAAGTTGCTGTAAATGAAACAAAAGTGGAACCACTACCTGAGTTAGTAGAAAAAATTATATTTTATGCAACTGAGATAAAAAAGCACGGGGTAATGCAAATAGAGCAAAAAGTTCTTGAGGAGAAAGATCCTTTTTTTAAAGAGGGGTTTCAACTTTTAGTAGATGGTACAAAAGCAGAAGTTTTAAAGCCACTTTTAGAGTATAAATTAGAGCATATGGAAAAAAGACATAAATCAATGATTACTCTATTTAGTAATGCAGGTGGAACAGCAGGTGCTATGGGTATGATTGGTACATTAGTTGGACTTGTTGCAATGCTAGCAAACTTATCAGACCCAGCTGCTGTTGGTCCTGCTATGGCTGTTGCTTTACTTACAACAATGTATGGTGCTTTAATTGGTACTTTATTAGCGGGTGTTTTTGAAAATAAACTACAAAATAAGCATGAGAAAGAGGTTACTTCGTATGAAGTTATAATACAAGGTACTACAATGATAGCAGCTGAAGAGTCAATAGGTAATATTAAGATGCAATTAAATGCTATTTTAGTTGAAGCTGAAGAGTAGAAAGAATAAAAAATGGCTCAAAAGAAGTGTCCTGAGTGTCCTAAATGTGTTCCTGGTTGGCTTGTTCAGTTTGGGGATTTAATGTCATTGCTATTGACCTTTTTTATTTTGCTTTTATCCATGGCTGTAATGGATAAAAAGAAGGTTGAAGAGTATTTTGATATTATGAAAAAATCTATGGGTTTTATTGATAAAACAACTTCTGTTGAAACGCAAACACAAAAAAATAGTACTGCACAAAGTACTTCACAAGATAGTCAAAGTGAGAGTTCTCAAGATAGTATGGCTCAAGAAGCAGCACAAGATATGGCAGAGATAATACAAGAGATAAATGCAAACTCTGCTAGTGAATTGCAAGAAGTTAGTATAGAAAAAGGTAAAAATGAGTTTACCCTTGATATTCCTTCAACTATTATTTTTAAGGAAGGTGAGTATGAGTTAAATAGTCCTGCTGCAAAAAATTTTGTAGCAAAAATAGCAAGGGTAATAAGAACTATGCCACAAACTTTTAATATTGAAATTATAGGGCATACGGATAGAAGTCAAATAAATAGTGATGAAATACCAAGGGATGGATGGGATATATCCGCACTAAGGTCAATTTCTGTTGTTAAAGAGCTAATAAAAAATAGAATTGACCCTGGTGTTTTAAAAGTCGCTGCATATAGCTCATATCATCCAAAAAGTGAGCTTGCATCTGATAATAGAAGAGTAGAAATGAGATTTTTTGCACAAGAAACTCAAGATAATCTCTTGAGTGAAGAAAGCTTTTTTGATAGGTTGGAATAATGGAAATAAACAGTAATTTAATAAATATGTCACAAATACAAAATCAAAAAGATTTTAGTAATATTAAAACTAAAGATTTACAAGAGGAGCAACTGCGAAAAGTAAGTGATGACTTTGAAGCATTTTTTTTAAAAAAAATAATGGACTCATCATTGAAGTCAGTTGATGTGGCTGGTAGCTCACCTGGTTCTGATATAATTAAAGGTATGTACACTGATAATATTTCAAAAAGTGCAACTGGTTCTTTAGGAATAAGTGATATGCTTTATGATTTTTTATCAAGGAATAATAAGTAAAAGGACGCAGTAATGATTGATGAGATTGTAGATAAAATGAATATTTTAGTTGAAGATTTAAAAATCTCTATACAAGAAGATATTGATGATATAAAAGCTGGGAAAAATGAAGGTTTACTTGAAAGAAATGATGAAAAACATAATATGATAAATGAAATATCCTCTTTAAAGTCAGATTTAAATCAAGAGCTTATCTCTCAAATGAAATCAGGAGTGGATGTTAATATATATAGACACAAAGTAGATTCATTAGAGGAGAAACTAAAAGAGCTTTATGAACTAAACAAGCGTTTAGCTTCAATAGTTTTACCTGTAAAAAAGATGTATGAAGATTTAGTAGATGAAATTTCAACTGCAAATGGAGGACAAATTTTTGATCTTAAGGCTTAGTTTACTAGTTTTACTGTTTTTTTCTAATAGTTATGCTGTATCTGTTCTTATTGCCATTAAGCCATTTCAATATGAACAGAAGATAACAAAATCTGATTTAAGATTAATTACAATTGATAAGTTAAGAAAAAACTGTAAACCTTTAACTTTAGATGATTTAAAAAAAGATGAGTATATAACTACTCACTATATAAATGATAAGTCTATTATTTGTAAAAAAGATGTAAAAGTTTATAAAAAGCAAGGGGTGACTTTTAAGTTTGGTGCATTAGAGATTGAGAAAAAAGGCCGTGTAATATATGAGAATGATGATTTTATTAGAATAAAAAAGATAGATGGGACAATAGAGAAAATATATAAAGATGGTAAAATAAGATGAAAATGCTCTCTTTTTTAGGTGAAACTCCTACGATTGCTTTAAGAAATGCTCAAGAAGAGTGTGGCGAGGAAGCGGTTGTAGTATCAACTAAAAAGATATCAAATGCCAATGACTCTGGTAAAAATATGTATGAGGTTGTAGTTGCTATTGAGGATGAAAACTCAAAAAGCGATTATGATTATAGCAATTATACAAGAAAAGCTTCTACAAAATCTTATGAACAAGGCTCTAAACCTATTAATACTCAAGTATATGATTTCAAAGAAGAGATTCATAAGATGCAAGAAAAACTTGAGTTTGTTCAAAAATCATTGTGGAATCCAAAAAGTCAACTTTATGATTTGACAATTCCCCATGAGTTTGTTGATATGTATAATCTATTTGAGTTAAATGAGTTTGACCAAGAGATGACTTATACTATTATGAAAAAAACTATTAGACAGTTGCCCATATCATTAAAATCTAATCCAAAAAAAATAAATGATTTTTTTAAACTAATTTTACGAAGAATTATTCCTATAAAGTATGAAATACCTTTAAGAAAACATCAAAGAAAAATAGTGATGATGGTAGGTCCTACAGGTGTTGGGAAAACAACTACCATATCAAAGCTAGCTGCAAGATATGCTTATAAATTAGGTCAAAGTTATAAGGTTGGAATAATTACACTGGATTCTTTTAGGGTGGGTGCAATAGAGCAATTACAGGCTTATACAAATATTATGCGACTGCCTTTGGAGGTTGTAAAAAAACCAGAGGATTTATCTGAAGCTCTACTTCGGTTAAAAGAGTGTAACTATATCTTTATTGATACAGCAGGTTCAAGTCAATATGATGTTGATAAAATTGAATCAATTAATGATTATCAAAAAAAAGTTGATGAGCTATCAATTGAGAAGATATTAGTATTACCTGCAAATGTAAAACAGAGTGATTTATTAGAGATATATACAAACTACTCTAGGTTAAATATTGATTATTTAACCTTTACTAAACTTGATGAAACAAGAAGTTTTGGTAATCTAATATCTTTTGCACATAAAACAAAAAAGTCAATTACATACTTTTCAATTGGTCAAAATGTTCCTGATGACTTAGTCGTTTCTGATAGTACTTTTTTAATTGATTGTTTTATGAAAAATAGATGTGTTAGGAAATAAAAATTGATTGATGTTATATCTACACAAGCTAGTAAGCTTGTAAATCTAACTAATAAAGTAAGAAGAGCAAAAAACTCTAAAACTAAACTCATTACTATTACATCTGGAAAAGGTGGGGTAGGAAAATCTACTTTTACTGCAAATATTGCTTATTTATTATCCCAAAGAGGTCTAAAAGTTGCCATAGTTGATGCAGATATAGGTTTAGCTAATATGCAAGTTTTATTAAATATGCGACCAAAAGTAACATTTTTTGATTATATTGAGGGAATGAAAAGTATTGATGAGGTTATTTTAAAAACATCATATGAAAATTTATATTTAATAGCAGGAAAAAGTGGTTATGAATACTCAAAACATTCAAACTCTTTTATCTTTTCAAGAATAGTACAAGATGTTATTGCATTAGATAGCTTTGATATAGTTTTAGTAGATACAGGTGCTGGATTAAATGATTATGTAAAAGAGTTTCTATCAATTTCAAATAATATATTAGCATTAACTACAACTGACCCAAGTGCTTTAACAGATCTTTACTCTTTGATGAAAATGCTATGCAATGATAAAGATAAGCTTATGTTATGTTTTAACCATACTAAAAGTTTCCAAATAGGGGAAACTATCGTAAATTCTTTAGTAGATTTAGCGAAAAAAAATAGATTAAATGATGATTTTATGGTAAAATATATAGGTAACGTATCGACTTCTGATAATATTTCAACAACAGGAAGACTTAGAAAACTATTTACAAAAGAGTTTTCAAATAATGATATTACTAAACAGATGCAGATGGTTACTGATTATTTATTAAAAAATATTTATTAATAAAAGGCAGTTTGGTGTATTTTAAAAGCGTACTAAATATTTTTTCTATTGTTGATTTTAAGGAAAATAGTCTATGGTAGTAGAACGTTTTTCACAAAATATAATCAATAGTGGTATATTTAGACTCTATACAGCAACGGGTTTTTTTGCTACGGTTATATTTTTTGTAGTAAATGCTCAACTTTTTAGTCCAATGGAGATGATTTTAGGTATAATTGGAGTAACTATTATACTTAAGGGCATAACAAATATGATGTTATCATTAATAATAACCCTATTTAGTTTAGAAAAAAAGAGAGAAGAGTTTAACTTCAAGTACAATGAAGATAAAATCGAAGCAATGTTAAATGAACTAAATGTTCATGATATTTCAAAAAAAGAAGACAACAATGCTAAAAGTAGCAATAATAAAAAGTAGAAAGGATTTAGCAAATGCAAGTAAACTCAATTGATTCTATTAATCCAATAGCTTTAAAAAACTCTGTAAATAGTGTGGATAAAGATAATCCGACTTTCTCAAATATGTTAAATAATGCTATTTCAGATGTTAATAACGAACAAAAGCAAGGTTATAATGCAATGGAACAGATTGCTACAGGAGAAGTTAAAAATCTTCAAAAAGCTGTGCAGCAAATTGAAGAGGCTGAACTATCTTTGAAGTTAGGTTTAGAGGTTAAAAATAAAGCATTAAATGCTTATAAAGAAGTAATGAGAATGCAAATATAATTAAAAAAAGGAGTTGAAAATGGGTTTTTTTGATGGTTATAATATAGCAACTTCTGGAATGAGTGCACAAAGAACAAGAATAGATGTTACAAGTGCAAATATAGCAAATGCTAAAACAACAAACACAATAGATGGTGGTCCATATAAAAAGCAAGAGGTTGCTTTTGAAGAGATTTTATTGGATAAATCAAATAAAAAAAATCAAAATAGTAATAATATTTCAAATATTCCAAATATTGATGCTAATAGACAATTAGATTTAAAATCTTCAAACTCATCTTTAAGAGGTGTTGGTGTTAAATCAATTGTTGAATCAGATGCACAACCTGTAATGAGATTTGAACCACAACATCCAGATGCTAATAATGAAGGCTATGTGGCTTATCCTGATATTAATCCAGTTGTTGAAATGGTTAATTTAATTGAAGCTAGAAGATCATATGAGGCAAATGTTGCGGCATTTAATACCCATAAGAATATTGATACAAAAACATTAGATATCTTGAAAGCGTAAATTATGAGTAAAGAGTTAGAAGTATTATCAAGCAAAATTACAAATAGTGAATCTTTAACAAATTCACCAAAGACTCAAGAGAAAAAAGAAGCTCCTTCTTTATTTGATTCTATTTTGGGTGGATTAAAAAAAGAGAATAAAAAAGATGTCAAAGAAGAGAAACAATCAGAAAATACATCTAATTCTAGCTTAAAAAAAGAGTCAAGTAACAGTAGTGTTAAAGAGACAACAGCACCTTTATCTAATGATTCAAAGAAAAGCTCTACAGAAACTTCCAGTACAGAAAAAAAAGAGAATAAAGATAGTATAAGTAGCAAAAGTGATGATGATAAAAAAGATTTAAAGCTTCAAAATAAAGCAACAACAAATGTTGAAAAAGAGGATGTAAAAGACAGTGAGCAATCAACCTCTTCAAAAAAATCAAATCTCTCTTTGCTTGATAGGTTAGTATTAGAATCAAAAGAAGAGTCTAAAAAAGAGAGTAAAAATAATAAATCTACAGTTGAAAACAAAGTATCAGAAAATATAAAAAGTGATAATTTTAAAAATCCAGATAGTGAGAATAAAACTGGTGAGAATAAAATAAGTGAAAATAAAACTGGTGAAAATAAAACAAGTGATGAAAAAACAAAAATAGATAATAGTAAGAATATAGTAGATGAGACAAAAAGCAAACCTCAAAAAACTAATAGTGAGAATGAAAATAGAGTAGCTCAAAACAAAGTATCAGAAAATATAAAAAGTGATAATTTTAAAAATCCAGATAGTGAGAATAAAACTGGTGAGAATAAAATAAGTGAAAATAAAACTGGTGAAAATAAAACAAGTGATGAAAAAACAAAAATAGATAATAGTAAGAATATAGTAGATGAGACAAAAAGCAAACCTCAAAAAACTAATAGTGAGAATGAAAATAGAGTAGCTCAAAACAAAGTATCAGAAAATATAAAAAGTGATAATTTAAAAAATCCAGATAGTGAGAATAAAACTGGTGAGAATAAAATAAGTGAGAATAAAATAAGTGAGAATAAAACAAGTGAAAATAAAACAAGTGAAAATAAAACAAGTGATGAAAAAACAAAAATAGATAATAGTAAGAATATAGTAGAAGATACAAAAAGCAAACCTCAAAAAACTAATAGTGAGAATGAAAATAGAGTAGTTGAAAACAGAGTAACTGAAAATAAAACAAGTGATGAAAAAACAAAAATAGATAATAGTAAAAATATAGTAGATGAGACAAAAGAGAAAGTAGAAAAAAGTTCAAATGAAAATATAAAAAGTGATAATTTAAAAAATATAGACAATGAAAATAAAACTAGTGATAGTAAAGAGCCTGAAAATATACCAAAAGAAAAAGTTGAATCAAAAGAAGAGGTTAAAAGTAGCACAGTTAATTCAAGTTTAACTGATTCAAACTCAAAAACTCAAAAACAAGCTATTGATTCAAATAATGCAAAAGTTTCAAATAGTGATAATAATCAGCAAGCTAATAATCAAGAAGTTAATAAGCAATCTACAACTAATGATTTAAAAGTAGAGAACAAAAATGAAAAAGTTGCTGAACAATTAGCAAAATTGAACGAAAATGAAAAAAATACACAAACAACTATAAAAGATAGTGAAATAAAAAATGAGAATAAAGAAGATAAAAAATCTTTACTAGATAAGCTTGTTGAAAAAAATAGCATGGAGCTTAATAAAAAAGATGAAATTAATACTAAGTCAAGTTTGCAAAAAGAAGTAAGTGAAGAGATAAACCCTGCTTTAAAAAATCAAAAAGACTCTAAGGATATATTAACAAATATCTATTTAAGTACTCAAAGAAATAGTATAAATAATAAATCTTTAGAGAATAAAAATAGTGCAATATCACAAGTGAAAAATGCCACATCAACAGCAGATGTAAAAGAGGCTGCTAGTAAGTTAGATTTAGAAGCTAAAGATATTGAAGTTGAAGTTTCTAAAGAGAATTCAAGTATTAAAAGTAATCAAAATGAGTTTCTTGAAAAAAGAAGTTTTTTAGATAGGGTAAGTTTAAACAGTAGTTTAAGACAAGATGAGATTAGAAACTTAATAAATAAAAGTATAAATGAAACTAAAATGACCTCTGCAAATGAAGCTATAAGTAGTAATAATGCAAATAATACTAATAATAAAGTTCAAGAGGAAGTTGTAGTAAATGTAAATACAAATTTAGCTCAGAATATTCAAGCTAAGATTGTAGGGGCACAGCAGCAAATGTCAAATATGATGTCTGATGTTGCAAGACAGATGTATGAAAACTATAAGCCACCTGTAACAGCATTTAGAATTAATTTAAATCCTGCAAACTTAGGTTCAATAGCTATTATTATGAAAAGTGATAAAGATAATGCTATAAATATTAGTATGAATATAGCTAATAGCTCTACTTTGGATGCATTTGTTGATAGTCAATCAAACTTAAGAGCAGCCTTAAGTAAAACCTTTGATGATTCAACACAGTTTAATCTTGATTTTAGTTCTCAAGATGAGTCATCTAGTCAAAATGATAACTCAGGGGATTCACAATCTAATCAGCAAGGTGGGCAACAAAGACAAGAGTCTAATACTCAATCTGTTTTAGAATCAAGAGAGCAAAATAGAGATGAAGATAAAAAAATAGATTATATGTAATATATGGAAGCACTTTTATCTTTACTTAATGAGAATATACTTTATGAGTTTTTACTCTTATTTGCAAGAATTTTAGCTTTTGTAGGTTTTATGCCTATTTTTAGTGATGCTGCTGTTAGTGTTAGAGTAAGAGTTGCTTTAGCTTTTTATATGTCGATATTTTTATATCCTGTAGTTGATGTTACTACAAGTGTAACTCAAGATACATTTATATTAGGATTAATATCTGAGATTACATTAGGTGCAATTGCTTCACTGTTTTTTCATGTAATGTTTGCAGCTGTTAAAATTATAGGTGATTTTGTAGGGTACTCAACAGCTTTATCAATGGCTATGATGTTTGACCCCTCAACAGGTTCTCAAGAGGGTTTAGTATCAAGACTTTTATATTGGATTATATTAGCATTTTTCTTTCAAACAGGAATGTATGAAATGACTATAATAATGCTTGCTAAAAGTTTTTCAATGATACACTTAGGGGCATTTGACATTTTTTCTTATGATGGTATACAATTAGCTATTGATGAGATTAAAAGAATGTTTGCATTTGCATTTGCATTTGCACTACCTCTATTTTTTATAGGATTTATTATGGATGTTTACTATGGATATGGAACAAAATCTATGCCAGCATTTTCACCATTTGTTATCACGTTTCAGATGAAATTTGGTTTAATATTTCTATTTTTACTATTTGGAATGGATATATTTACAAGTGCATTTAATGACTATTTTATAGATAAGTTTAGGTAGGTTTATATGGCTGATGAAGATGAAAAAACAGAAGAACCCACACCCAAAAAGATAGAAGACGCTAAAAAAGAGGGAAATGTCTCTAAGTCTATGGAGGTTCCAGGTGCTGCAATTCTGTCATTTGGGTCCCTTTATATTATGTTCTTCTCCTCATATACAATGGGTGAAATAGAAAGTATTATGAGATATACATTTGGGTTTATTGGACAAGATATTGATACTTCTGTACTTTATTCATTAACATACGATATTACAATGGCTGCTTTAAAATCACTTGCGCCACTTTTTATTTTAGTAGTTGTCTTAGCATTTGTTTTTAATTGGATTCAGTTTGGAATGATTGTAACACCCTTGAAATTAGATTTACAAAAACTTGACCCAATAAAGGGAATGAAAAATGTTTTTGGACTTAAGAAACTAATTGAGGCATTTAAATTGACTCTAAAACTTATAATAATTATGGCTGTGATGGTTATCATTTTCATGTTAGTTGGTGAGCAGGTTTTAATTATGATGGACCAAGAAACAATGGGAACAATTAGTCTTATGATTAAGGTTACATGGTATTTTCTTGCAGCTATATTATTAATTATAATAATTTTTGCTATAATAGACTACTTCTTTACAAATCATTATTATATGAAATCACTAAGAATGAGTAAGCAAGAAGTTAAAGATGAGTTTAAGAATATGGATGGGGATCCACAAGTAAAAGGTAGAATTAGAAAAATACAAATGGAAATGGCTCAAAAAAGAATGATGAGTGATGTTCCAGATGCTGATGTTGTTATTACAAACCCAACACACTATGCAGTTGCTATGAAATATGATACGGATACAAATAGTGCACCTAAGGTAGTTGCAAAGGGTATTGATTTTTTAGCTGTTAGAATAAAAGAGATTGCAAAAGAGAATGAAATCCCAATAATAGAAAATCCATCTTTAGCAAGGGCTTTGCATGACCAAATAGAAGTTGATCAAGAAGTACCCAATGAGTTTTATAAAACATTGGCTGAGATTTTCTCTTATGTTTATGAATTAAAAAAGAAAAGGTAAAAATGAAATATATAATAATAATATTTTTAACTTTTAGTACTGTTTATGGAAAAAAAGATTTCTATTATAGTTTTATAAACTCTTCAGGAGTGCAAATATCTGAAAATAGAAAACAGATGATTGCAGATGGATTTGATTTATTAGAAAACAGCAGAAAGCTTGCAAGAGATGGTAAGATTGAAGATGCTTTTGCACAAGTAAGTGATTTTAAGAATAAAAACAGATTAGAAGTACTTAAATCAGATGTGATGATATTATATAGTGAATTAGCTCTAAAAAAAGGTTCAAAAAGAGTAATATCCCAAGCATCAAAACAGCTAGAAGAGGCTATTAATAGTTCAATGATTAATGATTATGATTTAGCAAAAGCATATAGAGTTTTAGTTGATTTAAAATTAGAAGTAAATAAGTCAGATGAAGCAATATATTTTGCAAATACAGTAATTAATAATTTTGATAATGAACTAACAAAAACTTATGGAAAAATTGCATTGGCAAAGGTTTATAAATATAGACAAGAGACAGATAATGCAATTAGAATACTATATGAAATTTTAACAAAAACAAAAGATAAAAAAGTTGCAACTGTAGTTGCAAATGAACTATTTGATTTATATATTTTCAATGAAGATTATGAAAAAGCAAATGAGTTAATGTCACAAGTTTTAAAAAATAATATAGAGTTTTATGCACAAGACTCTTATTTGGCTAATAAAAAAATAAATAAACTATTAGATGCAGACATGCCAAATTATGCAGCAGAGATTTTAAAAGAGCTACTAAAAAGAACCACAAAAGAGGCATCAATTGAAGATTTTAAATTTAAATTAGCCAATACATATATGCAGATGTATGATGGAACAAACTACTATTTAGAAAAAGCCAAAGATTTATATGAAGATATAATAAACGATTATGCACAAGGTGCATATGTAAAGCAAGCAAAGATGTATATTGATGAAATCTTAATGAGACAGGGTATTTTAAAAACAACAGTTGTAGCAAATAAGTATAATAACTCTGAATCTATGCAACAAAAAGCTTTATTACAAGAGTTATTAGATTTGAAAAAAAGAAAAGAGTTTGAACAAATAAATAGAGCAAAAAGAGTTTATATGAAAATATCAAACTCAATAGCACAAAGGTTTGGATATGAATCAATTGATGATTTATTTGACCAAATAAACATAGATAGAATAAAAATGTTGATAAATAATGATAAGTGTTTTGAGCTAAGTGATGCTTTAAAAGTTTCACAAAAATCAACTTTTTTAAAACTTGTTGAAAATGAGACGCTTAAGTATAAGTTTTTCGAGTGTTTAATACAAGCACCATATAAACAAGCTTACAATCAATTAAAAACTATTTTTAGTACAAGTAGGGATGGAAAAATTTATCTTTATTTAGAAGAGATGGCTCTTAGTTTAAATAAATACCAAGAAGCACTTGATTTCTCAGCAAAAGTTGAAATGGTAAATGATAAAAAGCTATTATCTCAAGAGTTTCTGATAAGATATGAAATATTAAAGAAAATGAACGATACATTAGCTTTAGATAAGTTTTTCTCTTATGCAAGTAGAAATAAAGAGTTTATAGAACAAAACAGTAAAAATCCAATAATAACTGACTTTTATTATGATTACTATCTATTTTTACTAAAAAGAGATAGAACAAAGCAAGCTAAAAATATTTTAGATAAACTCTATGAAAAGCAAAAACAGATAAAAGCACATATCTATTCTCCTTTTGTAGAGTTAGAACTTGCTAAAAGAAGTAAAGAAAATCAAAATATAAGGCAAGCTGTTGATTATTTGCTTGAAGCAATAGAGAATACAAGAAGAATGAAACCAAATGACAAAGCTAAAGTATATTATGAGCTTATAAAAAATTATGAAAAACTAAATAATGAGATTAAGAAGGAAGAGTATATTATTAAGTGTAAAGAGCTAAATGAAACTAATGATAGCTTATATAAAAAGATGTGTGATGAGATGTAATGGATTTAGATAAACTATTAAATAGCATAGATTCAAAAAGTCTATCAGTAGCCTTTGGAAGAATAAAAAATATATCATCCACAACAGTTACTGCAACAGGATTAGAAGTTGCAGTTGGAGATATTGTAAAAATTGAGTCTGTTCAAAATTTATACACAGTCCTTGGTATGGTAGCTTCAATTGATGGAGGTGATTTTACAATAGTACCTTTTTCTTTTATTGAAGGTTTTAGGATTAATGATAAAGTATATGTACAAAAAGAGGGTTTATCTGTTAAGTGTGGATATAATTTACTTGGTAGAGTTGTTAATGCAATGGGGCAACCAATTGATGAAAAAGGTAAGGTAAAAGATTTACATGAAAATTCAGCTATAAATAAACAGTCATTAGCACCTCTTGAAAGAGGGATAATAGATGAAAGGTTTGCAACAGGTGTAAAATCAATTGATTCTATGCTAACCTCAGGAAAAGGTCAAAAAGTAGGTATCTTTGCAGGTTCGGGTGTTGGTAAGTCAACACTTATGGGAATGATTGTAAAAGGTTGTGAAGCTCAGATAAAAGTTGTAGCACTAATTGGTGAAAGAGGTAGGGAAATACCTGAGTTTATTCACTATAATCTTGAAAATAATCTTGAAAATACAGTTGTAGTAACAGCAACTTCAGATGAGTCTGCACTTATGCGTAAGTATGGTGCTTTTACAGCTATGGCAATTGCAGAGTTTTTTAGAGATAAGGGGCATGATGTACTACTTATGATGGATTCTGTTACAAGGTTTGCAATGGCCCAAAGAGAAATAGGCTTAAGTACAGGTGAACCACCTGTAAGTAGAGGTTATCCGCCATCAGTATTTGCTTTGCTTCCTCAATTAATGGAAAGAGCTGGTAATAATAAAAAAGGTTCATTAACTGCATTTTTTACAGTATTAGTAGATGGTGATGATATGAATGATCCTATTGCAGATCAAAGTAGGTCCATACTTGATGGGCATATTGTTTTAACAAGAGAGTTAACAGAGCAGGGATTCTATCCTCCTATAAATCTTCTAAAGTCCGCTTCAAGGGTAATGGATAAGGTTGTAGATAAAGAGCATTATAATGGTTTTTTAAAGTTAAAAAGGATATTATCATTAATAAAAGAGAATGAAGTCTTAGTTAGAGTTGGTGCATATAAACCAGGCATGGATCAAGAACTTGATGATGCTATGGCTAAAAAAGAGCAAATACGAGAGTTTTTAACTCAAGGTACACAAGAGCAGTATAATTTTAATGAAATTATACAGATGTTCAGAAAGGTTTTACAATGATAAATCAAACCCAAGAGACCTTACATAAATTAGATAATTTAAATAGTCAATATCAAAGAGTATCTCATCAAATGAGTACAGGAAGAATACTTGATAAAGGTAGTGATGACGCTACACTATTTGCAAGAGAGATTTATATAGAGGACAAAATGAATGTTTTTGAAGGTATTCAAAGTCAAATAGATAAAACTACTGTTCACAATAGTGTTTCAGATAGTGCAATGGGTGATATAAAAAATTTGTTAGAACAAGTTAAAAGTGAGATAATAACAGCAAATACAGATACCACTACCCCAGAGGGTAGAAAAGCTATTGCCGTTAATATTGCAGGGGTGAAGCAAAACCTTTTGGATTTAGCAAATACAAGAGTTGATGGAGAGTATCTATTTTCAGGTTCAGACTCATCTATTAGACCATTTGAAGAGAATGCAGGTGAAATTGAGTATAAAGGTGATACTAGACTTAGAAAAATTGCAGTTGATGAGGGTTCATATAGAGATAAAGGTGTAAATGGATTTGATATGATGATGTATACTACAAATAGTGCTACTGCATCAAATCCAAATCTAGATTTTAAAGAGTCTGATAGAATTGTTGATCAAGACGGTTTTGAATGGAAACTAAATGGGGCAAATAATGCGATTGAACGTTATGACTTTAATGGTAATGTTACCACAGATACAAAGGCTGTAACAAATGTTGTAGGAACCCCTCCTACATATACAGTTGATGTTGGAACAGCAGATGGTACAAAGTTTGAAGCAAAGACAAGTATTTTTGATAAAATTGATAAAATAGTAAATGCTTTAAACAAAGTTGATGATGCAGGAAATCCAATAACACAAGCTGAGTCTGATGCTAGTTTAACTAATAGTTTAACTGATATTAATGCAGCTTATGACAGTGTTAATATAGCTCATGCAGAGCTTGGTGGAAGAAACAGAGTGTTTGAAATATCACAAGAGAAAGTATCTTCAAAACTGACTCAATATAATATAATGTTTCAAGAAGTGGGTGGAGCTGATTTAGCAAAAGTTGCAGTTGAAGCAAAATCTTTAGAGATGACATTTAATGCATTATATTCAACAATTAACAAGACAAATGAATTGTCTTTAGTAAATTTTATTAGATAGATTAGAAGTTAAATAATAATAGATGGATATAAGAAAGTTTATAACTAAAGATTTATTTGTTGTTGCACTATTTGTTTCAATACTAATGATAATAATAGTTCCTTTACCAAAGGGACTATTAGATTTTTTCTTAATTATTTCTCTATCATTATCTTTATTAATACTTCTTATTTCGTTATATATTCAAAAGCCATCTGATTTAACAACATTTCCTACAATAATACTGATTTTAGCACTCTTTAGGCTATCTTTAAATATAGCTACAACCCGTTCTATTTTAAGTGAAGGGCACACAGGTCCTGAATCAGTTAGTGCTATAATCTCAGCTTTTGGGGAGTTTGTTGTTGGTGGAAATATGGTTATTGGTATTATTGTATTTATTATTTTAGTACTTATTAACTTTATGGTTGTAACAAAGGGTGCCACAAGAGTTGCAGAGGTTACTGCAAGATTTAATCTTGACTCAATGCCAGGTAAGCAAATGGCTATTGATGCTGATTTAAATGCGGGATTTATTGATGATAAAGAAGCACAAATAAGAAGAAAATCACTGATATCTGAAGCTAACTTTTATGGGGCTATGGATGGGTCATCTAAGTTTGTAAAAGGTGATGCTGTTGCTGGTATTATTATTACTTTAGTAAACTTAATTGGTGGTTTGTTAATAGGACTTTTTCAGCATGATATGACAGTTACACAAAGTGGTGAGATTTATACTATTTTAACAATTGGTGATGGATTAGTAGCTCAAATTCCAGCACTTATTTTATCAACTGCAACTGCAATTATTATTACTCGTTCAAATATGGATGAGGATAAGTTTGCTAATCAGTCTGTTCTTCAACTAGTAAAAGACTCAAAGGCTTTAGTTTTAGTTGGTATTGGAATGATTCTATTTGGTTTTGTTCCAGGATTTCCAACAGGAATCTTAATAGTAATGGGTCTTATGATGTCTTCAATTGGTTATACAATTTATATGATAGAACAAGATCAAGATAACTCTGTTACAAGATTTTTCAAAACTAAACCTGAACAAAAAAAGAGTAAGGTTGAAGATAAAGATATTGAAGCAATGAAAGAGAAAAAAAGAGAAGCAACAGCTCAAAATGATGAACAAAATATTGAAAATATTATGAAATTAGAGGTTCTAGAGCTTAAGCTTGGTATTCGACTCTTACAGTTAGTTCAAGGTAACTCTGAACTTTTGGATAAAATCAAAGGTATTAGAAAAACAATAGCAGGTGAGCTTGGTTTTGTAATTCCACAAATTAGAATATCAGATGATGCTAATATTGCACCAAATGAGTATGAAATGTATCTAAAAAGGATACCTTTAGTAAAAGGAAAAGTTGAAGTTGATAAGCTTTTAGCAATGGGTGGAGTAGGCTCTGCATCAATAAAAGGACTTAAGGTAAAAGAGCCTGTATTTAATTTAGATGCCACTTGGATTTCCCAAGATTTAAAAGATGAGGCATTAATGAAAGGTTTTACAGTTGTTGATGCACCAACTATAATCTCAACACATATCTCTGAAATAATTAAAAAGCATGCAGAAGATATTATTACTAGACAAGATATTGTAGATATTATTGATAGACTAAAAAAAGATTTCCCTATAGTTGTTGAAGAGGCTATGAAAGTTACTTCTTATGGGTCTTTACTTAAGGTTTGTAAGGATTTACTCCATGAAAAAATCCCAATTGTTGATATGCTAACAATTATTGAAGCAATTGCAGATATTGCAGAGTTTACTAAAGCACCTGATGTTTTACTTGAGCATGTAAGAAGTAAGCTTTATAGACTTATAACCCAGAAGTTTTTAGATAGTGATAGGGTATTGCATATAGTTACTATAAAGCCAGAGCTCGAACAACAGTTTATAGGAAAGCTACAAGAGCAGCATGGTGCAACACAGTTGATGTTGTCTATTGCTGAAATAAATAATCTTGTTACATATACAAAAGATTTAATAGAGCAGCTTGAAGCAAAAGGCTTTAGTAAGATTGCAATGGTAGTTGACCCATCTTTAAGAAAAAGAATCTCTGAAATATATGAGAAGTTTGGTCTTCAAGTAGCTGTATTATCCCATGCTGAACTTGATTCAAAAGCAAACTTCTCTATTGAGGGGACATTGGATTTCTAAGGTGGACCTAAAAAAGTGAAACTATTCTATTTTTTTACAGGAGTAATAGTTACTCTATTAATATTAAGTTTAATTTATTATGTTATAAAAACTATACAAAATAGAAAATTAGAGTCAAAGCCTTTAATTAAGCGTGTTAAGTTCTCTAAAAACAAAGATGAGTTACTTAAAATTATTAGTGTCTATATTAATATAAATCAAGATTTAGATAGACTTATTTTTGAGCTTGAAAAAACTGAAGATTTTTCAAAAGTCAAAAAAGATATAATTAATGTTTTAAAAAAAATAGATATAAGGAAAAAATGAATGAAATTTTTTATAGCTTGTTGTATTTTAGCAACTTCAATTTTCGCAAAAGAGTATTATGCAAAAATAGAGCCAATTGAAAACTATAATGTAAAAGCATCAGTTGCAGGAAAAATAATATATACAAATGAAGAAATAGAGGGTAATAGTGCAAATAACTCAATTATTATACAAATAGATTCAAAAATAAATGAGATTGATTTAAAGTACTCAAAGCAGAAGTTGTCTTATACAAATAAAATGATTGAAATTGAACAGAAAAATTATGAGAGATTAAATCAAGTATCTTCAAA